>NZ_JBFBAL010000003.1:0-577257 GCF_040682175.1 Streptomyces sp. NPDC051320
CCCTCGGGGCTCGAGCCGCTGGCCGGCGCCTTCGCCCGGGTCGGCGCCATCGCGTACAACGCTGTTCTCGGCGCCGACATCCACCTCGGCGAGAATGTCGCCGTCTTCGGCCAGGGCGTCATCGGTCTGCTCACCACCCGCCTCGCCCAGCTCAGCGGCGCCCGGGTCACCGCGGTCGACGCACTGGACGGGCGGCTCACCACTGCCCGCGAATACGGCGCTCTGCACACCCTCAACGCCCGCACCGGTACGGTCGCCGAGCAGATCCGCCAAGCCACCGGAGGTGTCGGTGCCGACGTCGCGATCGAGATCAGCGGCGTCTACCCGGCGCTCCAGGAGGCCATGCGGTCCGTCACCGTCGGCGGCCGGGTGGTCGCATCCGGCTTCTACCAGGGCGACGGCATCGGCCTGCGTCTCGGTGACGAGTTCCACCACAACCGGGTGCAGCTTGTCTGCTCGCAGATCGGCGGTGTTCCGCCGCAGCTCGCGGGACGGTGGACGGTCGAGCGCCTCCAGCAGACCTTCCTGTCGCTGGTGGCCGAGGGCCGGATCGACGTGAAGTCGCTGGTCAGCCACATAGTGCCGGTGGCGGACGCAGCAGACGCGTACGCCCTGCTCGACGAACGGCCCGCAGACGCCCTGCAGATCGTCCTGGAGTTCTGAGATCTCCCGTCGGCGCCCGCATCCGGCCGCCGCACCGCCGCCAGACACCGAACGCCGGCACTCCGGCTCTGAAAGGCCCCCATGTTGAAGACCGCCTGCCAGGAGCAGCTCCTCCCCGGCACCACTCTCCAGGAGAAGTGGGAGTTCGCACAGGGAGTCGGCTACGACGCTATCGAGCTGCGTTCCAAGGGCGACTTCCAGTTCCGTGACCGTCTCCCCGAGTTGACGCGGGCCCACGCCGATGGCGTCGTCATGCCGACCGTCTGCGTCGACATGCTGCACTTCTTCGCCGCCTTCGACGACTCCCTGCGCCGCGACGCACTGGAGCAGCTGAAGTCACAGCTCAGCGTGGCGGCCGAGATCGGCGCCCTGGGCGTGCAGACTCCCGCCTCGTACGGCATGTTCTCGCGCAGGCTGCCGCCCTTCGAGCCCCCGCGTACCGAGGAGCAGGATCGTGAGGTGCTGATCACGGGCCTCACCGAGCTCGGCGAACACGCCCGCCGGGAGGGCGTGAGCCTTTACCTGGAGCCGCTCAATCGGTACGAGGACCACATGGTCAACCGCCTCGAACAGGCCGCCGAGCTGATCAGAACAGTGGGCATCGACTCAGTCCGTATCGGCATCGACAGCTACCACATGAACATCGAGGAGGGCGACCCGTCGGCAGCCATCCTGGCCGCAGCGCCCTACATCGGCCACGCCCAGGTCAGTGATTCCAACCGATTCCAGCCGGGCGCCGGGCACCTGGACTGGCCCGCCTGGCTCGGTGCGCTGCACAGCATCAACTACGACGGGTACCTCGCCGTCGAATGCCGGCTGACCGGCGACCCCACGGAGGCCGTCCGCTCGATCCCCGCGTTCCTACGGAGGTCCGGCGCGTGACGTCGCTGCTCGAAACGCCCGCGCCCGCCGCAGCCGATGGCCTGACCCTTCGGCGCGGTGCGGCGCGGGTCCTGCTCGCCAACTGGACGGGAACATCGACAGTCCCTTCCCGTGGCCTGTATCCGCACCAGTGGAGCTGGGACTCGGCCTTCATCGCGATCGGCCTGCGCCATCTGTCGGTGCGGCGCGCCCAGCGCGAACTGGAGAGTCTGTTCGGCGCCCAGTGGGCCGACGGACGCATCCCGCACATCGTCTTCAACCCGGCTGTCCCACTGGACGCCTACTTCCCCAGCCCCGACTTCTGGCGTTCGTCCAGCGCCGGCGCGACGACGGGTGCCCCGGCGGGCACCGAAACCTCAGGGATCGTGCAGCCCCCGGTTCACGCCCTTTCCGCGTGGCTCGTTCACCGTGCCGACCCGGAAGCCTCACGCCGGCGCGGCTTCCTGCCCCGGCTCTACGGGCGCCTCGCCGCCTGGCACGACTACCTCACGGGTCCCCGCGATCTCGGTGGCGGCGGGCTCGCCGCCGTGGTGCACCCGTGGGAACCCGGGATGGACAACAGTCCTTGCTGGGACAGCCCCCTGCAACGCGTGGAACCGTCCGCCCCCAGCTCCTACCGGCGCGCCGATCTCGATCACGGACAGCCCGCGGAGCGCCCCACCGATCTGGACTACGGCCGCTACGTACGCCTCGCCACCGACTACCGCGACCGGTTGTACGCGGACTCCGGAGAGGACCACACCTTCGCCGTCGAGGACCCCTGCTTCAACGCTCTGCTGATCGTCTCCGAACACGCTCTCGCCCGGATCGCCACCGCGACCGGAGCCGACCCCGCTCGTCACGAGCGCCGGGCCGCGCAGCTGACCGACGCACTCGTGGCGCGCCTGTGGTCCTCCGCCGAGGGAATGTTCCTCTGCCGGGACCTGGTGGGGGGCGAGCTCATCCCCGAGCGCAGCGTCGCCGGGCTTGTCCCCCTCATCGTGCCCGGGCTCCCTCGGGACCTGGTGGACGCACTCCTCTCAACGGCGGCGGGCCCCGGCTTCCGCCTCGGCGAGGTACCGATGGCACCCTCGTACGACTTCACCGGCCACGCCTTCGACGGGTCCCGTTACTGGCGCGGACCGGCCTGGTTCAATACCAACTGGCTGCTGGAGCGCGGTCTGCGCGAGTACGGGCAGACCCGGGAGGCGGACCGGCTGCGCGCATCGATGCTCACCGCCGCGGGCGCCTGCGACTTCGCGGAGTACGTGGATCCCTTCACCTCGCAGTCCCGGGGCACCCGCGACTTCGCATGGACGGCCGCCCTCACCCTCGATCTGCTGGCCGCCGCCCGGCCCTCGGAGAGGGCCGACCGTACAACCGGCCCCACGAACGGAGTACGTACGTGAGCACCACAGCGGACACCATCCTGGTCCGGGCGGGCACCTTCGCCATCCTGGGTGCCGACGGCGGTATCACCGGCAGCCTCGGTGCATCGCCCGACGGGATGTTCCGGCAGGACGCAAGGCATTTGAGCCTCTGGTCCCTGACCGTGGACGGCACGGCCCCTGCGGTGCTTGTCCCCTCAGCGGGAGAGTTCTCCGCCGCATGTGTGCTGACCCCGCCGGGCACCCGTGACGAGCCCCCCGCGTACACCGTCTTCCGTGAGCAGTCCCTGGCCGACGGAGCCTTGGCGGAGCGGCTCCGACTGGTCAGCAACCGGTCGGAGACCACCACGGTGGTGGTCGGGCTGACGGTGGCTGCCGATTTCGCCGACCAGTTCCAACTACGCTCCGACGAGCGTCACTACGACAAGGGCGGCGCACAGCGCAGCGCCCGTGTGGTGCCCGGCGGAGTCGCCTTCACCTACGAGCGCGGTGACTGGCTCTCCCGTACAACGGTGTCCGCGACACCTGCCCCCGATAACGTCGTGCCGGCAGGCGGGCAGGACACCGCACACCTGCTGGAGTGGCGGCTGGACCTGCCGCCACTCGGTGCGGTGGAACTGCTGCTGACGGTGACGGCGTACCCACACGGCGGGCCTGCCCCGGCAGCGGTCGCCACTCCCTCGGAGACCGCAGCGGTCTGTGCCGCCGACGTCGCGGCCTTCGTCGGTGACGCGCCGCTGCCCATACCCCGGGATGCACCCCCCGGTCTGGCCGCGGCCTGCTCACGCGGCCTGCGCGACCTGGCAGCGCTGCGCATCCCCGCCACGGGACCGGATGGCGAAGAGCTGAGAGTCCCGGGCGCCGGCGTCCCCTGGTTCCTCACTCTCTTCGGCCGCGACTCCCTGCTCACCTCGCTCTTCGCACTCCCGTATCGCCCGGAGCTGGCCGCGGCGACCCTCGCCGCGCTCGCGGCGACTCAGGGCAGCCAGTACGACCCGGACCGCGGCGAGCAACCTGGCCGCATCGTCCACGAGCTCCGCCACGGTGAGCTGGCCAGTTTCCGCCAGGTGCCCTACGGCCGCTACTACGGATCGGTGGACGCGACCCCCCTCTTCCTGGTGCTCCTGGGCAGCTACACGCAGGCCACGGGGGACAGCACGCTCGCCGCTCGCTTGGAGCCCCATGCCCGCGCAGCCATGGCGTGGATGTTCCGGGACGGCGGCCTGGACACCGGTGGCTACCTGGTCTACACACCTGATCCCAACGGACTGATCAACCAGAACTGGAAGGACTCCGCCGGAGCCGTCTGCTTTCTCGACGGCACGCAGGCCGAGGGGCCGATCGCGGTCGTCGAGGCCCAGGGATACGCTTACGACGCGCTGGTCCGCACCGCGCGGCTCGCCCGTTCGGTCTGGAACGACGCGGGCTACGCCGACCAACTCGAGGCCGCCGCCGCCGGTCTACGGGAGCGCTTCCTACGGGACTTCTGGATGCCGGAAACCGACTTCCCAGCCCTGGCGCTGGACGGCCAAGGGCGGCAGGTCGACTCGCTCGCCTCCGACGCGGGACACCTCCTGTGGTCGGGCATCCTCGACGAGCCCCACGCGCACCGCGTAGGGCGGCGGTTGCTGGAGCCAGACTTCTTCTCCGGCTGGGCCATCCGGACCCTGGCATCGGACCAGCCCGGCTACCACCCGCTCTCCTACCATCGCGGCAGTTCCTGGCCGCACGACAACGCAATCGTGTTGCTCGGGCTCGTACGCTGCGGTCTGACGGACGAAGCCCGCACGGTCGCGCTCGGTCTGCTGGACGCGGCCGCACACCACGGTCACCGGCTGCCCGAGGTGATGGCGGGTTACGGACGCACCGACCACCCACAGCCGGTGCCCTACCCGCACGCGTGTTCGCCACAGGCCTGGGCGGCGGCCACTCCCCTGGCCCTTCTCACGGCGCTGCGTCAGACGTCCTTGGCATGCTGAACCTCGCCGCGACCACTGACCTCCAGGAAGCAGCCTCTGTAGTCCCCTCCGACAAGCCGGACCCGGGCAACCGGCTGAGACAGCCGGTTGCCCGGGAACAGCCCGAGGGCCCGGTCGGCCTGCGTGGGGTGCGCGGGACCGGCCGGGCCGAGTGGAACGGGTCGGGGGTCAGGGAAGCCGGTAGTCCTCGTTGAGGGCAGCACCCGCCTCCGGGTGTGTCTGGTCGTAGCCGCGGGCGTCGCACTGGAGCCCGCCCACGATGCAGTGGTCGACCATGGCCTTGAGTGTGCGGTCCTCCCAGGCGTCGAAGAAGTCGTAGTGGAAGGAGTGACCGCTGCCGCTGGCGAGGTGCACCTGGCTCATGTCACCGTTGACCGGGAACGCCATCTTGAACTCGATCATCGGCACGGCGACCGGATGGTCGGCGGGGCAGACGTTGTCGTTGGTGCCGGGCTTGACGACCGGGTAGGCCATGTGGCTCTTGTGGTCCGGCGTGTCGAGGTACTTCCCGTCCCAGCAACTGGGGGCCTGGAAGCGGATGTTGAGTTGGACGTCGGCCCGGTTCGCGCAGTTCGCCGGGAAGTCGACGTTGAAGTAGCTGTCGCCGCACTCCCAGCCCTCGACGAAGCCGGGGTGGTGGCGGAACTCGTCGGCGCTCTGCATCGGGCTGCCCACGACGAACCGCAGTCCCTTGGGGAAGGGCCGCACACTGGTGTAGTCGGTGACGCCGGACTTGTAGTAGATGGTCTGCGGGCCGACCGGGAGGATCTTCTGGTCGCCCTTGAACAGCGAGGGCATCCAGTACGCCGAGGCGTCGGCGGGCGCCTTGCAGGTGGTGGCGCCGCCGTCGAGGGAGGCGGTCGTGCTTGCGGCGTTCGTCGAGGTGTTGCCCATGAAGGTGTGGTCGTGGGACTTGCCGGGCTGGCCCGGGTAGACGATCGGATCGTCCGGAGCGGTGTGCGTGACCGAGCAGTTGGCCTGGAACTCGTGGAAGTAGCGGTGCGGCGGGTCGGCCGAGGACGGCGTGACGCCGGTGACCTGCGGCACGGCCGGTATGTAGCCGTCGCCGTCCGGGTCGTCGGCGGATGCCTGGGGGGACACGGACATGGTGTGCCCGGCGGCGACAGCGGCAGGCGCACCGCCGTCCTTGTCGCCGGCGGCGGAGGCGGAGGCAGAGGCGATGGTGCCGATGCCCAGGACACTGGTGAACAGCGCGGTGCCGAGGAGGAGTGCGGGGAACCGTTTCGGACTCGATCTCATGGGGGTCTCCTGCCCGTGGAGTGGAAAGAGGGCCCGCGCACGCGTGGGTGCGGCACGCGGGAGGTGCGATCGGTGCGGTGGCGGCGCACCCACTGAGGGGCCGCCGCCGTCCGGGGCACAGCCGTCAGCTGTAGATCCCCAGATCGTGCAGCGAGTAGCCCCAGCTCGTGCCGCGCGCCGTCAACTGCAGGCGCACGTAACGAGCGGTGGCCGAGACGTCGATGGTGTCGACGTCACCGTCGCCGGCGGTCGTGGAGTACACCGAACGCCAGTTGCTGCCGTCGTCGGAGACCCGCACCTCGTAGGACTTGGCGTAGGCCGGGTCCCAGACGAGCTGCAGCTTGCGCAGGGCCTTCGACGCGCCGAGGTCGACCTGCAACCACTGCGGATCGCTCCAGTCACTGGCCCAGCGGGTGTCGGTGCGGCCGTCAACGGCCATCGCCGGGGTGCAGGGGCAGTCGCCGTAGGACTGCTGCGAGGAGGAGGCGGTCGCGGGCCGGTTCAGCGCCAGGTCGGTCCCGCTCACCGGCGGGGCGACGACCTTGACCGACTTCGTCTCGATGCCGGCGTTGCCGTGCCCGTCCTCGGCCTGGACGTAGACCTTCCACACACCGAGCTTCTGCGGCGCGGTGACGGCGAAGTTCCCGTTGCCCAGCGAGCGCCACTGCGCGTCGACGAGCCGCTTGTCGCCGTTGGCGTAGTTGCCGCTGAGGTAGATCTTGTAGGTGACGGGGTCGCTGTCGGGGTCGCGGACGGCGGCGTGCACGGTGAACTCGCCGCCGGCCGGCGCGGAGGAGGCCGGGGCGACGGTCATGTCGCTGATGACCGGCGGGGTGTTGTCACCGGACGTCGAACCGGTGTAGGCCTTCTTGACAGCGTAGTACGACAGCCGCTTCAGCCCGTCGGGCACCAGGTTGAACCAGACACCGCCGAAGTCGTGTTCGGTGCCGTAGTGGAAGAGGGTGGCGCCCAGTGCAACGCCCTGGTGGCCGGTGACGCAGTTCCAGGCCTTGGTGTACCCGTCCGCCTTCTGCACGTCGGTCGGCTCGTCGGGGATGCCGTTGGCGTCGTTGGGCACCTCCCACTCACCGGCCGGACCGGTCTCGGTGATGATGTACGGCTTGGTGTAGCCCCCGTCGATCCAGTCCTGGCGGACCTTGCACACATTGCTGTAGGAGTTCATCGCGTACAGGTCGAGGTCGGGTGCGTTGCGCTTGTAGTACGCCCAGGCCCCGGTCCACGCGTCGGTGGACGTGACCGGGTGGTCGGGGTCGATGCTGTGGATCTTCTTGGCGACGTCGTTGACGAAGCTGGTGTACGCGTTGCGCTCAGCCTCCAGCTGACTGCCGCTGTAGCAGTT
The DNA here is from genome assembly GCF_040682175.1 of Streptomyces sp. NPDC051320. Classification (NCBI taxonomy): domain Bacteria; kingdom Bacillati; phylum Actinomycetota; class Actinomycetes; order Kitasatosporales; family Streptomycetaceae; genus Streptomyces; species Streptomyces sp. NPDC051320. The sequence goes on from NZ_JBFBAL010000003.1 coordinate 7,512, forward strand.
CTGCAGACCGAGCACCGACTCGTTGCCGACGTTCCACATCAGCGTCGCCGGATGGCTCTTGTAGGCGTCCACCCACTTGGCGAACTCGGTGAGCATGTCGTTCTTGTACGTCGTGTCGGTCACGTAGTCGACGCAGCCGCCGGCACCCGGCCCGCCGCCCGGTTGCAGCCAGAAACCGTTGATCACGTGGATCCCGTTGGCCGCCGCCGCGTCCAGGAGCGCCTTGCTGGAGCCGTCGGTGCCCCAGGTGCGGATCGTGTTGGCGCCCATGGCCTTCACATCCGGCAGATACTTGGGAGCATCCGAGATCGCCGGGCCCCAGGTGACTCCCTTGACGGTGTACGGCTGACCGCCCACGGTCAGGCGCCAGTTGCCCTGGGTGCCCTCGACCTTGACTGCGCCCGAGGTGGGGGGCGGTGTGGTGCCGCCGGCGGAGCCGTAGACCTGGAACTCCCACAGCGAGTATCCGTACCCGCTGGACCGGGCGAGGCCCTCCATCCGGACGTAGCGGCCGGTCCCGGACACAGCGAGGTCGTCGGTGCCGCCGTCGCCGCCGGTCACCCTCTTCAGGGTGTGCCAGTCGGTGCCGTCGTCGGACGCCTGGATCTCGTAGTCCTTGCCGTAGGCCGGCTCCCAGGTCAGAACGACATGGCTGAGATCCGACTCCTGCCCCAGGTCGACCTGGAGCCACTGCTCGTCACTCCACTTGCTGGCCCAGCGGGTGCCGGTCAGGTCGCCGTCCACCGCGGCGGCGGCCGAGTAGCCGTCACCCTCCTGCGAGGAGGCGGTGGCGGTCCTGCCCTGGGACAGGAGGGTGTCGGCCGCGTGCGCGCTCGGCGCGAGCGCGACGGTGAGCAAGGACGCGAGGAGGGCGCCGAGCGCGAGAAGGGCGAAGGCGGCGCGGCGGGGAGCGAGCGTCACCGGTGAGGGTGGTCTGGGCACGGGTACTCCTGAAGGGTCGGTCCGAGGGAAAGGTCTGCTGCGGCAGCCATGCGCTTCGATGGCCTTGTGGGCTTTTTCGGGGTCGGGGTGAAGATGCGTCGGGCTCACGCCGGCGAAGGAGGCCGGTCATGTGCTCGAACTGAGTAGGGCGTCCCTCTCGGGGCCGGGGACGCGGAGCAGGGTCGTCCGGCCCGAAGACAGCTGGCCGGGCCCGAATTCCGGACGGCACCGCCCCGGGCGTGGATCAGGGGGAGGCCACGACCGTGAGGGGGACGGTCGAGGTAGCCGAGGTGGGCGATCCGGGGTCGTTGATGACGTGCTCGTACTGTCCGTCGCCGGCCAGGGAGACCACCAGGAGGCTGTGGAACGTCACTCCCGGTTTCACCGGCGCTTCGGATCCGTGGCCATGCCGGATGACCGGGACCGTGGTGCAGTTGCAGTAGCTGCCTCGGCCCCAGGCCTCGTGCGTGCTGGACGCCGGCACGGGTCTGCCCTGAGACAGCAGCACGGGAACGGCCTGCGCCGCGGTGGCCGGAAGAAGGACGAGCAGGACGCCGACGAGCGCGTTGACCAGCGCAGTGGCGATGGCCCTGCGCGCTGGGCCGGAGCGTCGTCTTCGTGGCGGTCTCGCCACGGTCATACCAACTGCGGACACAGAAGTCGCCTCCTCCCACAGGGAGTTGAGAGATGAAGCGCCTAGGGAGAGCGCTCTCCCGAACGATGCCCGGCAGTCATGTATCGGTCAAGGACCCGGGCGGGACTTTTCTTTCGGCTTGACTTAAGCCCTGTCTTCGGGGCAGGGCGACGTTTGGTGATATTCCGTCCGATGTCGGCCGGCGAAGAGGCATTCTCTCCCGGCCTTCCTCGACGCCACGACGACGCCGGGCCCAGCGGGGCCGCGGTGGAACAGGTTCGGGTGGCCTCGCCCCCTGGCACTGATGTGACGCGCGGTTGCCGGGCCCGGTCGTCCCGGGGAGGCGCGCCGCCCGGCCCTTCGTCGGAAGGGGGCCGAACCGAGTGCGCCAACTGCTCGTCCTGGCGCGCCAACCTGACCACGCGCCAACTGACCCTGAGGCGGGTGTCCAAGTCGGCGGCAGACCGGATCATCAAACGCCTCGGACCGATGCGGCGCCCAGCCGCCGCCAGAGGGCAGTAGGGGGGGCGGCAGCATCGCCATTGCCGGCAGGCCTTGGCTCAAGGCCCTCGTGGCGCGGTCAGTGCCTCGTCGACGAGGTCACGGACCGCCGCCGGCGACCCCGCAATCGCGGGCACCGTCTGCCGACCGCTCGCCAAGGCGCTCATCAACGCCTCCCGCCGCGACGCGGAGATCGTCGTCGACCAGAGCCGGCTGTGTCCCGCCGGCAGTGAGGTGCAGCGACTGCTCCCCGACAACTCCCGCGCCCGGGACTGAGGCGGCGGGCAGCCGCAGGTCTCGCTGGACGAAGGACTGCGACGTACCTCCGACTGGGTCGCCGACCACCTCCACCTCTTCGCCGCCGACCGCTACGGGGTCTGAGGAAACCGCCGTCCGCACCCCATCACCGCAGACGGCGGCCCCTCCCTTCGGTGGGCCCCCGCCCGGCGATCGGAAGAAGCACCTTCACGTCCACACACCCGCGCCACCGTCGTCCACCGGCCGCCCTGCTCCCGCGCCGACGTCGGCTGAAGGTCATCAACTCGCAGGCGTACGGCCCGGATGTGGTGGCGCTGGTCGCCGAGGTCACGCTGGCCGCGCAGGCCCCGGCTCCGGCGTGCCGTAGCTCTCACCGTGCGGACCGCTGACGGGTACGCCGGCCGGGGCCCACCGTCCGATCGCGGCCAGCAGACCGGCCGGATCCAGGTCGAAGACCTCCTCCTCCAGGCAGAGGCCCTTCGCATCTTCTCCCCGATCCATCGCCGGGCCGAGCCTGCGGTACATCGAGCGCGGGCGGCACAGCGCGGGCAGCGCGTCAGCGCCCGGTGCGAAGTCCACCACGACGTAGGAGTGCGTGCGGCCACCCGAGGCGACGACCACCCCCGATACCCCCGCCAGCGCCGCCCAGGGCACGGTACGGGTGGGCCAGGTGGGCAGGCGCACGCTCAGGCCGGCCTCGCGCGCCTCGATGCGCAGCGGGCGGACCAGGTAACCGACGAAGGTCACCGTGAAGACGGCGAGGAGCACGCCCGCGATCACCATCAGGGTGCCACCGATCGCTCCGTACGCCCCGTGCATGACCGGGGGTATGGCCACCGCCCAGGCGGCCAGCACGATCACCGCACCCACCGGTACCCACTGCAGCTTCCCTCGGAGCCGCAAGGTCATGTCCGTCCGTCCCGGTATTGCTCCGCTCTCTGAATTCGTCACACCGAGAGCTTGGAACGAACGACGCTTTTTCGCCAGAGGGTCGGCCGAAATCGGTTGCGCGGGTCAGCTGTGCAACAGCCGCAGGTCGATCGCGTCGGCCATCACCTCCATGCCGGCGTCGTTCGGGTGGATGTGGTCGCCCGAGTCGTAGGCCGGGTCGAGGGCCGCGGGGTTCGCGGGGTCGCGCATGGCCCGGTCGAAGTCGATGACGCCGTCGAAGGCACCGCTCGTACGCATCCACCGGTTGACGCTCCGGCGGATCGTCTCGGCGGCGGGCGTGTAGTAGCCGTTGCCCTCGTCGGGCATCAGGGTGGCGCCGATGACGTTGACGTGCGCGGCGTGTGCCTCGCCGATCAGGGTGCGGTAGCCCTCGATGAGAGCCTGGGCGGTCAGCGGCGCCCCGTCGGTTCCGGCGTTGTTGCCGATGTCGTTGATGCCCTCGAAGAGGATCACGTCCTTGACGCCCGGTTGGCCGAGTGCGTCGTGGCGGAAGCGTTTCAGGGCGCTGACGCCCTGCCAGAGGTTGGGGACGTCGGTGAGGACCCGATTGCCACCGATGCCGGCGTCGACGACACTCAGCTTCTGCGGCCCCGGTTCGGTGCCCAGCCGGCGTCCGAGAAAGTCGGGCCACCGGGTGTAGGTACCGGTGGAGGAGTGGTAGCCGTCGGTGATCGAGTCACCGAAGGCGACGACTGTGCCCTTCGCGGTGGGCGACACCACATCGAGGCCCGCCAGGTAGTACCACGAGGTCGTGCTGGTGTCGAAAGCAGCCGCGCTGTCGTCGCCCGTGTGATCACCGGCTGCCGTGTAGGTGGTGTCGAACGCGTCGGAGTGCCAGGTGGACGTGCCCGTCGCGCCGGGCAGGTAGAGACTGACGAGCAGGTTCTCCCCGGCGCTCACCGAGATCGGGACGGCGTCGCTGATCGCTTGGCCGCCGGCCGGGATGCTGAGGTGACCGGAGTGGCCGAAGGTGACGTTGAAGGTGGTGCCCCGCTTCGCCGCTGCCCCGCTCTGCTGGACGGCGATGTCCACCGCGCTGACGTCGAGCGGAGTGTCGCTGTACCGGTTGGACAGCGTGATGCGGGCATCCGAGCCGCTGACGCTGGAGTGGGCCACCATCCGGATGGTCCGGTTGTCGAAGGCCGGGCCGCCGGTCGTCATGCTGGGCGACCAGGCACTGACCCGGCCGCTCTGATGCTGAGGTGAAGGTGCGGCGACGGCCGAGGCGTTCACGCTCGGCGCGAGGACCGCCAGCAGCGCGCCGGCCAGTGCGGCAGCCATGGACAGCGGGGCTCTGCGGCGCGGTCGGTGACTCGCTGCCGGTCCGCCGCTCATCCGAGGTTCCGCAGCGTGACGGACTCGCCGTGCTCGAGATGGACCGTCCGCGAGACGCCGCCCGCGTGGACGGTCGTGCTGCGGCCGCCGACGCTCCTCAGCGTCGCCCGGGTGACTTTCCCGTTCTTCCATCCGATGTCGGCGACGAAGCCGCCCCGGATGCCTACACCGGAGACCGAGCCGGACGCCGCCCAGGCGGCCGGCAGCGCGGGGAGCAGCTCGAGGTGTCCCGGCCGTGAGTAGACGAGCATCTCGATGATCGCGGCGGGGGTACCGAAGTTCGCGTCGATCTGGAAGATGCCGCGGCCCTGTCCGGCCTCGTAGATGTCGAAGAGGTTCATCGCGGTCCCGTTACTGCCGTTGGCCGACGGCTTCAGGTTGTTGACGACGAGCTGGTACGCCTTCTCCGCGTCCTTCAGCCTCGCCCAGCACAGGCTGCGCCAGGCGTTGGCCCAGCCGAAGTTGTTCATGCCGCGGGCGGTGAGCAGGGCCGTCGCCCCCTCGAGGATGTCCTTCGGCGTGGAGTCGTCCGGACGGATCCGGTCACCGGGGAAGAGGCCGATGAGTGGGGAGAGGTGACGGTGCGTGGTCTCGCCGAGGTTGTCGGGCGACATCCACTCCTCCAGCCAGCCGGTCTTCGGGCTGACCACGGGCAGGTACAGCCGTGCGCGCAGCCCGTCAACGGTTCTGCGGTAGCCGGCGTCCTTGCCGAGCGCCTCGGTCGTGGTGCGGTAGTTGCCGAAGAGGTTCCACACGAGTTCCTGGGCGTAGGTGATGCCCTTGGCGTCGAGAGGTCCCTGCTCGGGCGACCAGTCACTGTCGGCGATCAGGACCTCGCGCGCGGCTCCGGACGCGTCGGTGACCGTCGTGGTGATGAGCCGGGCTTCCCAGAACTCCACAGCACCCTTGATCAGGGGGTAGATCTTTTCCAGGTAGGCACGGTCCTGGGTGTACTCGTAGTGTTCGAACAGGCTCTGGCAGAGCCAGGCGTTACCGGCCGGGTGCCACCACCAACCCCCTCCTCCGTACGGATTGGTGGAGATCGCCACGGTCCAGCCGGCGATCTTTCCGCTGGAGTTGCGGTATCTGTTCGTCGAGCTGTTGAAGAGACGCCGAGTGACGTCCGTCCAGGAGGGCAACTGGGCCAGGCAGTAGTCCGCGAAGGCATCGAAGCAGCCGGACAGCCCGGCACGGTCGGCCATCCAGTAGTTCATCTGGACGTTGATGTCGGTGTGGTAGTCGGCCATCCAGTCGGGGTCGTTGCCGTCCAGCCACAGGCCCTGGAGGTTGAGCGGCAGACTGCCCCGTGATCCGGAGATCATCAGGTAGCGGCCGAACTGCAGGTAGGCGGCCTCCAGTTCCGGGTCGGGGACGTCGTCCCGGTAGCGCGCCCGCACCCGCTCCCAGGTGTCCAGTTCGCGCTGCGCGGCGGACGAGGGGCCGAGGTCGATGTCCAGCTGCCCGAAGGCTGCCCGGAAGTCGGCCACATGGGTGTGCAGCAGGGTGCTCGCCGAGTGGCCGCAAGCGTCGATGACCTTGGTCCGGGCGAGACGCTCGGGGTCCACCGACGGGTCGCGGAACTTCGCGGCCGCGTCGGGCGCGTAGTCGGTTCCACCGCTGACGACGACGGTGAGGTCCTCGCAGCCGCTGAAGGAGATCGACGTACCGTCGACGCGGACCGTGCCGGTGCTGCTGTGGGCGGTTACCGCGGCACCGTATGTCAGGCCGTTGGCGAAGGAGGCGCCGAACGACGCCCAGTGCCCGGTGCTGCTGCCGGTGGTGGACTCGCCGTGGGTGCCGACGAGGGAGACCGTACCGGTGTAGGTGCCCCCGCCCTGCTGGGAGAAGTACAGGACGATGGCGTCGTCGGGGCGGCTGGCGAAGATCTGCCGCCGATAGGTGACGCCGGAGATGTCGTACGAGGCGCTGACCAGGCCCTGGGCCAGGTCGAGGGAGCGACGGTAGTGGGTGGCGGCGCCCAGGTCGTGGTCGGGTATGTCCACGGTGAGCTGGGCCAGCAGGGTGAAGGAGCCGAAGTCGTCGCGGCCGTACGGGAACTGGCCGTCGCTCTGCAGCGTGTCGTTGACGCCACCGGTCCACAGGGTGGCATCGGTGATCAGCAGAAGTTCGCCGGACGGGCTGTTGCTCGCGAGCGCGCCGAGGCGCCCGTTCCCGACCGGCAACCCCTGCTGGATCATCGAGTCGGCGGAGCCGGGAGCTTGCCACCACAGCTGGTTCTTGGCGGCGTCGGCCGCGGACAGCAGGGCGGACTCGGTGGGGCGACGGGGAGCCGCCGAGGCGGTGAAGGCAGGCAGCCCGCCGAGTGCGGTGGCCACGCCCGTAGCGGCCGCGAGAGCGAGGAAGCCCCTGCGGCTGCGGAGGTTGTCGGGTGAGTCGGTGTGCGGGATGTCCACGGTTGTGCGCTCCCGGTATCTGAGGAATGGCGCGTGCGGGAACGACGGCTGCCGGCCGTCGACGTTTCGGGGAAGAGCACTCGGAGTCAGAGCGAACGCGCTACGTCGACCTTGTCGATATCAGGTGCGTATCCGCTGCCGCTGTCAAAGGTGACGGTGTTGGAGCCCGCCTTCAGGGCCAACTGGACGCTGATGGTGTCGACCGTGCTCCAGTCGCCCGTGGAGGGGAACTTCGCGGTGCTGCCGTTGCCACTGTTGGAGTAGACCGTCACCGAGCGGGGGTCGCCGCTGCCGTAGGCGATGGTGACGGTGTAGATCCCTGGCTTCTTCACCGTGATGTCGTTGAACTGCAGTCTGCCGCCCAGGTAGAGGTCGCCGACCTTCTTGCCCCCGGAGCAGGCCGCGCACGAGGTGACGGCGGCGTTGCCTGTCAGTGTGTTGACCGAGGACTCGGCCTGGTAGCTCGTCGTCACCGGGGTCCGGCCGCCGGGCTTGATGGTGAACAGCCGTGATCCGTGGGCGGGCAGTGCCTCGGTGATCTTGTTCTTGTACGTCCCGAGGTCCTCCTCGTTCCACAGGTCGCGCACGGAGGCGTTGCCGCCGAAGCCGAATGAGGCCCAGTCGGCTGTGACGGAGGCAGGCGCATCCCCCAGGTTGAAAAGGGCGACGGTGTAACTCCCATCGGAGTTCTTGGTGCCCCAGACCTGCTGGTCGCCCATCGGGGTGACCGGGCGCGCGACGGGCGAGTCGTTCCGGTCGACGGCGATGACTTCCCTGTCGGTCAGCAACGAGACGCCGTAAGCGTCCAACTGGGTGAGGTCGTCACCGGTGAAGAGCGGCGACTTGTTGATGGCCCACAGTGTCATGTAGCTCTGCCGCTCGGCCTTCGTGAGGCCGTCCATCCGGCCGTTGCCGACGTCGATCGCGTCGAGGTCGTTCCAGCCCCCCGGGCCTGCTTCGTGGCTCCACGCAGGGGCGTCGTTCCACCGGTCGTTGACCGAGTTCTCCCAGGTGACAAGGGTGTTGCAGTAACACTCGACGTCGGTGTCGATGCGCCAGCCGTTGGAGTACTGCTTCCAGTCGGCGGCGTGGCCGATGTCGAGCGACCAGGAGAGTTCGAGGTGGATCGGGCGTCCGGTGGCGGCGATGGCCCGGTGCCAGGCGGCGACGTCGGCAACGTTGTCGTAATTGTCACCGGACTTTGAGGAGCCCGGGCCCACACCGTCCAGTTTGAGGAAGTCGTAGCCCCAGTCGGCGAGCATCTGCGCCTGCGAGTCGATGTACTTCTGTGCGCAGGGATTGTCGAAGTCCAGTTTGTAGGAGCTGTCCCAGCCGTTGGTGGTGCGCAGGTCCGGGTACACGATGTCGGCGGTGGTGCAGCCGGAAGCATTCCGGATCGGCACCTCGCCTGCCCCGTACGCGCCCTTCTCCAGGCCTGCCGGCAGGTAGATGCCCGCCTTGAGGCCCTGGGAGTGGATGTGGTCGGCGACCGGCTTCATGCCGTGCGGGAATCGGACCGGGTCGGGCGTCTGCCGTCCGTACGGGTCGAACTCGGACTTCCAGTCCTTGTCCATCCACCAGCCCGCATCGATGTTGACATGGTCGTATCCGTACTTCTTCAGCTTGCCGGCGAGGGCGTCCGTCTGCTTCAGGACGTTCGCCTCGGTGAGGTAGCTGTAGTCGCCGTCCGGGTTCAGGCCCGGATACTTGGAGGACTGCATACTCCAACTGGACCAGCCCATGTACGGCTTGGCGGCGACGCCGGAGGCGGCGTCCACCGGGGTCGCGACCGGGGCCGCGGTTATGGAGGCCGGGCTCTGGGCCCTGGCCGGCGCGGCGGCCCAGCCGGCGGTGACGCCCGTCGCGAGACCGGCGGTGACGGCCAGGACCAGCATGGCTCTCATGGTCCGGCGCACGGAGCCGGCATGGGCTCCGAGCAGGGGTGAGTACGGGGATGACCGCATGGGTCGGACCTCCTGTTGTCGAGTCACGGGTTTGCGCGGTCGAACCGGAGCGCATGGTGAACCGGCGGTGCAGCGTGGGTCGGCAGGGCATCGTGCCGCCGCTCCTGGTAGGTGTCCGACCGGATGAAGGACTGGATCGCGGTGGCCGCGGCCCCGCGCGCCCACTCCTCGAAGGGCAGCGGGCGTGTCATCACATCGCACTGGGCAGCAGTGCCGAAGGCGGACGCGGCGAACGCGTCGCGGATGCCCTCGGCGAAGAGGTCGTACGCGGCCAGGCCCTCGCCGGAGATGATCACTCGTTCCGGACCGAGGAGGTTGGCCACGGAACCGATGGCCCTCCCGATGGCCTCGCCGGCGCGGGCGTAGACCTCGCGGACCCGGGGATCTCCGCTCCGGGCCAGTTCGAGCGCCTCGGCTGCGGTGGTCACGGGCGTGCCCGTGGCCTCACGGACCGCGCGCACAATCGCGGGGTCCGCGGCGATCGCTTCGACGCACCCGTTGTGACCGCAGTGACAGGACGGGCCGAGGGGGTCGATGGACAGGTGCCCGATCTCGCCGGCCACGCCGTGGGCACCCGACACCACGCGACCGTGCACCACCAGACCACAGCCGATGCCGGCGCCCACGGTCACCAGGGCGAAGTTGGCGAGACCGACTCCGGCCCCGAACCACTGCTCGGCGACCGTGAGCGCCCGTACGTCGTTCTCGACCGTGACCGGCAGCCCGGTCGCGGTCCGCAGGATTTCGGCCAGGGGTACGTCCCGCCACTCCAGGAACGGCGAGTAGCGGACCGTTCCCTCCGCACGCTCCACATCACCCGAGACGGCGATGCCCAGGCCCTGTACCTGGACGCCGTATCCGTCGGCCTCCGTCAGGAGTTCCTGCACCAGGTCGGTGATGGCAGGGAGTACCACTTCCGGCTCGCGGCCCGTGAGCCATACGTGCCGTGCACACCGGATACGGCAGCACAGATCGGCCAGGACGGCGATGATCTCGTCTCCGGTCACCTTGATGCCGATGAACAGCGCCCTGCCCCCGTCGACCCGTACCGGGTTGGCCGGACGTCCCAGAGCGGGCCGCGTCCCTTCGCTGACGCCTTCGACGAGGTAGCCGACCTCCATCAGCGGGCGCACCGCCTTGGTGACTGCGGCCGAGGACAGCATGGTCCGCCGCGCGATCTCCGTGCGGGTGAGCGGGCCGTGGGAGAGCACGGTCGTGAAAACCAGGGAAGCGGCCGGCAGGGCCGGGACCGCCTCGTGAGGAGAGGGCGGGCGCATGGCCGGAAACCTAGGGTGGTTCTTTTCCGCTGTCAATGAAAGAAGCAGAATCCTCCGGAAGAGCACTGCGCGACGTGTCGTCGGCTGTATAACCCAGGCAACGAGAGGGAGTTGGCCACGCATCGAAGGTGCGATAGCAAGGAGAGCGGCGCCCCCATCGCACACTTGCACGACGCGGGCCCGCTCGTCCTCGGCAGGCCGGCCCAACACGGCCGACCCGCTGTACATCGAGCTCAACCCGACCGGCGCGCAGCTGACCTTCTCCTCGCCCGAGTCCGACCTGTCGTACCCGTCGGTCCCGCTGCGCGAGAAGTGATCACCGGCCGCTGCCGGGCGGGCATGGCCCTAGGAGCTACTGCCCACCCGGCAGCAGCGTTCTGGGGATGAACGGCACATCGTAGTCGAGATCCGACGCGATGAGCTTGCCTGCATGGAGGAACTCCCCTTAGGTGACGACATGACCGGGCGCAGCGTGCGGAAGCGCGACGAGCTGCTGTGCGGCGAGCCCCTGGCGCTCCACACGTCGAGGTCTGCGCAAACTATCCGTCCCATCAAGGGACTTCGCACCCGACACGCTCTAATCGGACATAAGCCGTATTTGCATTGAAATACAGCAACCGGCTCGCTGGGGTGCGCACGGCCCAGGGGCACCGGTCAGGCCTCGGCCGCTTCCGCATAGACCTGCGAGAGCTCGGGAGCTCCGGCCACCGCCCAGTCGAGGCCGGCCTCCACGACGTTGATCTCGCGGCCCGAGGTCAGCCGCACCACGGGCTGCCCTCCCGGCCAGACGTCCCAGACCGCGCCGGGGACGGTCCTGACGATGATGGTGCCGAGGTAGAGCCCGGCGTCATTGCCCAGCCAGGGCAGTTCCTCCGGGTCGTCGCGCCAGTGCGGCGGCAGTTGGTCGAGCGCTGCCAACGACTCCGGGGAATCGTCGAGTTGAAGCCCCTCTCGCCCCGCGCGGGCCCTCAACAGCTCGCACTCGGCCAGCAGTTCGCCGACACCCTGGGGATCGTTCTGCATCGCCGCCATGAGCGTTTCCGCGTACCCCGTGCCGTGCCGCCTGCGCCAGTTGTCCAAGAAGGGGATATTCACACCACTCAGCCTCGCATTCAGCAGCATGGTCGCACCACAGGCGCGCGGAAACCGCACACTTATTCGCTCGGCCCTTCGCTCATCACTCCCAGGTCGACCACCACCGGCGCATGGTCGGAGGCGCCCTTGCCCTTGCGCGCCTCGCGGTCGACGTAACTGTCCTTGACCGCCTCGGTGAAGGGGGCGTTGCCGTACACCAGGTCAATGCGCATGCCCCTGTTCTTGGGGAACGCCAACTGGCGGTAGTCCCAGAAGGTGTACGCACGGTCGTACTTGAGTGGGCGCGGCAGCACGTCGGAGAGCCCCACCTCGCCCAGCGCGGCGAGGGCGGCCCGCTCGGCGGGGGTGACGTGGGTGGCGCCCTCGAACGCGGCGGGGTCCCAGACGTCCGCGTCGGTCGGGGCGACATTGAAGTCGCCGAGGACCGCGAACGGCCTTGTGCCGGACGCGTCCTCGGCGACCGCCGCCTTCAGCGCGTCGAACCACTGCAGTTTGTAGGCATAGTGCGCGTGGTCGACCTCCCGGCCGTTCGGCAGATACACCGACCAGACACGGACCGGGCCACAGGTCGCCGAGATCGCCCTCGGCTCCTGGACGCCCTCGTAGCCCGGGCCGCCGGGCAGGCCCGCGGTCACGTCCTCGAGCCCCACCCGGGAGATCACCGCCACGCCGTTCCACCGTCCGGTGGCGTTGACCGCGGAGTCGTAACCGATCTCGCGCAGCGCCTCGGCGGGGAACTGCTCGGCGGTGCACTTGGTCTCCTGGACGCAGAGCACGTCCGTGTCGCTGCTCTCCAGCCAGGCCAGCAGTTTGGGGAGCCGGACGGTGATCGAGTTGATGTTCCAGGTGGCGATGCGCATACGACAAATCTAGCCGGTGGGTCCGACAGTCACAGTCGGGTGGACTCCCCCGGGCTCAGCCGGCTGTGATCGGACCCTCCCAGATTGCCGATGTGCGTGTCGTACATCCCCCGTGCCATGTCCTTGAGCAGCACGTCATGGATGTCGATGGCCCGCTGCGGGCCGACCTCACGGACGTAGTCGATCACCTCGGAGACCTTGTTCCACGGAGCGTGCACCGGGAGCATCAACGTCTCCACCGGCTGGTCGGGAACGGTGAAGGCATCGCCCGGATGGAAGACCGAACCGTCGACCAGGTAGCCGACGTTGGTGATCCGCGGCAGGTCCGGATGGATCACCGCGTGCAGTTCGCCGTGGACCTGGACGCCGAACCCCGCGGCGGTGAAGGTGTCACCGTGGCCGACCGTGTGGACCCGGCCCGGGAACGCCGCGGAGAGCTGGTCGGCGACGCTGCGCAGCGTCCAGATCTCGGCGGCCGGATTGGCCTCCAGGCCGGCCCGCAGCCGGTCCTCGCTGAAGTGGTCGAGGTGCTCGTGCGTGACAAGGATGGCGTCGGCACCGACGGCCGCGTCCTCCTCGCTGAAGGCGCCCGGGTCGATGACGAGCGTCTGCCCGTCCTTCTCCAGGCGGATGCAGGCGTGGGTCTTCTTCGTCAGCTTGATCGTCATGCCTCCATCCTGCTACGTCTCGGGCGTGGTCTCCTGCTGGATGACGGATTGGGCCACCTTGAACGCCGAGTTCGCCGCCGGGACACCGCAGTAGATCGAGGTCTGGAGCAGCACTTCCTTGATCTCCGCCGGGGTGAGCCCGTTGCGCAGCGCCGCCCGCACATGGAAAGCCAGCTCGTCGAGGTGGCCACCGGCGACCAGCGCGGTCAGCGTCACCGCACTGCGGGTGCGGCGGTCAAGACCGTCGCGGGTCCAGATCTCGCCCCACGCGTAACGAGTGATCAGCTGCTGGAAGTCCTCGGTGAACGCGTCGGCCGCTGCCTCCGCCCGGTCCACGTGGGCATCACCCAGCACCTCACGGCGTACCTTCATCCCCGCGTCGTAGGGATCCGGGCGCCCGGTGGACGTGGCATCCGGCTGGAACGACGGCGGGGCGATCGCCGCGACGGGCCCGGCGGGCGTGACGGACAGGGGCCGGCCGGTCGCCGCGGGAGGGACCGGGATGCCGGTCGACGTCGACGAGGACATGTCCTGCCATGACGAGGAGAAGTGGCGTACCAGGAGGTCGGTGACGGCCGCGGGCTGCTCGACCGGTGCGAGGTGCGAAGCACCGGGAACCAGGGCGAGCCGGGCGTCGGGTATGCCCGCCACCAGCGTCCGGGCGTCCGCGGGCCCGGTGATCCGGTCCTCGGCGCCGACCAGCACGAGGGTGGGGAGTCCGATGCTGCCCAGTTCCGCGCGGATGTCGAAGGAGGCGAGGGCCTCACAGGCGGCGATGTAGCAGCCGGGATCGGTGGTACGGACCATCTGCACGGCCCACTCCACGATGGCCGGCTGGGCGGCGGCGAAGCCATGGGTGAACCAGCGCTCGGGCGCGCTGCGCGCCATCGGATCCAGCCCGTTGGTCCGTACGATCACTCCTCGCTGGCGGAACTCGTCGGCCGTGCCGAACCGCGGCGAAGCGGCCACCAGGGCCAGCGAGGCAACCCGTTCCGGTCGGCGCAGGGCGAGCTCCATGCCGATCGCGCCGCCGATGGAGCACCCCGCGTAGCCGAAGCGCTGCACTCCGAGCTCGTCGAGGGTCTCGAGCAGCAGCTCGGCCATGGCCGCGACCGAGGGGACCGGGTGGGCGGGGGCCCCACCGTGACCCGGCAGGTCGAAGCGCAGGACCCGCCAGGTGCGGGTCAGCTCGGGCGTCTGCCGGTCCCACATGTGCCATGTGGTACCGAGGGAAGGGCCCAAGACCAGGACAGGGGCGTCTTCCGGCCCGTCAAAGCGGTACTGCAGGGTTCCGATGTTCTTCGCGCTCACCCGTTCACGCTCCCACATCTCACATTCTCGTCGTGAGCGGGGGCGGGGTCACTCGCCAGATCTCCCCACATATCCGCTGCCGGCCGAAGATCCTCCACTTTCCGGCTTCACGTACCAGCGCTTCGTGGTCCGGACGTCGCTGTGCCCGGCCCACCGCACCAGCGGTGGTCCGGCACTCCGTTGTTCGCCAGGCAGGTCAGGCAGCTCGTGCGGGCGTCGTACGGTGTGATCACTTCGGCAGCCCCGATGCTTGCACGGCCCGCCACCTGGCGCCCGAGCATCATCGAGAAGGCAGTACCGATGGGCCCTCCGTCGAAGCTCGGGAGGTCGATGGACATGCCGGTTACGCGGGTCTCGATGCGGGAGTGTACGGCTGCCCAGAAGCGCATGGGGTCGACGGCGGCGAGAGGTCCGGGTCCGTAGCCGGACAGCGCTGTTTGCCTGGTCAGGCTAGAGGTGTTCGACTCGCCGGTCGTGCCGATGATCTGGAGCGGGTTGCTGGCGAAGTTCGGGATGCCGGTGGGGCTGCACACCCAGACCTGGGAGCTGCCCACCTCCGCCCCCGCCGCGTGGAACTCGCTCAGCGCGGCGCCCCAGCGGCTCTTACCCTTTCGGCCTTGAAGCTTGTCCAGTTTGTGAAGATCAGCCCATCGGCGTCACCGAGGGGAGCGATGTCCGACTCAGGGTAGCGGTGATGGGCTCGGCTTCAGGAATGTCGAAGTGGTCCCACTCCGATCCGTTGAACATGAGCAGGACGCCCTCGTCACCGTTCGGGCCCCGAGGATAGGGGCGGGCCTCCGGAACGATCGGATCACCCGCGACCACGGCCAGCCGAACTCGTTTCGGAATCCCCGGATGTAGCCCGCGAGCTTGTTGACGGATGCCGTGTAGCTGCGCCCGTACAACGCGTAAGGCGTCAGCGCCCTTAATGCCGCGGCGGTGTAAGTAGCGGCGGCAATGTTACGCATGGACAACGGTGTTGGCGTCGCGGAGATGGGCTGTCCAAGCCGCCGTCGTCCGGAGGAGTCCGCGCCTACTGGGTACCGGCCCTGAACGGTCCCCCGAGCGGACGCAAAGCCTGTGTGGTGCCGAGCCCGTAGCCCGTCCGATCGGCGGGCTGCGGGTCGCGCCACGGCCCCTCAGCTGTGGGCCGGGCTGATGGGGAGCAGGCAACCAGCCAGGCCGCGTGGTCGCACGGCGAGGCGTTCGGCGATGGCGCGCAGGGTCACTGCGGCCGGGGCGGCCGGGGTTGTCAGCACCAGCGGGGTGCCGTCGTCACCCGCTTCGCGCAGGCGGGGGTCGAGAGGTACCTGGCCGAGGAGGGGGACATGGGTGCCGATCTTGCGGGAGAGCGAGTCGGCGACCGCCTGGCCGCCGCCGGAGCCGAAGAGTTCGGTGCGTGAGCCGTCCGGGAGCAAGAGCCAGGACATGTTCTCCACCACGCCGGCCACTCGTTGGCCGGTCTGCAGGGCGATGGCGCCGGCCCGTTCGGCCACTTCGGCGGCGGCGGACTGCGGGGTGGTAACCACCAACAGCTGTGATTCCGGAAGCAGTTGGGCGACCGAGATCGCGATGTCGCCGGTGCCGGGCGGCAGGTCGAGCAGGAGGACGTCCAGGTCGCCCCAGTAGACGTCGGCGAGGAACTGGTGCAGCGCGCGGTGCAGCATCGGACCGCGCCAGACCACAGGGGCGTTGCCCGGGGTGAACATGCCGATGGAGATGACCTTCACGCCGTTGGCCCGGGGCGGCATGATCATCTTTTCGACCTGGGTGGGGCCGGTCCTGGCGCCCAGCATTCCCGGGACCGAGTGGCCGTAGATGTCGGCGTCCAGCACGCCGACGGACAGACCGCGGTCCGCCAGCGCGGCGGCCAGGTTCACCGTGACGCTGGACTTGCCGACCCCGCCTTTGCCGGAGGCGACGCAGTACACCCTGGTCAGTGAGCCGGGTTCGGCGAATGGGATGACCGGTTCCGTCGCGTCGCCCCGCAGGCTTCTGCGGAGTTCGGTGCGTTGCTCGTCGCTCATGACGTCCAGTTCGACCCGGACCGTGCGTACGCCGGGCAGCGCGGAGACGGCGGCTGTGGTGTCCGCGGTGATCCGGTCCCTGAGCGGGCAGCCGGACACCGTCAGGTAGATGCCGACCGTGACGGTGCCGTCCGGGTCGACCGTGATGTCCTTGACCATCCCGAGGTCGGTGATCGGCCGGTGAATCTCGGGGTCCTGGACCTCGGACAGTGCCCGGTGGATGTCGGCGACGGCGGGCGTGCGCGCCGGGGACGGGGCGGTCGTTGTCATGAGGGCTCGCAATCGGTGGTGGAGCACGGCGGTTGGGGGAGGTTTCAGCCGCGGACGGTCCAGGTGTCCTTGCCGGTCAGGAGGTCCTGGAGGTCGGCCGGGTCGGCGGTCCGGGCCTGGTCGATCTGGGCGCGGACCTGGTCGTCGTAGACAGGGCGGTCGACCGAGCGGAAGACGCCGGTGACGCAGTGGGTGAGGTCCTGGGACGACAGCCGTGACAGGGCGAAGGCGGGGGTCGGGTCCTCGCAGGTGGCGTCGTGCACCACCAGTGCATCTTCGCCGACCTTGGCCACCTCGGCGGTGGTGAGTCCGCCGGAGCCGGTGCGGATCACGCCGTACTCGCCCTCGGCGCCGAAACGGATCGGTTCGCCGTGGCGCAGGGGGACGATGCGCCGCTCCTTCTCACCCTGCTGTCGGAGCACCTCGAAGGCCCCGTCGTTGAAGATCGGGCAGTTCTGGTAGATCTCCACGAGGGCGGTGCCCCGGTGCTCGGCGGCGGCGGTGAGCACGTCGCTGAGGCCCGCGCGGTCGGAGTCCAGGACGCGGGCGACGAAGGTGGCTTCGGCACCGAGGGCGAGCGAGACGGGGTTGAAGGGTGCGTCGACCGATCCGACCGGGGTGGATTTCGTGATCTTGCCGGTCTCGGAGGTGGGACTGTACTGGCCCTTGGTGAGGCCGTAGATACGGTTGTTGAAGAGCAGGATCTTGAGGTTGACGTTGCGGCGCAGGGCGTGGATGAGGTGGTTGCCGCCGATGGAGAGGGCGTCGCCGTCGCCGGTGACCACCCAGACGGACAGGTCGGGGCGGGCCACGGCCAGGCCGGTGGCTATGGCGGGGGCGCGGCCGTGGATGGAGTGCATGCCGTAGGTGTTCATGTAGTAGGGGAACCGGCTGGAGCAGCCGATGCCCGAGACGAACACGGTGTTCTCGCGGGCCAGGCCCAGCCGGGGCATGAAGCTCTGTACGGCGGCCAGGACCGCGTAGTCACCGCAGCCGGGGCACCAGCGCACCTCCTGGTCGGACTTGAAGTCCTTCGCCGAGAGCTTGACGTCGGCGGCCGGTACCAGCGCCTGGCCACGGAGGCGGGGCAAGCCGAGGTCCGGCGTATCGAAGCCGGGCAGGCCGAGGTCGGTGGTGGTCATGTCCGGGCTCCTTCGATCACGTCGGTGAGCACACCTTGAAGCTCTTCCGCCCCGAACGGCAGCCCGGCGACCTTGGTGTACGAGACGACGTCGGTCAGGTACCTGGCGCGCAGCAGCATGGCGAGCTGGCCGAGGTTGAGTTCGGGGACGACGACCCGCTCGTAGTGGGCAAGGACCTCGCCCAGGTTGGCCGGGAAGGGGTTGAGGTGGCGCAGGTGCAGGTGGGCGACGGCACGACCGGCGCTTCGCACGCGGCGTACCGCGGCGCCGATCGGCCCGTACGACGAACCCCAGCCCACGACGAGGACGTCGGCCGCCTGGGACGGGTCGTCGACCCGCGCGTCCGGTACGAGGATTCCGTCGATCTTGGCCTGGCGCAGTCGCACCATGCGGTCGTGGTTGTCCGAGTCGTAGGAGATGTCGCCGGTGCCGTCGGCCTTCTCCAGGCCGCCGATGCGGTGTTCGAGTCCGGGGGTGCCGGGTACCGCCCAGGGCCGGGCGAGGGTCTCAGGGTCGCGCAGATAGCCCCAGAAGCCGCCCGATCCGTCGGGGGCGTTGGGTTCTGTGGTGAACTCAACGGTGAGGTCAGGCAGTTGTGCTGCGTCGGGTACGAGCCAGGGTTCCGAGCCGTTGGCGATGTGGCCGTCGGACAGCAGCAGCACCGGGGTTCGGTAGGCCAGGGCGATCCGGGCCGCGTCGAGTGCGGTGTCGAAGCAGTCGGCCGGGGTGGCGGGGGCGAGGACGGGTACCGGGGACTCGCCGTTGCGGCCGAACATGGCCTGGAGCAGGTCCGCCTGCTCGGTCTTGGTGGGGAGGCCGGTGGACGGCCCGCCGCGCTGCACGTCGATCACCAGCAGCGGCAGCTCCGTCATCACCGCCAGGCCGATGGTCTCGCTCTTCAGGGCGAGGCCGGGACCGGACGTGGTCGTGACCCCGAGCGCACCGCCGAACGCGGCGCCGAGTGCGGCGCCGACGGCGGCGATCTCGTCCTCCGCCTGCAGGGTGGTCACACCGAAGTTCTTGTGCCGGGACAATTCGTGCAGGATGTCGCTGGCCGGGGTGATGGGATAACTGCCCAGCACGACCGGCAGTCCGGACCTGACCCCGGCGGCGACGATGCCGTACGCGAGGGCGGTGTTGCCGGTGATCTGCCGGTACTCGCCGGGCGGAAGCGTCGTCGCCGGAGCGACCTCGAACGTCACGGCGAACGACTCGGTGGTCTCGCCGTAGTTCCAGCCGGCCCGGAAGGCCAGGATGTTCGCCTCGGCGATGTCGGGTTTCCTGGCGAACTTCTTCCGCAGGAACCGCTCCGTCCCCTGTGTCGGCCGGTGGTACATCCAGGAGAGCAGGCCGAGGGCGAACATGTTCTTGGCCCGATCCGCGTCCTTCTTGCCCAGGCCGGTGGCCGACAGGGCGCCGAGCGTCAGCGTCGCCATGGCCACCTGGTGGACCTGGAGGGAGGACAGGGCGTCGTCGTCGAGCGGGTTCGAGGGGTATCCGGCCCGGGCGAGGTTGCGTGTGGTGAACTCGTCGGTGTTCACGATCAGCGTCCCGCCGGGCGGCAGGTCGGCGAGGTTGGCCTTCAGGGCGGCCGGGTTCATCGCCACGAGTACGTCCGGGCGGTCGCCCGCGGTGAGGATGTCGTAGTCGGCGAAGTGCACCTGGAAGGAGGAGACACCGGGGATGGTGCCCTGCGGGGCGCGGATCTCCGCCGGAAAGTTCGGCAGCGTGGCCAGGTCGTTCCCGAAGGCCGCCGCCGCGGAGGTGAAACGGTCCCCGGCGAGTTGCATGCCGTCGCCGGAGTCCCCGGCAAACCTGATGACCACGCGGTCGAGTCGTTCGGTGCGGGTGGCGCGGGCGCGGCCGGGCGCGCTGCCGGTGCTCGTGCTGTCGACGGTGAGGTCAGTCATGGTGCTGCTTGCTCCTTCGCAAAGGTGCTGCGGTCGCGCGATGTCCCGTTCCGCCTGCCGCTTCTGCGGCTGGTGGCGGCGGGAATGCGGCGCCAAGGGGACTGGGCTGCCGGTTCACCGGCTCCCGACTCCGTCCGCTGGGAGCCACTGAACTCCGTGGCGCGGGTGACCCGGCTGGATTGAACGGTGGCGGGCATGCCGTCGCCCAACGAGGCGCGGCGGCGCCGAGGGTGGCCCGGACGGGAGCGGCCTGGCAGTCAGGATGTGCCGTCGGAGGGTACGAGATCCTGCACCGCGCGCAGGTACCGGGCGAGGCGGAGCCGGGTGCGTCCCGCTGTGACGGCGGCAGGTGACGATGACGGCAGGTCCCGTGCCAGACGGTCCGCTCCGGCCAGCGCCCGGCGAAGGAACCCGGCAACATGCGCGGGGTCTCGGACGCCCGTGCGGAGGCGCACGGCCGCCGAGGTGTCGGCCGCGTCCGCCGCCCGATCGGCGGACGGCGCTGTCTCCGCACCGGCAGAGAGCCGAAGGGCGGAATCATCGCGCGGCGGGGCCGCCGGACCGGCAGAGGCCGTCGGACCCGCCCACAGAGAGTCGGCCGGATCACCGGACGCCGGCGCCCAGGCCGACACCGCCCCAGCAGTCCGCGAAGGCACCGGAACGCCGGCGGTTGACGCCACAGCACCCCCGAGCGGCACGTGCACCGAACCAGTCGGGTCCGAAAGAGGAGCAGGGGCTGGGACTGGAACTGGCACCAACCGAGCGCCCCGCAGTGCCGCCAGCACCGCCTCTGGCGAACCCGTACCGCCAGGATCGTCCAAATCCTCGCACAGGATCCAGTCGCCGTCCGGGCCGAGCAGGCCGAGGCCGTCGAGTATCCGGCCCGACGCCTCGTCCCACACGCCCAGTTCCCGGGCGACCGGCTCCCCCGCCGCCTCGGGCAGCCACCGGAAGGGCAGCCGCCAGACCGCGGCGGTCGTCTCCCGCTCCTGTGGCGTTCCCGCGCCAAGCAGCAGCACTTCGGCGCCGGCGGCGGAGAGGAGGGGGGCGAGGCGGCGCACCGTACTGGCCAGCCCGCAGGAGTAGGGCCAGTGGCCGCCGCGGAGGGCGACGACGAGCACCGCCGCGCCTGGGTAGGTCCGCGCCGCCAGCACCGTACGGGCGGCGCGGTCGGCGCCCGCGGCGGTCACCGCGCCGCTCATGGCGCCGTGTAGCCCTGGACGAAGGGCGTGTCGGTGTCGATCGGGCCGAGCCGCTCCGCACCGCCGGGCGTGCCCAGCGGCTCGGTCCGCCCGGGCAGCACCGAGGTGAAGAAGCGGGCGTTCTCGGCGACGAACGCGGCCTGCTCCGGAGGGACTTCGTCCTCCATAGTGATCGCCTCGACGGGACAGACGGGTTCACAGGCGCTGCAGTCGATGCATTCCTCGGGGTTGATGTAGGCCATGCGCTCCCCGACGTAGATGCAGTCCGCCGGGCATTCGTCGACGCACGCGCGGTCCATGACGTCGACGCACGCGGCCCCGATGACGTAGGTCATGACGAGGTCACTCCTTCGCTGTGGTGATGGTTCGGTGGTGGTCCTCGTTGGGAGGTTCAGGCGTTTTCGGAGGAGAGCTCGGGGGATGGCGCGTCGCTCATCGAAGCGAGGATCTCGTAGCGGCGACGGGCGAAATCGGGCTCGAACTGCGCTCCTGGCCAACGCGGTTGGGGAATGCCGACGATCTCGCGGACCGTCGCGGGGCGGGGGCTGAGCAGCACGATCCGGTCGGCCAGCAGCAGCGCCTCGTCGACGTCGTGGGTGACGAACAGGATCGTGGTCTCGTACTGCTGCCAGACGGAGATCAGCAGTTGCTGCATCTCCGAGCGGGTCTGGGCATCCAGCGCGCCGAACGGCTCGTCCATCAGCATCACCTGAGGACGGGTGGCCAGAGTCCTGGCCAGCTGGACACGCTGCCGCATGCCTCCGGACAACTGGCCGGGCAGATGACCGGAGAAGCCCTCCAGGCCGACCTGGGCCAGCAGGCCCTCGGCCTCTCGGCGCCGTTCGCGGCGCGGCACGCCGCGTAGTTTCAGGGCGTACTCCACGTTGCGTGCGGCCGAGCGCCAGGGCAGCAGCGCGTCCTCCTGGAAGACCATCGCGCAGGAGGCGTCCGTGTCGCCCACAGGTTCGCCGTCGACGTCGGCCCGTCCGGCGACCGGCTTCAGCAACCCGGCCAGCGCGCGCAGGATGGTCGACTTCCCGCAGCCGGACGGGCCGAGCAGGACCACGATCTCTCCGGGTTCCACGTCGAGGTCGACCTCGGCGGCCGGCATGTCGCCGAAGGCGAGTTTCAGTCCCTCCAGCCGGATCCGCGCTCCGGCGGTCACCGGGCGGCCCTCGGCAGCCAGCGGTTGACGCGTGCTCCGAGCCGCTCCACGAGCCAGGCGGTGCCCCAGCCCAGGACGCCGATCGACAGCATGCCGACGACGACGCCGGAGTAGTCGAGCAGTCCGTACGACTGCCAGGTGTAGTAACCGATGCCGAACTGACCGGAGATCATCTCGGCGCTGATGACGCAGATCCAGGCGACGCCCACGGAGACCGAGAGTCCGGAGAAGATGCCGGGCATGGCCCCGGGAAGTATCACGTGCGCCAGTACGGACAACCGGCCGGCGCCCATGGTCCGGGCGGCCTCCTCCCACACCTTGGGCAGGGTGCGCATCGCGTGGATGGTGCTCACCGCGACCGGGAAGAACGCCGCGAAGAAGGTGATGAAGACGATGCCCTGCTCGCCGGTGGGGAACATCAGGATCGCCAGGGGTACCAGGGCGATCGCGGGAATCGGCCGGGCGACCTCGATGAGCGGCCGCACCAGTGCCTGCACCAGCCGGGAGCGGCCCACCGCGATGCCGATGGCCACGCCACTCGCGGCGGCGAGCCCGAAGCCGAACAGGATGCGACGCAGGCTGGCCAGCAGGTCCTGATAGTAGGCGCCGGACGCGAGCTGGACGCGCAGGGTGTCGTACACCTCGGCCGGGCCGGGCACCTTGTCGAAGCGCAGCCACAGCACGACGTTGTTGGCCGTGAGCAGATACCACAGCAGCACCGCGGCGGCCAGCGGGAGCACGGCCAGGGCTGCGGCGGCCGGCCGGCGCAGCCATCCTCCGGCCGGTGTACGTGGGCGCAGAGCGGCACGCAGACCGTGGCGAGGCGGGGGCGGTGCGGTCGCCGGATGACCGGTGTCGGTCAGAGGCTGGGCGGAGACGGGAGTCGTTGTCATGGGTCCTCTTCGTCCGAGCTCTCACGCGGCGGCGAGTGCCGCGGCGTAGTCGAGTTCGCGGGCGCCCGTGTGGCCCGCCAGGTAGGAGTCCGCGTCGACCGTCACCGCGAACGGCAGAAGCCGGGAGTTCGCGGCTCGGGCGGGGTCGAGCACCCAGGTCGCGGCAGTGGCGAACATGCGGGTGCCGTTCTTCGCATCCGGTACATAGGCGGCCCGTACGTTCCCCTTGTGCGCGGCGATCTGCCGCAGCAGGCAGGTCGGGGTGGCCGCGACCCCTGTCGTCTCCTGGCCGGCGAACCAGACCTCGGAGGCGGTGCCCGGATCGTCGACCGCCGTGTGGCAGACCGGGTCCTGGCCCTTGAGCAGGTCCGGGTTGCTGACCTTCGCGCTGGCGGTCGCGTAGGAGGAGCCGTAGATCTCGCGCAGGTAGCTGTCGTTGACGAACTTCTCGAGGTCAAGGTCCTCGACCGAGCCGAGGTCCTTGAGGAACGGCAGATCGGCGGCGAGGGCTTCGACCAGCGCCTTCTTGATCGTCGGGTCGAAGGTGACCAGGCCGCCCGGCCCGTTGTAGAGGTAGACCACCTCGGGCTCGATGCCGGTGATCTTCGCGACCCGTTCTGCGGCGGCCAGGGGGTGCTGGTTGAGGTAGTCCGTGGTGTCCTGCACCGATTCCAGGAAAGCCCTCATCACCTCGGGGTGGGCCTCGGCGAAGGCCTGGCGCGTGACGACCGCGTGGAAGGTGGGCACCTGGTTGGCGCCGCCGTCGTACAGCAGGCGGCCCTGCCCCCGGAAGACCATCAGCTGCGGCCAGGGTACGAACTGGGAGAGCGCGGCCACCTGCTTGCCCTCCAGGGCGGAGGCGCCGACCGAGGGGTCCTGGTTGAGGAGCTTGACGTCGTCGGGGCTCATTCCGTTCTTCCGCAGCGCCTTGACCAGCATGCCGTGGCCGGCCGAGCCGAGGCTGGTGGAGACGACCTTGCCGCGCAGGTCGGCGAGGGTCTTCGCGGAGGAGCTCTTGGGGACGACGACCTGGTTGAGGGAGCCGCGCAGGTTGTAGCCGGTGACGGCGACCAGTTCCGACTTGGCGTCGGGGTACTGAGCGGTCTTCGATCCGTTGACCAGGACCGGGTAGTCCCCCATGGAGCCGATGTCGACCTTGTCGGCGATCATCTGCGCGGTCAGCGGCGGGCCCGAGGGGAAGTCCTGCCAGACGACCTTGTAGTGCACACCGCTCGCCTTGCCGATGGCGTCGAGTTTGCGTTCGAAGGTGCCGCGGTCACGCAGCAGCGTGCCGGCGGTGACGGTGTTGATGGTCTTGGACTGGTAGCCCATGTCGACCACGACGGTGGAGGAGTCCGACGCGCTGCTGGTGCCGCAGCCGGCGGCTGCGAGACCGAGGCCGAGGACGGACATCAGCGCGGGAAGTGACCGGTTGCGGCAAGCCGCTCTGCGCGGCGGAATCGGGAAGGCGTCCATGGCGGGCTCCGGTCAGGTCAGCGCAGGAGGAAGGGGATGTCGACCGTCACCGCGTCGACCGGGCAGCGGGCCGCGCAGGGGCCGCAGTACCAGCACTCGTCGACATGCATGTACGCCTTGCCGGTGTCGGGGTGGATGGCAAGGGAGTCGAGCGGGCACATATCCACGCAGAGTGTGCATCCGTCGATGCACTTGGATTCGTCGATCGTGACGGGTACGTCCACCCGGTTCGCTGCCTGGGCCATCTGGTATCTCCTTCAACGGGTCGTTCTCGGGCGTGTGGTGGTCCGTTGGCTGTCATGCGGTCGGTCGTCGTCAAGTCCGGCCATGCGGGGAGAAACGCGCGCTCCCCCGGGGCGGTGGTCGGACGGTGGGTCACTCCGCGGCGGCGAGACTCATGCGGGCAAAGGCACGGACATCGGCATCCGCGTCGTCAAGGGCCGCCGTCAGGGCCGCCCGGACCTCCGGGCGGCTCGGCAGCCGGGAGCCGAGGGCCTTGACCGCGGCCTTGCGGACGTCGAGGTTGGTGTCGCGGGTGGCGGCGATCAGTGGTGCGACCGCCTCCTGCGGGTCCGCCACGGACAGAGCGGCGGCCGCTCCCTGCCGGACCTGCCAGGCCGGGTCGGCCAGCGCCGCGGTGGCGACGGCCGCCGCCTGCTCGGCGCAGCCGGTGTGTGCCATGGCCGACAGGGCCGCGGCCCGGACCAGGACATCGGTGTCCTCGGCCAGCGCGGTCAGGGTGGTGGTGCCGCGGGGATCGCCGACCGAGCCCAGCCCCCGGGCGACGGCCAGCCGCACCGCCGGTGACGGATCGGCGGCGGCCGCGTCCAGCGCGTCCAGCGCGTCGAGCGAGACGAGCCCGAGCACCACCTCGCACCGGACGGCCTCCAGCGGGTCGGGCAACAACGAGGCCAACTCCTCGGTGCTGCACAGCCGGTGGCGCCACAGGGCGCCCACGGCCGCGGCGCGGACATCGGCGTCCTCCGACCTGCTCGCCTCGTGCAGAGAACGGGTGAACCGCTCCCCGATCACCAGGACCTCGCGCAGTTCGCCGAGCAGTTCGACGGCGGTACGGCGGACCGCCGCGTCCGAATCCAGCAGGGCTGCCGCGAACAGGGCCGAGGGTTCGTCCCACGTCTCGGCCGCCTCGCTGAGCACGGTCAGCGCGGTGCGGCGTACGCCGGGGTCAGGATCGGTCAGGAACTCGGCCAGTTCGTCGGTGGTCGGGGACTCCTCGGCGAGCTCCAGGAGCGCGAGGATCCGGTGGGGGCCCCGCGTGCCTGCCTGCTGGCCCTGCGTACCTGTTGTCATCCCCACACCGCCGCGAGTTCGGCACTGGCCGGTGCGGGCACGTCGGGCACCCCGTCGGGGCGGACGAAACCGGGAACCGGGACGATGTACGGCGCCACCGGGCGGGTCAGCGTCTCCGTCTCCCCGCCGGTGCTCTTGCGCAGTTGGAGGTGGCGGAACCAGTTGGCGTCGTCCTGCTCGGGCCGGTCGGCACGCTGGTGGTAGAGGCCCCAGCGGCTCTCGGTGCGGGCCAGCGAGGCCCGGGCGGCCATCTCCGCGCAGTCCCGGATGAAGGTGACCTCGGCACAGCGCATCAGTTCGTGCGGGGTGTGGGCCCCCATGCCGGCGATCTCCCGGCCCATCCGATCGAACGCCTCCACACCGAGGGTCAGATAGCGCTCCGTCTTGGGCGGCTGGAGATAGTCGTTGACGAAACGGCGGAGCTTGTACTCCACCTGCGGCTGAGGGGGGCCGTCCGGGTTGGCCAGCGGCCGGTAGACCAGTTCGTGGGCTGCGGCGATCTGGTCCTCGGGCAGCGCGGGACGGCCGGCGGAGGCGGCGAAGGTGGCGGCGTGCTCACCCGCGATGTCGCCGTAGACGAAGGCGCCGATCATGTAGTTGTGCGGTACGCAGGCCATGTCTCCGGCCGCGTACAGGCCGGGGACCGTGGTCGCCGCGTGCTCGTCCACCCACACGCCGGAGGCAGAGTGCCCGCTGCACAGTCCGATCTCGGAGATGTGCATCTCGACGTCATGGGTGCGGTAGTCGTGCCCGCGGCCCGCGTGGAAGGTGCCTCGGGTGGGGCGTTCGGTGGTGTGCAGGATGCCCTCGATCTGGCTGATCGTTGCGTCGGGCAGGTGGCTCAGCTTGAGGTAGACGGGGCCGCGTGCGCTGTCCAGTTCCCGCTTGACCTCCGCCATCATCTGCCCGGACCAGTAGTCGCAGTCGACGAAGCGGTTGCCGTCGGCGTTGACCTGGTAGCCGCCGAAGGGGTTGGCGACGTAGGCGCAGGCCGGGCCGTTGTAGTCCTTGATGAGCGGGTTGATCTGGAAGCACTCGATGCCGGACAGTTCGGCGCCGGCGTGATAGGCCATCGCGTAGCCGTCGCCGGCGTTGGTCGGGTTCTCGTAGGTGCCGTACAGATAGCCGCTGGCGGGCAGGCCCAGGCGCCCGCAGGCCCCTGCGGCCAGGATCACCGCGCCGGCGGAGATGGTGACGAACTCCCCGCTGCGGGTGTCGAAGCCGACGGCTCCGATGGCACGGCCGTCCTCGGTGAGCACCCGTACCGGCATGATCCGGTTCTCGATGGTGACCCGGTCGCGCACATGGCGGGCCCGCAGGGTGCGGTACAGGACCTTCTTGACGTCGCGGCCGTCGGGCATCGGGAGCACATAGCTGCCCGAGCGGTGCACCTTGCGCACGGCGTACTCGTTGTGCTCGTCCTTCTCGAACTTGACGCCGTAGCCCTCCAGGCGCTGCACCATGCCGAAGCCGCGGGTCGCGGTCTCGTAGATGGTGCGCTGATTGACGATGCCGTCGTTGGCGAGGGTGATGTCGGCGACGTAGTCCTCGGGGGTGGCCTTGCCCGGGACGACGGCGTTGTTCACGCCGTCCATGCCCATGGCCAGCGCCCCGGAGTGACGTACATGAGCCTTCTCCAGCAGCAGCACGTCGGCGCCGTTCGCGGCCGCGGTCAGCGCCGCCATCGTGCCGGCGGTGCCTCCGCCGACGATGAGGACGTCACAGGCGAGCTCGCGCCGTTGTGACAGAGGTGGGATCTGCACGGAAGTCAGCCCCTTTCGGGAGAAGGGTGGGGGTCCAGCCGCGGGTGCAGCGGGTCGGGGGTGCGGTGGAGCCAGCCGGCCAGCGACGTCCGGTCGCCCCGGAAGCGGACGAACTCCAGGTCGATGGGCCGGCCCGCGTCGGTGTAGGTCAGCCGTTCGAGGAACAGCAGGGGAAAACCGTCGGGTACGTGGAGCAGGTCGGCCACCGTCCGGTCGGCGGCGATCGCCTCGATGGAGACCGCGGCGGCGCCGAGCGGCAGGCCGAGTTCGCCTTCGAGCAGACCGAACACGTCGTGTCGTGCCAGGTCCATCTCCAGCAGGGGCCTGCCGATGTCCGCCGGCAGGTAGCTGGCGTCCAGGGACAGCGGCTGACCGTCGAGAAAACGCACCCGTTCCAGGGCGATCACTTCGGTGCCCGGACGGAGTTCCAGCCGCTCGGCCACCGTGGGGGTGGCGGGCACGGTGTCCGCCAGCAGGACCTGGTTGACGACCCGGTCGCAGCCGGTGTCGAAGCTCTCCGCGAGCCCGCGCAGCCGATCCAGCCCCTGCACGGCCTTGCCGGAGACCACGAAGGTGCCGACTCCGGGGATACGGTCGACCAGACCCTCCTTGCGCAACAGCGCGAGGACGTCCCGCACGATGTTGCGACTGGCCCCGAACTCCGCCGCCAGTTCTGCCTCGGAGGGCAGCGGCCGGGCTCCGTAAACGCCCGCGAGGACGCGGGTGCGCAGCACGTCCCGGATACGCCGGACTGGTGCGACGCGGCTTCCTGCTGCCCGGCCACCAGCGATGATCCCTGTCATGGCCGGAATGTTCCGGAGTGCTTGTTACGCGTACCGGTGGCTGGAATTGCGCGCTTGTTACGCCAGCCTCGTAGTGCAGCAGCGCGCCGCTGACCTGGGGTGACGGACTGCTGCCGGGCCGTATCGCCACGCAGGGCAGACGCACGAGGCGCTTGTCCGCGCCATCGGGCCACGCGCGGCCTGAGCGGTGCTGGTGCGGGCCACCACGGGCCGGCCGGAGGCCAGGTTCCACCGGCGGCCGACGTTCGGCCGACAGGGAAGCCATCCCCCTGTGGGGGTGCCGAGCCAGGCGCGGGTGCTACCCGTGGGCGGCGGGCGAGCCGCGGCCGGCGAAGGTCAGTAGCGCGGCGGCCGGTCCCGTCGGAGGTGTCTCGTCCAGCCGGACGGCACGGAACTTCCGGCGCAGGGCCCGGACCGCGACGCGCGGTCCGGGCCCTGCGGCCGTACCAGGCGCGGCCTAACTCTGTGCGGTGTCGTCGCCCGTCTGCCCGGCACCCTCGGCTGCGCCTGCCTTCTCGCGCATCTTGCGCACCAGCTCCGCCTTCTGGTCGGCGGCACCCTGGCGGTCGAGGTTGCGGTGCGGACCGTTGTTCTGCCGTTCGGCTCGGGACAGCTTCTTGCGCTGGCCGCCGCCCATGCCCACGGGGTTGTTGATGTTCTTGCTCACGGGTTCTCCCGGAATGATGGAAGTGATCTACGGATTCATCGGTGGGGGACGGGCACGGCGACGTCGAAGGGCGTCAGCACGGGCCCATCACGCTCTCACTCGTAAATCGGCATCTGGAAGAACATGACCAAGACGGTACCTGGTTCCGTCGGCCCTGCACACCAAGTTTTTCGCCGTCACAGCGTCGGCCGGGCGTTCGGCGAGCGCCCGGGTGTCAGCCTTTTCCTTCCAGTCAGCTAACGGACCAGCCCCCACTGAGGTGCATCACATTCTCCTGACGAGCCGGGCCGGCAGAACCGGCCGTGGCGGGAAACTCTGAATGATGGTTCACTTCTTCTATGGCCTCCCGCAAGAGCCCGGCCGAAATTCGCCGGCTTGAAGCCGCCGGGAACGTCTCGTCGTACGCGGCCACCAAGGTCGTGGCCGAGGTCGGCTGGGCTCAGGCGTCCATGACCGCGGTCGCCGACGCGGCCGGGATCACCACCGGCTCGGCCTACCAGCGCTCCTCGCCGCCCGGGCGCGGAGGTGGTGGCTCATCGGCTGGAGGCGCCGGCGATCCGGGGCGAGGTGGCCGGGGCGCACCGGCGCTGGAGGAATTCGACGTACCGATCCGGGCGGCTCTTCCGCCACTGCCGCCGGCCCCGCCGTGCCGGGTGGGCCTGGAGGTGGAAGACGGCGATGTGCTGGAGTTCGGCGGCGGGGCGATGGTGGTCGCGGTACCCGGACATACGGACGGGTCAATCGCGCTTCACCTGCCCGGGGGGCACCTTCCACGCCTCGCCATTGGGGTGTTGGAGGTTCTTCCGGCCGCTGTCGCTGAGGAAGCGGTGCAGGGTCTCGGGCAGGGTGCCCGGTGCCACGTGGGCGGTGCCCTCGATGACGAAACGTTCGTGACTGTGCCCGTCGACGAAGTAGACCTCGTCGGAGTCCTCGACGTCGTAGGCCAGGCTCTGCCCGGTGCGCCCGTTCTATGGGCGCCCGGGCGCGTCTCCTGCCCGTGGAACGCGAGGAACTCACGGGCAGGAGGTGCGGGTGCTCCCGGTCAGGCCGCTTCGGCTCTGGCCTCGACGTCCTCGATGCCGGTGGGCCGGCCGGCACGGTTCCAGCGGACGTACAAGCCGACGGCGATGAGCAGCGCGGCCAGCATCGACAGCATGGGCCAGCCGCGCAGCAGGTTCACCGCGAGGGTGAAAGCTACGGCCGCCGCGGCAAGGCCGTTGACCCATACCAGCGCGGGTTTGCCCTCGCGCCGGGCGAAGCGGGTCATGGCGAGCAGACCCACCAGGAAGCTGACGAAGACCGCGACCGCGTAGAACAGGACCAGTTCCTGTTCCTGCCCGGCGGCAGCGAGGATGATGACCGCTGCCGCGGCCAGGTACACCACCACGGACCAGTACGGGGTGTGGTGGCGGTTCGTCCGGCCCAGCACAGGAGGCAGTACGCCCGGTGTCTCGGCCGTACCGGACAGGGCCTTCAGCAGGCCGGGACCTGCCTGGAAGGAGGAGCTGGCGGCCGCGAGCAGCAGGAGCGAGCTGGTCAGCTGGAAGGCGCTGTACAGCCAGCCGGGGCCGGCCGCGGCGTGGGCGATGTCGGCGATCTGGGTGGAGTCGGTGCCGGGGATGCCGATGTGCAACCGGACCGCGAGCGCAGTCAGGGCCAGGGTAAGGCCACCGACGATCACCACGACCAGGGCCAGGGTGCCGCGGCCGAAGCGGCGGCGGTGGGTGTCATCGAGCTGGCCGAGCTGGGCGATCGCGGTGGACGGCGCCTCGATGCCAGTGGCCAGGGCCATGGCGACCGGGAAGGCCAGGACCACCGCGAGCATGGCCGAGTGACCCGGACCGGCTGTCGACGCCGAGTGGCCCGTGGTGTGGGGCGCGGCGAAGCCGAGGATCAGGACGGCCACGGAGATCACCACGAACGCCACGGTCATGACGGCGAACAGCAGCCGTCCGCCGTGCCCGAACCAGGTCAGTCCGGCCACCACGAGCAGCAGCACCAGCGCCAGCGGGATGCGGATCGGGGCGAGCCCTGGGAACAGCGCGATCACCGCACTGGCCGCCGCGGCGATCGAGATGCCGATGGTCAGCACGAAGTCGACCACCAGCGCGCCGATGGGCAGGAACGTCCACCGCGGCCCGAACGCCCGCGCCGCCGCAGCCGCCGCGCCCCCGCCTTTCGGGAAGCGGCGCACCAGCTGCCAGTAGTTGGCGGTGACCACGACCACCAGCCCGACCACCAGGCTCATCGTGGGCAGCAGCAACGCCAGGTCCCCGTGCAGGGCGCGCAGCGCTGCCTCGATCGCATAGGCAACGGAGGAGACGGGGTCGGCGATCACCGCGAAGGCGAACGCGAAGAAAAGGACGGACCGGCGCGGTGTGTGACCGCGCAGGCCCCGGGGGGCAGCCGTGGTGACGGCGGCCTGGCTGGGGGTAGGCACGCGAAGACCTCTCGGTAAAAAAAGTTGAAGGAACTTCGCCGACCAGACTTCCCGGCACACCGGTGACAACCGTACGTCAGCAACTCATCCGTGCACCATCAGCGCGACGTCAAGGACGCGTCAAGGTCACTGATGAACGCCCGCTTCTGGGCCGTATTCACCAGCTTTTCCCTGTCGTCGCCGGCATGTGACGGCGCATCCCTGGTGAGATTGCCTGGTCGGCTGCTTCATGTGGTGCGGGGCTGCGGGGTCATGGGCTGGGAGCCCGGCAAGTCCGCCCGGACGCGCCGCAGGTATCAGCACCTCACCGGCCCCTTGCTGCAGCGGACGGCCGCGAGCAGCGATGACGTCGAGCACACGCAGGACGCCGATGTCCTCACCGAACAAATTCCTGCGGCAGGGACAGCCGGACACACGGCTGACGCCGCAACAGCCGGCCACACAGGTGCATGCACCGGGGGAGCCTCAGGTCGGAAGCTCCGCGAGAGCGCGGATTCCTTAAGGTAGTCCTCACCTCCGTGTGTCCAGCCCACCGCGTTGGAGCCGATGTTGTCGAAGGTGGCGTCGGCTCGCAGCTCAGGTCGCCGGCGAGAGCCCGTGCACAGAGGAAGCCGTCACGATCAAAGCAGTTCCGTCGGCGCGCGTACCGCCTCATGGACATCTGTGGGCTCCGGCGTGTCCGGCGAGGAACCACGTCGTCAGGGTACCCCGCAGGGGTATAGTGTCCCCTGGCAGTGAACGGATGGGAAAGGCGATGACGGCAGCGATGTACCGGCGGATCAGCCCCCGAGACGCTGCACTGCGCTGGACGTGGGCCGCCGTCCTGGCGCTGGTCGCCGCTTTCGCTGTCCTGGTTCACCATGACACGGTCGGCGTCGCCACACCCACCGCCGCGATGGGTGTGAGGCCCGGGATGGACCACGGCGCGGTGGTGCCGACGCAGGCGATCGCCCAGACCGTGCACGACCAGGCCGGCCAGGCCGTGGCCCCGGCCACGGACCATGACGGGGGCGGTCCCTGCTCCGGCCCGTCCATGCAGCACTGTTCGTCCGGGGATGTGGGCACGCCGCAGCTGCTGGCGCCGCCGGCTGCCCTGCACCACGCCGTTCAGGGCTCTTCCGTGCCCGGCGCCCTTGCCGCGCAGCGTCCTTCGGGGATCTGGCACCGTGCTCCGCCCGACCTCTCAGTCCTCTCCCGGTTGCTGATCTAGGCCCGCCGTCCTGCGGTCTGCTGCCGCTTTCCGTTCGGAAGCGGAGCTGCCGCAGGCACCTGGATCATCCGCGCATCGAGAAGAGGACTTACCCCATGAACAGCATCAACCGTCGCTCCGTCCTGCTGGCCGGACTCGGAGTCGCCGGCTCAAGTGCGCTCACCGCGTGCAGCGGTGGCTCCGGCAGCTCCCCCGGCGCCCCGTCTCTGGTCGGCCCCGACAGCAAGCTGGTCGCCGCCACCGACAAGAGGCGCAGGAGCACCGGCAAGGTGCACAACGTCACCCTGACTGCCGCGCCGGCGATGCTGGACCTCGGCGGCGGGGTGCTGGCCAAGAGCTGGGCCTTCAGCGGCCGCGCGCCGGGCAAGGAGATCCGCCTGTCGGCCGGTGACACTCTCGCAGCCGAGCTCTCCAACCAGCTGCCGAACCGGACCGCCACCTCCGTCCACTGGCACGGCATCGCCCTGCGCAACAGCATGGACGGCGTACCCCCTGCCACCCAGACCGCGGTACGGGCCGGGAGCAACTTCGCCTATCGTTTCGTCGCTGACGCCCCGGGCACCTACTTCTTCCACCCGCACGTCGGCGTCCAACTCGACCGTGGCCTGTACGGTCCGCTGATCGTCGAAGACCCGAAGGAGCCGCTGTCGTACGACGACGAGTGGGTCATCGTCCTCGACGACTGGATCGACGGCACCAGCGGCACCCCCGACGAGGTCCTTGCCGGACTCAAACACGGCATGGGCGGCATGGACATGGGCGGCGCGAGCCCCAGCCCGAGCAGTTCCACCGGTGACGACGACATGGGGGGCATGGGCGGGATGGACATGAGCCACCTGAGCATGGGCGGCGGCACCTCGGACAACGCGACCGCCTCGCCGCCCCGTTCCGGCGGCATGTCGATGAAGTTCATGCTCATGGATGCCCAAAGCAAGCTGCTCGGCGGTGACGCCGGCGACGTCAAGTATCCCTACCACCTCGTCAACGGCCGTGTGCCGGCCGACCCCGATGTATTCACCAGCAAGCCCGGTAAGCGGGTCAGGCTGCGCATCATCAACGCCGGCGGCGACACGGCGTACCGGGTCGCGCTCGGCGGCCACAAGCTGACCGTCACCCACACCGACGGCTTCCCGGTCCAGCACCAGCAAGTGGACGCGCTGCTGGTCGGGATGGCGGAGCGGTACGACGTCCTGGTCACCCTCTCCGACGGCGTCTTCCCGCTCGTCGCGCTCGCCGAAGGCAAGAAGGCCAGTGGCATGGCCCTGGTCCGCACAGGGTCCGCCGGCGCGCCGAAGCCGACCGTCCGCCCTAAGGAACTGGACGGCATGACCATGACGGCCGCTCAGCTGAAGGCGGCCGACGATGTCCGGCTGGAGACGAAGCAGGCCGACCGCGTGCACCGCATCGAACTGACCGGGGGCATGGACACGTACGACTGGGGCATCAACGGCCAGCGGTTCGACATGAACAACCCCACCGCGAACCCCGTCCTGGTAGAGCAGGGAGAGCGGGTCCGGCTGGACTTCGTCAACAAGACGGACATGTGGCATCCGATGCACCTGCACGGCCACACCTACCAGCTCGCCAGGGGCGGTCCGCGCAAGGACACCACCATCGTGCTGCCGAAGACGACCTTGTCGGTGTTCTTCGACGCGGACAACCCGGGGCAGTGGTTGCTGCACTGCCACAACGCCTACCACGGTGCTGCCGGAATGATGGCGCTGGTGGCCTACCAAGCCTGAGTCGCGCGGTGATTCTGCCGGCGGGGGCATTCCCTGCCGGCACAGTCGCTGCTGCGCGGGTCGGGCGGCCGCCATGCGCGCGGTCCCAGGGGGCGGGACGTTCCCCCTGGCGTGGCGCGCCCTCCCCCCTTCCGGCGTCCTGAGCCGCGATCCTCACAAGGACGCCGGTCCACCACTTGGGATTACAGATGCCCCCCGGGGGTACGCGACCGGCCCGGACGACAGTAGGAGAGGAGCGCGGAGATGGCCGTCCAGACCGCCGCCCCGCACGACGCGGCCCCGGCCGTCCTTCCGGCCTGGCGACATCAGGAGGGTCTGCCGGCCACCTGCCAGGACGGTGAGGCGGAGTGAACGGGATGACGGCGGCGCTGTCGCTGCTGGGCGTGGCGGTACTGGCTGTCGCCGGTGTCTACGGGGCGGCCTGGGCGGCGCGGTTGTCCTCCGATCCGGTGGCCGCCGCTCCGTTCAACTCGGGGCTGGACCCGGTCGAGCACGCGGTCAGCCGGTTCCACGTGCGCTGGTACACCGTGACGATGCTGTTCCTGGCCTTCGACATGGAAATGGTGTTCATGTATCCGTGGACGCGGGTGGTCTCCGCGATGGGTCCCAGCGCGGTGATCGAGATGTTCGTCTTCCTGGCGGTCCTGTTGGCCGGCGTCGTCTATGCCTGGCGGGAGGGCGCACTGCGATGGACGTGACCGGCCTCGCGCTGCGCGCTGCCGCTGCCCGGCCCTGCGTACTGCTGGCCACCCTGCCGGGAGGAACGGCTGCGCGGCTTCAAGCCGAGCGCCTGTCGCGGCTGCGGGACTGGCCGCTGGCCGCCACTCCGGCCCAGGCGGATCTGCTGCTTGTCGTCGGCCCGGACAGCCCGCACCTGCACGCGGCAGTCAACCGGCTCTGGCAGGCCCTGCCCGCGCCCCGCGCCCGGGTGCACGCGCCCGACGCCGACTTTATCGAGGCCGCACTGGAGGCCGGACAGACTCAGCTCGGCTCGCCGGCTGTTCAGCGCGAGCATGTCGAAGCATCCGCCGAAACATTCCGCAACGACGACGACGGCGCCCCGGACCATCAGGAGTCTTCCGGAGGTGCTCACCACGAGGACGAAGACGAAGGCGCAGCGCACGGCCATGCCGGTGCGCACGGCGAGCATGCCGATGGGAACGGCGGTCACGGTGGCAGGCAGATGGAGATGCCGGGCGGGCTGCCGATGGCAGAGCAGGGTGAAGACCGCGACGGCCTGATGCTGGACCGGCTCCATGTGCCGCTGGGGCCTTTCCTCAACGACTGGCCGGTCGGCCTGACCATCCACCTCGTTCTGCAGGGCGATGTCATTCAGCAGGCCGACCTCGAAGTGCCGCGTCCGCCCACGGCCGGGGCCCCCGCGCCGTTCTGGGTGCAGCCGTGGATGCGCGCGGCGGCCGGTGAGCCGGTGAGCGTCGGCGAGGGAGCCCGCCGGCGGGCGGCTGCGCGTCTGGACGGCCTGGCCCGGCTGTTGTCGGTGGCCGGCTGGCCCGCCGAGGCGGTCGCGGCGCGGCGGCTGCGCGATGACCTGCTCGCCGGTGCTCCTGCCTCGGAGGTGGTGCCCAGGCTGGACCGTTTCGCCCGCCGGGTCGGCCGGTCTCGGACGCTGGCCTGGCTGACCCGCGGGATCGGCCACGTGAGTACGCGAGAGGCGCGGGAGGCCGGGGTGAGCGGACCGGCGGCGCATGCCGGCGGGGACGTAACCGACCGCTACCGGCGGTGGCTTGCCGACATCCGCCGCGATGTCGGGCGGATGGATGAGCTGCCACTGCTTCAGCCGGCGGTGGAAGAAAGCCCCCGTGGTTACTGGAAGGCCGATGACCCGCCGTCGGCCGCGCTGATCAGGCTACTGCCGAAGCTGTTGACCGGGGCGGAGATGGCCGCGGCCCGTCTCATCGTGGCCGGCCTCGACCCGGACCCGGACGAACTCGCCGCGAGCGGACGTGAGGTGACGGCCCATGGTTGAGGCAGGAGCCTGGTGGACGCTGCTGGCCGCACCCGCACTGCTGCTCGCTCTGGCCGCGCTGGCGGTGGCCGGCAACGCCGTGCTCGACGCTCGCGATGCGGGCCGGCCTCTCACCCCTGCGGCCGCGGTGGGGCCGTTCCTGGGTGTGCCGCGTGCGCTGCTGAAGCAGCCGCGGCGCCTGCCCGCCCCGGATGTGCTGCTGTGGCGGGCGGGTGTGATCACCGTGCCGGTGGCCGCGGTGCTGTCCACGTTGGTGATCCCCTTCGGCCACACGGTGGTGGCCGACGTGTCGGTCGGCGTCGTGTGGTTCAACGCCATGGAGGTGCTGACCTGGGCCGGGCTGTGGCTGGCCGGGTGGGGCCCCAACGCGGCCTTCTCCCTCATCGGCGGTTACCGCTTCCTGGCCCAGGGCCTGGCATACGAGTTGCCGCTGATGTTCGCACTGATCTCGGCCGCTACCGGCGCGCAGTCCCTGCGGGTAGGTGACATCGCCGCTGCCCAGCACGGCCTGTGGTACGCGGTGTGGATGCCGGTCGCTTTCGTCGTCTATCTGGCCGGCGTCCTCGCCTTCAGCTTTCTGGGCCCGTTCGCCTACCCGGCCGGACCCGACCTCGCCGGCGGGGTACTGAGCGACGCTGCGGGGCCGGACCGGCTGCTGCTGCAGGCCGGGCGGTGGCTGTGGCTGGCCGCGGGGGCTGCGATGGCGGTGCCGCTCTTCCTGGGCGGCGGCGCCGGCCCGGGACTGCCGGCCTGGGCGTGGTCGCTGGTCAAGACGCTGCTGGTGCTCGCTGCGCTGGTGGTGGCGGCGCGGCGGCTGCCGGTGATCCGCGCGGACCGGTATGTCGAGTTGACCTGGGTGGTGCTCATCCCGCTGACGATCGTGCAGGCCCTGGTGCCGGCTCTGGTCGATCTGAACCGATGACGAGCGAAGGGAGCACGGCATGAGTACGACGGACCTCGTGCTGCTGGCCGTACTGGGCGTACTTGCCCTGGTCGGTGGCGTGTTGGTGTTCACCCTGAACTCGATGGCCCGCGTCACCTTCGCCCTGCTGGCGTCGCTGTGCTGTGTCGGGGGCGTGGTGAGCGTGCTCGGGCTGCCGTATCTGGGGGTGGTGATCGTGCTGATGATGGTCATGGAGATGGTGGTCATGGCCGTGTTCATGATCGCCTACATGATGAACCCGGCGGGTCTGATGCCGATGTCGATGCTGCACAACAAGCGCGGCTCCCTGGCCATCAGCGCCGCGGTGTTCGCCGCCCTGGTCGCCGGGATCTTCGCCGTCCCCTGGCCCGAGCACACGGGAGTCCGGCCGGAGGACACCACTTTCCAGGTCGGCATGTCCCTGATGGGGCCTCAGATGCTGACGATGGTGACGCTGGGGTTCGTGCTGCTGGCCACCATGGTCGGAGCCACTGTGCTGGCCACCCACCGGGGCCGCTACGACCGCTTCGGCGACGACCTCGACCAGCGGCCCGCGAACGACCCGGCCGGCGGAGGGGTGGGCCGATGACCTTCGAGCTGCTGTTGGTGTTGGCCGCGGGCCTGTTCTGCATTGGTCTGTTCGGTGCGCTGTCCCAGCAGTCCATCGTCATGATCATGATGGGGATCGAGCTGATGATCGGCGGGCTGGTCGTGGCCGCCGCCGACTTCTGGCACTTCCTCGCTCCGGCAGCGCCGAGCGGCCAGGTGGTGATCGTGGCGGCAGTTGTGGCGATGGCGGTGGAGATGGCCATGGGCTTCGCCGTCACCACGGCCATCTACCGGGCCCGGCAGGTCGACATGACCGACATGGCCGAGGAGTTGAAGGGGTGAGCGCGCTGATCTGGCTGCTGATCGCCATCCCCTTGGGTACCGGGGCCGTCCTCGGCCTGGCAGGCCGAGGCGTCAACCGCTCGGCTCCGGTCCTCGGCGTGGCGGCGGCCCTGGTGACGCTGGGCCTGGCGGTCGCCGCCGCTGTGACACGCCCCGAGGCGAGCGCACCGCTCTTCGCCGGGATGCGGGCCTCCCTGGCGGTGGACGGCCTGTCGGCGGCCCTGGTGGTCACGGTCGCCGCGGTCACCCTGGGCGTGCTGCTGTCCGCCGCCGGGGAGTTCGGCCCGGGCGAGAACCGGGGCCGGTTCTTCGGACTGATGCTGCTCTTCGCCGGGGCCATGCTCGCCACCGTCACAGCGACGACGCTGCCGCTGCTGCTGATGGCCTGGGAGGTCATGGGCGCCACCAGTTGGGCGCTGATCGGCTACTGGTGGCAACAGCCGGAGCGGGCGCGGGCGGCGGACGTCGCCTTCCTCACTACGCGTACCGCCGACCTCGGTCTGTACCTTGCGGCCGGGGCCGCACTCGCGGGCGGCATCGGCTCCCTGCGCCTGGACAAGCTGCCCGAGGCGAGCTCCCCGTGGCTGCAGCTGGTCACCGCGGGAGTCGTGGCCGCGGCGCTGGGCAAGTCCGCTCAACTGCCGTTCTCTTTCTGGCTGTCCAGGGCGATGCAGGGCCCCGGCCCGGTCTCGGCGCTGCTGCACTCGGCGACCATGGTCGCCGCCGGCGCCTATCTGCTGCTGCGACTGCACCCGCTGCTGGCCGCCACCGCCTGGGCAGGCCCGCTGGTCGCCTGGACCGGCGCGCTCACCGCCCTGGTCCTGGGAGTCGTGGCCGTCGTCCAGCAGGATCTCAAACAGCTGCTCGCGGCCTCCACTTCCGCACAGATCGGCTTCATGGTGCTGGCCGCCGGCAGTGGCGGCGTGGCGGGCGGCGTCACGCAGCTGATCGCGCACGCCGCCACCAAGTCGGGGCTGTTCCTGGCCGCCGGAGCATGGCTGACCGCGCTGGGCACCAAACAGCTGCCCGCCCTGCGTGGCGCTGCCCGCCGCCACCGGCTCCTCGGCGCCGCCTTCGCCCTCGGCGCCCTGACGCTGGCGGGGCTGCCTCCTCTGTCACTGTGGGCGGCCAAGGACGAGGTCCTCGCCGCCGCCCGCGCTCAAAGCACCGGCCTGTACGCCGTGGGTCTGGCGGGTGCCGTCGTGGCGGCCGTCTACAGCATCAAAGCCGTGTGGTACATCACCCGGCCCCTGCCCCGGCACGCGGAAGCCGGCTACGACACCGAGCGGCACGGCACGCGCCAGGTCTCACGCGCGGTGCCGGCCCCCTTGTGGGCGCTGACGGGAGCCGCGGCGGTGCTGGGCGTGCTCGCTCTGCCAGGCCCGGCGTCCTGGCTGAAGCGTCTGGTCGGCACCCCCGACGAGCCGGTGCCCGCGCCCTGGGAACTGGGGCTGTCCGCAGGAGTTGTTGCCATGGCCGCCGCTCTGACCTGGTGGTGGCCACGGCGTACCGCACCCGCGCCTGGCGCCGCGGTGCGGTGGGCCGAGGAGTGGCTGCGTCTGGAACGGGCCGCTGACGTCCTGGTGGTGCGGCCCGTCCTTGCCCTGGCGCGGGCGCTGGCCGTCTTCGACGACCGGGTCGTCGACGGCGCCGTGCGCCGGACGGCTCGCGGCGGCCTCACGCTCGCCCGCTGCGCCGGACGGCTGGATGACGGCGGCATCGACGCCGCCGTCCACGCGGTCGCGGCCGGCGCCCGGCGGCTGGGCCGGTGGGCGCGCCGCCCGCAGACCGGGCTGCTGCACCAGTACTACGCCCAAGCCGCCGTCGGCTTCGCGGTGCTGACCCTGATCGTGCTGTTGGTGAGGTAAATCCCTGTGCTGAGTCTCGTCACCTTCCTGCCGCTGCTCGTGTGCGCGGTGCTGCTGCTCTGGCCGCGCACCCTGCCCGACCGGATGTACGTCTGGCTGTGGATCTCTGCCGCGGCCGCGGACCTGGCCCTGGTCATCGCCCTGTGGGCCGGCTTCGACGCTGGTGGCGGGACGCAGTATGAGCAGCGGATGCGCTGGATCCCCAGCGCCGGGGTCGGCTACCACGTGGGCGTCGACGGGCTCTCGCTGCCCCTGGTAGCCCTTACCTGCCTGCTCTTCCTGGCCGTCGCCGTGTACTCGCTGCGCGAGACCGAACGCGTGCGCTCCTACGTCTGCCTGTTCCTCTTCCTGCAGACCGTCAGCCTGGGACTGTTCGTCGCCCTGGACCTGATCCTGTTCTTCGTCTTCTTCGACCTGTCCATCGTCGGCATGTTCTTCGTCATCGCCGGCTGGGGCCACGGCGAGCGTGCCCGGGCGGCGGCCCTGAAGTTCTTCCTCTACACCTTCCTCGGCTCCCTCGCCCTGCTGCTCGGCTTCATCGGCCTGTACCTGGCCGCCGACCCGCACACCTTCGACATCACCGAACTGGTCCGCGCCAACCCGCTGGCCGGCCGCGGCCTGTACGCCGGACTGGTCCTGCTGGCGATCGGCGTCGGGCTCGCGGTCAAGACGCCGACCGTGCCGTTCCACACCTGGCTGCCGCCCGCCCACACCGACGCCCCCGCCGCCGGCTCGGCGATCCTCGCCGGCATCCTGCTGAAGATGGGCACCTACGGATTCGTCCGTATCGCCATGCCCCTGCTGCCCGGCTCCTGGCGCCACTACGCCCTGGTCATCGTCATCATCGGCGCGCTCTCCGTCGTCTACGGGGCATTGGTGGCACTGGCGCAGACCGACTTCAAACGCATGATCGCTTACACATCGGTCAACCACATGGGCTACATCGTCCTCGCCATCGGAGCCGCCGGAACCCTGGCAGGCAGCGATGCCCAGGCCCGCTCACTCGCGGTGACCGGGGCGGTCACCCAGATGGTCAGCCACGGCCTGATCACCGGGGCGCTGTTCCTGCTCACCGGAGTGCTGTACGACCGGGGGCGGACCTACGCCATGGACGCCTACTCCGGCCTGGCCGCGCACACCCCCCGCTTCGCCGGCGTCACCGCCGTCGCCGCGTTCGCCAGCCTCGGCATCCCCGGCTTCTCGGGCTTCATCGCCGAGTTCCAGATTCTCACCGGTTCCCTGGCCTCCCAAGCGACGGCCACCGCCATCGCCGTGACCGGCATCCTCATCACCGCCGCGCTGTTCCTGCGCGCCCTGCGCTCGGTTTTCCTTGGCATCCCCCGCCTGCCGCAGACCGTCCCCACCGGTGGGATCAGTGACCTGCGAAGCGCCGAGGCGCTGTCCATCGTGCCCCTGCTCGCGGTCGCCCTGATCATCGGCGTCGCGCCGCGCTGGCTGCTGGACGTGATCGAACCAGCCAGCCGCACCGTGACCGGGCTGGTGGCACGGTGAACGAGAACCTGATCGCCCTACTGCCCGAACTCGCTCTCCTCGGCGCCGCGGTCATCGGTCTGCTGACCGGCTCCTGGCTGCCCCGCCGCCGCCAGTGGATCATCGCCTTCCTGGCAGCCACCGCTTGCGCGGCGGGCCTGGTGGCCACCGCCGTCACCATGGCCAACGACCGCGAACAGACCGTCTTCTCCGACACCTTCGCCGTCGATGCTGCCACCGACATGGGCCGCCTCATCGTCTTGGCCGCCCTGCTGCTGATCATCGGCATGTCCGTCGAATCCGTCCGCGGCCACCAACGAGAGACCGAGTACTGGGTGCTGTTGCTCATGACCGGCGCCGGCACTCTCGCCTTGGTCGGCGCTGACGACCTGCTGATGCTGTTCGCCGCCTACCTGCTGGCCAGTGTCCCCGCTTACGCGCTCGCCGGCTTCGCCAAGGACGCCCCCGGTACCGAAGCCGCGTTGAAGTACTACCTGATGGGCGCTCTGCTCGGCACTACCATGCTGGCCGGTATCGCCCTCCTGTACGGCGCCGGCCACGCCACGCTCTACCGCGAACTGAACACCAGCCTGCCCACGGCCTCGTACGGACTCGTCGCCGTGGGGCTCGTCGGTGTGCTGGCCGGGCTGCTGTTCAAGATCGGAGCCGTCCCGGCCCACTACTGGGTCCCCGACGTCACCGACGGCGCCCCTGCACCGGTCGCCGCCTACGTCACCACCCTGCCCAAGGTCGGCGGCCTCATTGCCGGCTACCGCCTCCTTCACCAGGCGCTGCCCGGCACGGACGTCAACTGGCCCCTGCTGCTGGCCGTTCTCGCCGCGATCACCATGACTCTGGGCAATCTCGCCGCGTTCTTCCAGACGTCCGTGAAGCGCCTGCTCGCGTACTCCACGATCAGCCAGGTCGGCTACCTCCTGATGGCCCTGTCCGTGGCCACGCGCAGCGACCTCGCCCAAAAGAGCCTGCTGTTCTACCTGGCCGCCTACGCCGCCACCAACATCGGCGCCTTCGCCGTCGTCACCGAACTGCCCAACGCCCGCACGCTCCAGGACTACCGCGGCCTCGCCCACCGCCACCCCGGCCTCGCCGCCGTCCTCGTCGCGTGCCTGCTCGGCCTGGTGGGCACCCCGCCGACCGGCGTATTCCTCGGTAAACTGGAGATCTTCAGCGCGGCCGTCGACGGTGACTACACCTGGCTCGCCGCCCTCGCCGTTGCCAACACCGTCGCCTCCCTCTTCTACTACCTGCGCTGGCTTGCCCCCCTCTTCGCCGCCACCGCTCCCACACCCCTCGGCGCACAGGCCGTCCAGGGCCGCTGGACTGCCGCCACCGCCTACACCGCCGGCACGATCTCCGTCGTCCTCGGCGTGGCCGGCGGCGCGGTACTTCCCCTCACCACCGGGCCGCTCCTGCGCTGAGGGCGCGGTCGGCAGTCTCGCCTTGTTCTTACGCACGGGCAGGCAGCGGCAGCGGTTCTTCGGCGTAGGCA
Organism: Streptomyces sp. NPDC051320; assembly: GCF_040682175.1. Classification (NCBI taxonomy): domain Bacteria; kingdom Bacillati; phylum Actinomycetota; class Actinomycetes; order Kitasatosporales; family Streptomycetaceae; genus Streptomyces; species Streptomyces sp. NPDC051320. Next base: position 50,412 of record NZ_JBFBAL010000003.1, read on the forward strand.
GCCGTGAGCTGGTCGATCTGCTCGTAACCGGTGCGCAGCAGGAAGGTGTTGAGGCGGCCGTGGGAGGTCGTCATCGGCTCTCTCGGCACGGTAGCCGGTCAGCACGGTGACCCCCTCGGCCTCCAGCCGCTCCCGCAGCACCTGCGAAGCGCGCGGTTCCTCACGGGGCACCAGACGGTCCATCACTTCTACGAGGGTGACCTGCGAGCCGAGCCGGGCGAACGCCTGGCCCAGTGTGCAGCCGACGGGCCCGCCGCCCAGCACCACCAGGCGCCGCGGGAGTTCGGACAGCTCCCAGATGGTGTCGCTGGTCAGCGGCCCGGCCGAGGCCGGACCGGGGACCGGCGCCGGCGAGGAGCCCGTGGCGATGACGGCGTACCGGAAGGAGATCTCCCGCTCGCCCACCCGCATGGTCCTCGGGCCGGTGAAGGACGCCGCGCCATGGGCGACGTCGACGCCCAACGGGGCGAGCGCCTCGGCCGAGTCGTGCGGTGAGATCGCGCCGATCGCCCGCTTCACCTCCCCGATGGCCGCCGCGAGGTCGGCACGGCCGGACACCGGCGGGAGCCGTAGGCGACGCCGCGGCGGGCCGCCTGGACATCGGAGGCCACGGGCAGCAGCGCTTTGCTCGGTACGCACCCTGTCCACAGACAGCCCCCACCCAGCCGGTCCCCCTCGATGAGCAGCGTGCGCGCGCCGAAGCGCCCGGCGGCGGGCCGCGGTCAGCCCGGCGCATCCGCCGTCGATGACCACCAGGTCGTACCTACCCGGACTGACTCCCCGCCGCGCCGCGGCCGCCAAGCGCTCGCTGGCGCGGCGGGCGGTCCGTGGACGACGCCTGGAGCTGCCGCTGCGCCGTCTGGGTGCCGGCCTTCCCACCGAGCAACCGTCACAGTCGACATGAAACGCCCGCCAGCCCGCTCGGGGCCTGGCACGGCCGACCCCTCTCCACGGCGTCCTCGACGAGCACCGGCGCGAGACGGTCGGGTGCCGAATCCAGCCGGCGCCGCCGTCAGGTTGAGCGGCGCACAGGTGGGTCGGACCAGCCGAGCGGGTAGAGCGTGGCGTTCTTGTCGGGGGCCGAAGGTTCGCCGCCGGCGTTGCTGAACGCAGTCAGGGCGTCCACCAGGGCGGACCTCTGTTCCGGGGCGATCTTTGCCACGATCGATGCGATCTCCTGACGGCGCCGGGTGGTGACCTCCTCGACGAGCCGGTATCCATCCGCGGTGAGGCGCAGCAACGTCTCGCGCCGGTTGTCGGGGTTGGTCTGCCGGTCGGCGAGGCCGGCCGAGATGAGGCGGTCGAGCATGCGCATCGCGGTGGAGGGGTTCACATCGAGCAGATCGGCGAGCACCACGAGTTTCGCCGTGTCATGGGTGGACAGGACCACGAGCAACCGGAACTGCGGAAGGGTGACCCGGTCCTCGACCTCGGCCAGCGACCTGGCCGACACAGCGACCAGCAGACGTGACGCCGTCAGTACCGCGTGGGTCACCGCGTCGACGTCGTCGATACCTGGGGCAGTGGGTCGCGCGCGTTCGCTCATGGTTCTTTCTACCGTGCCACGGCCCGGTCTTCGCTGCCGGTCCCCTCCTGACGATAGCGAAGCAGAAGCATGGCCGCGTCATCCTGCGGCGGTCCCTCGGCGTACTCTGTCAGATCGTGATGCAGTGCGCTGAGCGCCGCCTCCGGGTCAGGGTCCCTCAGCAAGTGGGCTCGCTCCCCGAGTGGATAGAAGGTCCGCTCGTGATTGCGGGCTTCGGTGACTCCGTCCGTATAGAGAAGCAGCTGGTCACCCGGACCGAAGGCGACATGGAAGGGCCGCGGCCCTTCCGACATGTGGATGCCGAGTCCCAGTGGCAAGGCGTACTGATCGGGCTCCGGGAATTCCACCGCTCCGTCGACGCGTACGGCCATCGGCGGCGGATGACCGTAATTGAGGAACATCGCCCCGCGCTCGGGGCTGATCTCCGCGATGAGAGCCGTGACGAACTTCTCCCCTCTCAGGACACGGTCGGCAGCCCGCTCCACCCGGGCCCCGACACCCGTCAGTTCCGTCTCCTCGTAGGCTGCCTCCCGGAAGGCGCCCAGCACGACAGCCGCCGTCTCCACCGCGGCCAGGCCCTTCCCCTGCACGTCACCAACGATGACGCGCACCCCGGCGGGGGTGGCGACCACCTCGTAGAGGTCCCCACCGATCCTCGCCTCGGCGACCGCCGAGGTATAGGAGAGCGCTGTGTGCAGATGCCCCGCCCGGCGCGGCACCGGTCGCAGCAGCACCCGCTGCGCGACTTCCGCGATGGAGCGCATACTGGCGAACTCCGCTTCACGCCGCTGCCGCATCACAGCAGCCACCCACCCCGCCGCGGTCACGCCGGCCACCGATGCCAGAGCCGTATAGCCCCGTCGCCCGTGGAACGCTTCGTCGTACAGGCCGAGTGCGGTGCACAGGGCCAGCGCGAGTGCGCCGACGACGGCCGTACGCGGCCAGCCGCCGATCAGTCCGGCAAAGGCCGGCCCCAGCGCCACCAGCGGCAGAAACCCGGCTCCTGAGCCGGCCGACACATCCACGGCAGCGACGATCAGCATCACCGCGAACGGCAGAACCGACAGCACGATGGGCGCGGGTGGTGTGTGCTCCGTCTCGGCACCTCCCGACAACGGGTCCCCGTCCGTGTCAGCCGACCGTCTCCGTCCGGCCGTGCGTGAGCGCTTGCGCGGAAAGGATCCGGGCCGGACTGGACGCATCGTCGTCCTCTCTTGGACTCGACGTTTAGACTATGCAAAGGTTTGCAAGCCGAAGCACTTGCTGTAGTTCCTGTCACCGAATCGAGACGCATCATGCGCGATTCCCGTTCACCGGAAGGGCCCGAGCCATGACCTCCGTGGAGTCTCAGTCCGGGCCGCAGCCCCCGCACAGCGCTCGGAGCCGGTGGGCAGCCAGTCTGATGGTCCACCTCTTCCGGATGGGTCTCGGTCCGGTCGTCGGCCGGCGTTTTCTCCTGCTGGTTCACAGTGGACGTCTCTCGGGAGCGCCGAGCCGAGTCGTGGTCGAGGTTGTGGCGCACGACAAGGAAGGACGAACCTGGACAGTGGCCTCCCGATCCGGTGACCGCGCTCGCTGGTACCAGGATCTCCAGCACACGCGGCAGGCCACGATCCAGGTCGGCCGGCGCTTTCACGCGGTGACCGCGCACTTCCTTTCCGCGGCCGACGGCGGCGAGATGCTGGCCGACCGCACAGCGCACCGCCCTCTGACGGTCAGAGCAATCCATACGCTGCTGGGCGAAGAGACGGACTCGGGCGCGGAGAGCTCCCGGGTGACAGACACCCAGACGCGCTGCGTACGCCTGCATGAGTCCGGGCCCCGATGAGGCTCAGGCCGTCACCGGATGCAGCGCTCTGAGCGCACTCTGGTGGGTGATCCACCCCACCAGAGCGTGCTTGTCCGAATCGAGCACGGGCAGGCCGGTACCCGGCGCCGAGACCAGGGCGTGCAGGGCCGCCGACAACGACATGTCGGGGGCGAGCGGCGGTCGCAGTTCGGCGAGATCACCGGCCGTGGCGGGCGCCCCGGCCTCGCCGTCCGGCGTCTCGGCCAGGGCTTCCGCCACCGCGCGGGCGGTGACTGTTCCCACATAACGGTCCTGCGCGTCGAGCACCGGCAGGCTGCCGTGCTCGGAGTGGGAGAGCATCAGCGCGGCTGCCGACAGCGAGCTCCCCGCGGACAGCGGGTCCGGAGCCTGTTCCATGACCTCGTCCACTCGCTGGCCGCCCAGCGGGGCACCCGGAGCAGCCGCGTCGAGGTCGATGCCTCGCCGGCGGAGTTTGAGGGTGTAGACGGTGTCCCGGCTGAGCAGCTTGCTGACCAGGGTGGCGGTGACGATGGCGAGCATCAGCGGCAGGATGATCGAGTACTCCCCGGTCAGTTCGAAGAGGATCACCACCGCGGTGATCGGCGCCCGCGCCGATCCGGCGAACACCGCGCCCATCCCGACCAGCGCATACGCCCCGGCCGCACCGGCTGTGCCGGGCAGCAGGACGTGCAGCCCGGCTCCGTACGCGGAACCCAGCATCGCTCCGACGAACAGGCTCGGGGCGAACACCCCGCCGGAGCCGCCGATACCGATGGTCAGGCTGGTCGCCAGGATCTTGCCGACCAGAAGCAGCAGCAGGAAACCGGCGGCGTATCCGCCCTCGGTCGCCTTCTCCAGGACCGGGTAGCCGACTCCGTACATTTCGGGCAGCAACAGCAGCACGACGCCCAGCAGGAGACCACCGACTGCGGGCCTCAGCCACTCCGGGCCGCGCCAGGCCCAGTCACAGGCGTCCTCCACCCAGTAGAGGATCCGGGTGAAGCCGACGCCGACGAGTCCGGCAGCGATACCGAGCAGCGCGAACAGACCGTACTGGGCGACGTGTTCGACGTGGAACGACGGCAGGTTCAAGAACGCGGCATTACCGAACGCGGCCCGTCCGATGACACTCGCGGCCACGCTGGAGAGAACCACCGCGCCGAACGACTCGATGGCGAAATCCCGCAGGATGAGCTCCATCGCGAAGAACACCCCGGCCAGCGGGGCGTTGAAGGTCGCGGCGATGCCGCCGGCCGCACCGCAGGCCACCAGCAGCCGGACCCGGGCCTCAGTGACCTTGGTCAGCCGGCCCAGAGTCGATCCGAGTGCCGAACCGATCTGCACGATCGGGCCCTCGCGCCCCACCGAGCCGCCGGAGCCGATGGTCAGCGCCGAGGCCAGCGACTTGACGACCGCCACATTGGCATTGATACGGCCGCCGCGCTGGGTCACCGCCAGCATCACCTCGGGAACACCGTGGCCGCGCGCCTCCTTGGCGAACCGGTCCACCAGCGGCCCGTACAGCAGCCCGCCGACGACCGGCACCAACAGCACGAAGAACGGTCCGAGCCACGACAGGTGCGGGTTCGCGGCATGGCCCGCGCCGGCGTAGTCCCCGTGCCCGGTGAAGAGTTGCGTGAAGACCTTGATCAGCCAGCGGAAGACGACGGAGCCGAGCCCCGCGCCGACACCGACCAACAGGGCGAGAACCGCGAGCCCCCACTCGGCCTCGCGCGCCCCGGAGAAAGTCCAGCACCACGAGCGAGGACTCAGCGCCCCGGCCCCGGCGGTCACATGGATCTCCTCAGCAAGGACGCCACTCGGCCCAGTTCTCTGTGTTCCCTCTCTCCGCATATTTGCATTATGCAAAAAACGACGCGGCCAAGTCGCCCTCAGGAGCCGTATGTGATTTTTTGCACTATGCAAACGAGACTTCCGGCTCGGTCCTGGCCGCAAGTCGCTCCACGGTGAGCAGCGACTCCTGCGGGGGCCTGCAAGAGCGGCCGCCCTGACCAGCGCCTCCTACGGCACCTACCGCGGCCCGGGGCCGTGCCTTCGGCAAGGGCGCCACCGGCGACGAATAAGCCGGCAGCCCGTCTCGCCGGGCGGCCGCATGAAGCCACTCGGCTTCACCCTCGAGCAGACGCGCGACCTGCTGGAGGCCACCGACCGCCTCGACTCCGTCGGCGGCACCTCCGGAGGCGATGAATCAGGAGCAGCTGCTCGAGCGCGTGCACGGATACGAACGGGCCGCGGCCGAGAAGATCGAGGACCTGCGGGTGCAGCTGTCCCGCGCCGAGGAGTTCACGGCCACCCTCCGCACTCGCCTGGACCGGACAGCCCCTGCCACCCGGGCCTGACCCCGCTCCGCGCACCCCGGCCCGGCGCGTGTGGTCGACCGGCGCGAACAGAACGCTGAGTTCGGCGATCACCCACCCCCTGGCACGGCGTGAAGTGGCGCCCCGCGTTCTTCGCCACCGCCGAGGCGAACCCGACCTCGCGGCGGGCCGTTGGCCGCCTGGTATCCGCGTCCCGGTTCAATGCCGGGTTCCGGCAGTGTTGCGGGACCGCACCTGCGGCTGGGGTCACTGTCAAGGATGCGTAAAGAACCTGTAGGATTCATCACGGTGTGCCGGGAAGTCTGGTCGGCGAGCAAGGAGATCCGCTCCAAGGATCTCCGGCTCAGTGCTCTGCCGATCGGGGTCTCTTTTCCGTGGTACTCATCGCCGTCTTCGGTGTTGCCCTGCTGGTCGCAGTCCTGCTGTCCGGACTCGCCGCCCGCACGGTGCTCTCCACCTCGTTTCTCTTCCTCGCCGGCGGCGCTCTGGTCGGTGACGGCGGTCTCGGCCTCATTCACATCTCCGCGGACAGCCGGATCGTGTCCGTGACAGCCGATCTCGCGCTCTTCGCGGTGCTCTTCACCGACGGGATGCACATCTCCTTCCCCTCGCTGCGACGCGCCTGGAAGCACCCCGCACGCGCTCTGGGCCTGGGCATGCCACTCGCTTTTGTCTTCATGGCGCTGGTCACGCACTATCTGGTGGGGCTGGACTGGGTCACCTCGTTCCTGGTCGGGGCGGTACTCGCACCGACCGACCCGGTGTTCGCCTCAGCCATCGTGGGACGCAAGGAGGTACCCGCCCGGCTGCGCCAGCTGCTGAACGTGGAGAGCGGCGTCAATGACGGTCTCGCCCTGCCGGTGGTCCTGCTTCTGATCGCAGCCGCGGGCCCGGTGGCCGGCGCACACGCCGAGGCGTCGCCTCCGACGATCGTGCTGGAACTCGCTCTCGGGCTGGTCCTGGGCATCACGATCCCGCTGCTCGTGAACGGGCTCGTACGTCTGCCGTGGCTGGGGGCGGAGCCCAAGCTCCAGCCCCTGCTGCCGCTGGCAACCGGCGTCACGCTGTACGCGCTGTGTCACCTCACTCATGCCAACCCCTACCTGGCCGCTTTCTCCGCCGGGGCGGTAGTCGCCGCCGTGTCCCCCGAGGCGAAACGCGCCTTCGAACCGCTGGGCGAATCACTGGCTGAACTCGCCAAATTCGCCGCGCTGCTGGTTTTCGGTGCACTCCTCACCCCACACCTCTTCGGCGACCTTCCGCTCGGCGGGTACGTGGCCGCAGTGCTGGCGCTCGTGCTGATCCGCCCCGCGTCCCTGCTGCTCTCGCTCATCGGGACGACAATCGACCGCAGGGAGAAGCTGACCGCGGCCTGGTTCGGGCCGAAGGGCTTCGCATCGGTGGTCTACGGGCTGCTGGTCCTGCAGTCCGGCATCCCACAGGCGGAAAAGGCGTACACGCTCATCGCCGTATGCATCGCCTTCTCGATCGTGGCGCACAGCAGCACCGACGTCCCGATTGCCCGTATGTTCCACGTCAATGATCTCGTCGGCATCCCGGACGCGGACGACGGCGGGACCGAGACCAAGGACACAGCGGACATACGAGAAGGAGCCCATCGTGCGGGCACGTGATCTGGCAGTGGAGTACGAAACCGTCGCTGTCGACAGCGACGCCCTGGACGCCGCCCGACTGATGGCCGACCGGAAACTGCCCGCCCTGCTCGTGGTCGACCGGGCGGGCGGGCCGGTGGCGATCATGCCGGCATCCCAGCTGGTCAAGGTACTGGTGCCGGCCTATGTGATCGAGGATCCCACCTTGGCGGCGGTCATCGATGAGCAGCACGCCGACCGGCTGGGCGCGTCGCTGACCGGTCGCACGGTGGGCGACTGCCTGCCTGTCAAGGCGGGTCCGCCGCCGATCGCCGATCCGCACGACACCGCTCTGGAGGTCGCGGCGCTGATGGCGCGGGCGCACAGCCCGCTGGTGGCGGTGGCCGAGAGGGACGAACAAGGGATCCGTCTGCTCGGGGTGATCACCGCCTCCCACCTGCTGCATCAACTCCTCGAGAACCCCTAGTGCCGGTGACCGGCCACCCCTGCTTGGAGACCTTGTGAGTGACTGGCACAGCTGGGCGGCGATCGCCGTCTTCGTCGGCACCTATGCCCTGATCATCAGTGAGAAGGTCCACCGCGTCGCAGCCGCGCTCGGCGGGGCGGGCCTCATGCTGGCGATCGGGGCGACCGACGATGTCTCGGCGTTCTACACCCAGGACTCCGGCATCGACTGGAACGTCATCTTCCTGCTGCTCGGGATGATGATGATCGTCGGTGTGCTGAAGAAGACGGGACTCTTCGAGTACCTGGCCATCTGGTCCGTCAAGAAGGCGAGAGCCAGACCCTTCCGGGTCATGGCCATGCTGATCATCATCACGGCGGTGGCCTCCGCCCTGCTGGACAACGTCACCACCGTGCTGCTCATCGCACCCGTCACCCTGCTGGTCTGCGAACGTCTCGCCCTGCCCGTCGCGCCCTATCTGATCGCGGAAGTCCTCGCCTCCAACATCGGCGGCACCGCCACCCTCGTCGGCGACCCGCCCAACATCATCATCGCCAGCCGGGCCGGCCTGACCTTCAACGACTTCATCGTCCATCTGGCCCCGCTCTCCGCCTTCCTGACGCTCGTCCTCATCGCGCTCTGCCGGTTCATCTTCCGCACGGCGTTCGTCTACGACGAGGAACGGGCAGCCGAGATCATGGAACTGGAGGAGAAGGAAGCCATCCGCGACCCGAGGCTGCTCATCCAGGGCCTGGCCGTACTTGCCCTGGTCATCGCGGGTTTCGTCCTGCACCCGGTCCTGCACTACCAGCCGAGCATCGTGGCACTGCTCGGCGCCGGGCTCCTCGTCGCCGTGTCCACCGTCGAGACCGGTGAGGTGCTCTCCGAGGTCGAATGGCCCACCCTCGCCTTCTTCGCCGGACTGTTCATCATGATCGGAGGTCTCATCGACACCGGCGTCATCAACGAGATCTCCAGCGCTCTCGCCAACGCCGTCGGTGACAAGGAACTCGGCGGCTCGATGCTCGTCCTCGGCGCATCCGGAGTCCTGTCGGGTGTCGTCGACAACATCCCCTACGTCGCGACCATGGCTCCCATCACCGCGGACCTGGTCCACAGCTTGGGAGGAGACAGCGACCACGTCATGTGGTGGGCGCTCGCCCTGGGGGCCGACCTCGGCGGAAACGCCACCGCCATCGGCGCCAGCGCCAACGTGGTCGTGCTCGGCATCGCGGAACGCAACCGCACCCCGATCTCCTTCTGGCAATTCACCAAATACGGCCTCACCGTCACCGCCGCCACCCTGGTGATCTCCGCCGTCTATCTCTGGCTGCGCTACTTCGCCCTCGCCTGAAGACCAAAAGAACCTTCCGGGTCTGCGATGTCTCCGGCACAACCGGGGCGATTCAATGATCAGCAACCAGCGCGGCGCCCGGACCCCACCGTCCGGCGCCGATTCGCGGCACTTTGGACCATCACCCGGACGGCGCCCCGGGCCAGGCAGAGCCCTTCCCTCATTGCCGGGGAGCGATCGGCTCCGGCACCACCGGCATCGGCGGTGTCCTGGCGCATCGGTGTCGAACCCGTCGTGTCCATCTTCTGATTGACCACAGCGGTGGGGGGATACCCACGTGGTACGACGAGAAGGAGGTCCTGGTGACCTGTAGGCACCTGTGCGATGTCCGCCGCCCCCTGACGGCGGCCCCGAGGCTGCTCATCGCCTCGGGGCTCTCGGCTGGGGGCACCACTGCACGGGCATGCTGACCGGGCACCTCCCAGGCGCTTACGGTCGCCCTTCTGCTCGCCGTCGCACCATCCCAACCGGCCGAACAAGCAAGAGGAGGATGAGCATGGTCCGCTCACACAGGGGAAGGGCCGGCGGGTACCGGGGATGCGTGCTGAGCACGTGTGGTCTCGCTGTGGCGGGTTCGCTGCTCAGCGTCGGCGCCGGATGCAGTGGTCCACCGCCCGATCGGCAGCCGGAGGCCCTCCCGCAGGTCGATGCCCATTACGAGCGGGCCGTGAGCAAGGCGCTCGACGAAGTCCCCGGCAGCCGACTGGTCTCGGTCCGGATCACCGACACCTCTCGACCGGAGCCTGTCTGGCGCACCCGAGTGTCCGACAAGGACGGCACGATCCACGTGGTCCATGTTGACGCCTTCGACGGAGGACTGCTGGACAAGTCGGTACCGGCCGGGCAGCCGTCGGCACAGAAGGCCCGTGTCGCCGCGCTTGCCGCATCGGCGAAGCTCCTGCCCGAAGAGGCGGTCGACCGGGTGAAGAAGCCCGACTTCGGCAAGGTGACCGACGTCAGCCTGGAAAAGGGCCCTCACGACCGGACCGTGTGGTCCGTCACCGTCGCAACCATCCAGCACGGTGAGACGCACGTCTACCAAGTAGACGCGATGACGGGGAAGGTCGATAGCCAGACGTTGTCGGTGCCCCCCACGAGTGAGCCGACGCGCTCTGTCTCCCCGCCTTCGGGCGGACCCAGCAGATGAGGAGACGGCCGTGATGACGCCCACACCCCTGCTTCGCTTCGCCCGGTCGATGGCAGGACAGCGGAGCAACCGCATCGTGCGGGCACTGGTCTGACGCGCAGCCACCGCAGCCCGGTCTCCGCCCCGGCGTCCCCCTGGGTGCACGCACCACGCTCACCCTGCGTTCTCTCGTTGGGCCCAGCGGGATGTCGCGGCCGCCAGCACCGGAGCGATGGCGAGCACCAGGGCGAGGCCGGTCAGCATCCCGTAGAGCGGCGGTCCCGGCCGCGAGATGCCCGAGGAGATCAGCAGCGCCGTGGCGGCAGCAGGGGGATGGTGGGCGTCACACACATGGAGGAGAAAGAGCGTCAGCCCCACCGCGACGGCTTGCGCACCGATCTGCCGGACAGTGTCCTGCTGTTGCTCGGCGATGGATGGATGGCTCCACAGGCCGAAAACGGCCAGACACGCCAGGCCCACGGCCACGGCCAGGGCGTGGCCGGTCACGGCACCACGCAACCGCGCCTGCACGGATTCCGGATGAGCCAGCAGCAGATACGCCGTCGGGCCCAGCGTCGTGGTGAGGGCCACCCAGCCGATGAGGTGGCCGATCGCGCCCACCCCGGCGAGCAACAGGGCGGACAGCAGGAACAGTCGTACACCACCCAGCAGCCGGCCGCGCACGGCACCACGCCGATCCTGCCCCGTCTGCATACCCCGGGGGGTCACGCGCTCTTGCCCGGGAAGCCTGCGCCTGGCTGCTTGAAGTAACTCGTTGTCACGGTGGCCTCCGTTCGCTAGGGACCGCCTGGGTACCCCTAGCCACTCCGGTCAATCGCCTGGTGAGGAGCAGCCGAACCGCAGGAGCCGCGACATCGGGGTAGGGATGTGATCGAGGTACTGCCGTGGCTGCGTATGCTCTGTTTCCCGTCGATCAATCGGCGGCGGCCCTCCACGGACAACCGTTCGTTCGCGTGGGTCATGGTGTCACCGAGGCCGTACGGGACGCATGGTGCCGTGCGCCGGTGACGATGAGCGAGACGTTCTGCCCACCGAAACCGAAGGAATTGCTGAGCACGGCTTCCTGGGGGACGTCTCGCCGCTCTGCGACGACATCGAGATCGATGTCGGGACCGACGCCGGCCGCGGTGAGGTTGCGGGTCGGCGGAATGACGCCGTGCTCCACACTGAGGACGGCGATGAGCGCTTCGATCGCGCCGGCTGCGCCAAAGAGATGACCGAGCGCCGCCTTGGGGGCTGTCACGGTGGCGCGGCCGAAGACCTCCCCGATCGCGTGCGCCTCGGCAACGTCGCCGACCGGAGTCCCGGTGGCATGGGCGTTGATGTGGCTGATCTGCTCGGCAGCCAAACCGGCTTGCGCGAGGGCCTTCCGCATAGCAGAGATCTGACCGGAGCCGTCGGCAGCGGGCGCCGTGATGTGGTGGGCGTCGGCGGCTATGCCGGCGCCGGCGAGCACCGCGTGGACGCGCGCGCCCCGGGCGCCGGCATGCTCGGCGCTTTCCAGCACCACGACAGCCGCGCCTTCACTGAGGACGAATCCGCTGCGGTCCGCGGCGAACGGCCGGGACGCAGACGCGGGTTCGACGGTATGCCGTGAAAGTGCTTGTGCCTGGGCGAAGCCAGCAACGGTGATCGGTGTGATAGCGGCCTCGGTCCCGCCCGCGATCACCACGTCCGCCTCGCCGGCACGGATGAGCCTGGCCCCCAGGGCGATCGCCTCGGCACCGGAAGAGCACGCCGAGACGGGCGTGTAGACACCGGCCCGTGCACCGTATTCGATACTGATCAGCGCCGCCGCCGCGTTGGGCATGAGCATCGGGACCGTGCGTGGCGAGACGCGCCGCTTCCCGGCCGCCTCCAGTACGTCGTCTTCCTTCAACAGCGTCCGTATGCCCCCGATGCCCGTGCCGATCGCCGATGCGAGCCGGTCCGGGTCCACCTCTGGGGCACCGGCATCGGCCCAGGCTTCGGCCGCCGCGGCCAAGGCCGCCTGCTGCGAGCGGTCGAGGCGCCTGGCCTGCACCGGCAGCAGCAACTCGGCGGGGTCGATCGCCATCGTCCCCGCGACGGCGTCGGGAAGGCCGGCGTCTTCGTGGCCACGCAGGACGCCGCCGCGGATGCCGGACTCGCCGGCAAGCAGGGCGTCCCAGGTGGACGCCACGTCTGCCCCGAGCGGTGTGACCGCGCCGAGTCCTGTCGCGACGACTTCAGTCCGGTGCATGCCCGTCAACCTTTCTTGTATGCGATACAAGTGAACGCTCTTGTTGTATCACATACAATTTTGGTGTGGAGAAGAAGCGAACCGAAGTTCGATCAACGTCGGCTCGGTCGCGTGACCGCGGTCGCGCGACGAGGCACCGGCTGATTGAGGCAACTGCACAGCTCTGCAAGGAACGGCCCGGCGCTGAGGTGAGCGTCGCGGAGATCGCGAACGCGGCAGGCGTCTTCCCCAATCAGGTCACCTACCACTTCGGCTCAAAGGACTCGCTTCTCGTGCACGCCGCCTTTCTCGGTTTGCTGCACGACGCCCGACGGATTGAGCGCATCGGTCGCCAAGCCCCCGATGCGGCGACGTTTCGGCGCAACATCGCCCGCGCCGTACTGGCCATGCCCTCGCTCCCGTCAGTCACGCGAGCACTCGCCGCCGGAATCTCCAAGCCCGAACTTGCCCCCGTGGTCGACCAGCACCTCCAGTTGCTGTTCCGGCAATCCGAGCGCTTCGTGAGCCGGCTCATCGACAGTCGCGGCTGGAGGGCGCGCCGACCGCTCAACGTGGAAGCCAGAACGTTCTGGAGCACCGCGCTCGGTGCGGTGCTGCTCGTCCGCGCCGGGGCACATGGCACCGTCGCCGACCTCGACCTCGCCGGAGCACTGACCATCCACGACGAACCCGGTCCCGGTTAGCTCAGTGGAACAGGCAGGCGACGACGTGCGCGGTTCCCGCCCGAGGGTGGCCTTGTCGCGGTCGGCATGTCTGCCGTAGTCGAAGAACTCCACTGCTGCGGCTGGTGCAAGGCGTCAAGAACCTGCTTGCCAGCAACAGTTGAACCCCGGACGGCCCCCTGGGCGCGGTCCGCCGGCTGGCCCGCGCCCGGCAACGTCGCCCCGGGCGCACCCTCACGTTCGCACAAGGGCCCGGCACACGGTCGGGTGCGGAATCAACCGGTTCAAGCGCAACCTGGCGGTTGCCACCCGGTTGCGACGAACTTTCGGTCCGCTTCGAAACCGCCCCCTGGCCGCCGCCCTCTCCGAAGGGTTACGACGGGCCTGCGCTGTCGGTTGTACATGCCATGCCGAGCGTGACCGGGGGGGAAGGGACGAGGCGGATCATCGAACAGTCCTAGCGGGTCAGCGTCTCGAAGCCGACATCTCCGCAGTACTTAACGACACGCCCCTCCGCTTCGGAGTCCCCATTCTTCATCGCTGCCACCGTCGCCTCCCCCAAGGTGCGGCCTCCGCCGACGGTCTCATCCCGGAGCGGTCGCATCGCGAGAAAGGCGTCCTGAGCGACGGCTTTGACCTCGTCGTCCGCGGACGACTCCGGCGTATCCGTGTCCGCCGCGTTCCGCGCCTTCTGCCACGTCCCCAACTGCGTGCAGTAGTTTTCCCGCTGCTCGGTCAGCCGCTGTTCATCCTTACCCTTGGACGAGGGACAACCCGCCGCCGCCACGGCCACCGCCACCAGGGCGACGACTGGGACTACCGCCTTAAGCACGCGCACCACTTGCCCCCCGGCTGGAACTTCGTCCGCTCGACGCTGTCACCTGCAGCGCCCGCAGCACAATACCCCGGTGGGATACCTCGACCACCGCAGCGATCGCTGACTCGACCTGCCGATACACGCAGAACTCCCGCCGAAACAGTCCGACGGAGGTTCCTCGCGTCTCACGTGCTCTCACATCGGACGAGGGGCCGAGCACGGGAACCGGCGCGTCCTCGGGCCCGGCGAATCGGTGTTACAGCGTCTTGACGCCCACGCCGGCCCAGCCGTGGCACGGCGCATTCAGGGGGTGTCGGTGGAGACGACGTAGACCCTGCGGGCATGCGGGAGGGTGCTGTCCACGGTGATGTTCAGGGACGGCAGCGGGTCCTTCTGCGAGAAGGTGGTGCCCGACCAGTCCCGGGTCGCGGGGAATTTCCAGCCGACGATTTTGGCGTCACGGCCGCCGACCGTGACCTTGCCGTCCTTGAGTGCGGTGGGGTTCACCCCCACCTCGTTGAGGAATCCGTCCACCCCTGCCTGGTCGGTGGTGAACTGCACGTACAGTCGGCTGACCTTCCAGTTGCTGGTCTGGTAGTACCAGACACCCAGCGCCTGCTCGGGGATCGGCACGTCGAAGGTACGGCGCTGCACCTTGGTGGGCCAGCCGTGGGTGAGGCCGGTCGCCAGGGCCTTCTTCTCGTTGTGGCGGCCGCTCTGACGGCTCTGCTCGGCGGCGATCACCAGGTATCCGGCCGGGATCCCGATCAGCAGCACGATGATGACCGCCGTCAGCCAGCGGCGGCGGATCATGTGCCGGCGGTCCTCCGCCGACGGCTCGGGACCCTCTTCGGCCGGCGGGGACTGCTGCGACACGGCTGTGGTCATTCCGGGGTTCCCTGCGTGGTGCGGTCGGTGCGGGCGTAACGCTCGTACCGCTCGACGCGGCGGCGATTGGCCCTGCGGAAGCGCCGGGCGATCAGCCTGGCGAGGTCGGCCGCACCGACCATACCCGCCTCGGGGCCGAGCTGAGCCTTGGCGATCCGCGCCTCGGGGCGGTACCCGCGGCCGGTCAGTTGTCGCTTGAAGGCGTCGCGGGCGGGCCCGATGAGCAGGTCGTCGGCCGCGCTGACACCTCCTCCGACGACGAAGCAGGACGGGTCGAGCGCGGCCGCGAGATTGGCGATGCCGACGCCGAGCCACTGGCCGATGTCCTGGAAGAGTTCGACGCACATCGCGTCGCCCTCACGGGCGAGTTCGGTGATGAGCGGCCCGGTGATGTCCGGGATGTTTCCCTCGACCCGCTCGATGATGTTGTAGGCGACCGGCGAGTCGGCCGCAGCCAGTTCCTTGGCTTCCCGGACGAGCGCGTTGCCCGAGCTGTACTGCTCCCAGCAACCGCGGTTTCCGCACGGGCAGCGGTGGCCACCGGGAACCACCTGCATATGACCGAACTCACCCGCGACGCCGTATTTGCCCCGCTTGACCTGGCCGTCCTGCAGGATCGCGCCGCCGATCCCGGTACCGAGCGTGATCATCACCAGGTGGTCCTCGCCGCGGCCCGCTCCGAAGCGCCACTCGGCCCAGGCCGCGGTGTTGGCGTCGTTGTCCACCATGACGGGGACGGCGAGACGGCCCTGCAGCGCGTCCCGCAGCGGCTCGTCGCGCCAGGCGAGGTGGGGGGCGAAGAGCACCCGGGAGCGGTCGGCGTCGACCCAGCCGGCCGCCCCGATGCCCACCGCGTGCACGTCGTGACGGTCGGAGAGGTCGAGGACCAGTTCGACGATGGTGTCCTCGACGACCTTGGCGCTCTTGGACTTGTCGGGCGTCTCGGTCTTTATCTTCTCGAGGATGACGCCGTCGGCGTCGACGACGCCGGCCATCACCTTCGTACCGCCGATGTCGATGCCGACGGTCGGCACGCGGGGCGCTGTGAGGTGCGAGCGCCGCTCGCGGGTCCCGACGGTCCGCAGGACCGTGGCGCGGGCCGAGCCGCGGTGCGCGAAGTCACGGTACGTACTCATCGGGCAGATTCTGCCACCCCTGCCGTCACGAGGCGTCCCCGGCGGGGTGCCCGCCCGGACGCGCGGGTGACGGGGCGCGCTGGAGTTCGTGGCTGAGCTCCTCCAGTTCGCTGCCGCCGGCCATCTGCCGGGTGAGCTCGTCCAGCGTGATGTCGTCCTTGGTGTGGCTGCCGAACATGCTGCCGCGCTTCAGCAGGACGAAGCGGTCACCGACCAGGTAGGCGTGGTGCGGGTTATGGGTGATGAGGACCACGCCGAGGCCTGCGTCACGGGCGGCCGCGACGTATTTCAGGACCACGCCGGACTGCTTGACCCCGAGCGCGGCGGTGGGCTCGTCGAGCACCAGCACCTTCGCGCCGAAGTACACGGCGCGGGCGATCGCCACGCACTGCCGCTCGCCGCCGGACAACGTGCCGATCGGCTGGTCGACGTCGCGCAGGTCGATGCCCATCCGGAGCAGTTCGGCGCGGGTCGTCTCACGCATCGTGCGGGCGTCGAGGCGCTTGACGGGGCCGGCCCCCTTCGTCGGCTCGGAGCCGAGGAAGAAGTTGCGCCAGACCGGCATCAGCGGGACCACGGCGAGGTCCTGGTAGACCGTGGCGATACCCCGGTCCAGGGCTTCCCTCGGTTTGCTGAGGGAGCTCTCCTCGCCCTCGATGAGGAAGCGCCCGGCGTCGTGCCGGTGCAGCCCTGAGATGATCTTGATGAGGGTCGACTTGCCGGCGCCGTTGTCCCCGAGGACACAGGAGATCTCCCCCGCGCGCACGACCAGCGAGACGTCTTCGAGTGCCTTGACGTTGCCGTAGAACTTGCTGACGCCGTCGAGCTCGACCAGCGGCGCGGACCGCTGACCGACGGCCGCCGGCTTCGTTTCGTCGGTGGGCTGCTCGGTCATCGCGATGCCTCCGCTCGCTTGCGTACCCAGGCGTTGAGCAGCGCGGCCAGCAGCAGCATCGCTCCCAGGAAGAACTTGAACCAGTCCGGGTTCCACTCCGCGTACACGATGCCCTTGCTGGTCATGCCGAAGATGAAGGCTCCGACCGCGGAGCCGATCGCCGAGCCGTAGCCGCCGGTGATGAGACAGCCGCCGATGACCGCAGCGATGATGTAGATCAGTTCGTTGCCGACACCCTCACCCGACTGCACGACGTCGTAGCTGAACAGCAGATGCTGGCCGGAGATCCAGGCACCGAAGGCCACGCCCATGTAGAGGCCGATCCTGGTCTTCACGACCGGGACACCGACCGCGCGGGCCGCGTCGTCGTTGCCGCCGACCGCGAAGATCCAGTTGCCCGCGCGGGTGCGCAACAGGATCCAGGTGGCCACCGCGACGAGCACGAGCCACCACAGGATGGTGACCTTCAGGTCGACGTCACCGATGGAGAGCTGCGAGGCGAAGAGCTTCCTGGCCGACGAGAATCCCTCCATGTCGCCGATCGACTTGGTGGAGACGGTGCCGCTGATCAGCTTGGTGAAGCCGAGGTTGAGACCGGTCAGCATCAGGAAGGTGCCCAGCGTGATGATGAAGCTGGGCAGTTTGGTACGCGTCAGCATGAAGCCGTTGAACGCCCCGATGGCCAGCGTGACCAGCAGCGAGACCAGGACACCGACCCAGACGTTCGCCGTCATCTGGTAGCTGAACATCGAGGAGATCAGCGCCGAGCTGGTCACCAGCACACCGGCCGACAGATCGAATTCGCCACCGATCATCAGCAGCGCCACCGGCACCGCCATGATCCCGATGGTCGATGCCGCATAGAGGACGGTGGAGAGGCTGGAGGGGCGCAGGAAGCTGCTCGCGACGATCGAGAAGAAGACGAAGACCGCGACGGCGCCGACGACCGAGCCGAGCTCCGGGCGGCCTAGCAGCCTGCGCAGCAGCGAGGGCCGCAGCAGCCGTTCGTCCGGCACTTCCAGGGTCGCGGTCATCGGGTCCCCCGCTGGGTGTAGGCGGCCAGGGCGCTTGCGTCCTGTTTGGTGATGACCTGCGGACCGGTGAGCACCGGCAGCCCGCCACCGAGGACGTTGCGGTTGTACCTGTAGAGCCAGAGCAGGTCGACGGCCTCATAGCCCTGGAGATACGGCTGCTGGTCGACGGCGAAGCCGAGCGTGCCCTTCTGCAGGGCGGCGGCGACCTTGGCGTTGAGGTCGAAGGTGTCGACTTCCGCCTTGCTGCCCGCGGTGTCCTTCGCCTGGACCGCCGCGTCGGCGAAGGGTGCGCCTAGGGTGACCACGGAGTCGATGGAATGGTCGGCCTGCAGCTTCGCCTCGATGGACGACTGCACGTCGGGCATGTTGGTGCCGTCCACGTAGATGTTCTGCATCGCTCCGTGGAAGGTCTTCTTGGCGCCCGCACAGCGCTGCTCGTGGCCGACATTGCCCTGCTCATGCAGGACACAGAGGGCCTTCTTGCGGCCGCGCTTGTTCAGCTCGTTGCCGACCGCCTCGCCGGCGATGGTCTCGTCCTGGCCGATGTGGCTGAGCGCACCGAACTTCTTGGACTCCGCGGATCCCGAGTTCACCGTGATCACCGGAATGCCGGCCTTCTCGGCCTTCGCCACGACGGCCTTCATGGAGTCGGGCTTGGCGAGGGTGACGATCAGTCCGTCGACCTTCTGGTCGATCGCGGTCTGCACCAGTTGGGCCTGCTGCTGCCCCTCCTCGCTGTGCGAGTAGAGGAATGTGATGTTGTCCTTGTCGGCTGCCTGCTGGGAGCCCTTCTGCACGATGTCCCAGAAGGTGTCGCCGTCGCCCGAGTGGGTCACCATGGCGAACTTCCACCGGGGTGTGTTCACGGCCGCCTTACCGACGGCGGCCGCCCGGGACGCCCGCTCCTCGGCCCGCTTGCCGCCGGTGCTGCTGCATCCCGCCAGGGACAGCCCGACCACAGCCGCCAGCGCCCCACTGACCCAGCTTCGTACCCTTGCCACGAGGTGGTGCCCTTCTTGCTGAACGTGCACTTCTTGCCGTGCCTGTACTTCTCGCCGTGCGGTACGTCTGTGCGTACCTGCCGGTGCGGCCGGGAGACGTCCCGGCCCGGCCCGGCGGCCCAAGTATGGGTCACGGCTGATCGGCGGTCACTCATCGGGTACCGCGTGCGGTGTACTTCTCGAGGGCCGGCACGTCCTTCCCGGTGACGATCGCCGGGCCGGTGAGGACCGGCTTTCCGCCGCCCAGCACGTTCAGGTTGGTCTTGTAGAGCCAGAGTTCGTCGACCGCGAGGTACCCCTGGAGATACGGCTGCTGGTCCACCGCGAATCCGACGTCCTTGGCCTTGAGACTCTTCACCACTGCGGCGTTGAGGTCGAAGGTGTCGATCTCCGCCTTGCTGCCGGCGTCCTTCTTGGCCTTGACCGCGGCGTCGGCGATGGGCGCACCGAGCGTGACCACCGCGTCGATGTCCTGGCCCGCCTGCAGTTTGGCCTCGATCGACGAGGTGGTCGCGGGGGTGTTGGTGCCGTCGACGTTGAGGTTCTCGACCGTGCCCTTGAAGGTCTTCTTCACGCCCGCGCAGCGGTCCTCGAGCGAGACGTTGCCCTGTTCGTGGATGACGCAGACGGCCTTTTTCCTGCCCCGTGCGTTCAACTGTTCACCGACCGCCTCGCCGGCCACCGATTCATCCTGGCCGATATGCCCGAGGGCGCCGACCTCCTTGCTGTACTGGCCACCGGAGTTGATGGTGACGACCGGGATGCCGGCCCTGACGGCCTTCTTCACCACGGCCTTCACCGCGTCGGGCTTGGCCAGGGTCACCACGATCCCGTCGACCTTCTGGTCGATGGCGGCCTGAACGAGCTGCGCCTGCTCGTTGCCCTGCTCGCCGGCGGAGTACAGGAACTGGACGTTGTCCTTGGCCGCCGCCTGTTTCGCCCCGCTCTGCACGATGTCCCAGAAGGTGTCGCCCTGCCCCGAGTGCGACACCATGGCGATCTTGAGCCGCGGCGTCGTGACGCCCTTGCCGCTGCCCGGGCCGGCCGGCTTGTCCTCGGACTTCTTGCCGCCCGATGTGCTGCAGCCGGCGACGGCGAGCGCGAGTGCGGCGAGGAGCACTGCTGCTGTACGCGTCGTACGCATGGGGGTCCGCCTTCCTCCCGGCCGCCCGGTTGCGGCAAGGGAGTTCTAACGGCGAGCACGATGCCTCGTCAAGAGTTTGTCCGAACATTCTTACGAACCTCGTGGACTGTGAAGGCTCAGGGCAGGGCCGGCCACGAGTTCGGACACGCCGGGAGGCGTTGCTGCGGGCCGTTTGTCATGACAAAGACTTGACAGCGGGTGGCCCTGCGACCACTTTGGGGGCCATGCGTATCGGACTGATCGGGACGGGGCGTATCGGCTCCTTCCACGCGGGCGTGCTCAGTGATCACCGTGATGTGGGCGCACTGGTGGTCGCCGACACCGAGGGCCCACGGGCTACCGAAGTGGCCCAGCGGATCGGCGCCACCGCGGCGCCTTCGGTGGACGAGGTCTTCACCTGGGGGGTGGACGCCGTGGTCATCGCCTCGGCGACGGCCTCCCACGCCGATCTGATCGGCCGGGCCGCGCGCGCCGGGCTACCGGTCTTCTGCGAGAAGCCGATCGCCCTGGACCTGCCGCGCACGCTGGCCGCCCTGCACGAGGTCGGGACAGCCGGCAGCATTCTGCAGCTCGGCTTCATGCGCCGCTTCGACGCGGGGTACACCACGGCCCGTGAACTCGTACGCTCCGGTGCCCTGGGCCGGCTGCACACCCTGCGGGCGATCACCTCCGACCCGGCGCCGCCGCCCGCCGCATACCTGCCGCTCTCCGGCGGGCTCTACCGGGACTGCCTGGTGCACGACTTCGACATGGTGCGCTGGGTGACGGGGCGCGAGGTGGTGGAGGTGTACGCGACCGGGTCCGACACCGGGCCCGCGATGTTCCGCGAGGCGGGCGACATCGACACGGCCGCCGCGGTGCTGACCCTGGACGACGGGACGCTCGCCACCGCCACGGCCACCCGCTGCAACGGCGCGGGCTACGACGTACGGCTGGAACTGGCGGGTGAGCTCGACCAGATCTCGGTCGGCCTCGACGACCGCACCCCGATCACCTCGACCGAGCCGCAGGGCCCGCCGCCCGCCGACGAGCCGTGGCCCGGATTCCTCGAGCGGTTCGCGCCGGCCTACGAGGCCGAGCTGGACGCGTTCCTGCGGGTCGCGAGGGGCGAGCTGGACAATCCGTGTGACGGCTGGGAGGCGCTGCAGGCGCTGCGGATCGCCGAGGCCTGCGAGCTGTCGCGCCGCGAGCACCGTCCGGTCGGACTGGACGAACTGCCCGCGGGCTGAGCCGCCGCGGGCCGGTCGGCCGCCGCTACCAGCGCACCGGAAGCTTGCGCACCCCCCGGATCAGCAGTCCGGGAATCCAGTCGTACCCGCTGCCCTGCCGGTCGAGCCCCAGCTCCGGGCAGCGTTCGAGAAGGGTACGGACCGCTGTGCGGCCCTCTATCCGGGCGAGCGGGGCGCCGAGACAGAAGTGGATGCCGTGCCCGAACGCGAGATGTCCCTGCGCGCGGCGGCGGATGTCGAACCGGTCGGCGTCCGGGTAGCGGCCCCGGTCCCGGTCGGCCGACGACAGGGAGACCAGCACGGCCTGCCCGGCCGGGATCTCGGTGTCGCCGATCGTGATCGCCTCCCGGGTATGCCGGTAGGTGGCGGTCTGCACCGGCCCTTCGTATCGCAGCATTTCTTCCACTGCGCCGTCGAGCAGACCCATGTCGGCGCGCAGCGCCGCGAGTTGCTCCGGGTGCGAGAGCAGGGCCCGCATGCCGTTGGAGATCAGATTGACCGTGGTCTCGTGCCCGGCGACCAGCAACAGGAAAGCCATGCCGACGAGTTCACTCGACGACAGCTGATCGCCGTCCTCGTGGCGGGTCCGGATCAGCGCGCTCATCAGGTCGTCGCCGGGCCCGGCGCAGCGTTTGTCCTCGATGAGTTCGACGAGGTACTCACTCATCGCCATGACCGCGGCGTTCTCCTGCTCGGGGCCGGTCGGAGCCACCATTTCGTTCGACCACAGCCGGAATCGCGCCCGGTCAAGGTCGGGCACGCCCAGCAGTTCGCAGATGACCGTCATGGGCAGCGGAAAGGCGAGCGCGTCCACCAGATCGGCCCGGTGGTCCGGTGCTTCGAGCATCGCGCTCACGTAGTCGTCGGTGATCTGCTGCACCCGCGGGCGCAGCGCTTCGACGCGGCGTGCGGTGAATTCCCTGGCCACGAGTTTGCGCAGCCTGGTGTGGTGCGGCGGATCGGTGTCCAGCATGTTGGAGAAAAGACCCGGTGACTCGTCCTGCCAGTTGCCGGTGATGCGCGGGTCCTTGCCGAGCCGGTCGTCCGCGAGCGCGGCTCTGGCCTCGTCGTATCCCACGATCAGCCACACGCCGTCGGCCTCGGCGGTACGGATGCGGTGCACCGGTCCCGCGGCGCGCATCTTCTCGTAGTACTGATAGGGATGGGAATTGAAGTCCTCGGCATGATCCCGCAGGTCAATCTCCGTCATCCGGTCAGCCTACGTCGCCATCCCCGTCGAGGAACCCGGCGTCATGCACCAGCAGCGCGATCTGGACACGGTTGTTGAGCCCGAGGCGAGCCAGGATGCGTGAGACATGTGCCTTGACCGTGGGCACGCTCATGTACAGCTCCGCCCCGATCCTCGCGTTGGAGCCGCCGCGTCCGACGGCGACCGCCACTTCCCGTTCCCGCTCGGCCAGTTGAGCCAGCCGGGCCCGTGCGCGGGCAGCCCGGTCGTCGGGCGCCGCGCCGGCCACCCGGCTCATCAGCTGCCGGGTGACGGCCGGCGAGAGCACCGGGTCGCCGGCCGCCACTCTGCGCACGGCGGTGACGATATCGGCGGGCGGGGTGTCCTTGAGTACGAAGCCGGCGGCCCCGGCGCGCAGCGCCCGCACCACCTGCTCGTCGGCGTGGAAGGTGGTGAGGACGATGACCTCCGGGGCGCCGGGCACGGCCCTCAGCCGTTCGGTCGCGGTCAGACCGTCCACGCCGGGCATCCTGATGTCCATCAGCACCACATCGGCGTGCCCGGCCGCCGCCGACGCGGCCACCTCGGAACCGTCCGCGGCCTCGCCCACGATCTCGATGTCGTCCGCGCCGCCGAGCATCAGGGCGAGTCCGGCACGTACGAGTGGGTCGTCGTCGACGATGAGCAGCCTGATGGTCATGCGGGCCACGGTAGCCAGGCTTCCACCCGGAATCCGCCGTCTCCGCTCGCCCCGTGCTCGAGCCGTCCGCCTGCCAGGGTGGCCCGCTCGGTCAGACCGATCAGTCCCTGGCCGGATCCGGGTACCTTCGGTACGTCTCCCGTCGGGCGCGGGTTGTGCACCTCGACGGCGATTCCCTCCCCCGGTCTCCCGCCCAGCGTGACGGTGACCTCGGCTCCCGGCGCGTGCTTACGGGCGTTGGTCAGCGCCTCCTGAGCGATCCGGTAGGCGGTACGGCCGGTGGCCGCGGGCACCGCTTCCGGATCGGCGACCCGGTTGACCAGAGTGACCTTCATGCCGGCCTGCCGGGACTCGGCGACCAGCTCCTCCAGGGTGACGAGGGTGGGCTGCGGGCGGTTCTCCTCGCCCTCGCCGGGTGTCCGAAGCACCCCGATGATCTCGCGCAGATCCTGCAGCGCCTCGTGGGCACTGTCCCTGATGACCCCGGCGGCCCGCGCCACCTCGGGCACCGGTGCGTCGGGGCGGAACTCCAGAGCACCCGCATGGACGCTCAGCAGGGTGAGCCGGTGGGCCAGTACGTCGTGCATCTCCCGGGCGATGGCCTCGCGGGCGAGCCGCTGCGCCTGCTCGGCCCGCAGCTCGGCCTCGGCCTCGGCGCGGTGCGCACGCTCCCGCAGCACCACGACGATCTGCCGGCGGGAGCGTACGACCATCCCCCAGGCGATCACCAGCAGCACGAGCACCGTCCCGAAGAGCACCGAGCTCATCCAGGAGGTGGACGGATCGGGGCGCAGCCAGGGCTGCACCACCCCACTGCCCACCGCGGCGGCACCGACGACGGCGACCGGTTTGAACGGGCGGTGCACGGCCAGGCTGAACAGCGCCACCAGCAGCGCCCCGGAGGCGAGCGGAGCGAAGGTGCTGACCACGACGAGGGCTACCGCGAGATCCACCGGCCGGCGCCTGCGGAACCACAGCGCGCAGCAGGCGAGACCGCCCGCGGCCACGTCTGCGGCCAGCTCGAGGGAGCTCTCGCGGGACCCGGACGTGAGCGCGTCGAGCGTCAGCACGGCGATGACCACCGCGATCAGAAACGCTGCGACGTCCACGACCCAGTCGCGCAGCGTGCGGCGCGGCCGGCTCCCCTCGGCCGGCAGCTCGGGGTCGGCGAGGGCCGACGGCAGCAACCAGGGGTACTCGGAACGCGTCATATCGACAAAGTTACGCAGCGCGGCGGCCCGCCGCGGTCACGGCGGCCGGAGCAGAGACCAAAGTCGGACAGCCGCAGACTTTCGGCCGGCCGGGCCGGCACTGCCCGGCCCGCGACCTCAGCTCCCCACTGCAGCCGCCCCCCGGTCCGCCGAGCGGCGACCCCAGGTGGTCCCCGCCAGCACCAGCAGTCCGCCGCACAGGCCGACGGCACCGAGGTGTTCACCGCCGATCGCGATACCGACCGCTGCCGCCCAGAGCGGCTCGGTGCCCAGGAGCAGACTGAGCCGCGACGGCGAGGTCCGGCGGACCGCCCACATCTGCACGACGAAGGCGAAGAGCGTGCAGAAGACCGACAGGAAGAGCAGTCCCGCCCACGCGCGGAGGCCAAAGCCGGCCGCCACGGTCCAGGGGGCCGCGCCGGTGCCGGGCACCGCTGCCAGGACGGCGAACACCGCTACGGCTGATCCCAGCTGGACGGTGGTCAGCGACAGCGAGTCGGCTCCGCGGATCGCCCTGATCCGCGACATCGCCAGGACGTGCACGGTCCGGGCGAGGGCCGCCAGCAGCATCAGCAGGTCGCCGGCGGAGGGAGCGGTGAACCCACCGCCCTGGGTCAGCAGCATCACCCCGAGAACGGAGAGCCCGGCGGCCGCCAGGAAGCCACGGCGCGGCGCGGTCCTGGTCATCACCGCCTCGGCGAGCGGTGTGAAGATCATGGTGAGGCTGATGATGAGCCCGGCGTTGGTGGCCGAGGTGTGCACGATCCCGTACGTCTCCAGCAGGAAGATCCCGCTGAGCACCACCCCCAGGGCCCCCGCTCCGCGCCACTGGGCCGCGGTCAGCCCCCGGAGCCTGCGCTGCCCGGCCACGGCGAGAACCGGCAGTACGATCGCGAACCGCAGCGCCAGTACGGCCACCACCGTTCCCGGGGTGGTGATGTCCTTGGCCGCGAGATAACTCGCGCCCCACACCCCGGCCACCAGCAGGACCGGCAGATCGGTCAGCCAGGTACGGCGCGGGGCGAGGGCGGGGACGGGCAC
Organism: Streptomyces sp. NPDC051320; assembly: GCF_040682175.1. NCBI lineage: Bacteria > Bacillati > Actinomycetota > Actinomycetes > Kitasatosporales > Streptomycetaceae > Streptomyces > Streptomyces sp. NPDC051320. The sequence goes on from NZ_JBFBAL010000003.1 coordinate 75,834, forward strand.
GGCGATCGACGCCAACGGGAGCTCCCATGTCCGTGGTGGGTGGAGACTCCGTCGGCTCGCACAGGGCTGATCACCGTAACCGCCCGAAGGGCCCGGACGCCACGGCCGCAGGCGCTCGGGGCAGAGGCAGGTGCCTCCGGTCGGAGGGCCGCGTCTATCCGGCGTTCGTCGAGAACAGTCCGCCGGTCGGTCCCTGCTTGTCGCCACCCTGGGCCTTCTTCAGTGCGTTGGCCAGGCCCTCGATGGTGAGCGACTGCAGGATCACCCGTCCGTTGCCCTCCAGCGTGGCCAGGGACAGACCCTCGCCGCCGAAGACGGCGTTCATCATGCCCTGGCGGTTCAGGCCGCCGATCCGCTGCACTCCGTATTCGATGCCTTCCTCGAAGGCGACGATGCAGCCGGTGTCGACCTCGATCCGGCCGCCGAAGTCGGCGGGGTTGAGGTCGATGAAGTTGCCCGCACCGCAGATGATCACCGTGCCGTGGCCGGTGAACTTCTCCAGGATGAAACCCTCACCGCCGCTGCGGCCCGTGCGGCCGCCCTGCCAGGCGATTCCGAAGTCGACGGTGGACTCGGCTGCGACGAAGGCGTCCTTCTCGGCGAACCACGCCCGGTTACCGGTCAGCTCCAGCGCCCGCATCTCGCCGGGCAGCACCCCCGCGAAGCCGACCGTGCCCTCACCGCCGGAGCAGGTGAAGTACTGGAAGGCGAGCGACTCACCGGCCAGTGCCCGCTGGCCGACCTGCATGGCGGTGCCCATGGCCTGCCTGAGCAGGCCGCCCATTCCACCGGCCTGCCCCGGCTGCCCGCCCTGCGGCTGTCCGCCTCCGCCGCCGGGCCCGGAGAGGCGGGTCTCCATGGTCACGTTCGCGGTCTTGAAGAGGAACTTCCCGGCCTCGCAGTAGACGGTCTGGCCGGGCTGAAGGCTGACCACTGCCATCTGCATGGCGTTGCCGACGATCTCTTGCTGCAGCGTCACAGCCGGTTCTCCTGACGATCTCGGGGTCCGTTTCCCGCCGGTGCCGGGCGGCGGCCGCCGCTTTGCTGGGACGCGAACACCGAGGCGCGAACACTACTGATGAAGGGTTACCACATGTCTTCGCTGGACGGCAGCACGGCTGCGGTCGGGACCGCGCGGACCGGGACGGCACGGACCAGGGCCGCACTGGTCACGGGGGGCAGCAGGGGGATCGGGGCGGCCATCGCGCTGCGGCCGGCCCGGGAAGGGGCCGACGTCGCGATCACCTACGCCCGGGACGAGGCCGCGGCCCCACAAGGTCGTCGCAGAGATCGAATCGACCGGCCGACAAGCACTGGGCCTGCGGGCGGACGCGGCGACCGCGGTCAGCAGGGCCGCCGACGCGTTCGGCGGTCTGGACATCCTGGTGAGCAACGCGGGGATCGGTGTACTCGCCCCGATCGGTGACCTCTCGGCCGACGATCTCGATCGCACACTCGCGGTCAACGTGCGGGAAGTCTTCCTCGGAGCCCGGTCGGCGGCGGTCTCGCTGCGCCCCGGCGGCCGGAACCGCGGTGCGCCCCGGTCCGATCGACACGGACATGAACCCGGCGGACGGACCGTACGCGGAGCCGCCGCGGGCGGGCACGGCGCTGGGCCGCTTCGGGAGCCGGGACGAAGTCGCCTCGCTGGTGGCGTATCCGGCGAGTGAGGAGGCGGCTTACGTCACCGGGGCAGCGCTGGTGGTGGACGGGGGGCACGCGGCGTGTAACGGTCCCGGACCGCCGGATACGGCGGCCGACAGCGCACCGTGAGCCGATATCCGCAGGCGGAAAAGCCCGCCGGGCGGGTACACGTCCCCCCGGACACGGGTGCCGGTGGCCGAGGCGCCGGCAGGAAGCGACGGTCCGTGTCCGGTCGGAGGCGGGTCCGCGGGAGGGCCCGCCTCCTTCCCGCCGGCCAGTGGTCAGTTCGTTCGTTCGAGCAGGCGGCCCGTGGGGTCGGCGAGCGTGCCGTCCGAGGCGATCCGTACGCCTCGGAGCCAGGTCGACCTGACGACACCGTGCAAGGTCTTCCCGGCGTAGGCGGTGACCTGGTTGCGGTGATGCAGGGCGGCCGGGTCCACAGTGAAGGTCTCGTCGGGCGCCAGTACCGCGAAGTCCGCGTCGCGGCCCGGCACGATGGCGCCCTTCCGAGCCAGCCCCACCAGATCGGCCGGGGCGGTGGACATCCAGCGCACCACGTCCTCCAGTGACCGTCCGCGCCGGCGCGCCTCGGTCCAGATCGCGGGCAGGCTGAGCTGCAGCGAGGAGATGCCGCCCCAGGCGGTGGCGAAGTCGGGGGTCTTGAGGTCGGCGGTGGACGGCGAGTGGTCCGTGACGATGCAGTCGATGGTGCCGTCGGCGAGCGCATCCCAGAGCAGATCCTGGTTGGCGGCCTCCCTGATCGGCGGGCAGCACTTGAATTCGCTGGCGCCGTCCGGGACTTCCTCGGCGGTGAGGGTGAGGTAGTGGGGGCAGGTCTCGGCGGTCAGCCGGACGCCGGCCGCCTTCGCCGCGGCGACCAGCGGCAGGGCGTCGGACGAGGACAGATGCAAAATGTGAACACGGGCGCCGATCCGTCCGGCGACCGCGATCAGTCCTTCGATCGCGGCGTTCTCGGAGACACGCGGCCGGGTGGCGAGGTAGTCCGCGTACTTGGGACCGCTCAGATGCGGGGCCACATCCAGCTCGTGCGGGTCCTCGGCGTGCACGATCAGCAGACCGCCGAACCCGGCGATCTCGGTCATCGCGGCGGACAGCTGTTCCCGGTTCAGCTCGGGGAACTCCTCCACGCCCGAGGGTGAGAGGAAACACTTGAAGCCGAAGACTCCGGCGTCGTGCAGCGGACGCAGATCCCTGACGTTGTCGGGCAGCGCGCCGCCCCAGAAACCGACGTCGACGTGCGCCTTGCTGCGCGCCACTTCCTGCTTGGTGCGCAGACCGTCCACCGTGGTGGTCGGCGGCAGCGAGTTGAGCGGCATGTCCACGAGCGTGGTGATCCCGCCGGCGGCCGCCGCGCGGGTGGCGGTCCAGAACCCCTCCCACTCGGTACGACCGGGGTCGTTCACATGGACGTGGGTGTCGACCAGGCCGGGGAGCAGCACGTCGTCACCGAAGTCGTGCAGGCTCGCTCCGGCCGGCACCGCGGCGTCATGGGGCAGTACCGCCGTGATCGTGCCGCCGGTGACGGTGACCGACGCGGCGCGCGTCCCCTCCGGGGTGACGACGCGTGTCGAGCGCAGTACCAGTTCGGTGTCGGACACCCGAGCCCCGCTTCCTCTTTGCGAAATTCAACCCTGCGAAATTCAACGTTCTGTTGAAGAAGTCTTCACTTCGAGCCGCGAGCCGTCAAGGGGTCCCCGAACCGCGGCGGAACTCCGTCCGGACATCTGGAGGTTTCCACAAAGTGGAAGTAGAATTTCAATGTCCGGAACGTAGGTTCTGTGCCGCCAACGGCAGCGGAGTGCTCACGTTCTGGCCGCCTACCCGGACAAAGCATGCCTGACCGGCCAGAACATCGACCTCGCCGCCGGGGTGCCACGGAGTACCTCCCGGTAAGCTGACGCCTCGCCCTGCCCGCCTCGAAAGGACCGCCGCCGTGCCGCAGTCCCACACCAGCGCAGCCGACTCCAAGCCCGCCGCTCCGAGCGGTGGCGTGCAGTCCCTGGAGCGCGCCTTCGACATGCTGGAGCGGATGGCCGACGCGGGGGGCGAGGTCGGCCTGAGTGAGCTCTCGTCCAGCAGCGGCCTGCCGTTGCCCACGATCCACCGATTGATGCGCACCCTGGTGGCCTGCGGTTACGTACGCCAGCAGCCCAACCGTCGGTACGCACTGGGTCCGCGTCTGATCCGGCTCGGCGAGTCATCGGCCCGCCTGCTCGGCACCTGGGCCCGCCCCTACCTGACCCGCCTGGTCGAGGAGACCGGCGAGACCGCGAACATGGCGCTGCTCGACGGCGACGAGATCGTGTATGTCGCCCAGGTGCCCTCCAAGCACTCGATGCGGATGTTCACCGAAGTGGGACGACGGGTGCTCCCGCACTCCACCGGAGTCGGCAAGGCGCTGCTCGCGTACACCCCGCCCGCCGAGGTGAGGGCGCTGCTCGCCAGGACCGGGATGCCGGCCGCCACCGACAAGACGATCACCACACCCGAGGTCTTCCTGGAGGCGCTCGACGCGGTTCGCCGCGCGGGATACGCGGTCGACGACAACGAGCAGGAGATAGGGGTCAGGTGCCTGGCGGTTTCGGTCCCCAACTCCCCCACCGCTGCGGCGATCTCCATCTCGGGCCCGGCCGGCCGGGTGACCGAGGAGGCCACGGAGAAGATCGTGCCGATCCTTCAGGGCATCGCCCAGGAACTCTCCGCGACGCTCGCCAGCGCCGGCCCCCAGAACGGCTGAGCAGACAGCCGGGGCCGGCGGCGGCACGGCGGTGCGGGTGAGTCAGCGGGTCACCTCTTCGGCAACCGGCACGGTGAGCCGCCCGTCGGCCATCGACGCCGTGCGGTCCATCCGGTCCAGATGCGTACGGTCGTGGGTGACCAGCACCGTCGCGGTGCCCCGCTGCCTGGTCAGCGTGACGAGCAGATCGAGCACCCCGGCGCCCCGCTCGTGGTCGAGGGCGCTGGTCGGCTCGTCGACCAGCAGGACCGAGGGCTCGTTCATCAGGGCCCGGGCGATGTTCACCCGCTGGCGCTGACCTCCGGACAGCTGGTGCGGGCGGCGGTCCGCCTGCTCGGTCAGGCCCACCGCGGCCAGCAGCTCCCGTGCCCGGTCGCGGGTCCGGGCCGGCGGCCGCCCCGACAGGTGCGCCATCACCTGCAACTGCTCCGCCGCCGTCAGCGCGGGCAGCAGATTGGGCTGCTGGAAGACGATCCCGACGCGCTCGCGCCGCAGCGCCGCTTTCTCGGCCCGGCTCAGCGAAGCCGTATCCACGCCGTCGACGAGCACCTGGCCGTGCTGCGGCGTCACCAGGGTCGCCGCCACCGCCAGCAGACTCGACTTGCCGGACCCCGAAGGCCCGACCACGGCGGTCAGCGAGCCGGCCGGTACGTCGAGCCGCACCGAGTCCAGCGCGGTCACCCGCCCCTCGCCGTCGGGGTAGGTCAGCGTCACCTCGTGCAGTGTCAGAGTCATCGGGCGCTCCCGAGCGCGGTGAGGGGGTCGACGGCGGTGATCCGCCGGATGGAGAGGGCCGCGCCGAGCACGCCGAGGGCGACTATCACCGCGGCGGGGATCAGCGTGGTGCGCGGATCGAGTACGAAGGGCACATCGGCGGGGACGACCGCACCGGCCCCGGCAGCGAGAGCCGTGCCCAGCAGAGTCCCGGCCAGCAGCATCAGTACCGCCTGCCCGAGCGCGTCGCGCAGCAGATACGGGGTCGAGGCACCGAGTGCCTTCAGTACGGCGATGTCCCCGCTGCGCTGGATCGTCCAGACTGTGAAGAACGCCCCTATCACCAGGGCCGAGATGACGAAGAGGAAACCGCGCATCAGCTGCAGCGAGCCGTTCTCCGCCTGGTAGGAGGGCAGCGCGCTCAGTGAGCCGGCCAGAGTGAGCGTCCGGGTGCCGGCCGCGCGGTCGCCCGCCGCCAGGTCAGCCCCGTCGGTGGTGAGCGCCACCACCGTCACCTCGGCATCAGCCGGGAGTGCGCTCCAGACGACAGGCGTGTGGCTGTACGAGTCGTGCCCGGCGACCGCGGTGACCTTCAGCCGCTTTCCGGCCACCTCGATGGTCTCGCCGGCCGCCGCGCCCAGACTCTTCGCCGCGCCCGCGGACAGCACCACACTGCCGCTGTCGACCGCCACCGGCGCCAGACCGGAATTCGGGCGTACCGCGAACTCCGATACGGCCGCGGTACGGCTGCCCGCCGCCGCGTTCCGGGTGTCGATGGCGACCGGCTGCGCGCTCCGCACCCCCGGCCGCGCCGCCCAGATACGGGCGGCGCCGCTCGGCAGCTGCGAGCCGGTGAAGGAAGCCGACTGCCCGGAGGGTGGCGCCGCGAAGGCCAGGTGGTCGGCGGACAACCCCGTGACGGCCGAGGTGTTGTCCCTGGCCAACCCGGCGGTCAGGCCGGACAGCAGTCCGACGAGCAGGGTGATGAGCACGATCACGGTGCCCATCAGGGCGAATCTGCCCCGGGCGAATCTCAGATCTCTCCATGCGACGAACATGAGCCCAACCCTGCTGGCCACGGAGCGCGGCGGCATCGCGCCACGGATGGCTTCCGCCGGATCAAAAGGCGGAGCCCGCAATCAAACTTTCGATTGAGGGCGATCCAGGACGGTCCGCCTACCCTGGCAGGATCATGGATCCCCGTGCGATGACCCCTGCGCTGCTCGTGCCGCGGCTCTGTCTGCATCTGCTGATGGCCGGACTGCTGGCGCTCGCCGCGGTTCGGGCGCTCACCGGGGACGCGACGAACGCCCCGGCGGTGGTCGCGGCGACGGCGGTGACGGGTGCGATCTACGCCCTGGGCGCACTGTGGCCGTCCGTACGGACCTCGCGTGGAGCGGCCGCTCTCTGGCTCGGCGTGCTCTGCGCGGCCTGGCTGGTCCTGCTCGTCCTGTCACCCGACGGCCTCTGGGCCGCCTTCCCGCTGTACTTCCTGCAGTTGCATCTGCTGCCGGTCCGCTGGTCCCTGCCTGCCGTGGCCGCCACCGCCGGCGCGGCGATCCTGTCGTACCTGCGCCATGGGGAACCACTGAATCCCGGCGCTTTCATCGGTCCGCTGCTGGGTGCGGCGGTCGCCGTGGCCACCGTCCTCGGCTATCAGGTGCTCTACCGGGAGAGCGAAAGCCGCCGCCGGCTCATCGACGAACTGATCGCCACCCGCGCCGAGCTGGCCGGCGCGGAGCGCGCCGCGGGCACGCTCGCCGAGCGGGAACGGCTGGCCGGAGAGATCCACGACACGCTCGCGCAGGGCCTCTCCTCCATCCAGCTGCTGCTGCGCGCCGCTCAGCGCACGCTGCCGGCCGGCGCCCCCGCCGCCGCCCATGTCGAACAAGCCCGGCAGGCGGCCCAGGACAATCTCGCCGAGGCCCGCCGGTTCGTACGAGAACTGTCGCCGCCCGCGCTGCAGCACGGTTCGCTCGCCGCCGCGCTGGAGCGGCTCTGCTCCGGGGGACCCGGTCCGCGGGTCAGGTTCTCGACCAGCGGCACTCCCGTCGCGCTGCCGACGCCGTACGAGGTGGCGCTGTTGCGTATCGCGCAGTCGGCGCTGGCGAACACCCTGCGGCATGCCGAAGCGGCCCGGGCCGAGATCACCCTGAGCTTCCTGGGGAGTGCGGTCGCGCTGGACGTCGTCGACGACGGCGCCGGCTTCGATCCCCTGCGCGCCACGGCCGACGACGACGGTGGTTTCGGTCTGCCGGCGATGCGCTCGCGCGCCGAGTCGCTCGGCGGCGCCCTCACCGTGGAGTCCGCACCGGGCCAGGGCACCGCGGTAGCGGTCACCCTGCCGCTGCCGCCTGCCCCGGGGATGTCGGTATGACCATCCGGCTCCTGCTCGCCGACGACCACCCGGTGGTCCGGGCGGGCCTGCGGGCAGTGCTCGACACCGAGCCCGACTTCGAGGTCGTCGCGGAGGCGGCCACCGCCGAGCGCGCGGTGGAACTGGCCGCATCGGAGCGTTTCGACGTCGTACTGATGGATCTGCAGTTCGGACCCGGCATGCACGGCTCCGAGGCCACCGCCGCCATCACCGCGGTCGAAGGTGCTCCCCGGGTGATCGTCCTCACGACGTACGACACGGACGCGGACATTTTGGCCGCGGTGGAAGCGGGCGCCGGGGGCTACCTGCTGAAGGACGCGCCCCCGGAGGAACTGGCAGCAGCGGTGCGGGCCGCCGCGGCCGGCCGGTCGGCCCTGGCGCCGGCGGTCGCCCACCGCCTGATGGACCGGATGCGCACCCCCGCGGAGTCCCTCACCCGGAGGGAACTGGAAGTTCTGCGACTCGTCGCGGACGGCCTGTCCAACCAGCAGATCAGCAAAGAACTCTTCCTCAGCCAGGCGACGGTGAAGTCCCACCTGGTGCACATCTACGCCAAGCTGGGGGTCGATTCGCGCACCTCGGCGGTAGCGGTCGCCTCCGCACGCCGTCTCATCCGTCGCGGCGGTGGCTCACTACATTGACCACCTTGCCGTTGGGATCCCGTGCGAAAAACCGGCGCACGCCCCACGCCTCGTCCTGCAAGGGATGCACGATCTGCGCGCCACTGGCCAGCACGGCTGCGTGGACCGCGTCGACATCGTCCACCTCGATGGACAGGTCGGGCCGCACGTCCGCGGTCTCGTCATGGGTCATGAAGGTGAGCTGAGCGGTGGGGTTGGTGGGTGAGGCCAGGGTCATCACCCACCCCTGGTTCATGACCTCCCGAAGCCCGATGAGGCCGTAGAAGTCCCGGCTCTCCGCCATCGCCTCCGTCGTCAGGTCGGGCACCACGCGGCGCACGGTCATCGGTGCGGCACTCCGAACAGTTCGACGGCGTTCCGTACCTCCGACAGGGCTGCCGCCAGGGCGCTCACCGAGCCGATCGCCCCCGCGACCAGCAGCAACGAGCGGCGCAGCCGCAGGATCTCGGGGACACCGCTCAGGGCCATCGCGTCCAGCGAAGCCAGTTCGTCCTCGGCGACCGCGCGGTCGGAGAACTCGCCCGGGTGGGCAGCCAGTTCACGGCGGAGCCGGGAGACCGATAAGCGCAGCTCCGCCACCCGCGGATCCTCGCTGCTGCCGGTCACACGCCTCTGCCCCACGCTTCGCAACAAAGCTCTCCCCCTCGCACAACGCTGTGCTGGTGTCTTTTTCACCGCGGTTCAGCCACTGTCCGGCGCCGGACGGACACCACGGGTCGCCGCCAGTTAACGCCACTACGCACCGTTCCCGCCACTCCACAGACGGAATTCATACCGAAGAACCGGTGTCCGTGCGGTATCCAGGCCTGATGAACCATTCAGTGAGGGAACCGGAACCGGAAGAACCGCTACCACGTCCGGCGTCCCCCGGAGCGCCGGCGGTGGCGGGGCTGCTGCTCGCCGCGGGTGGCGGACGACGGCTGGGCGGGCGGCCGAAGGCGCTGCTCGAACACCGCGGCCGCCCGCTGGTCGAACACGCGGTACGGGTGTTGCGGGACGGCGGATGCGGGCCGGTCCATGTGGTACTGGGCGCCGCCGCGGCTGAGGTGAGGCAGCGGGCGGATCTGGCCGGCTGCGTACTGACGGAGAACCCGGCGTGGGCCGAGGGTATGGGCTCGTCACTGCGGGCCGGGCTGACCTCCCTTGCCGGGTCCGGCGCGGAGGCAGCACTCGTTCTGCTGGTGGATCAGCCGGGCATCGGCGCACAGGCGGTGGCCCGGGTGCGGGGCGCGTACCGCTCGTCGTCGAGCCTCGCGGCGGCCTCGTACGGCGGGAAGCGGGGGCACCCGGTCCTCTTCGGCGCGGACCGCTGGGCGGATGTCGCGGCGACCGCGGTGGGGGATCGCGGGGCGCGCGCCTATCTCGGGGCGCATGAGGAGGCGATCACGCTCGTGGAGTGTTCCGATGTTTCCCAGGCTTACGACATCGACACCGTCGAAGACCTGATCCACTTGGAGTGACCGCCCTGGCACTCAGCGACAACTTCTGTCGATGCGGAGAATCTCGATGTCAACAGACCGTTGAACTTCCACCATGAGGAAACTAGTATCCACACGTCAGAAGCGCCATGTACCTATATGGCGCGCGCGACCGCATCTCGGCCCCCCTGGCACCGAGTGCCATGGGCGACAGCCCGGCGGCCGTCAGGCACCACCCGCTGAAGGAGTGACAGCTCATGTCCGCACCAGCGCCGGCCCCGCTGGCCATCGTCGCCGAGCCCCTGCCCCGGCAGGAGGAGGTCCTCACCGATGAGGCCCTCGCCTTTGTGTCCGAGCTGCACCGGCTGTTCACACCCCGCCGTGACGAGCTGCTCGTCCGCCGCGGTGAGCGCCGCGCCGAGATCGCCCGCACCTCATCACTCGGTTTCCTCCCGGAGACCGCGAGCGTCCGCGAGGACGACAGCTGGAAGGTCGCGCCGGCCCCGGCCGCGCTCAACGACCGGCGCGTGGAGATCACCGGTCCGACGGACCGCAAGATGACCATCAACGCGCTCAATTCGGGTGCCAAGGTCTGGCTCGCCGACTTCGAGGACGCGTCCGCCCCGACGTGGGAGAACGTTGTCCTCGGCCAGCTCAGCCTCACCGACGCCTACGAGCGCAGGATCGACTTCACCGACCCGAAGTCCGGCAAGTCGTACGCCCTGAACCCGGCGGACGAGCTGGCGACCGTCGTGATGCGCCCGCGCGGCTGGCACCTCGACGAGCGACACCTCCAGCTGGACGGCCGCCCGGTCCCCGGCGCCCTGGTCGACTTCGGGCTCTACTTCTTCCACAACGCCAAGCGCCTCATCGACCTCGGAAAGGGCCCGTACTTCTACCTCCCGAAGACCGAGTCCCACCTGGAGGCGCGCCTCTGGAACGACATCTTCGTCTTCGCGCAGGACTACGTCGGCATCCCGCAGGGCACCGTCCGCGCAACCGTTCTGATCGAGACGATCACCGCCGCCTACGAGATGGAGGAGATCCTCTACGAGCTGCGCGACCATGCCTCCGGGCTGAACGCGGGCCGCTGGGACTACCTCTTCTCCATCGTCAAGAACTTCCGTGACGGCGGCGCCAAGTTCGTCCTCCCGGACCGCAACCTCGTGACGATGACGGCCCCGTTCATGCGTGCGTACACCGAACTGCTGGTGCGTACGTGCCACAAGCGCGGAGCGCACGCCATCGGCGGCATGGCGGCCTTCATCCCGTCCCGCCGCGACGCCGAGGTCAACAAGGTGGCCTTCGAGAAGGTCAAGGCCGACAAGGACCGCGAGGCCGGTGACGGTTTCGACGGCTCCTGGGTCGCCCACCCCGACCTGGTGCCGATCGCGATGGCCTCGTTCGACGCGGTGCTCGGCGACCGGCCCAACCAGAAGGAACGGCTGCGCGAGGACGTGTCGGTCGCGCCCGGCGACCTGATCGCCATCGACTCGCTGGACGCCAGGCCGACGTACGACGGCCTGGTCAACGCCGTTCAGGTCGGCCTGCGTTACATCGAGGCCTGGCTGCGCGGCATGGGCGCGGTCGCCATCTTCAACCTGATGGAGGACGCCGCCACGGCCGAGATCTCCCGTTCGCAGATCTGGCAGTGGATCAACGCCGACGTGGTCTTCGACAACGGCGAACGCGCCACGGCCGACCTGGCCCGCAAGGTCGCCGCCGACGAACTCACCGCGATCCGCACCGAGATCGGCGACGAGGCCTTCGCGGCCGGCAAGTGGCAGCAGGCCCACGACTTGCTGCTGCAGGTCTCGCTCGACCAGGACTACGCGGACTTCCTGACGCTGCCGGCGTATGAGCAGTTGCGGGGCTGACCCCGCGCCCTGCGCCTTCGCTGCGCCCCGGTGCCGTACAGCACCGGGGCAGCCGGCCGAAAGATCTGCCCGGTGCAGGAGGGGCCGGTCACCCGAAGCCGACCCGCTCCAGCCAGAAGTCGAGCAGCCGCGCATCGCCCAGGATCTCGATGTCCTTGCCGGGGGCCGGCCGCCTCGTGTGGATCAGCAGCAGCAGCTCGGTCAGCAGACCCCGTACCGCGACCGCCGCCTTCGCGCAGCCAGGGGCCGATTATGGCGGGGTCCTCTCGGGTGTATGCGGAGAGGTCGCGGAAGTGGTCGTCGGCCGGCGGCTGCGCCGCCCGGGTCCGTACCACCTCATCGGCCCAGCGCTGACCGCCGCCGCGATACCGCAGCAACTGCCCGACGTTCCAGCCCGGACAGGCGGAACGGGCACCGTCAGGTCCCCACCCGAGATGCAGGAACTCAGCAGCTCGGTTGCTCGACGATCTCCGCGCACTGGCGTTCGTAGCTCAGGAGAGACATGGCCGCACGCTACAGCGTGCCGTCCGGAGTCCGCTCAGACCTGGTCCTCCAGGCGGATGGCCTTGCGCAGATCTTCCACAGCCTTGCCGCCCTTGCCGTTCCTGCTCTCGTAGTCCTCCAGCAACGCCGCTGCGATCGCGTCGAGTTTGCGCTGGATGGCGTGCTCGGCGCGCAGCTCGGAGTTCTTCAGCAGCGCCAGCAGCAGCAGTGTCACGCACGTCATGGCACCCGCGGCGAGCAGTTCCAGTTCCACCGACGGTTTCACCACGTGTATGGCCACGAAGTTGCCGACCAGCAGCAAGCACACCACCAGGAACGCCGGTGAACTGGTGAAGTTCGACGCGTTCTCGGCCAGTCTCTCGAAAAGCCCGCGTCGGTCGCCGCCGCGCTGGACGGGATGCTGAATCGTCACCCGCAGCCGGTACCCCCGTGTGGGCGCCCCTATGTGCCCCGACGCCGGGAACCGGTCGAATGGCCCACCGGTGGGAGGACGAACGGCGGCGCGCCGAAGCTCAAGAGCGGGGCTGGTCGGGCAGCTGCGCGAGGAAGGCCTCCGTCGTGATCGAGTAGCCCGCCGGGCTGATGACCGGAATGGGAGTCACGTCGATGAGCACGGTCGGCGTGCCGGGGACGGTGCTGGTCTCGAAGGCGGCGGCGACCCGCTGCGCCCAGGGCAGGTAGGCGCCGTCCCGGACCTTCTTCCGGAAGCCCTCGGTGTGTAGCGCCTCGACCTCGCCGGAGAGCGCGAGGAGACGGTCCCGGTCGGCGAACGCGTCGTCGCTCTCATCGGGCTGTTCGGCGTACAGCTCGTGCAGGTAGCGCATGAACGGTTTCTGTCCCTCGTCGGCCGCTGCTCCCAGCGCGGCCAGCGCCTCGAGGGAGCCGGTGCCGCCGACTCCGTCGTCGATGAGGGCGGCGAACTGGTACTCGATGGTGAAACGGCCCGCGTCGGCGGCCTGCTCCATGACCGCTCCGAGGCCGTTCTCCATGCGCTTGCAGTAGGGGCAGCGCAGGTCGGCGTAGACGCTCAGTACGTGCGCGGGGCCCGGGTCCCCGTACTGGACGATCGTGTTGCCGGGGCCCGTGGTGTTCGCCGGAATCATGTTCTCAGGTTGCGGAGCGCGGAAGGATCCCGCAACGGGAGAGCTTTCTGAATAGGTCGGCCCGGCCGGAGGCGGACAGAACGCGGGGCAGTGTTCGATGCCCTTGTGAACCAGTCGGCCGGCCGGGGAATCGGCCGGGTTCTCCACCCGACCGATGAGTTCTCGGCACGGCTCGGGTCTCCAGGACATGGACACAGAGAACACGGACACCGAAAACCTTGATACGCAAACGTCCCCGGACGCCGCCGCCTCGCTGCCCGACTTCGAGTCGGCCGCCCGCCATGTCGCCGAGCTGCTCGACGGCATCGGCGACCAGCAGCTCAAGGACCCCACGCCCTGTCCGGACTATGCGGTGCAGGAACTGATCGCCCACCTCGTGGGCCTGACCGCCGCCTTCCGCGACGCGGCGGGGAAGAGCTCCGGCCCGAACACCGATACGGCCCCGGACTCGGCACGGCCCGAGCTGACCCCCGACTGGCGCACCGTGCTCCCCCGGCAACTGGACGAGCTGGTCGCCGCCTGGCGCGCCCCGGAAGCGTGGGAGGGCGTCACCCGGGTGGGCGGCGTGACCCTGCCCGGAGGAGTCGCCGGCCGGGTGGGGATCAACGAACTGGTCATCCACGGCTGGGACCTGGCCCGGTCCACCGGGCAGGGCTATGCCGCCGACCCGGCGAGCCTGGGGGTGTCGTACGGCCTGCTGGAGCCCGCGGACGCTCCGGGGCGGGGCGCCATCTTCGGTCCGCCGGTCGATGTGCCGGATGATGCACCGTTCCTGGACCGGGTGATCGGGCTCAGTGGCCGCGACCCGCGGTGGACACCGTAACGAGCGGGCGGGGCGTGCTCCCGGTGCGTTCATCCCGGGGGCAGCAGGGCGGGAGCCCGGTCGGATCACCCATCCGGGTGTCCGTCAGCTCGTGAAGAACTCGGTGACCACGGCGGAGAACTGCCCCGGCTCCAGCGCGTGGACGTTATGCCCGACCGGAATGGTGGTCATCCGGGAGTCCGGAATCCGCGCGACCATGTCGGGAATCCGGTCCTGCGGCATGGAGCTGTCGGGGCCGCCGGTCACCAGCAGCGTCGGGGCGACGATCTCCCCCAGGCGCTCGGCCCACTCCGGGTCCGGCGCCCACACCTGCCCCTTGATGGCGGGCACCACGTTCCAGTCGTAGTCGATCGGACCGTCGGGAGGCACCAACTCCGCCGGCTCGCGGGGGAACGGCGGCGGGGTCTCCTCCAGGACGAGACGCTCGACCCGCTCCGGATGCTCCTGGGCGAGCAGATAGGCGACGACGCCGCCCATGGAATGCCCCACGATGCCGACCCGGTCCAGGTCGAGTTCGTTGAGAAAGCCGAACACGTCGTCCCGCATCAGCTCGAACGAGTACTCGTCCGGCCAGTCGCTCTCTCCGTGTCCGCGCAGGTCGATGGCGTGGACCCGCCATTCCTCGCCGAGCGTCTGCCCGGTCTCCTCCCAGGTCGCCGAGGAGCCGCCGAGGCCGTGCAGCAGCACGACCGGTGCTCCGAACGGGTCGCCCCAGGTCCGGTAGGCCAGCCGCACGTCACCGACATCGACTACAGAGTGATCGTCCATACCGCAGACGCTACCGCGCCCACGCGGCCCTCTCCGCCGCCGCATTCCACGCCGGTTCCGGTCGCCGACCGCTCCGAGATCGGTCAGGATCGATCTCCCCCGGACAGAACTCGCTCAACTCCTTTCTCCCCAGGGGTGTACGGCCTCAAGTGCAGCTGATAGGAAAGCTTCCTAACAGAACACTTGCACGAGGAATTCCCCTTGGAGGTCTGGTGAACGTCCCCCACCGCAACACCACGGCACGCCGCAAGAGGATCATCACGCGCACCGCACTCGGGCTAGCCTTGGTGGCCCTGCCCGTCACCGCGTACGCGGCCGACTTCCCGGAGCACGCAACGACTCAGCATCGGATGGCCGCCGAAGCGACCGGTCTCGACAATCCGGCGAAGAAGGAAATAGCCATGGAGCTGGTCTCCAGCGCGGAGAACTCCTCGCTGGACTGGAAGGGGCAGTACAAGTACATCGAGGACATCGGCGACGGCCGCGGCTACACCGCCGGCATCATCGGTTTCTGCTCCGGCACCGGAGACATGCTGGATCTGGTGCAGCTGTACACCGACCGGGTGTCCGACAATCCGCTCGCCGGGTATCTTCCCGCGCTGCGCAGGGTGAACGGCACCGACTCGCACTCCGGCCTCGGCTCGGGCTTCGTGAGCGCCTGGAAGTCCGCGGCGAAGGACCCGGCCTTCCAGTCCGCGCAGAACGACGAACGCGACCGGGTGTACTTCGACCCGGCGGTGTCGCAGGGCAAGAAGGACGGCGTCGGCGTGCTCGGCCAGTTCGCGTACTACGACGCCATCGTCATGCATGGTGACGGCGACGACAGCACCAGCTTCGGCGCGATACGCAAGCGGGCCCTGGCGAAGGCCGAGCCGCCGGCGCGGGGCGGTGACGAGGTGAAGTACCTCAACGCCTTCCTGGACGCGCGCGTCTGGGCGATGAAGCAGGAGGAGGCGCACAGTGACACCACCCGGGTGGACACCGAGCAGCGCGTCTTCCTCAACAAGAAGAACCTGAATCTGAACCCGCCGCTGGACTGGAAGGTCTACGGCGACCCGTACCACATCGGCTGACCGGCAAAACGGTACGGCGCGTACGGCACCAGCGGTGCGGTACGCGCCGTACCTGTCATGTCACGGTCAGTGCGCTGCTGCGGCCTCGGCGAGCGCCTGCTCCTCCAGGACCTCCGGAGCCGGTTTCCTCCCCAGATGGTTGAAGGCCAGATTGAGCACGATGGCCACCACACAACCGGTCGAGATACCCGAGTCGAGGACCACCAACACGTCCTTCGGGAACGCATGGTAGAAGTCCGGCGCGGCGATCGGGATCAGCCCGATGCCGAGTGCGGTGGCGACGATCAGCGCGTTCTCACCCTTTTCCATGGCTGCGCTCGCAAGCGTCTGCACGCCGCTCGCGGCCACCGAGCCGAAGAGCACGACCCCGGCCCCACCCAGCACCGGCAGCGGCACCAGCGCGATCACCGATGCGGCCATCGGGCAGAGCCCGAGCACGATCAGAATGCCGCCGCCGACCGCGACGACGAACCGGCTGCGCACCTTGGTCATCGCCACCAGGCCGATGTTCTGTGCGAAGGCACTCGCCATGAAGCCGTTGAACAGCGGGCTGAGCGCGCTGCCGAGAGTGTCGGCGCGCAGTCCGCCCTCGATGGTCCGCTCGTCGGCGGGACGGCCGACGACCTTGCCCAGTGCCAGCATGTCGGCGGTCGACTCGGTCAGACAGACCAACATGACGATGCACATCGAGATGATGGCGGATATCTCGAACTGCGGTGCGCCGAAGTGGAAGGGTGTCGGAAAGCCGATCGGGTCGGCGCTCGTGACCGCGTCGAAGCTGGTCATTCCCATCGGGATGGCTATGACCGTACCGATCACCAGACCGAGCAGGATCGCGATCTGCTGGAGGAAGCCGCGCAGCAGCTTCCGCAGGGCGAGCACGATCGCCAGAGTGACGGCTGCCAGGCCGATGTTCTTCATCGAGCCGTAGCCCGCCGCTCCTTGGGTGCCCTGCGCCCAGCCGAAGGCGACCGGCAGCAGGGAGACACCGATCAGGGTGATGACGGTGCCGGTCACGACGGGTGGGAAAAAGCGGAGCAACTTGCTGAAGTACGGGGCGATGACGAAACCGATCACGCTCGCCACGATGATCGCGCCGAAGATGACGGCGATACCGTCATGCCCCCGGCCCTTGCCTATCGCGATCATCGGGGTGACGCCGGCGAAGGAAACACCGTTGACGAACGGCAGCCGGGCGCCGATCCGCCAGACACCGAGCGTCTGGAGCAGGGTGGCCAGGCCGGCGGTGAAGAGGCTCGCTCCCACCAGGAACGCCGTTTCCTTCGCGCTGAGCCCGACGGCGGGGCCGACGATCATGGGCGGGGCGACAACGCCGGCGTACATGGCGGCCACATGCTGCAGACCGCTGGTGAACATCTTGAAGGGCGGCAGGACCTCGTCGACGGGGTGCTTCGCGCCGTCGGTGGTACCGGCGGGGCGTGCGGCATCGAGGGGCCGTGCGCTGTCGGGGGCTACATCTGCATCATTGCGAAACCTGGGCTGGGCGGCCACGTCGGCTCCTCCGGTCGGTGACGCGTCGGCGGTGACGCGGGTATCAGGGAGGTGGTGCGAACATGCGTTGGGCAGGTGCGGCTGCGGTGGTGGAACGGATCCGGGTACGTCACCGTCCCGGAGGACGTGTGCACTCTGGGCACACGTCCTCCGGTCACGGCTGCCGCACACCCCGCTCGGGTGCACGGCCGCCGGCCGGGGACCGTCCTCCCCGACCGGAGCTTCATGGGCGGCTCAGCCCTGCGCGGCGATGCGCGCGAGACGCTGCGCCTCGTCCCGGGTGGAGCGGGCGATGGCGTCCTCGTCCACCGTGGTCAGGTGGTTGTCCTCGACGACGGTTCTGCCGTTCACCAGGGAGAGGGTCACCGGTGCCGCGGCTCCGAAGACCAGCGCGGTCACCGGATCGGCGATCGAGGCGTGGGCCAGGGTGTCCATCTTCCACAGCACCAGGTCGGCGAGCTTTCCCGGTTCCAGGGAGCCGATCTCAGCCGCGCGGCCCATGACCTGTGCGCCTCCATTCGTACCGAGGCGCAGCGCCTGCCGGGCGTTGAGCGCGGCCTCGCGATGGGCGCCGAGGCGGTTGATGAGCAGCGCGTTGCGCAGCTCGGTGTGCAGCTCGCCGGACTCGTTGGACGCGGTGCCGTCGACGCCGAGACCGACCGGAACGCCGGCTTTCAGCATGTCGGGGACCCTTGCGATACCCGCGGCGAGCCGGGCGTTGGAGGACGGGCAGTGGGCGACACCGGTGCCCGTGCGGGCGAAGGCGGCGATGTCCGAGTCATTCATGTGGACGCAGTGCGCCATCCAGACGTCGTCGCCGAGCCAGCCGGTCGACTCGAAGTAGTCGGTCGGGCCCATGCCGAACAGTTCCTTGCAGAACTGCTCCTCCTCGACGGTCTCACTCCCGTGGGTGTGCAGCCTGACGCCCTTGCGGCGCGCCAGCTCGGCGCCCTGCTTGAGCAGTTCGGTGGAGACGGAGAAGGGGGAGCAGGGTGCGGCGGCGATCCGGGTCATCGCATCGAAGGACGCGTCGTGGTGCTGGTCGATGGTGGCTTCGGTGGCGGCGAGCGCGCCCTCGAGGGTCTCCACGGCGAAGTCCGGAGGCAGGCCGCCGTCCTTCTCGCTGCGGTCCATGGAACCGCGGGCCAGCGTGAAGCGCACCCCCATCTCGGAGGCGGCCCCGATGATGGCGCTCGACAGGTCGCCGGAACCCTGCGGGAAGACGTAGTGGTGGTCCATGGCGGTGGTCACCCCTCCCCGGACCATCATCGCCAGGGAGCCCTGCGCGGCCGCGCGCACCATCTGCTCGTCGATGCGTGCCCAGGTCGGATACAGCGCGACCAGCCAGTTGAAGAGGTTGTGGTCGGTGGCGATTCCCCGGGTGATCCACTGGTAGAAGTGGTGATGGGTGTTGACCAGTCCGGGGGTCACCAGATGTCCGGTGCCGTCGATCCGCCGGACCACATCGGTGAGCCCCGCGGGCGCGTTCCCGGCGCCCACCGACTCGATGCGGTTCCCGGCGACGACCACATGGCCCGATGCGTACTCGGTGTCCTGGGCGTCGACCGTGGCGATGGCGACGTTCTCGATGACGATCCGCTCGGCTGCCGTTGCTGCCATGGTGCTTCTCCTTTTCTCTCAGTGGCGTGGGCACGGCAGGACCCCGGGAGTATTGAGTGCCGAGGCCGGGAGGCTCCGGGTGCCGAAGTAGAAGTATCCGGTGAAGGTGGACTGGTGATCCGGTCCGGCACACCACCGCCGGCGGCTGCTCCAGCCGGCGGTGGTGTGCCCGGCCGCTCTCAGAGCCTGTCGGGCGGCCTCCGGTCCGGCGCCCGGCGGACTCTCAGAGGTTCGTCAGGTCGACCGGGATCTGAGCCTCGACGCCGTCCCGCAGGATGGTGCCCTCGATGAGCCCGTAGGGACGGTCCGCGGCGAAGTAGACCTCATTGTCGTTCTTGAGCCCGAAGGGCTCCATGTCCACCAGGAAGTGGTGGTTGTTCGGCAGCGAGAAGCGGACCTCGTCGATCTCGCTGCGGTGGTTGATGACCCGCGACCCCATCTGGTACATGGTCTGCTGCAGAGACAGGCTGTACGTCTCGGCGAAGGCCTGCAGGATGTGCTTCTTGGCCTGCTCGTAGGACTTCTCCCAGTTGGGCATGCGGTCCGCGTCGCTGGTCCAGTTGTACCGCCACCGGGCGGAGACATCGGTCGCGAGGACGCGGTCGTAGGCCTCCTTGAGCGTCGTGTACCTGTCCTTGGCGAAGCCCCAGAACTCCGAGTTGGTGGAGTTGAGCACTGTCAGGTCCTTGAGACCGGAGATGACCTGCCACTTCTCACCGTCGAAGGTGATCTGCGAGGTGCGCATCTCCTGGCCCTGGCGGACGAAGGAGTGCCTGACCTCGTCGGCCCCGATGAACTGCGAGCTGGCGTCCGAGGTGGCGATCCGGTTCCAGGAGTACTCCTCGATCCGGATCCGGGCGATGTGGATCTGCTCCTGGCTGGTGACGAAGTGCCGGGCCAGGTGGATGCCGAACTGCTCGGCGGACTCGATGCCGTGCTCCTTGGCGAACGCGAACACCGTGTTCTTGGTGGTGTCGGTCGGCAGGACGCTCGCGTTGGAGCCGGAGTAGTGGACCTCCTCCATCTCGCCGGAGAGGGCGACGGAGACGTTGAGGTCCTTGATGTGGTGGGTGTCGCCGTCCCGCGTGATCTTGACTACGCGGTTCTCTGCTTTGCCGTACTGGTTCTGGCCGAGAATCGTGGGCATGTCGGTGCTAGCTCCCTCGGTATACGGAGTAGCCGAACGGGTTGAGCAGCAGCGGTACGTGGAAGTGCTCACCCGGTACGACGGCGAACGTGATCGCCACCTCCGGGAAGAAAGCGCCGCTGTCCCTTACGCGGGGGGCGTCCTGCTGTGCCTCGGCTTGTTTCTTGGTGAAGTACTGCTCGGTTTCGAAGTCGAGCCGTACATGGGTGGTTCCTTCCGGCAGAGCCGGCAGGTCTTTGCAACGCCCGTCCGGGTCGGTGGCCGATCCGCCCAGTGCTACCCACTGCGCGCCGGCGCCGGTACGGGCCGCGAGCGAGATGGTGACTCCGTCGGCGGGGCGGCCGATGCTGGTGTCCAGGATGTGTGTGGACACCGAAGCGGTGCTCTGCGTGCTCAAGACTCTCCCTCTCCTTCTGCTGCGACTGTTTCCACGACGAGGGCCAGCCGGATGCGGTTGATCTTCCCGAGTTCGGTGCGCACATGTCCGCGCTCCTGCTCGGGCGTGTTGCCGATCCGGGCCTTCATGGCGTCGCGCATCTGCTCGCCGGTGGCGCCGGTCGCGCAGATCAGGAAGACGTGCCCGAACTTCTCCTGGTAGGCCAGGTTCAGTTCGAGCATCTCGGTCTTGAGTTCGTCGGAGGCTCCGGCCATCCCCCGCTGTTCACGGGAGGACGTCGGATCTCCTGGCTTCGGGCGGCCGATCGGCGGGTGCCCCGCCATCGCTTCGGCCAGATCCTCCGCGGTCAGCTCGGCCGTTGCGGCGTCACTGGCGCGGAAGAGGGCTTCTGCGGTGGCGTACGGGCGCTGGGCCAGCAGCTTGCCGCCCCATGTCGAACTGGCGCACACCTCATGGAGCACGGCTCGCGCCGCGCTGTCCTGCAGGGTGTTGAACCGGGCGAGGCCCGGTGTCGTACTCGAAGTCACGGGGACCTCCGTGGCCACTTGTGCGGCCTTGTGCTGGACGGGCTGCGGCTAGCTAACGCCCTCGGAAACACCACGTCAACACTTTGTTGAAAACTTGGGGCGAAGAAAAGCCGCCGTCCGCTATGCGGACGACGGCTTTCCGTGGGGTGTGCTCGCTCACTCGCTCTTGGTCGAGTTATCCCTGTTCAGATAGTTGTAGACGGTGAAACGGCTGACCCCGAGGGCGCCCGCCACGGTCTCCACGCCGTGTCGCACGGAGAAGGCGCCACGCGCCTCCAGTATCCGCACGACGGACTGCTTCGTCTTCCGGTCGAGCTCCGACAGCGGCATACCGTGCCGGCGCTCGAGCGCCAGCAGGATGTGGTCGAGGGAGTCGGAGAGCTGGGGCAGCCGTACGGCCAGGACGTCCCGGCCCTCCCAGGCGAGGACCACATCGTCCTCGGTGGCCTGATCCGGCACCAGCATCTCGGCGCCCATGGCATCGACCAGCGGTTTCACCGCGGCGACGAGCGGGTGGTCTCCGGACTCGGTCACTTCTCGCCCTCTCCCTGGGGTCCGTTCCGGTCACCCGGCGGGTCCGCGGCGTCCGACCCGATCACGTTCACCTGGAGCGAGACCCGGGTGGCGCCCGCACCGAGCGCCCGGCGGAGCAGCGCGTCGACCGCGGTCAGTACGGCGTCCGACGCGCCTTCCGCCGTGTTGCCGAACGGACCGACGTCCACGGCGTCCAGCTCGGCCGCCTGGATGACCTCCCGGGCCACCACGGCATGCGCGGGCGCCTCGTCCAGGTCGAAGGGCTCGGTCGTGAACTCCACTCTCAATCGCACCTGCTCAACCTACTGCGCCGGTCAGGAAAAACGAGAGGCGCACTTGACAGCTCTCCCGAGGAACAGGCAATC
Source organism: Streptomyces sp. NPDC051320 (assembly GCF_040682175.1). Lineage (NCBI taxonomy): Bacteria > Bacillati > Actinomycetota > Actinomycetes > Kitasatosporales > Streptomycetaceae > Streptomyces > Streptomyces sp. NPDC051320. The sequence goes on from NZ_JBFBAL010000003.1 coordinate 97,636, forward strand.
TTCCATCAAGCAGAAACTAACTTCCGCGATACGGAAGGAGCGCACTTTCAATGGCCTTCACGGACCAGCGCTTCGATGTGAACCTCTCGATCCTCTTCACGGAACTCCCGCTTCTGGAACGTCCAGCGGCCGCCGCCGCGGCCGGTTTCAGCGCGGTCGAGCTGTGGTGGCCCTGGGTCGAGACCCCCACCCCGCCGCAGGCCGAGCTCGACGCGCTGAAGAAGGCTCTCGACGATGCCGGAACGCAGCTGGTGGGGCTGAACTTCTACGCCGGCCGGCTGCCCGGCCCGGACCGTGGTGCGCTCTCCGTTCCCGGCGAGGAGTCGGACCGCTTCCGCGCCAATATCGATGTCGCGGCCGACTTCGCCGCCTCGGTCGGCTGCAAAGCGCTCAACGCGCTCTACGGCAACCGGGTCGACGGCGTGGACCCGGCCACCCAGGACGCGCTGGCCCTGGAGAACCTCGTGCTGGCGGCCCGCGCGGCCGACCGGGTGGGCGCGACCCTGCTCGTCGAGGCTCTCAACAAGCCGGAATCGCCGTTGTACCCGCTGGTGAGCGCCCCGGCCGCGATCGAGGTCGTCGACAAGGTCAACGAACTCAGCGGGCTGGGGAACGCCACGTTCCTGCTCGATCTCTACCACCTGGCGATGAACGGCGAGGACCTCAACGAGGTCATCGACCTCTACGCGGCCAAGACCGGCCACGTACAGATCGCCGACAACCCGGGGCGTGGCGCTCCCGGCACCGGCTCCCTGCCGTTGGCCGACCTGCTCGACCGGCTGGCCAAGGCCGGCTACGAGGGCTGGGTCGGACTGGAGTACAAGCCGGGTGACGGCCCGAGCGCCGAGGCCTTCGGCTGGCGCACCAACTGACCATCTTCACCTGCGTGTTGAAAGAGGCACCCTCATGAGCAGTCTCCCCAAGATCGCGTGGATCGGTCTCGGCATCATGGGCTCCCCCATGTCCGAGAACCTGATCAAGGCCGGCTACTCGGTGACCGGCTTCACGCTGGAGCAGGACAAACTGGACCGCCTGGCGGCCGCCGGCGGCACCGCCGCCGCCTCGATCGCCGACGCGGTGCGGGACGCCGATGTGGTGATCACCATGGTGCCCGCATCCCCGCAGGTCGAGGCCATCGCCTACGGCGCCGACGGCATCCTGGAGAACGTCAGGCCGGGCACGCTGCTGATCGACATGTCGTCGATCACCCCGCAGACCTCGGTCGACCTGGGCAAGGCGGGCGCCGCCAAGGGCCTGCGCGTGCTGGACGCCCCGGTGTCGGGCGGCGAGGCCGGCGCCATCGAGGCCGTGCTGTCCATCATGGTCGGCGGCGAGCAGGCGGACTTCGACGCCGCCAAGCCGATCCTGGACGCCCTGGGCAAGACCATCGTGCTCTGCGGCCCGCACGGCTCCGGCCAGACGGTGAAGGCCGCCAACCAGCTGATCGTCGCGGTCAACATCCAGGCGTGCGCGGAGGCCGTGGTCTTCCTGGAGAAGTCCGGCGTGAACCTCACCGCGGCGCTCGACGTGCTCAACGGCGGCCTGGCCGGTTCCACCGTACTGACCCGCAAGAAGGACAATTTCCTGAACCGGGACTTCAAGCCCGGCTTCCGGATCGACCTGCACCACAAGGACATGGGCATCGTCACCGACGCCGCCCGCAATGTCGGCGCCGCCCTGCCCGTCGGCGCGGTCGTCGCCCAGCTGGTCGCCTCCCTGCGCACCCAGGGCGACGGCGGCCTCGACCACTCGGCGCTGCTCCGCTCGGTCGAGCGGCTGTCGGGCCAGCAGGTCTGAGACGCCACCCCGAGGGCATCGCCCTCCCCTGAACTCCGGGCTGCGGCAGCGCTGACACCTGTCCTGTCGCGCCCAGGCGCTGCCGCCGCCCGGACCCACTCCTAAAATTCAACAAACTGTTGACGTTACATTCTCCGCGAATCTACGCTCCTGGAACCGTCAGCAGCTCCAGTACGGAAGGTCCACGATGTCGAAGCGCGTGCTTACGACCGAGTCAGGCGCCCCGGTCGCCGACAATCAGAACTCTGCCACCGCCGGCGTCGGCGGCCCGATCCTGCTCCAGGACCAGCATCTGCTGGAGAAGCTGGCGCGGTTCAACCGCGAGCGCATCCCGGAGCGCGTGGTCCACGCCCGCGGCTCCGGCGCCCACGGCTACTTCGAGGTGACCGACGACGTCACCGCGTACACCCGCGCCGACTTCCTGTCCGCCGTCGGCAAGCGCACCGAGACGTTCGCCCGCTTCTCCACCGTGGCCGACTCGCTGGGCGGTGCGGACGCGGTCCGTGACCCCCGCGGCTTCGCGCTGAAGTTCTACACCGACGAGGGCAACTACGACCTGGTCGGCAACAACACCCCGGTGTTCTTCATCAAGGACCCGATCAAGTTCCCCGACTTCATCCACTCGCAGAAGCGCGACCCGTTCACCGGTCGGCAGGAGCAGGACAACGTCTGGGACTTCTGGGCGCACTCCCCCGAGGCCACCCACCAGGTGACCTGGGTGATGGGCGACCGCGGCATCCCGGCGTCCTACCGCCACATGAACGGCTACGGTTCGCACACCTACCAGTGGACCAACGCCGCGGGCGAGGCCTTCTTCGTCAAGTACCACTTCAAGACGAACCAGGGTGTGCGCAGCCTCTCCGCCGAACAGGCTGCCGAGCTGGTGGGCAAGGACGCGAACAGCCACCAGACGGATCTGCTCCAGGCCATCGAGCGGGGCGTCAACCCGTCCTGGACGCTGCACGTGCAGATCATGCCGGCCGCCGAGGCGGCGGAGTACCGCTTCAACCCCTTCGACGTGACGAAGGTGTGGCCGCACAGCGACTATCCGCTGCAGCGGGTCGGGCGCCTGGTCCTGGACCGCAACCCGGACAACATCTTCGCCGAGGTCGAGCAGGCCGCGTTCTCCCCGAACAACTTCGTTCCCGGTATCGGCCCGTCGCCCGACAAGATGCTCCAGGGCCGCCTGTTCGCCTACGCCGACGCGCAGCGCTACCGGGTGGGCATCAACCACACCCAGCTCCCGGTCAACGCGCCGCGGAACGCCACCGCCGACAACTACGGCCGTGACGGTTCCATGGCCACCCGGTACGGCTCCCGTCAGGACAAGAACTACGAGCCCAACTCGTATGCGGGCCCGACCCAGTCGGACGCGGCCCTGGCCGCCCCGGTCGCCGTCGCCGGCTGGACCGGCACGCACGCCGCCCCGGCGCACGTCAAGGACGACGACTTCTTCCAGGCCGGCGAGCTGTACCGGGTCATGACGGACGACGAGAAGTCCCGTCTGATCTCCAACATCGCCGGCGGTCTCTCGCAGGTCTCCCGCGACGACGTGATCGAGAAGAACCTCGCCCACTTCCACGCCGCGGACCCGGAGTACGGCAAGCGTGTCGAAGAAGCGGTGCGCGCCCTGCGCGAGGACTGAGTCCGCCCGCCAGAAACCGCGCAGTGGACCTGACGGGAGGTCAGGACCACTTCGCAGTCCGTGCCGCCGACCCGAATGAGGGGTGGCCGACGGCACGGACGCACCCGAGGACCGCGACGGAGTCGCGATGCCAGTGCGGTGGTCAAAGCCACCGGCACGCTGTTCTGACCTGAAGAACGACGTGCCGATGGCCAATCGCCTCCGCCGCGGTCCTCGGCTTCTCGACGCCACCCCCGCCCTGCTCCCCGGGCTTCGTCCGCCGGGGAGCCGAGCCGGACACCACAAGCCCCGCCCGGCGACGCGAACGTCCTGTCGCGCCCAGCCTCGTGCCGCCGGGCGGTACCAGACTTCAGGCCCGAAAAAACTCCATGCCGGAGCGCGGAACAAGGATACGGTCCCTTGTTCCGCGCTCCTTTTGCGTGCGGGTTCCGGCCGACCCTGAGAGGACTGTGGCATGACCGAGCTCCACCCGCCCATCGAGCCGTACGAGCAGGGCCTGCTCGACACCGGTGACGGCAACCTTCTGTACTGGGAGACGTGCGGCAACCCGGCGGGCAAGCCGGCCCTCGTGGTGCACGGCGGCCCCGGCTCCGGCTGCTCCGTGCGCGCCCGCCGGTACTTCGACCCGGCGCGCTACCGCGTCATCCTCTTCGACCAGCGCAACTGCGGACGCAGCACCCCGCACGCCGGCGACCCGGCCACCGACCTGTCCCGCAACACCACCCCCCTCCTCATCAGCGACATGGAGCAGCTGAGGGAGCACCTGGGCATCGAGCAGTGGCTGCTGTACGGCGGATCCTGGGGTTCTACGCTGATCCTGGCGTACGCCGAGGCGCACCCGCAGCGGGTGTCGGAGATCGTGATCGGTGGGGTCACCATGACCCGGCGCTCGGAGATCGCCTGGCTGTACGGCGGTGTGGGCCGCTTCTTCCCCGAGGCACTGGCCCGCTTCCGGGCCGGTGCCCCCGAGTCCGGGGACGACGCGGGCCTGGTCCCCGCGTACGCCCGGCGGGCGTCGGACCCCGATCCGGAGGTGCGGGCGAAGGCGGTCGCCGACTGGTGCGAGTGGGAGGACGCGGTGCTCTCGCTGGAGCCGCACGGCTCCGCCCGTCCGTTCAGCGACCGGCCGTCCGCGGCCAGGGTCGCCCTGGTCCGGATCGCGTCGCACTACTTCTCACACGGCGCCTGGCTGGCCGAGGGCGCGCTGTTGCGCGACGCGCACCGGCTGAAGGGCATCCCGGGTGCCCTCTTCCACGGCCGGCACGATCTGAGCAGCCCGTACACCACTGCCTGGGAACTCGCACAGGCCTGGCCCGAAGCGGAGTTGACCGTCATCGAGGACGCCGGGCACAAGGGCAGTGCCACCCTGCGGGACGCCGAACTCCGGGTCCTCGACCGGTTCGGTTCGTCGGGCAGCCGGCCCGTATGAGCACGCCGAAGGGGCGGACCACCCGGCACCGGTGGCCCGCCCCTTCGTGGCGCTGGTCAGGAAGTGATCAGCGGCAGGATCGCGGTCGGGGCATGGCCCGGCTCCGTGGCGATGTCCTCGAACTCGTTGACGCCGGCGATGTCGCCGCCGCTCATCGAGATGTTGGTGACCCGCTCCAGGATGGCCTCGACGACGACCGGCACCCGGTACTCGGCGGCCAGCTTCTTGGCCTCCTCGAAGGCGGGCAGCAGCTGGTCCGGCTCGGTGACCCGGATCGCCTTGCAGCCCAGCCCCTCGGCGACCTTGACGTGGTCCACGCCGTAGACGCCGATCTCGGGGGTGTTGATGTTCTCGAACTCGAGATTGACCTGGAAGTCGATGTCGAAGTTCCGCTGCGCCTGGCGGATCAGGCCGAGGTAGGCGTTGTTCACCAGGACATGGACGTACGGGATGTTGTGCTGCGCGCCGACCGCCAGCTCTTCGAGCATGAACTGGAAGTCGTAGTCGCCGGAGAGCGCGACGACCGTCGTCTCCGGGTCGGCGGTGGCGACGCCCAGCGCGGCGGGGATCGTCCAGCCCAGCGGGCCCGCCTGGCCGCAGTTGATCCAGTGACGCGGCTTGTAGACGTGCAGCATCTGCGCACCGGCGATCTGCGAGAGACCGATGGTGGAGACATACCGGGTGTCGGGGCCGAAGGCGCGGTTCATCTCCTCGTACACCCGCTGCGGCTTGATCGGCACGTTGTCGAAGTGGGTGCGGCGCTGCAGCCTGGCCTTGCGGTCCTGGGCCGACGCGGCCCACTCCGTACGGTCCGGGAGCCGGCCGGCGGCCTTCAGCTCGCGCGCCACCTCGACGAAGAGCTCCAGCGCCGCCTTGGCGTCCGAGGCGATGCCGAAGTCCGGGGCGAAGATCTTGCCGAGCTGAGTCGGCTCGATGTCCACGTGCACGAACTTGCGGCCCTTGGTGTACGTGTCCAGCTTGCCGGTGTGGCGGTTGGCCCAGCGGTTGCCGATGCCGAGGACGAAGTCGGACTCCAGGAACGTCGCGTTGCCGTAGCGGTGCGAGGTCTGCAGACCCACCATGCCGGCGTTCAGCGCGTGGTCGTCCGCGAGGATGCCCCAGCCCATCAGGGTGGGGACGACCGGAATACCGGTCAGCTCGGCGAACTCCACCAGCAGGTCGGAGGCGTCGGCGTTGATGATGCCGCCGCCCGCCACGATCAGCGGCCGCTGCGACTCGTTGAGCAGCGTGATCGCCTTCTCGATCTGAGCGCGGCTCGCGACCGGCTTGTAGACCGGCAGCGGCGTGTAGGTCTCCGGGTCGAACTCGATCTCGGTCATCTGGACGTCGATCGGCAGGTCGATCAGGACCGGCCCCGGCCGCCCCGAGCGCATCAGGTGGAAGGCCTGCTGGACGACGCCGGGCACCTGCGCCGCCTCCATGACGGTGGTGGCCGCCTTGGTCACCGGCTTGGCGATCGACGCGATGTCGACGGCCTGGAAGTCCTCCTTGTGCATCACCGCGGTCGGCGCCTGGCCGGTGATGCAGAGGATCGGGATCGAGTCGCCGATCGCCGAGTAGAGCCCGGTGATCATGTCGGTGCCCGCCGGTCCCGACGTACCGAGGCAGACGCCGATGTTGCCTGGGTGGGTACGGGTGTATCCCTCAGCCATGTGCGAGGCACCCTCGACATGGCGCGCGAGCGTGTGCTGCACACCGCCTGCGGCCTTGAGTGCCGCATAGAACGGGTTGATCGCCGCACCCGGCACCCCGAACGCGTGCGTGACGCCCTCGCGCTTGAGGATCTCAACTGCCGCTCGGGCAGCGGTCATACGTGGCATTGAGTACTCCTGCTCGGCCAGTCGGAGTGGGCCTCCTGTCGCGCCAACCTGAGATCGCCCATTTCCGCATTACGGAATTCTATTTCTGCTATACGGAAGCAATGTAAGAGCTGTTCCGGTCCGCCGTCAAGGGAGCATGCTCGCGGGGCCGCGCACGGCGACCGAAGGCCGTCGCGGGGGCGTCAATGTCCGAAGTCCCTCCCCCGGGCCGCGCTCTTGGTGGACGATGAGCCCATGGGAACGGGCAGGGGAGAGGACGCGGGCACCGGAGAGATCCCCTCGGACGGCGCGGGAAAGGCCGCCGGGACCGCACGGGTGCGCTGCCCGGCCTGCCTCCGGGAGCACGCGTATGTCGCCGCGGTCCTGCCGTGTGCCTGCGGAGCGCCGCTGGCGCCACCGCTGCTGGAGGGCGCTCCCCCGGAGCCGATCACTCACCGGACCTGGTCCGAGGACTGGGTCATGGTGCGCTGCGAGACCTGCGGGCGGCACGACGAGTGGCCGCAGCCGGAGCTCGGCTGCTCCTGCGGCGCGGTCCTGCGGATTCCGGTACGGCCGGTGAGCGAGCCACCGCCCGCGGCGTCTGCCGCCGGGACCGGCCGGGCCGCTGCCCGTCCGGCGTTCCGGCCGGTGACGATCCGTACCGCCGGCGACGCGGTGTCCGCGGCCGCCCGCTATCTGGAGTGGCTGGGCTTCCGCAACGTCCGGCAGCCGGGCAGGCGGCCCGCTTCCGGCATCGACCTGCGGGGCCCCGACCTGGTCGCCAGCGTTGAGGCCACCACTCGCCCCGCCGTACTGCGGGACATCGAGTGCCTGTGGCTGAACGGTCTGAGCGCGTCGGCGATCAGCGTCTGTTTCTCCCTCGCGGGGTACGCCGACGAGGCGCGCGCCCGGGCTGACGAACTGGCTGTCCCGCTCTTCGTGATGGATCTGACCGGCGCCCCGCAGCCGGTCAACGCCCCGGCCACCGAACTGGTGCAGACGGGCGCGTGACACCGCGGCACTCGAACTGCCGCGGACAGGAATTACGGCCGGTAGATCGCGCCCGGCTTCAGCTGGGCGGGGGCGACCAGCTGCGGCACGGTGACAAAGGTGTAGCCGCGCTCGCGCAGGGTGTCGATGATGCCGGAGACGGCCGGCACCGTGCCCGGGTAGATGTCGTGCAGCAGGATGATGCCGTCGGGCTCGGCCTGCTCGAGCGTCCGCTTCTCGATGAGCGCCGTGTCGTTGGTGGAGAAGTCCTTGGCGGTGGTGCTCCACAGCACCTGGGAGACGCCGAGCTCCTTGCATATCTTGGAGACGCTGTCGTTGGTCCTGCCCTGCGGCGGACGCATCACCCGGGGCCGGGTGCCGGTGATCTTCTCCACCGCGACCTCGGTCTTCTCTATCTCCTGGCGTGCCACATCCGCGCTCTGCTTCGTCAGGATCTTGTGGGTCCAGGTGTGGTTGCCGACCTCATGTCCCTCGGCCGCCTCGCGCTTCACGACGCCGGGGTACTTCATCACGTGATTCTTGCCGAGCAGGAAGAACGTCGCATGGACCTTCTTCTCCTTCAGGACGTCCAGCAGATGCGGGGTGTTCGGTCCCGGCCCGGCGTCGAAGGTCAGCGCTATGCACTTGGCCTCGCGGCAGTCGACGGGGCCGAAATCCGCCGGGTGCTTACCGTCCGCGTGTTTCCGCGCCGCGGACGGCGAGGTGGTGTCCATCGAACAGCCGCTCAGCACAACGGACATGAGCGCGGCCAGGGCAGCGGCGGATCCGAACCGCGCCGCTGCCTTCTTTCTCAGCAATGGCATGACCCGGACTATACACACGATGTATATACCGAGTGTATAGTGGGAGTTCCTCAGCCGGCCACACCGTTAGTGATGGCCGAAACGCTCCCGGAGTTCCACCTTCCTGACCTTTCCGCTGACGGTCATGGGGAAGTCCTCCAGGAGTTGCAGGGCCCGTGGGATCTTGTAGTGGGACAGCTGCCCGCGGCAGTACTCGGCGATCTCCTCCAACGTGGGTGGATCGGTCTGATCACGCGGAATGACACAGGCCAGGATCTCCTCGCCGTACCTCTCGTCCGGCACCCCGACCACCTGCACGTCGACGATCTTCGGGTGACCGTAGAGGAACTCCTCGATCTCGCGCGGGTAGACGTTCTCACCGCCACGGATGATCATGTCCTTGATCCGGCCGACGATCTGCACGTAGTCGTCCTCACGGACGACCGCCAGATCACCGGTGTGCATCCAGCGGCCCGCGTCTATCGCTCCGGCCGTCTGCTGCGGCTCCTCCCAGTAGCCGAGCATCACGCTGTAGCCGCGGGTGCACAGCTCCCCCGCCACGCCACGCGGCACCGTCACTCCCGTCGCCGGATCGACGACCTTCACCTCGAGATGCGGCAGGGCCCGGCCGACGGTCCCGGTGCGGCGTTCCAGGTCGTCGTCGCGGCGCGTCTGGGTGGAAACCGGAGAGGTCTCCGTCATGCCGTAGCAGATCGACACCTCGGCCATGTGCATCTCGGCGACGACCCGCTTCATCACCTCGGCCGGGCAGGGCGAGCCCGCCATGATGCCGGTGCGGAGCGAGGAGAGGTCGTAGTCGGCGAACCCGGGAAGGTTCAGTTCGGCGATGAACATGGTCGGCACCCCGTAGAGCGAGGTGCACCGCTCCTGCTCGACTGCGCGCAGCGTGGCCGCCGGGTCGAACGAGGGGGCCGGGATGACGATGCACGCACCGTGCGAGGTAGCGGCGAGGTTTCCCATGACCATCCCGAAGCAGTGATAGAAGGGGACCGGCAGACAGATCCGGTCCTGCTCCGAGTAACCGACCAACTCACCGACGAAGTAACCGTTGTTGAGGATGTTGTGATGAGAGAGGGTGGCCCCCTTCGGGAAGCCGGTGGTGCCGGAGGTGTACTGGATGTTGATCGGGTCGTCGCAGGAGAGCGCGGTGTCGAACGTCTCCGGTCCGGCCGCTGCGAGCAGCTCTTCCCAGGACGGGTCGCCGATGTAGTGGACGGCCCGCAACGCCGGGCAGTTGCCGCGTACCTCCTGGACCAGCGCCCGGTAGTCGCTTCCCTTGTGCTCGGTGGACGCGATCAGCACCGTGATGCCGGCCTGCTTCAGCACGAACTCCACTTCGTGTGCCCGGTAGGCCGGATTGATGTTCACCATGATCGCGCCGAGCCGCGCGGTAGCGTACTGCACCAGCACCCACTCCGGGCAGTTGACCGCCCAGATGCCCACCCGGTCACCCTTGCGGACCCCGATCCCGGTGAAGGCGCGGGCCAGTTCGTCCACCGCCGCACCGAACCGGGTGTACGTCCACCGGCGCCCCGACGCCACGTCCACCAGCGCCTCATGCTCCGGGAAGGCGGCGACCGCCCGGTCCAGGTTGCCGCCGATGGTGTCACCGAGCAGCGCGGTCGTGCCGGTGCCATGCACGTACGAGAGCGATTCCTGTGACGTGGTCACCGGAGTGTCTCCTCGTCGTACTCGGAGGTGGAACCGGCCGCCGTCGCCTCACGCAGCTCGATCCGCCGGATCTTCCCGGAGACGGTCTTGGGCAGTTCCCCGAACTCGATCCGCCTGATCCGCTTGTACGGGGCCAGCACCGCCCGCGAATGCTCGAAGATCACCTTCGCCGTGCCGGGACCCGGCTCCCAGCCCTCCGCGAGAACCACGTACGCCTTCGGCACGGCCAGCCGCACCGGATCGGGCGCCGGGACGACCGCGGCCTCGGCGACCGCCTCGTGCTCCAGCAGTGCGCTTTCCAGCTCGAAGGGCGAGATCTTGTAGTCGGACGCCTTGAACACGTCGTCCGACCGGCCGATGTAGGTGATGTAGCCGTCGGCGTCGCGCGAGCCGATGTCTCCGGTGCGGTAGTAACCGCCGGCCATCGCCGCGGCCGTGCGCTCCGGATCACCGTGGTAGCAGACCATCAGACCGACGGGTTCCGCCGAGAGGTCGAGGGCGATCTCCCCCTCGCTCACCCCCGGCTGACCGCTGACCGGGTCCAGCAGCTCGACCTTGTAGCCGGGTGTCGGGCGGCCCATCGAGCCCGCCTTGAGCTCCTGCCCCGGGGTGTTGGCCACCTGGACGGCGGTCTCGGTCTGCCCGAAGCCGTCCCGGATCGTCACTCCCCACTTCCGCCGCACGGTCTCGATGACCTCCGGGTTCAGTGGCTCGCCGGCCGCGGCGACCTCGCGCGGGGGCGTTCGCAACTGGCTCAGGTCGGCCTGGATCAGCATCCGCCACACGGTCGGCGGCGCGCAGAACGACGTCACACCGACCCGGTCCATCTCGGCCATCAGCCGGGCCGGATCGAAGCGCGTGTAGTTGTGGATGAAGACCGTCGCCTCCGCGTTCCACGGTGCGAAGAGGTTCGACCAGGCGTGCTTGGCCCATCCGGGCGAGGAGATGTTGAGGTGCACGTCGCCGGGGCGCAGCCCGATCCAGTACATCGTCGCCAAGTGGCCGATGGGGTAGGACGCGTGCGTGTGCTCGACCAGTTTGGGCTGGGCCGTCGTGCCGGACGTGAAGTAGAGCATCAGTGAGTCGTCCGCCGCGGTAACGCCGGCCGGCTCGAACTCGGCGGACGCTGCCTCAGCGTCGCGGTAGTCCAGCCAGCCCTCCGGCGTGTCCGGGCCCACCGCGATCCGGGTGTAGCCGCCCGGCACGTCGGCGAACTTCGCGGTGTCCTCGCTCCGGACCAGGACATGGCGGGCGCGGCCGCGAGTGATCCTGTCCCGCAGGTCGGCGGGGCCGAGCAGCGGGGTGGCGGGGATGACGACGGCCCGCAGCTTCATCGCGGCCAGCGCCGTCTCCCACAGCTCCTGCTGGTTGCCGAGCATGACCAGGATGCGGTCGCCCGGCCGTACGCCCCGGTCGCGCAGCCAGTTGGCCGCCCGGACGGACCGTACGGCCATCTCGGCGAACGACACCTTGGTCTCGGTGCCGTCCTCCTCCACGATGTGCAGCGCGGTCCTGCTGTTGTCCTGGGCGATGACGTCGAACCACTCCAGCGCCCAGTTGAAATTCGCCGGCCGCGGCCAGCGGAAACCCTCGTAGGCCGTGGCGTACTCCTCACGGTGCTGGAGCAGGAAATCCCGTGCGGCACGGAATTCCTCCGTCGCGTTCTGTGGCGCCATGCGTCCTCCTCATTGCGGGACCGGTCCTCAGCATCGTGTAATCAGTGCCCCAGGTCTCACTACCCCCGAACGGGGGCGAAGGCTGTGTCTCTCCCAGGAGACACCCCCGGTCCCCGGAGAGAAAGGAAGCGCGCGTGCCGGAGCCGGTCGAGGCAGTGGAGATGCGAGCGGCGCTGCAGCGGCTGCGCCGCGTCACCGGGCTGCCGGTCGCCTTCGGCGGCCTGCTGACCGACAGCAGACAGCTGCGCATCGCCGAGCTGAGCGGCACCGCGACACCCGCGCTGCGCGGACTGACCGTGTCCGCGGGCAATGGCCTCGGCGGCAAATCGATCGCGCTGTCCCGCCCCTGCGCGGTGACCGACTACCGGGCATCGCTGCATATCAGCCACGAGTACGACACCGCGGTGGGTGCGGAAGGGCTGCACGCGGTCCTCGCGGTGCCGGTGGTCGTGCGACGCAAGGTGCGCGGTGTGCTGTACGGCGCGGTGCGCGCGCCGCTGGCCTTCGGCGACCGCACGTACAACGCGGCCGTCGAAGCGGCACGGGACGTCGAGCAGTCGCTGGTCGTACGGGACGAGGTGCAGCAGCTGCTGGCCGCGGCGCGGGAGCCGGTGGCCGGTCCGGGCGCCTGGGAACAGGTCCGGGAGGCACACAGCGAACTGCGCACGCTGGCGCCGCGCGTCGTGGACCCGTGGCTGCGCGAGGAACTGCTGGCGGTCTGCGGGCGGCTGGCGGGCGGCGGCCGGCAGCCGGGGGAACGGCGGATCGCGCTGGCCACCCGTGAGGTGGATGTGCTGGCCTGGGTGGCGACCGGCGCCACCAACGCCGTGACCGGCGAGCGGCTGGGACTGAAGCCGGAGACCGTGAAAGGCTATCTGCGGTCCGCCATGCGGAAGCTCGGCGCGCACACCCGGCTGGAAGCGGTGGTGGCGGCCCGGCGGGCGGGGCTGCTTCCATGAGCTCCGCGCCGACTCGGGGTTCCGGGGGCCCGGGAACACAGAGGGAGAGCACCCATGACGTACACATCCGCTGAGCGGCTTGTCGTCGCGCGGGCGACCCGGGACGACTGGCCGGTGATCAGCGGTTGGGCGTACGACGAGGGCTGGAACCCGGGGCTGCGCGATGAGGAGAGTTTCTTCGCCCAGGACCCGGCGGGCTTCTTTCTCGGCTGCCTGGACGGCGACCCGGTCTCCGCGATCTCGCTGGTCAACTACGGTGACGGCTACGCCTTCCTCGGCTGCTACCTGGTCCGCCCCGATCAGCGCGGCCGCGGGTACGGCTCGGCCACCTGGCGGGCGGGACTCGCGCACGCGGGGGCCAGGACCCTTGGTCTTGACGGCGTGGTCGCTCAGCAGGACAACTACCGCCGGTCGGGCTTCACCCCGGCCCATCGCACGGTGCGCCACGTCGGCCGGATCGGCACCGGCGAGCGGCCCGCACACGTCCGCCAAATCACCGCTGCGGACCGGGCCGCCGTTGCGGCGTACGACAGTGCGTGCTGGCCGGCCGACCGCCCGCGCTTCCTAGACCGATGGCTGACCACGCAGGGGCACCGGGCCCTGGTCCGGGTCGTCGACGGCCGGCTGACCGGCTTCGCGGTGCTCCGTCCGGCGCGCGAAACCCTGCGGATCGGCCCGCTGTTCGCCGACTCACCGTCCGATGCGCGGGCGCTGTACGCGGCGCTGGCCGCCGAGGCGGGTCCGGCGCAGGTCGCGGTGGATGTCCCGGATGCGAATCCGGCCGGTGTCGCCCTGGCGCAGTCACTCGGTCTGACGCCGGCCTTCGAAACGGCCCGGATGTACACCGGCCCGATCCGGCCGCTCGCCGAAGACCGCGTCTACGGGGTCACCACCTTGGAACTCGGCTGAACCGGCATCGTACTCGCCGCTGCAGGCCCGCGCTCAGTCACGGAATGCGCCGAAGCTGACGTCCCGCGCGGTGACACCGCTCATTTCCCGGACCAGGCGCTCGCCCTCCGCCACCAGCGCCGCCCGGTCGTCGCGACCCAGCCGGGCGAACGGGTCGATCTGCAGGGTGACGGCTCCCCGATACTCCTTCTGCCGCCAGATACCGGCCAGGAATCCGTCGACGAGGAAGCTGCCGAACGTCTGATTCCCCGTGCCGTTGCGGCCCCGGTACTCCGCCGGGATCACCCGGGTGCGATCGGCGTGAGCCAGCAGCAGGTTGTCGTACTCGGGCAGGAAGCGGGGCGGCGCGGGGGTGTGCTGATCCGGACGCGGGGCGTCCGGAAGGTCGAAGAGCTCGACTCCGTTGACATCCTGAAAAGTCATCAGCTGCGGCCGCAGCCGCTCGAACACCTCGCCCAACCTGGTCAGTCCCGCCCACTTCTGCATGTCCATCACCGACGCGGGGCCGAAAGCACGCAGATAGCGCAGCACGGTGGCGTCGGGTGTGGGGACGGGCTCGGGCTTGCGGTCCAGCCACCGTTCGATGGTGGTGAGCGCGACCTGACCGCTCCTGCCCCACAGCCCGCGCGGAGTGACCTGCACCAGAGGCAGCCGGCACCGGGCCGCGATGGAGAGAGCCGACGGATCGGCATCCGGCCACCGGGTCAGCAGCTGTTCGCGGATCTCCTTCATGGTGCGCGGCTGCTCCTCGACCAGGGAGCGCGCGAGTTCGGCCAGCCGATCGAGGTCGACATCCACCAGGCCCTTGCGGAACGCCGCCAGCTCACGGTCCCGGGCGGCCTGGACGAGCGGGCGCAGCGTCAGCGCGTCGTCTGCGGTGTGCAGGTGGATGGTGGAGCGCATGGTCACGATCCGGACGGCCTCGCGCCTCTGCAGCAGACCGGACAGCTCCTGCGGATCGAACCCTTCGAGACGGGACCAGAGCTGGTAATACGGCGGCTTGGTGTTCTGGGCCTGCAGGCCCAGCAGATGGGCTACGGCGTCCTTGGCGGGCATCACCTCGCGGCGCAGCAGGAGTTGGCGGTACAGGGTGGCGCGGTTGAGTGCGCGCGTACTCATCAAGGCCATACGCGGAACGCTACCGGGGCTTGCGGACACCCTCCGTCCGCAAGGGACCAGCGCACTCAGCCGCGGCTGTGCAGATAGGTCCGCCAACTTCCGTACGAGGTGATGTCGGCGGCCTCCCGCAGCGCGGTCTGTTCGCAGAGGAACCCCGGTACCCGGCTGCCGTCAGCGAGTTCCACGCTGCCGAGGGCCATGGGACGAGGGAGAGCGGCGACCAGGCCACCCAGGCCCGCAGGGGGCAGTTCCCACACCTCGGCCTCGATGGCCGCGCCCCCTTCGGAGTCCCGCACCAGGCCCGGTTTGGGCGGATCGGTGGGCAGTGCGTACAGGCGGTAGCAGGGCGCCGTGGCGGTCGTACGGGTGAAACGGCCACCCAGGGCGAGAAGTTGGGGGTTGAGAGGCTGGCCGGTCAGATGCGCGCCGACGACGGCCACCTGGGTGGACGGGGTGAGAAGCGGGGCCATCCGGGCCAGTCGGCCGTCGGTGTGCGCCTGGCCGATCAGCATCACCCCGAACGGCAGCCCGGCCACGGTGCCGGCCGGTACGGCGACCGCGGCCAGGTCGAACAGGTTGGTGGAGTTCGTGAACCGTCCGAGGCGGGCGTTGGTACCCAGTGGGTCGGCGGCGACCTCGGCGAGGGTGGGGTGGCCGGGCGTGGTCGGCAGCAGCAGAGCGTCCGCGTCCCCGAGCGCGGCCATGGCGCGGGAGCGGAGGGCGGAGAGCCTCTCCTGGTCGGCGAAGAGCCGGTGGGCCGGGATATCACGGGAGCGCCGGATGATCTGGGCGACGGTCGGATCCAGGTCGTGGGCATCCTGTTCGGTCCGCTTGTCGACGAAGTCGCCGACCGCCGTATAGCGCTCGGCGACGAAGGCACCCTCGTAGAGCATCGCGGCCGCTTCGGTGAACGGTGCGAGGTCCACGGGCTGGAGGCGGACCCCGGCCGCCTGGAGGCGGGCGGCGGTACTGCGGAACGCGTCGGCCCAGCCCGCGTCCAGCTCGCCGAGCTGGGCGGCGTCCGGGACGGCGATCCGCCAGGGTCCCGGCGCGCGGGCCGGGGGCGCTCCGCCCCCGGTGACCAGGTGGGCCAGCGCCTGCTCGGCCTCGGGGAGTGTTCGGGCGAAGACCGTCACGCAGTCCAGGCTCGCGCAGGCCGGCACGACGCCCCCGGTCGGCACCAGGCCCCGGGTGGGCTTCAGTCCGACGATGCCGTTGAAGGCCGCCGGGACCCGTCCGGAGCCCGCGGTGTCGGTGCCGAGCGCCAGATCGGCGATGCCGAGTGCCACGGCGACGGCCGAGCCGGAGCTCGACCCGCCGCTGATCCGGCGGGGGTCGACGGCGTTGCGCACCGCCCCGTACGGCGAACGCGTGCCGACCAGCCCCGTGGCGAACTGGTCCAGGTTGGTGGTGCCGAGCACGACGGCGCCGGCCGCGCGGAGGCGGGCCACCACCGGTGCGTCCCGGACCGGCTCGTAGGCGTACGAGGGGCAGCCGGCGGTGGTTTCCAGGCCCGCGACGTCGATGTTGCCCTTGACGGCGAGCAGCCGGCCGGCGAGCGGCAGCGCCGGGTCGGTCGCCGCCGCTTCGGCCTCGACCTCCGCCTGCGGGCGCAGGCTGATCCAGATCTCCGGACGGTCGACCTCCGCGATGCGGTCGTAGGCGGCGCGGACACGGGCGAGCAGGCGGTCGGTCATCGATGTGGGTGCCTCTCTCGGTTGCGCGGGTGGCGGTTGCACGGGTCTGCGGGTGCGCGCCTGCGGGGGGCGGCTCTTATGCGCACGGCGCCAGCACGACCAGCGGAGCACCCGGCTCGACCTGGGCGCCGGGTTCGGTGAGGACGTGGGTGACGACCGCGTCGCTCGGCGAGTGGATGCGCGATTCCATCTTCATGGCCTCCACCGCGAGGAGCTGCTGGCCCGCCGTGACCGTGTCGCCGACACGGACGTTGACCTGCCAGACGGAGGCCGTGAATTCGGCCTCCACGAGATGTCCGCCGGGCGGGACGGAGACCTCGGCCGGCGCGGGGGCGGGCGCGGAGACCCGCTCCGCGCGGGTGAACTCGCCCGCGGCCTCCCACGCGTCCCGCTCCGCTGCGAAGGCCGCGGCCTGCCGGGAGCGGAACTCGGTGATGGCCCCCGCGTTCGCGGCAAGGAAGCGCTGGTGGTCGGCGAGGGAGAAGGTGCCCTCCTCGATCCGGGGCGTGAACCGGCCTGCGGCCATGTCGCCACGGAGCTCGATGAGCTCCTCCGGCCCGACCTCGTACCACCTGATGCGGTCGAAGAAGCGCAGCAGCCAGGGCTGCGGGTCCGGCCGCCAGCTCGACCAGACCTGTGTGGTGCGGCCGACGAACTGGTAGCCACCCGGCCCCTCCATGCCGTAGACGCACAGGTATGCGCCGCCGATGCCGACGGAGTTCTCCGCCGTCCAGGTCCGTGCCGGGTTGTACTTGGTGGTGACCAGGCGGTGACGCGGGTCGAGCGGAGTGGCGACCGGCGCGCCCAGGTAGACGTCACCGAGACCGAGAACGAGGTATTCGGCGTCGAAGACGGTGCGGTAGACGTCCTCGACGGCCGGCAGGCCATTGACCCGGCGGATGAACTCGATGTTCCACGGGCACCAGGGAGCGTCGTCCCTGACCCCCGCCATGTAGCGGGCGATGGCCTCGCGGGTCGCCGGGTCGTCCCAGGACAACGGCAGGTGGACCGTCCTGGACGGCACGACGAGCTCGTCGGTGGGAGGCAGCGACGCCTCGATCCGGCGCACGCGTTCCAGCAGTTCCGGCTGGGCCAGCACATCGGGGTCGGTCCGGATCTGCAGGGAACGGATACCGGGCGTCAGGTCGGTGATACCGGGCAGCCCGGCCGCGACCACCGCTTCCATTAGCGCGTGCACCCGCATCCGCAGCGCCAGGTCCAGCTCCATCGGGCCGAACTCGACCAGCAGGTTGTCGTCGCCGC
This sequence comes from Streptomyces sp. NPDC051320, assembly GCF_040682175.1. Taxonomy (NCBI): domain Bacteria; kingdom Bacillati; phylum Actinomycetota; class Actinomycetes; order Kitasatosporales; family Streptomycetaceae; genus Streptomyces; species Streptomyces sp. NPDC051320. Next base: position 115,435 of record NZ_JBFBAL010000003.1, read on the forward strand.
TGCGCCGGTAGGTCACGTCCCGGTGCCGGGCCAGCACCCCGCCGTCCACGATCTCCGGCCGGTCCGCGGCCGGACGCGCCTGGGGCGTACTGCGCAGAGCGTCCGCCGCCGCCACGGTGACCGGGATGAACCGGACCGTGTCCCCGGGGCGCAGCTGGCCGAGCTTCCAGCGCTGGCCCTTGGCGATCGTGGCCGGGCAGACGAAACCGCCCAGGGAGGGGCCGTCGGGGCCGAGCAGCACCGGCATGTCCCCGGTGTAGTCGACCGCGCCGACGGAGTACGGCGTGTCGTGGATGTTGGACGGGTGCAGCCCGGCCTCGCCGCCGTCCGTGCGTGCCCAGCGCGGCTTGGGACCGATCAGACGCACGCCCGTGCGGGCCGAGTTGAAGTGCACCTTCCACTCGGCGGCGTAGAAACCACGGATGTCGTCCTCGGTGAAGAACTCGGGCGCGGCGTGCGGGCCTTCCACCGCCGCGATCTCCCACACCGTGCCGAACACCGGGCGGGCGGCTGGCGGCACCTGACGGGCGGTGTGCTCCGCCGTGCCGCCGTGCAGCACGTCGCCGGTGCGCAGGGCCCGGCCACCGTGCCCGCCGAAACGGCCCAGGGTGAAGGTCGAAGCGCTGCCGAGGAAGTCCGGCACGTCCAGGCCGCCGCCTGCGAACAGCACGTAGGTGCGCAGGCCGAGTTCACCCGCGACGCCGACGGTCAGTGTGGACCCGGCGGGGACGGTCACGGGCTCCCACTGCGGTACGGCGGTGCCGTCGACGTTCACCGGGGCCGGTGCGCCGGTGACGCACACCGTCGTCGGGTGGGTGAACCGCAGGGCGGGGCCCTGCAGGGTGCACTCCAGCCCGGGGGCGCCCTCGGCGTTGCCCAGTGCCCGGTTGCCGAGCCGGAAGGAGAGGTCGTCCATCGGTCCGCAAGGTGGGACGCCGACCTGCCAGTGGCCGGTACGGCCCGGCCAGTCCTGGACGGTGGTGAGGGTTCCGCCCGCGGCGACCTCGATGCGCGGCGTGGGGTCGGTGACCTCGGCCAGGGTGGCGGTGGAGTGGCGGGCGGCCCGCATCTCGGGCCGGGCCAGCGCGGCCCGTACCAGGCCCAGGTTGGTCTCGATGCCGTCGATCCGGGTGGTGGCGAGCGCGGCGTCCAGCCGGCTCAGCGCCTCCGCGCGGTCGGCGCCGTAGGCGATGACCTTCGCGAGCATCGGGTCGTACGCGGTGGTCACCTCCGTACCGGTTCGGACCCAGGAGTCGACGCGGACGTCGGAGGGGAAGGTGACGCGCGTCAGCAGACCCGCGCTGGGGCGATGCCCGCGGGAGGGGTCCTCGGCGTAGACGCGGGCCTCCACGGCGTGGCCGCGCGGTGGTCCGGGAGCGCGGACCACCGAGGTCTCCCCCTGGGCCAGACGCAGCATCCACTCCACCAGATCGACACCATAGATCTCCTCGGTGACGGGATGCTCCACCTGGAGACGGGTGTTGACCTCCAGGAAGTACGCCTCCGCGCGGGCGGCGTCGTAGACGAACTCCACGGTCCCGGCGGAGCGGTAGCCCACCGAGGCACACACGTCATGTGCGGCGTCAGCGAGTTGGCGGCGCACCCGGTCGGGCAGACCAGGCGCCGGGGCTTCCTCCACCACCTTCTGGTTGCGGCGCTGCAGTGAGCAGTCCCGGTCGCCGAAGGTGACCACCCGGCCCGCGCCGTCACCGAACACCTGCACCTCGACGTGACGGGCGTCTTCGACGAGGCGTTCCACGAAGACCCCGGCGGAGGAGAAGGAGGCGGCGGCGACCCGCTGTACCCGGTCCCAGGCGTCGGTGAGCTCCTCCGGCCCGTGACAGGCCTGCATGCCGATGCCGCCCCCTCCTCCGGTGGCCTTCAGCATCACCGGGTAGCCGATACGGCCGGCTTCCTGGAGAGCGGCGGCCGGATCGGGCAGCAGTCCGCTGCCGGGTGCGAGGGGAACTCCCGCTGCTTCGGCGGCGGCGCGTGCGGTGTGCTTGGCGCCGAAGAGGTCCAGTTGCTCCGGTTTCGGGCCGACGAAGACGATCCCGGCCGCCTCGCAGCGGCGGGCGAACTCCGCGTCCTCGGAGAGGAATCCGTATCCCGGGTGGATCGCACCGGCCCCGGCCTCCACCGCGGCCTTCAGCACCAGGTCCACGTTCAGGTACGACTCCCTGGCGGGCGCGGGGCCGAGACGCACGGCCTCGTCCGCCAGCCGTACGTGTTCGCTCGCCCGGTCCGGGTCGGAGAAGACGGCGACCGTACGCAGCCCCAGCCGCCGGGCGGTACCGATGATGCGGGCGGCGATCTCGCCGCGGTTGGCGACCAGCAGGGTGTCGAAGGCGGGTGTCATGGGCGCGCCGTCCCGTCACTGATCGTCATCTCGACGGCGGTCGGCTCGAAGCCGTTGCAGGGGTTGTTGATCTGTGGGCAGTTGGAGACCAGGATCAGGACGTCCGTCTCGGCCCTCAGCACGACCCGCAGGCCCGGGGCGGACAAGCCGTCCACGATGCCCAGCGTGCCGTCCTGCTCGACGGGGACGTTCATGTACCAGTTGATGTTCGAGACCAGATCGCGCTTGCCGAGACCGTACCGGGACCCCTCGGTGAGGAAGTTGTCCGCACAGGCGTGCTGGGACCAGGTGTGGTGGCCGTAGCGCAGGGTGTTGGACTCCTTGGAGCAGGCGCCGCCGAGGGTGTCGTGCCGGCCGCAGGTGTCCTCGACGACGGTCATCAGCTCGGTGTGCTCGTTGGAGAGCAGGACGGAGCCGGTGGACAGGAAGATGTTGTTCTGGGCGTGGAGAGTGTCGGGCGCGCTGTAGCGGACGGCGGTGTCGTGGGCGTCGTACGCGAGGAAGTCGACCGCTTGTTTGCCGTGCAGGTCGGTGATGGTGAGCAGGTGGCCCGCGCGGACGACGGCGGACCACGCGGCCCTGGCCGGCACGACCGTGGTGGTGGTCGACGCACTCATGCGAGCCCCCTTGCGGTGAGGAAGGCGACGGTGTTGAGGAAGGCGCGGCGCCCTTCGGGGGAGGCGTCCCAGCGGGCGTCACCGGGTGCGGTGGCACGGGCCCGCCAGGCGAGTACCTCCAGCGGCCCGCTGAGGTACTCGGGCCGGGGATCTGCGGGATGCGGGACATTGGCGATGAGCACGGTGAGGTCCTGTTCGGCACGCAGGGTGACGAAGGCGCCGGGCCCGGCGGAGCCGGTGAAGGCGACAGCGCCGTCCTCGCGTACCTCGACGCCCTGGAAGAAGGAGAGCGAGGGCGGCAGGTCGCGGGGTTCCAGTCCGTTCTTCAGGGCGGCCAGTTTGAACAGCTCACGTCCGGCGGGGGTTGCGGACCAGGGTGTCCCGTCGCCGTACCGCGCGGTGTTGCGGACAAGGGTGGAGGTGCCGCAGAGTGCGTCGTGCCGCCCCGAGGTGTCGGCGACGACGGAGGCCAGCACGCGGCCCTGGTCGGACAGCAGCAGCCTGCCTTCCTCCAGGTAGGCGTTCCACTGCACCTTGACCGTGTCGGCGGTGTTGAGCCGCTCCCAGGGGCGGTCCGCGACGAACAGCAGCAGATGGGCGCAGGCTTCGCCGCTCGTATCCGTCAGCCGCAGTTCGGTGCCGCGGGCCAGCACCTGGTGGGTGTAGTTGCCGCCCGCCACGGTCTCCGCCCACACCAGGTGGTCCGCGCCGGCAGGCGGGGCGGGCCAGTCGGTGGCGGGCACCACCGGCATCGCCGCGACCCTGCCCCCCTCTTGAGCACGGGCATGGTCCCGCGCGCCGTACGTCGTTGCCGTCGACATGGCTCAACCTCCCGAGACGTGCTGGCGTCCTTGTTCCAGCGGTAATTTCGATCGCTCGACAGAAATTAGGGGTGGGCGGATTCGGGGCCGTTGCCCGGCAGTTACGGCGGCGTTACCGCGCTCTCACTCCAATCGGCCCGCAGGGACGCGCGCGACGGTGTGCGACGATCGGCCCATGAGCACCGCAGGACGACGGGTCGGCAGACCGCGGGCCTCGCCGCGACCCGAGAGCGGACTGTCCGCCCGGGAGGAACTGCTGGCCGCGGCGTCCGAGTTGTTCACCTCGCGCGGCTACGCGGCGACATCGACCAGGGCGGTCGCCGAGCGTGCCGGAATGCGGCAGGCCACGATGTACCACTACTTCGCCGGCAAGGAGGACCTGCTTGCCGCACTCCTGGAAGGCACGGTCACTCCCTCTCTCACCCTCGCCCGTGGCCTCCTCGAGGACGACGGTGCCGGAGCGGGCGAGCGCCCGGCCCCGGCGGAAGCCCGCCTGTGGTACCTCTGCCGCTCCGATGTGGAGCTGCTCTGCGGTGGCCCGCACAATCTGGGGGGTCTCTACCTGCTGCCCGAGATCCGCACCGAACGGTTCGCGGATTTCGGCCGGGTGCGAGGCGAACTGAAGTGCGCCTATGGGAAGCTGCTCGCAGCGACGGCAAGCTGCGGCTCGCTCGGCACCGGCGAACTCAGGCTCCGCACCGACCTGGTCTTCGGGCTCATCGAGAGCGTCATCCTCGTCCACCGCTCCGCCCCGGACCGCTCCGTCCAGGTCTTCGCGTCGGCGACGGCGGACGCGGCGCTGCGGGTGGCGGGGGTGCCCGAGGAGGATCTGGCAGCGGTGCGGGAGGCGGCCGGGACCCTGTCCCGGCCCGCTGGCTGACATTGCTCCCGCTCTTCCGTGCGCCCATCTACTACATCGCCGAGGACACCGGGGTGAGCGGGGGTACGGGCACCGGGCGCCGCGGCCGCAGCGCCCGGTAGGCGGAGCCGACCAGCACCGTCACGCCGAGGAAGAGCGCGGTGAACCACTGGAAGTACCAGTGGCCGCCCGCCGGGTCGTAGACCGCGGCGCGCGGCCAGGCCAGGTTGACGGCCATGAAGAGGCCGTAGACCAGGGCCAGCGCATTGACCGGCAGGCCCCACCTGCCCAGCGAGAACAAGGGGGCACCGGTCTCGTCCGTACCGGCGCCCGCGTCCCAGCCGCCGCGCAGCCTGCGCACCAGCATCGGCCCGGTCACCATCGCGTACGCGAGGTAGAGCATCGCGATGCACGTGGTGCCGATCGCGAGGAAGGCCTCCGGCGAAGCCAGATTCAGCAGGCAGAGGCAAGCGGCGGCAACGCCCACCACCAGCGCGGGAGCGTGCGGCATGCCGGTCCGTGGGGAGACCTTGGCCAGGGTGCGGGAGGCGGGCAGCACGCCGTCGCGCGCCATGGAGAACAGCATGCGGGTCGCGGAGGTCTGGATGGCGAGCGTCGCCACGGCGATGGCCACGGCCACGTCCACCAGCAGCGACTTGCCCACCCCGCTCCCGAGGTTGCTGGTCAGTACGTACGAAAGACCTTCGCCGGCCAGCCGCCCGTCGGTCAGGCTCGGTGCGGCGAGCAAGCCGCCCAGTACCAGCAGGGTGGCCAGGACGCCGGCCGCGAGCAGCGAGGTGAGGATGGTGCGCGGGGCGGTCCGGCGCGGATGATGGGTCTCCTCGCTCATCTCCCCCGCGCTGTCGAAGCCGATCAGGACGTATGCGGCAGCGAACCCGCCCACCAGCAGGGCACCCAGCGCGCCGCCGTTGCCCCCGGTGTGGAGGGTGACGCCCGCGCCGCGCTCGGAGTGGGTGAGGAGCAGCAGCACGATGAGGACCGCGCCGACGATCTCGGCGGTGACCCCGATCCGGTTGACGGCCGACAGCACCTTGTTGTCCAACACGTTGACGACCGTCGTCATGACAAGGAGGAGGACGGCGAGGATCGCGGCATTGGCCGCTCCGCTGGAGGTGGTGGGCGCCGGATCACCTCCGAGGATCTGGAAGCCGGACCAGACGGCGGGGAGCACCACCTGCAGCGCGAGCGCGGCGGCGGCGACCACCACGACCTGTCCGATGACCATGATCCAGCCGGCGTACCAGCCGAAGGCGGGGCGGCTCAGCCGGGTGGACCACTGGTAGATGGCGCCGGAGAGCGGGTAACGCGCGGCGAGTTCGGCGAAGCAGGCCGCCACCAGCAGCTGACCGACCAGCACGACGGGCCAGGTCCAGAAGAAGGCCCCGCCGCCCACGGCATACCCGAAGGCGAAGAACTGGAAGACGGTGGTGAGAACGGAGATGAAGGAGAATCCGGCGGCGAAGGACGCGTAGCGCCCCAGGTTGCGATGCAACTCCTGACGGTAGCCGAAGCCGGCGAGTGCCGCGGGTTCGCTTCCCTGGACGGCGGCGTCCGGGTGCGATGACGGCGAGGGTGGAGCGGTGGCGGTCATGGAGCAGCCCCCAGTCACTGGTTCCTGTCGGATGACAGAAATTAGGAGCGGGCTGTTTCGACGGCATGTCGTAGCCGTGTCCGTGCCGGGCCCAAGTCCTCACCGCAGCACCGGCGGGTGCGACTCAGGCGATACCCCACGAACCTCTGCAATCTGCTGAACCCCGAACGCATCCTCGTCGGAGGCGAGTTGTCCCGGGCCGGCGAGGTACTCCTGACGCCCATGCGTACGGCGAACCGCCGGTACGCGCTGTCGCTGGTGCGGGAGGTGGACGTAGTACCGGCGGAGTTGGAGCTCGGTTCGCGAGTCGGCGCACTCGGCGGCGCCGCGCTCGTCCTCAGTGAGACGCCGGACCTGGCCGCCGTGCTCGACCGGGCCACGGTGAACGGGGCAACCGCGTGAGCGACCGGGACACCGACCCGCCGCCGGTGGTGTGACAGTGAGCGCTTTCTCGACTGTTCTTCTGTGATTGCTTCTGTTCTATAGTGCGGGGCGACGGAGGCGCGCAACCCCTCCACCAGTGTCCGGCCGACAGGAGTAGATGCACATGGCGGATCAGGGAGGCTTGCTCGCGCAGCAGCGTCGCGCGCTGATCCTGGAGTCGGTGCGCCGGGACGGCGCGGTCCGGGTCACCCAGCTCGTCGGACAGCTCGGGGTCTCGGACATGACCATCCGCCGGGACCTGGACGCCCTGTCGAGCGGCGGGTTCCTGGAGAAGGTGCACGGCGGGGCCGTTTCGGTCAGTACGAGCCTCTACGAGCCCGGTTTCGAGGCGAAGTCCACCCGCGAAGCGACGGCGAAGGCCGCGATCGCGGACGCGGCTGCGGCGCGTGTCGAGCCGGGCAGCGTGGTCGCCATCGGCGCCGGCACGACGGCGCATGCGGTGGCCACCCGGCTGGTGGACGTCCCGAGTCTGACCGTGGTGACCAATTCGCTGCCGGTGGCCGAGGTCTTCCAGGCCGCGGCCCGGGAGGGCGGCGGGACGACCGCTGCGACGCTGCTGCTCACCGGCGGTTCCCCCACCCCGTCCGCGGCGCTGGTCGGACCGCTGGCCGACCTGGTCATCGGCTCGCTCCATGTGGACCTGTTGATACTGGGCACCCATGGCGCGTCCGAGGCGGCCGGGCTCACCAGCCCCAACCTCGCCGAGGCCCGGACCAACCGGGCGCTGGTCGCCGCGGCCCGACGGGTCGTGGTGGTGGCGGACCACACCAAATGGGGCGTCGTCGGCCTCAGCGGCTTCTGCCCGCTGGCCGACATCAACTGGTTCATCACGGACGACCGGCTGCCGGCCCAGGCGTCCGCCGTGCTCGCGGAGACGGTGGGCGAACTGACCATTGCCGGCGCACAGGGCAACTGATCCGACAGCGGACAGTCGAAAATCAACATACTCCAACGCCGCAGTCGGCCCCCGGCCCGCGCACCGGACCGGGGAAAGCCGACGCCGACCGCGCCCGTCGAGCCGTCCGCACCGGCAACCGAGGACGTCTCACTCCCTTGTGAGCTGCGGGAAGTTGGCGTTCCCTGTGACCACTCGCCCGAGCCCGGCCCGTGCGTGCGCGTCGCGCCGGATCGGCCGAGAGCACCGCTCACGGCGATCGCGGGGACGAAGCGGACAACTGGCGGCCAACCCACCACCTCGTTCGACATCACGGTCCGGCAACGCATCCTCTGTAGAGCGTTGACGGTCCCAACCATGTGGCGTAGAACTACCCCAGCGGTCGAGATACGTTTCATCTTGGTGACTTCTGTTGGAAATCGATAGTTGCTACAGGGCCCCTCCAGGAACTTCCACACCGTTGTCGCTCCACCTCTCGTCCTCTAGAACGCCCACACACACATGGAGGCACCATGTCGGACGTCGATTCGTCGGGATCCAGCCGAGACGTCGGGACGTCACCGACTCGCAGGAACGTACTGAGGGGCATAGCCGGCGCCGCCGGCCTGGCTGTCGTCTCCGGCGGCCTGCTGACCGCCTGTGACAGCTCGTCCTCGCCCAAGAGTTCCAGCAACGGGAAGAAGGGCGGACCGATCACCTTCGGTTCGAACTACTCGGACCCCGCGGCGAAGACCGCTTTCGCCGCGCTGTGCACGGCGGCAACCGCGTCGACCAAGTCGAAGATCAAGATCAACACGGTCGACCACAACTCCTTCCAGGAGAACATCACCAGCTACCTGCAGGGCACACCGAACGACCTGTTCTCCTGGTTCGCCGGCTACCGCATGCAGTACTTCGCCGCGCAGGGCCTCGCCCAGCCGCTGGACGACGTGTGGGACAAGATCGGCTCCAATTTCGGCCCGGCCGCCAAGAAACTCTCCACCGGGCTCGACGGCCACCAGTACCTGGTCCCGCTGTACAACTACCCGTGGGTGGTCCACTACAACAAGAGCCACTTCGCCGCCAAGGGCTACCAGGTCCCGACCACCTGGGACGAGTACAAGGCGCTGTGCAAGAAGATGAAGGGCGACGGGATCACGCCCATCGCCTTCGCCGACAAGGACGGCTGGCCCGCGCTGGGGACGTTCGACATCCTCAACATGCGTATCAACGGCTACGACTACCACGCGAAGCTGATGAAGCACGAGATCCCGTGGACGGACAAGGGCGTCACCACGGTCTTCGAGCACTGGGCCGAGATCCTGCCCTACATGCAGTCCGGCGCCAACGGACGCATCTGGCAGGACGCGGCCAAGACCCTGGAGTCCAAGAAGGCCGGGATGATGTTCCAGGGCACCAACCAGGTCGCGGCACAGTACGTCACGGACAAGGCGAACCTCGACGACCTGGACTTCTTCACCTTCCCGGCGATCAACCCGACGTACGGCCAGGACTACATGGACGCGCCCACCGACGGGTTCATGCTGAGCAAGAAGGCGAAGAACACCGTCGCCGCCAAGGCCGTCCTGGAGTACATCGGAACGGGTGCGGCGGAGGCCACCTACCTGAAGACCGACCAGTGGGACGTGGGTCTGGCCACCGGGCTGCAGGTGCCGACTTACAACGCCATCCAGAAGAAGTCGGTCGCCGAGATCGCCAAGTGCAAGGCGGTCGGTCAGTTCATGGACCGCGACGCCGACCCGGCGATGGCCACAGCGATGATCTCGATCATCCAGAAGTTCATCGGCGACTCCAGCACCAGCAACATCGCCAAGCTGCAGAAGAGCGCCGAATCGCAGGCAAAGGCGATCTACAGCTGATGAGTTCGCAGACTCGCGTGCACGCTCCGGCGGCGCCGGCCACGACCGAAGTACCGGTCCGCCGTCGCCGCCGGGGTGTGCGCAGAATGTCCCGACGCGACCGCATAGTGGTCACCCTGCTGCTCGGCATCCCGCTGCTGATCGACATCGCGTTCGTCTGGGTTCCGGCCCTGGGCACCGTCCTGCTGTCGTTCTTCAAGTGGAACGGCGTGGGGAGTCTGAGCACCAAGACCTGTCAGCCCAATCTGCCGTCCATCCTCAACAACGGGTGCGTGGACGGCATCCAGAACTTCCACCAGGCGGCCACGAACTATCCGTCCTTCTGGCCGGCCGTCTGGCACAACCTGATCTGGCTCGGTGTCTTCGTCTTCATCGCGACACCGCTCGGCATGCTGTTCGCGGTCGTGATCGACCGCGGCATCAAGGGCAGCCGGATGTATCAGAGCATCCTGTTCCTGCCGGTCATGCTGTCCCTCGCGCTGGTCGGCATCATCTGGGAGTTCATGTACTCGCAGAACCTCGGGCTGATCAACACCGTCATCGGACGCAACGGCAGCAACAACGCCATCGACTGGCTCGGTGACCCGCACCTCAACCTGTGGGCCGTGCTGGTCGAAGCGACCTGGCGGCAGTCCGGCTATGTGATGGTGCTCTATCTGGCCGGTCTCAAGGCGGTCGACCCCACGCTCCGGGAGGCCGCTCGGGTCGACGGGGCCAATGCCTGGGACACCTTCTGGCGCGTGATCTTCCCCGTGATGCGGCCGATCAACATCGTCATCATGGTCGTCACCGTCATCGAATCGCTGCGCGCCTTCGACCTGGTGTACATCACCAACAAGGGAATCAACGGCCTGGAACTGCTCTCGGTACTGGTCACGTCGAACATCGTCGGCGAGACCCAACGCGTGGGCTTCGGCTCCGCGCTCGGCGTGGTGCTGCTGGTGATCTCGCTGGTGCCGATCTGCATCTTCCTGTACCAGACGTTCCGCCGTGAGGAAACGCGATGACCACCGACACCCTGCCGCCCCCGCTTCAGGCTCAGCCGGCCGCCCAGGGCCGCAAGAAGCCGCGGCCCTGGGGCCAGATCGCGTCCCAGCTGTTCCTGATCAGCGCCTCGGTCATGTGGCTGCTGCCGATCGCCTTCGCCCTGTACGTCGCGATCCGGCCGTACGAGGACACCACGAAGTACGGCTATGTCTCGCTGCCCCACCATCTGACGCTGAAGAACTTCAGCGATGCGTGGGTCCAGTCGGACATGCTGCACTTCTTCCTGAACTCGGTGCTGATCACTCTGCCGGCCGTCGTCATCGTGCTGGCGCTGGCCTCGGGGGTGGCCTTTGTGCTGACCCGTGTCAACGTCAAGATCAACGTGGTGCTGCTGATCGTTTTCACGGCCGGCAACCTGCTGCCCCAGCAGGTGATCATCACTCCGCTGTACCGCATCTTCCTGAAGCTTCCGCTGCCGTCGTTCCTCAGCGGCAGCGGGCTGATGTACAACTCGATCACCGGACTGATCGTCATCAACGTGGCGTTCCAGCTGGGCTTCTGCGTCTTCGTGCTGAGCAACTACATGAAGTCGGTCCCGGAGGAGATGTACGAGGCGGCCATGGTCGACGGAGCGAGCCTGTGGGTCCGCTTCTGGAAGCTGACCCTGCCGTTGTGCCGACCGGCCCTGGCCGCGCTGGCCACCCTGCTGACCACGTGGATCTACAACGACTTCTTCTGGGCCATCACCTTGATGTCGTCCGGCGACAAACGCCCGGTCACCTCGGCACTGGCCAACCTGCAGGGCCAGTTCGTCAGCAATCAGAACCTGATCGCGGCGGCCGCGATGATCGCCGCCGTGCCCACTCTGATCGTTTACATCCTGTTGCAGAAGCAGTTCATCGCGGGCCTCTCGCTCGGATCCAGCAAGGGCTGACAACCCGGATCGTCTTCGTCCGCGTCGACATCGCGGCTGCGGGGCCACCCACACCCGGGGTGGCCCCGCACGGCGTGGTCACCGTTTGCGGGCCACACCCGCGTAGAGGGAGACCGCGGCGTCGGTCGCACCGGACAGGGTCTCGCCGTCCGGCTGCCAGCGATGGGGGACTTCGAGCCCCGGTTCGACGAATTCGAGGCCGTCGAAGAAGCCGAGTACTTCTTTGCGGGACCGGACCTGGATCTCGATACCGCCGGCTCGGTAGACATCGAGGATCTTCTCCCAGGCCTCCGGGTCGAAGTCGGGGGTGCAGTGGGACATCATCAGATAGCTGCCCGGGGCAAGGGCGTCAACAAGGTGCTGCACGATCTCATAGGGTCGGCGCTCGTCGGGGACGAAGTGGAGCAGGGCGTTGAGGGACAGGGCGACCGGCCGGCTCAAATCAAGCGTCTGGTGGAGCAGTTCGGCCGAGGTGATCGTCTCCGGCTCCCGCACGTCGGCCTGGATGTAGGCCGTACGGCCTTCGGGCTTGCTCCGCATCAGCGCCTGGGCGTGCCGCAGTACCACGGGGTCGTAGTCGACGTAGACGACCCTGGACTCCGGGTGGGTCTCCTGCGCGATCTGGTGCAGGTTCGGCTGGGTGGGGATGCCGGTTCCCACGTCGAGGAACTGCCGTACGTCGGTGTGGGCGGTGATCCAGCGGGTCGCCCGGTGCATGAACTGCCGGTTGGTCCTGGCGCAGATCTTGATCGAGGGGAAGACGGCCAGTACCTGGGCCGCGGCTTCCTGATCGACCTCGTAATGGTCCTTGCCGTCGAGGTAGTAGTCGTACATGCGGGCACTGTGCGGTTTCGTGGTGTCGATCGGATCGGCGTCGTGACCGGTACCGGCCATGCCAGGTCTCCAGTTCCTCGTGGGGTCGGGGCCGCTTCGGGAGAATTCAGGCGTCCAGCAGGTAGTCCGCCTGACCGGCCTTGGCACCTGCGATGAACGCGGCGAGCTCGTCGCGGGTGTAGATCAGCGCCGCACCCGAGGGATCGGTGGACTGCCGGAGCGCGATCATGCCGCCGGGAAGCCGCTTGGCCTCCACACAGTTGCCGCCGTTCGTCCCGCTCCAGGGCTTCTCCCAGCCGTCGACTCCGAGCGAGGTGGCGGAAATGCCATTGGCCGGGGCGGCGTTGCTGTGGACGGTGTTGGTCGGCAGGGCATTGGGTGAGTGGTTCATGTGCTGTCCTTGCATGCGTCTTCCAGAATTTTGCGGGTTTCTTCGACTGTCCTCGCCTGGGTGGACAGGCGGTCCAGCGCCTCCAGATGCGCGGAGACGTAGGGCCGCTGGTCCTGGTAGGCGGCGCCGCTCAGAGACTCCGTGTAGACGATGTCCGGCAGTTCGGGCATCTCGAAGCGGAACAGAGTGAAGGGGCCGAACGCTCCGATGTGCGGGCCCATTTCGAAGGGCAGGATCTGCAGCGTGACGTTGAACAGCCTCGTCGCCTGGAACAGCCGCTCGATCTGGCCGCGCATCACCTGTCGGCCACCGACCGGCCGATGGAGCACGGCTTCTTCGAACAGCACCCACAGTGCAGGGGCGTTCGGCTGCTCCAGCAGCTCCTGACGTTTGAGACGGAGAGCGACGCGCCGCTCCAGCTCGCCGTCGGCGTCACGCCCCACGCCCGCGCCGAGTACCGCCCGGGCGTAATCCTCGGTCTGCAGGAGACCCGGCACATAGTGCGGTTCATAGGTGCGGATCAGGGTGGCTTCGTCCTCCAGGCTGACGTAGACGCTGAACCAGTCGGGCAGGGCGTCGCGGTAGTCGTGCCACCAGCCGGGTTTGTTGGCGTCCCGGGCCAGTGAGACGAATTCGGCGATTTCCCTGGCCGGTACGGCGTAGTGCTCCAGCAGTTGCCGGACGTACGGGAGCTTCAGACCGACTTCGGCCTTCTCCATGCGCCTGATGGTCACCGGTGTGACATCGATGGCCTTCGCGGCCGCGTCGAAGGTCACCCCGGCTGCTTCACGCAGTGCTCCCAACCGCTTGCTCAGAACGATGCGCAGGACGGTCGGCGCGGTGCCCGCTTTCGCTTCGCTCACGTATTCGCTCCCTCCTGACTGATCATCACGAGCCGTAGTGTGCCAGGCGATTGGTGCGAGAGACAGATGGGTGAGGGCAATCTGAAATTATCAGGTTGCCGGTTGCGATGTGACGGCGTCAGCGAGCATAGTGAACCTCGTGACTCACAGCGCTGATGTCAGAAGTCAGGGACAACTTCCGTTACACACAGGAAGTTTGCACACGGACCAGCGGCGGATCGAACGCATGCACGTGTTCACCGTCCCCGCGTCTCCGGACTCCGTGGCGGATGCCAGGCGCCGCACTCGTGACCGTCTGCGACTGTGGGGACTTGCCGAGGACACGTGCGATCTCACCGTGCTCATCGTCTCCGAACTCGTCACCAACGCGGTGCGTCACACCGCCAGCACCGCCGTGCTGTGCCAGTTACGCAACAGCACCGAGGGACTGGTGCATGTCGAGGTTCAGGATGAGGGCACCTGCGGTCCCAAGCCCCGGAAACTCGTACCCGGTCCCGATGCGGAAAGCGGACGCGGGCTGCTGCTCGTGGACGCCCTGACCTCGGACTGGGGCATCAGAACCGCGGATCCGGCTGCGGGCCGCACCGTTTGGGCGACGCTCCCCGCCATGGCATGAAGGGCCGGGAACCGCGATGCAGAGCTTGACGGAACCGACGACCGATCCGGGAGATGACGCGTCGTGAGCAGTGCCCCTTCGACCGTGCCGCCGATGGGCATCAGTCTGTTGCCGGCCCCCGACGCGCACGATTACGCCGCCTACGCCGAAGCCCTGGAGGATCCCGGGCTGCTGGCAGGAGCCGTCGCGGTCAAGGTGTTCCGGATCCCGCTGCTGGCCGTCCCGGTCGGCGGCTCCCGGCGGGGCGGCTGTCTGGTCGTCGGCACGAACTGCCGCACCGCCCTGGCCATCTGTGACGCGCTCGCCGGCTGGACCGGATTCCCGGACGTGCGGGTCATGGAGTCCCGCCGCAAGTGGGTGGTGGCCTGGGGCGAGAGCGAACCCGAGCCGGGCTGGGACCTGGTGCACCCCGACCGGCTGCGCTTCTACGGCTATGCCCCCGCCGCGGTCGCCCGGCGGGCCGCCGTCGGAGCCTGACGGCGCATCGGGCGGGTGCCGCCGTGCAAGACTCGGTCGAGCGGCATCAGCCACGGGAAGAAGTCAGCCGCGCGAAGACGACGATGTTCCCGTCGTAGCCGGTCGATGTCGCGTAGGCACCGCCACAGGTGATGACCCGGAGTTCGGGTCGGCCGGTGCCGCCGTAGACCTGCTGGGCGGGAAACCCCTTCTTCATGAAGGTCCTGACGCGGTAGACGTCGAACACGGCGGTGCGGCCGTCCGCTCGCCGTACGTCGATGTGCGCGCCAATCCGCAGTTCGCCCAGACGGAAGAAGACCGCGGGGCCGGACAGATTGTCCACATGACCGACGACGACCGCGGTGCCGCGCTCCCCCGGCGTGACCGAGCCGGTGTACCAGCCGGCCAGATTCTTGTTCTCCGGTGGTGGCGCGTCGATCCAGCCTTCCTTGTCCCGACCCACTTCGGCGACCGGTGCGTCGACGCCGATGGCGGGAATGAGCACCCGCCCGGGGCGTGAGGCCGGCAGCGCGGTGACCGATGCCGGCGTCGGGTCGGCGACCACGCCGTCCGCGACGGACGCGGCCTCCGGCTGCGGGGGACCCGAGCCCTCGGCGCCGGTACGCACCAGGGCGACCCCGGCCAGCAGCACGAGCGCCACGGCGCCCCAGTGGGATCGCGTCCGGGAGCGGGCACGGTGGCGGTCACCGTGGTGCGGGACGCCGGGGCATGCCGCGCCCCGCCCTGCCCGCACGGCCGGGGCGGGCGCGCCGCTGCGCGTACGGCTCAGGTCCGGTCCCGGAGGGCGCGGCGGCGCAGGTGGAGCACCCCGCCGAGGGCAGCGGCGATGAGTACGCCGCCGGCTACCAGCTCGGACGGGTTGGTGCCGGTGATCGAGCCGCCCAGACCCGCGTTGACACCCTTGTCGGCCGCGCCTGCCCCCTCCGGCCTACCGGTCTGGTTCCCCCAGCCCGTCTCATCGCCCTGGCCGTACTGGTCCGGCTTACCGGTCTCGTCGCCCTGGCCGTACTGGTCCGGCTTACCGGTCTCGTCGCCCTTGCCGTACTGGTCCGGCTTACCGGTCTCGTCGCCCTTGCCGTGCTGATCCGGCTTACCGGTCTCGTCGCCCTTGCCGGTGGTGACCGTCAGCGGGGTGGTGCCCGTTTCACCGTCGCAGTCGAAGGTGATGTCGTACGGGACGCCCGGCTTGGCCTCCGGGTCGACCACCGTCTTCGCCGGCTTGCCCTTCTTGACGGTGACGGTGTCGAAGACCCCGGAGGTGACAGTGACGCCGGGGGCGTCACAGCCGGTCACGGTCAGAGTGACCGTGCCGCCGGGCGCGACCGAGGCCGGTGTCGCCGTGTATCCGAAGGAAGTGATGCCGCTGTCGTCGCCGGCGGTCGCAGCCGGGGCGGCCAGCGATATCGCGGCAACGCTCAGCAGGGCGGCGGAACCGATACTCGTCCAGCGCATGGGTGTACCTTCCAGCAGAAAATTGCGGCATTTATTGGCACTTAGCAATAAATGCACGTCCTTGCTGGGCAGGCTAGGCCGGTAGTGATCACCTCGCGAGCCCGGTCACCCGAACGAGTCGCCCGCTTGCGCCGAATCGACGGCGCCTCCCCCTGCGGACGACCGTGCGACGGGACATACCCGGGCACGTTCGCCGTGGGCGAGGAACGCTCCGGTGCGGTGCCCGAGATGCGGGCAACCGCGCCCCTTCCTACCTTGGCTGAATGATCATCAGACCCATCGTACGAAGTCTCTGTGCGGGCGCCATGGTGTTGGCCGCGAGCATCGTCTTCATCGCTCCCGGCGTCGCGTCCCCACCACCGGACCAGCACCGTGCGCCCCGCGCCCCCGCTCTGCCCGAGGGTCTGTCCGCCCTGTCCTGGGTGGTCGCCGACGCCACCACGGGCGATGTCCTGGCGTCCAGGGCGCCTCATATGCACCTGCCCCCGGCCAGCACGCTCAAGACCCTCTTCGCGCTCACCGTGCTGCCCAAGTTGCCTGCGGAGAAGCTGCACACCGTGGTGCCCGCGGATCTGGCCGGCCTCGGCGCGGGGAGCAGTCAGGTCGGTGTCGAGGAGGGAAGCGCCTACCGGGTGGCGGATCTGTGGCGCGGGGTATTCCTCCGTTCGGGTGGCGACGCGGTGCATGTGCTGGCCGCCATGAACGGGGGTGTGCAGAAGACCATCGCCGATATGCGGCAACGCGCCGCGCAGTTGGGAGCCGACGACACCCGGGTCATGTCCCCGGACGGCTACGACGCCCCGGGACAGTATTCCTCCGCCTACGATCTCGCCCTGTTCGGCCGGGCGGGCCTGGCCGACCCGGCGTTCGCCCAGTACTGCTCGACCGCCGTCGCGTCGTTTCCCGGCGGCGTGGAGAGCGATGGCCGGGTGGGCTCCTCCTTCGAGATCCAGAACACCAACCGGCTGCTGACCGGCACCAAGGACGTCGACCCCTATCCGGGTCTCATCGGGATCAAGAACGGATACACCACGCTGGCCGGCAACACGCTGATCGCTGCTGCCCACCGCGGGAACCGCACCCTGATCGTGACGGTCATGAACCCCCAGGCGGGTTCCGTGTACGAGGAGGCACGTTCGCTCCTCGACTGGGGTTTTGCCGCCGACGACAAGGTGCAGCCGGTGGGAGCGCTGCGACCCGCCGGGGTGAATCCCGCTGTACTGCATCCGGCGAACGCGAAGCCGACAGCGGAAGCGGCACCGCAGCCCGCCCAGGCGCCGCCGGTCGGCGGCACGTCGCACAGCGGGGCCCGCGAAGGGTTCATGTCACCGATCAATCTCGCAGCAGTCGGGGCTCTGCTCATCTCGTTGGTCGGCTCTCTGTGGCTGCTCCGCCGACGGATGCGACGCTGACGGACGGGACGCTGACGGACAGAACGCCGGCCGGACACGCCGCTGACGGATGTCCGTTCGCACGCCGGTCAGGAGATGCGGGTGCCGCTCGCCAGCAGCAGCGCCACGTCCACCACGGTCACCGCCACGGCCGCAGCGAACGCCGTACGCTCCCAGCGTCGCCCCAGCACACTTCCCGCCGCCGCGATCCCCACCGCGCTCCCGAGCGCCATGACGCCCCGGGCGCCCGGCGGACCGTCGGGACCGAGCACCAGAACGGCGGAGGCGGCCGCCAGCGGTACCGGCAGCAGCAGCCGGGCACCGTCAGGGCCCAGCCGCTGCGGCCAGCCGCGCACACCGGTGCGCAGATCGGCGCGGATGTCGGGCAGTACATCGCCCAGGTGTGCACCGACTCCCAGCAGCGCCCCCGCGGTGACGATCCACCAGGCCGGCGCCGGCGCCCCCGGGGAACCGAGGGCGACGAAGGCCGGCAGACTGGCGAAGCCCAGCGCGTAGGGCAGCCAGGACCAGACGGTCGCCTTGAGCCGGAGGTCGTACGCCCACGCACCCGCGACGCCGGTCAGGTGGACCGCGCCCGCCCACGGACCGCAGCCGAACGACAGCGGCACACACAGCGCCAGCGCCAGGAACGCGGCGGTCCACACCGTACGCACACCGACCGCGCCATCGACGACCGGCTTGCCGCGGCGGCCGGCCGCGATGTCCCTGCGGGCGTCGACCGCGTCGTTGCACCAACCGACGGACAACTGGCCGGTGAGCACCGCGGCGACGGTCAGCACGCTGCGTGGGCCGCTCTGTCCCGCGGTGACGGAGAGACCGGCCATCAGTGCGGTGACCGCCAGCACGGGACCGGGATGGCACGACCCGGCCAGTCCGGCCACCGCGGCGCCCCATCGCGCGGTCGGCTCGTCGGGTACTGACTGTTCGGGCGCCGGCTGCTCGGGAGTTCCCACCCGGCGATCGTAGGGCCCGGGATGAGCTCGGGCGGTACCGTTCAGGGTGTCGGGGCGCTCACCGGGGGCAGGGATGCTGGAATGCAGAGGGGGAGCCCATCCCCCAGGCGGGAGAGCAGATGACCCGGATCGCAGCCGTCCACGGTGTCCTCGCACCACATCGACACACGCAGAGCGAGATCACCGACATGGTGGCCCGTGTCTGCCTGCCCGAGGGTGCTGACCGGCGGGTTCTCGACCGGCTGCATCGGAGCGCGAAGGTCCGCTCGCGTCACATGACGCTGCCGCTCGAGCAGTACGAACGGCTGGACGGATTCGGCGCCGCAAACGACGCGTTCATCGCGGGCGCCACCGAGCTCGGTGCCAGGGCCGTGCGGGGCGCGTTGCACGCGGCGGGCCTGCCGGCCACCGATGTGGATCTGTTGGTCTTCACCTCGGTCACCGGTATCGCGACCCCCTCGATCGACGCCCGGCTCGCCGGACGCCTCGGGCTCCGCACCGATGTCAGACGGCTACCGCTCTTCGGCCTGGGCTGCGCCGGTGGCGCGGCCGGTCTGGCCCGGGTGCACGACTATCTGCTCGGCAGGCCGGACCAGGTGGCGGTGCTGCTCTCGGTGGAGCTGTGTTCGCTCACGTTCCAGCGCCGGGACGCCTCGATGGCGAATCTGATCGCCACCGCCCTCTTCGGGGACGGGGCGGCCGCCGTCGTCGTCCGCGGCGCCGACCGCCCCGCCCCGGTGCCCGGGCCGACGATCGTGGACACCCGCAGCCGGTTGTACCCCGACACCGAGCGGATCATGGGCTGGGACATCGGAAGTTCCGGCTTCCAGGTCGTTCTGGACGCCTCCGTCCCCGATGTGGTGCGGGGTCACCTCGCAGCGGACGTAGAGGCGTTCCTCAGCGAGCACGGTCTGAAGACCAAGGATGTGGCAGCCTGGGTCTGTCACCCGGGCGGTCCCAAGGTGCTCGATGCGGTGACCGAAGCGCTCGAACTGCCCGACGGCGCACTGGACGTCACCTGGCGCCACCTGGCCGACGTGGGCAATCTGTCCTCGTCGTCCGTGCTCCATGTGCTGCGCGACACGCTGGCGGAGCGCCGCCCGCCGCCGGGCACCCCGGGGCTGTTGCTTGCCATGGGGCCGGGCTTTTGCTGCGAACTGGTGCTGCTGCGCTGGTAGGTCGGAGGAGCGCATGATGTGGTACGTACTGCTGGTGGCCGTAGTCGCGGCCGAGCGGATCGCCGAACTCGTCGTCGCCCGGCGCAATGAGCGGTGGAGCATGGCACGCGGGGCGACGGTGGCGGGCCAGGGCCACTATCCGCTGATGGTCGCCCTGCACACCGGTCTGCTGGCGGCCTGTGTGGCCGAGGCATGGCTCGGCGGCCGGCCGTTCCTGCCTGAGCTGGGTTGGCCGATGGTGGCCGTGCTGGTCTGCGCCCAGGGGCTGCGCTGGTGGTGCATCGGCGCCCTCGGCCCGCGCTGGAACACCCGGGTGATCGTCGTCCCGGGGCTGCCGCTGGTGCAGGGCGGCCCCTATCGGTGGCTGCGGCATCCCAACTACGTCGCCGTGGTCGCCGAGGGGGTCGCCCTCCCCCTCGTGCACACCGCGTGGGTGACCGCGGTCGCGTTCACGGTGCTCAACGCGGCGCTGCTGACCGTCCGTATCCGCTGCGAGAACCAGGCACTGACCGCCGCGATGGCGCCGGAGTTCGCCACCGACAGGGACCTGACCGCGTGATCGATGTGCTGGTGGCGGGTGGTGGTCCGGCCGGACTGGCCACGGCGATCCGGGCCGCCCTGGCGGGGCTCGAGTCGGTGGTGGTCGAGCCACGGGATGCGCCCGTCGACAAGGCCTGCGGGGAAGGCGTGATGCCGACGGGGGTCGCCGCGCTGCGGGCCCTGGGGGTCGGCGTGCAGGGACGGGAGTTGCAGGGCATTCGCTACCTGGACCGGGAGCACCGTGCCGAGGCCCGGTTCCGTGAGGGGACGGGGCTCGGTGTACGGCGTACGGTGCTGCACACCGCCCTGCACCGGCGCGCCCGCGAAGTCGGCGTACGGATCATCGACGGCAGGATCGGCGGGGTGCGCCAGGACGCGCACAGCGTCACCGCGGGCGGCCTCACGGCCCGTTGGCTGATCGCCGCCGACGGGCTCCACTCGCCGTTGCGCCGCCGCCTGGGCCTCGACCTCCCTGCCCGAGGTCCGGGCAGGTACGGGCTGCGCCGCCACTACCAGTGCACACCGTGGACCGATCTCGTGGAGGTGCACTGGTCCCGGAACGGCGAGGCATATGTGACCCCGGTCGGCCACGATCTGGTGGGAGTAGCCGTCCTCAGCCACAGCCGTCAGGGCTACGACGCGCATCTGGCCGGCTTTCCCGCCCTCTCGGCCGCACTGCGCGGCCCGTACGCGAGTACGGTGCGCGGCGCCGGGCCGCTGCGCCAGCGGGTACGACGCCGGGTGGCCGGCCGGGTCCTGCTCGTCGGCGACGCCGCCGGCTATGTCGATGCGCTCACCGGCGAGGGGATCGCCCTGGCACTGGCCACGGCCGGCGCCGCGGTGCGCTGCCTGCTGGCCGGACAGCCGCAGGACTACGAACGGGCCTGGACGGCGCTGACCCGGCGCCACCGGCTGCTGACCGGTGCGCTGCTGACAGCGAGCCGCACCCCCGGCACGGCCCGCCTGATCGTGCCGGCCGCCGCACGCATGCCGTCGGTCTTCGCGGCCGCCGTGCACGCGCTGCAGTAACCGACACGGCACGGTCACGCGTCCGCGAGACGTATGCCGAAGCGGCCCTCGCTCCGGTCGACCGCATCGAACAGCCGATTGGCCGGCCGCGGCAGGCCGTAGTGGTCGCGCAGCGTGCGTCCGGTGTACTCGGTGCGGAACAGGCCGCGTTCCTGGAGGATCGGTACCACTTGGTCGACGAAGACCTCCAGCCCGGCGGGGAGGACCGCGGGCATGATGTTGAAGCCGTCGGCCGCCCCGCTGTCGTACCAGTGCTCGATGGTGTCGGCCACCTGGACCGCGGTGCCCGCGAAGGTCCGGTGGCCGCGGCCGCCACCGAGCCTGCCGATCAGCCGGCGCACCGTCAGGCGTTCCCGCCTGGCCAGCTCGACGATGAGGGTGTAGCGGCTCTTCGCGCCCTCGATCTCATCCTCGGTGGGGATGGTTCCGGGCAGCTCCTCGTCGAGCGCCAGCTCGTCGGGGTGCAGCCGCAGCGTTTTGGCGAGCTGTCGTTTGGCGTACTCGGGGACGATCAACCGGTCGAGTTCCTCGTCGAGTTCCCGGGCCTCGGCCTCGGCGTCGCCGATGACCGGAACGATGCCCGGCAGGATCTTGACGCCGTCGGCGTTCCGGCCGATCGCCTCCGCCCGCTGCTTCACGTCCTTGTAGAACGCGATGCCTTCCTCCAGCGTCTGCTGCGCTGTGAACACCGCCTCCGCGTAACGGGCGGCGAAGTCCTTGCCGTCCTCACTCGATCCGGCCTGTACCAGCAGTGGATAGCCCTGCGGCGGCCGTTCCACGTTGAGCGGGCCGTCCACCCGGAAGAACTCGCCGTGGTGGTCGATCTGCCGCACCCGGTCCGCCAGGGCATGCACGCCCTTCTCCTTGTCCGCGACGACCGCGTCATCCGCCCAGCTGTCCCACAGCTTGGTGGCGACCTCGACGAACTCGGCGGCGCGCCGGTACCGGTCGCGGTGCAGCGGGGTGTCGTCCAGCCCGAAGTTGCGGGCGGCGTCCGCGCCGGCGGTGGTGACGATGTTCCAGCCGGCCCGGCCGCCCGACACATGGTCGACGGAGGCAAACCTACGGGCCAGGTTGTAAGGATCGTTGTAGCTGGTGGACGCGGTGGCGATGAGGCCGATGTACTCGGTCGCGCCGGCCAGCGCCGTCAGCAGGACAGTGGGCTCCAGTTTGGCTGCGGGACGCCGACCGGGGTCGCCCATCAGAACCGGACTGTCGGCGAAGAAGACCGAGTCGAGCTTGCCGCGTTCGGCGATACGCGCCAGATTCCGGTAGTGCTCGATGTCGGCGTTGGCCCGCGCGGGGCTTTCGGGGAGTCGCCAGGAAGCCTCGTGGTGGCCGGTGGACATCAGAAAGGCATTCAGGTGCAGCGGCTTGCGGCCGGGTCCGGCATGCCTGCTAGCGGACGTACGCGTCATGGTGGTTCTTCTCCTCAAAGGTGATCTGTGGTTGCGCCACGCCGAGTGCGGCGAGCAGGGTGTCGCGGTACTCCTGGAACTGCGGGTCGCGCCGGGTCCTGGGCGCCGGAAGGTCGATGGTGAGATCGACCGAGATGCGACCCTCCTCCAGCACCAGCACCCGGTCGGCGAGTTCGACTGCCTCGTCGACGTCATGGGTGACCAGCAGCACCGCGGGGCGGTGACGCTCGTAGAGCTCGCGCAGGAGTCCGTGCATCTTGATCCGGGTCAGCGCGTCCAGTGCGCCGAACGGTTCGTCGGCGAGCAGTAGTTCGGGGTCGCGCACCAGGGCGCGGGCCAGCGCCGCGCGTTGCTGCTCGCCGCCGGACAGCTCATGCGGCCAGGCCCTGTCCCGGCCGTCGAGGCCGACCTCGGCGAGCGCGGCGAGCCCGCGCTCGCCGGCTCCGGGACCACCGACACCGAGCACCACGTTGTCGAGCAACCGAAGCCAGGGCAGCAACCGGGAGTCCTGGAAGGAGAGCGACACCCGCTCGGCCACCTCCAGCAGACCGGAGCCTGCAACCTCGTGGTCCAGCCCGGCGATGGCCCTCAGCAGCGTCGACTTACCGGAACCACTGCGGCCGAGCAGTGCGGTGAATTCCCCCGACGCCAGCGTGAGATCGAGCTCGCGGAGGACTGCACGCTCCCCGAAGCGCCGGACCAGCCGCGCCGTCCGCACCGCCGCGTCCGCCGCCCCGACCGCGGGGGCCGGTGCGCACGTGCGGGTCAGCCCGCCAGTGTGCGTCGCCATGACAGGACCCTCCTCTCGACGGCGCGCACCAGCGCGTCCGATGCGAATCCGAAGATGCCGTAGACCAGCAGACCGACCAGAATGATGTCGGTCTGCGCGTACTGCTGGGCCTGGAACATCATGTAGCCGATGCCCGCGGTGGCATTGACCTGTTCGACGACGATCAAGCCCAGCCAGGACGCGGTGACGGCCAGCCGCAGACCCACGAAGAAGCCCGGGAGCGCGCCGGGCACGACGACCTTCCTGATGAACTGCGCCCGGCTCAGTCCGAGCGACTCGGCGAGCTCGACATAGCGCTTGTCGATGCTGGTCAGCGATGCATAGGTGTTGATGTACACCTGGACCATCACGCCGAGCGCGATGGTGATGACCTTCATGCCCTCTCCGATGCCCAGCCAGAGGATCAGCAGCGGCAGCAGTGCCAGCGACGGGATCGCCCGCTTCACCTGCATGGCGCCGTCGATGGTGGCTTCGCCGACCCGGCTGAGTCCGGCGGCGATCGCCAGCGCGGTGCCCACCACGACACCGAGCCCGAGGCCCAGGCCCGCGCGCTGCAGGGAGACCAGGAGGTTCTCCTGCAGCCGGCCGTCGGAGATCAGGTCGGCAGCGGTCCGCACGACCGTCCAGGGCGCCGACAGGATTCTGGTGTCGAGCAGACCCAGGGCGGTGCCGGCGGCCCAGGCCCCGATCAGCAGCAGCGGGCCGACGAGCCGGCCGTACGGGAACAGCTTGCCGGGGCTCAGCCTCCGGCGTCGCGGACCCAGCCCCCCCGTACCCGTGCTCTTCTCCGGGACAGGCCCTGCGTGCGTGTCCCGGACCGGCGTTTCGGTCAGGGGGGGTACGGCGTCGCGCACCTGCGTTGTCACGTCAGTCATGACTCACCTCCGGTACTCGGCGGGAACGGACTGGGCGGCGATGGACTCGAAACGCCGATCGAAGAGGCTGTCCACCCGGGCCTTGGGAACGAAGCCGTTCTCGGCCAGCAGATCGGCGGTCTGCTGCTCCCAGGCGATGGCCTTGTCCCAGCTCTTCGGGAAGACGGGCACCGAAACCGACTTGGTGATCCGCCGTCCGTCCTGTGCGGTGACGCCCTGGTCCTTGACGTAATAGACCTGATTCCAGGCCTCCTTGTTTTCCCACGCCCAGACACTGCCCCGCGCCCAGAAGGGGATGAAGCTCTTGATCGCGGCCAGCTTGTCGTCGTTCTCCAATACCGATGCCGGCGCCCACAACACCGACAGCAGGTCCACCACGTGCGTGTCGATCCTTCGAGCGCCGTCCTTCCCGAACTGGCCGACGTACTTGGTGAGGACGGGTTCGGCCAGCGGGGCGACATCGACCTGTCCGGTCTGCAGTGCGGTCAGGAACTGGTTACTGGTCAGCGGCACCAGAGTGACGTCGTCCTTGCTCAGTCCGGCCTCCTTGACGGCGCGCAGCAGTACGGCTCCCTGAGCCTGCCCCTGCGAGAAGCCGAGCTTCTTGCCGCGGAAGTCCTTGGCCGAGCGGATGTCGGTACCGGGCGCGGTGGCGAACACGTACAGCGGTTTCTCATGCAGCTGTACGGCGACGATCTTCGTGTCGAAGCCGATCGCCTGGGCCTGGATGGGCGGCAGTCCGGCATTGCTCGCGAGCTGTATCGACCGGGCGCGGAATCCCTGGATGACATCGGGGCCCGCGGTGAAATTGGGCCAGTGGGTGACTTTGAAAGGCAGATCCGCAAGCTTTCCGGACGCCTTCAGCTGAAGCTCCGTCGAATGGATCGATATGCTCAGTTCCGTGCGCGGTGGTGGTGCGCCGGAAGGGAGACTTCCGGTGGGCGCGGACCCGACCGATGCGGTTGTTCCCTTGGCGCAGCCTGCGAGGCCGAGCAGCGTGCCACTGCCGAGGGCGAGAAAGGAACGGCGGGCGAGCGGCATAGGCGAAGCCACGTTTGACATCAAGTATTCCTTGATAGGTGGGTACGGACCGGCATTCAGATGGAGCGGTAGGCGCCGTCGTGGAAGACCAGCGGGCGGCGCGTCGGGTCGAGCCAGGAATCCTCGACCCGCGCCACCACGATGCGGTGGTCACCGGCCGGGATGATCTGCTCGACGGAGAGCCGGAGCCAGCCGGCCACCTCATCGAGGACCGGCTCCCCGGTGGGCAGCCGCCGCCACGCCGTCGGTGCGGCGAACCTGTCGATGCCACTGGTGGCGAATCGCCTGGCCAGTGACTCCTGGTCGGCTCCGAGGAAGTTGATGACGGTCGTCGCGGCCCGTTCGATGTGCGGCCAGGACGAGGCGGCCTCCGCGATCCCGAAGGACGCCAGCGGCGGGTCGATGGACAGCGAGGTGAGCGAGGTGGCGGTGAATCCGACCGGCCCGCTGCCGGCGTCCGCGGTCACCGCGACCACGCCGGCGGGATACCTGCGGAACATTTGCTTGAACCGCTCGGGGGCGATTCCCGTTGCGGAATACGAAGATGTGGCGACACTCATGTCTCCCCCAAGGGAAAAGAAGGAAAAGGGCAGGACCGGAAAGGACATCGGTCAGGAAAGCAGCATGGCGCTATGCCACGGCATGCATGTGCAGCGAACGCTCGTCGGTTATCGAGGAACCGCACAGGAGCGACAACAGGAACACCGGGTGGAAGCCAGCACCGGATCGACCCCGCGGCAGCACCGTGCCGCTGCGGGCACGTCATGAGAAATCCGCTGCCAACTGGTCATGAATCCATTGTCCGGTTCGATTTCTGCGCGGTCAACAATGCAACGTGCTGAATTAAGTCAGCTCGCCTCGGTGAGCGCGGGCCAGGGACCGAGCGGGTCCGCGTAGAGAGCCGCCAGAGCCACGGCACCGCCTGCGGTGGCCGGTACCGACCTGGCGAAACTTCCTGCCAGCACGGCCCGTTCGGGGTCGTCGCAGATCGCGGAGCGCTTGGCCACCTCGGCCCGCAGATCCGCCAGACACTCCGGCAGCCGTGCGATCCCCGGTTCGACGACCACCAGGACTTCCGGGTCGAACAGGTCGAGCAGCAGGGCCGCGGCTCGGCCCACGAGTTCCGCGCGATGCCGGAAGAGTGCCACGGCCCGGGGATCGCGGGCCGTCGCCAGGTCCAGCAGGTGCCCGAACGTCGGTAGGTACAGACCCTGTTGCGCCGCGAGCCGCACCATGGCCGGCTCCGACACCTCTGCGTGCAGACACCCGGGTCTGCCACAGACGCAGGGCTCCGCCGCATCGGCCGCTTCCCCGGCAGCGACCGGGAGGTGCGCCACGCTCCCGGCTCCGGCTCGGGGGCCCAGATGCACGGACCCGGCGGTGCTGAAAGCCGCATCGATCACCGTGCCGACGAACAGCAAAGCCACGCCGGCGCGGGTGGCCACCTCACCGAACAACTGCTCGGCCCTGGCCAAGGCCCGGGAGTGGCTGTCCACCTGGACCGGCAGACCGGTCAGGCCGGTGAGGTACTCACGTACGGCCACGCCGCGCCAACCCAGCTGCGGATGGTCCACGATCGTTCCCGCCACGGGGTCCACCCGGTGACCGGTCGCAACACCCAGCGCGAGGACGGTGCGTCCGGCCGCGTGTGTCTCCACCAGCCGGGGCAGACGCGCAGCCAGACGGCTCAGCACTTCCTGCGGACCGGTGCCCCGGTGCGGCTGCCGGTCCTCGGCCACGATCCTGCCCCGCAGATCCATCAGCGAGAGCGTCGAGTGCGCCACTGCGATGTGCGCGCCGGCCATCAGGTACCGCCCGGTGTCGATCTCCAGGGGCACATGGGGCCGGCCAAGACCTCGCGGCCCGGTGGTCTCCGCACTCTCCCGGATTAGGCCGCGAGCCAGGAGCTGTGCGCAGTGGCCGGTCACCGACGCCGGGGAAAGACCGGTGAGCCTGGCGACCGTGGAGCGCGCGACCGGACCGTGGTCGAGGATGGCCCCGAGCACCGCTCCGGTGCCCGACGGCCGACGGGGCCGGCCGGCCGACGGCATCGCTGAACGGCGCGGCGGAGTATGGATGTTGGGCACAGGCAGACGGTCCACGGATGACCTCCCGGTCCTCGACGTGACGGCACTCCATGACGGACGTGCGCGCCCGGTCGTACCCGGTGGAGGGAAGAGGACAGCGGATGATGCCGGCGGAATGCTCCTGAGGGCCGGCCCGCGCGGGCGCCGTAGGTTCAGGCCCGGTGACACGCCGCGGAGCACACACGCTTGAGGTCGACATGACCTCGAGTCGTCAGGTGTGCGGAACGCTGCATGGCGCGCAACGTATCCGGCACGGCTGAACCGGGTCAATCAGCCGACCACATCCTGGACAGCCACCGGAGGGCCCGGCCGACCGCTCGCATGACCCCACTGGTGGTCGACTCGGCAATTTCCTCGGTCGCAGCTGTAGACCTCTCTACAAAGCTCTGCAATTCTCCAACAATTGAACGCAAGAACAGTAACTTTCGACGTTAGGGACGCTCATGAGAAGATCCCGGGGCCGATGGCGCGCGCTGACGGCCGCCCTCGCGACCACCCTGTTACTGCTGGGCCTGCCCGCGCTCTCCGCATCGGCGGTCGGCGGACCTGACATCGCAACAGGGCAACCCACCCGAGCGAGCAGTTCCGCCGCGGAGTACGCGGCAGCGAACATCGCTGACGGCAACCCGTCGACGTACTGGGAGAGTTCGAGCGGCGCCTTCCCGCAGTGGGTGGAGGCCGACCTCGGGTCCACGGCACGCGTCGATCAGGTGGTACTGAAACTGCCGGCAGGCTGGGAGACCCGCAGCCAGACCCTCTCGGTGCAGGGCAGTGCGGACGGCGCCGGCTACAGCACGCTGGTTGGCTCCGCCTCCTACACCTTCAGCCCCGGCGACAGCAATACGGTGACGGTCGACTTCCCCGCCACCCGGGCCCGGTACGTGCGGATCGCCATCACCGCCAACTCCGGCTGGCCCAAGGCGCAGCTCTCCGAACTGCAGGTGCATGCGGCCGACGCCACCGAGACCTCCGGAAACCTGGCCCTCGGCAGAACGCTCACGGCCAGCAGCCACACCGAGGTGTACAGCGCGGACCATGCCAACGACGGCAACCGCGCCACCTACTGGGAGAGCAGGAACAGCGCCCTCCCGCAGTGGATCCAGGCCGATCTCGGCTCATCCGTGCCCGTCAACCAGGTGGTGCTGCGCCTGCCGGACGGCTGGGGGGCCCGCACCCAGACGCTGAAGATCCAGGGCAGCACCAACAACACGGACTTTGCAGACCTCAGCGTGTCCCGGGGGTACACCTTCAACAGCGCCGACGACCAGACGGCGACGATCTCCTTCGATGCGACCACCACCCGGTACGTACGGGTGCTGGTCACCGCCAACACCGGGCAACCGGCCGGTCAGCTGTCGGAGCTGGAGGTCTACGGTCCCGCATCCGGTGACGTCACAGCCCCGTCCGCCCCGCAGGGCCTCGCCTACACCGAACCGGCCACCGGTCGGATCAAGCTCACCTGGCAGGCCTCGACCGACGCCGTCGGCGTCACCGGCTACGACGTCTATGCCAACGGCGAGCTGCGCTCCACCGTCGCCGGCGATGTCACCACGTACACCGACGACCAGCCGGGCAGCAGCACCGTCGCCTACTACGTGCGCGCGCACGACGCGGCGAGCAATCAGTCGGGCAACAGCAACACCGTGACCCGCAAGGGCGACACCGGCGACACCCAGGCACCCACCGCGCCCACCGACCTGGCATTCACCCAGGCCGCGGGCGGTGACATCAAGCTCACCTGGGGCGCCGCCACGGACGATGTGCGGGTCACCGGCTACGACGTCTACGCCAACGGCAGCCTGCTGAAGTCCGTCGCCGGTGATGTCACCACGTACACCGACAACCGGCCGGCCGACGCCACCGTTTCCTACTACGTACGGGCCAAGGACGCCGCGGGGAACGTGTCGGGCAACAGCAACACCGTCACGCGTCCCGGGACCACGGGGTCCGGCTCGAACCTGGCCCAGGCCAAGCCGATCAGCGCCTCCTCCACCGTCTTCACCTTCGCCGCCGAGAACGCCAACGACGGTCTGACGAGCACGTACTGGGAAGGCGCGGGCGGCAGTTACCCCAACACCCTCACCGTGAAGCTCGGTGCCAATGCCGACGTCGGCTCCGTCGTGCTGAAGCTCAACCCCGACAGCGCCTGGTCCACCCGTACCGAGAACATCCAGGTGCTGGGCCGTGAGCAGAGCGCCGGTTCGTTCACCAGTCTGGCGGCCGGCAAGGACTACACCTTCAACCCGGCGAGTCAGAACACCGTCACCATCCCGGTGACCGGACGCGTCGCCGATGTGCAGCTGAAGATCACCTCCAACACCGGGTCCGCCGCCGGTCAGATCGCGGAGTTCCAGGTGATGGGTGTCCCCGCCCCCAACCCGGACCTCCAGGTCACCAGGATCACCTCCACGCCCGCAGCGCCAGTCGAGTCCGACGGCATCAGTCTCACCGCGACCGTCACCAACGGCGGTAGCCAGACGTCGGCCGCCACCGACCTGGCCTTCAACCTCGGTACCACCAAGGCGGGCACCGCCGCCGTCCCGGCGCTGGCGGCGGGCGGGACGGAGACCGTCACCACCTCCATCGGCGCGCACGACGCGGGCAGCTACCCGCTGAGCGCCGAGGTCGACCCGGCGAACAAGGTGATCGAGCAGAACGAGGGCAACAACACCTGGACCAGCCCCGCACCACTGGTCGTCAAGCCGGTCGCCAGCTCGGACCTGGTCGCCTTCCCCGTCAGCTGGTCGCCGAGCTCGGCGTCATCGGGCGACGCGGTGAAGTTCTCGGTGGCCATCAAGAACCAGGGCACCGTGGCCTCGGCCGGCGGCGGCCACGGCATCACCCTGGTCGTGACCGACTCCAAGGGCGCGACGGTCAAGACCCTCACCGGCTCCTACAGTGGCGCGATAGCCCCGGGCGACACCACCACACCCGTCGAGCTGGGCAGTTGGACCGCGGTGAACGGCACCTACCAGGTCAGGACCGTGATCGCGGACGACAGCAACGAGGTGCCGGTCAAGCGCGAGAACAACACCAGCACCCGGTCGTTGTTCATCGGCCGGGGCGCCGACATGCCCTACGACGCGTACGAGGCCGAGGACGGTGTCCTCGCCGGCGGCGCCAAGGTGATCGGACCGAACCGCACCATCGGCGATCCGGCCGGTGAGGCCTCCGGCCGGAAGGCGGTCACCCTGAACAACACCGGCGAGTCGGTCGAGTTCACCACCAAGGCCAGTACCAACACCCTGGTCACCCGCTTCTCCATCCCCGACGCCGCGGCCGGTGGCGGCATCAGCTCCACCCTGGACGTCTACGTCGACGGCACCTTCCTCAAGGCGATCGACCTCACCTCCAAGTACGCCTGGCTGTACGGCGCGGAGACCGGACCCGGCAACGACCCGGGATCCGGCGCACCGCGGCACATCTACGACGAGGCGAACGTCATGCTGGGCATGACCGTCCCGGCCGGCCACAAGATCAAACTCCAGAAGGACGCCGCCAACACCTCGACGTACGCGATCGACTTCATCAACACCGAGCTGGCGACGGCGATCGCGAATCCGGACCCTGCCGCCTACACGGTGCCGGCCGGCTTCTCCCAGCAGGACGTGCAGAACGCGCTGGACAAGGTCAGGATGGACACCACGGGCAAGCTGGCCGGTGTCTACCTGCCGGCCGGTGACTACGAGACGTCCAGCAAGTTCCAGGTGTACGGCAAGGCCGTCAAGGTCGTCGGTGCGGGGCCGTGGTTCACCAGGTTCCACGCCCCGTCGTCCCAGGACAACACCGACATCGGCTTCCGGGCCGAGGCGACGGCCAACGGCTCCTCGTTCGCGAACTTCGCCTACTTCGGCAACTACACCTCGCGCATCGACGGCCCCGGCAAGGTGTTCGACTTCTCAGGCGTCGCCGACATCACCATCGACAACATCTGGGACGAGCACACGGTGTGCCTCTACTGGGGCGCCAACACCGACCGCGTCACCATCAAGAACTCCCGCATCCGTGACACCTACGCCGACGGCATCAACATGACCAACGGCAGCACGGACAACCATGTGACCAACAACGAGTCGCGTGCCACCGGTGACGACAGCTTCGCGCTGTTCTCGGCGATCGATGCCGGGGGCGCGGACGAGAAGAACAACGTCTTCGAGAACCTGACCTCGCTGCTGACCTGGCGGGCGGCGGGGGTGGCCGTGTACGGCGGCTACGACAACACCTTCCGCAACATCCGCATCGCGGACACCCTGGCCTACTCGGGCATCACCGTCAGCTCGCTGGACTTCGGCTACCCGATGAACGGCTTCGGCACCGATCCGACCACCCTGGAGAACATCACCGTCGAACGGGCCGGGGGCCACTTCTGGAACGGCCAGACCTTCCCCGGAATCTGGCTGTTCTCCGCGTCCAAGGTGTTCCAGGGCATCCGGATCAATGACGTGGACATCATCGACCCGACCTACAGCGGGATCATGTTCCAGACCAACTACGCAGGAGGCCAACCGCAGTTCCCGATCAAGGACACCATTCTCACGGACATCACGATCACCGGTGCCCGGAAGAGCGGCGACGCTTTCGACGCCAAGTCCGGTTTCGGACTCTGGGCGAACGAGATGCCGGAGTCCGGGCAGGGCCCGGCGGTCGGTGAGGTCACCTTCCACAACCTGAAGATGAGCGGGAACGCTCAGGACATCAAGAACACGACGTCCACCTTCACGATCAACAACGTGCCGTAACAGCGGGGAAAGCGCCGGCCGCCGGGGTCCCCGGCTGCCGGCGCGGTGACGGAGGGGGCCCTCCACGAGCGGAAGCGGCGCTACCGGACGCGGCCGACTCCGGCGTACACGCCGTTCGGCTCGTACACCGGCGCGTCCGTGTCCTTGTACCACTCGGGGCCGGACACCAGTCCCGGAGCCACCATCTCCAGCCCGTCGAAGAACCGCTCGACCTCGGCGCGGGTGCGTGCGCAGAGGCTCATCCCACCGGCCCGGTACGTTCCGGTGATCGTGTTCGAGAGTTCGGCAGGCAGGAAATCCGCAGTGCCGTGCGAGAGCAGCAGCAAACTGCCCGGAGGCAGGGCGTCGACCAGCGTTCGGGTGACGCCGTACGGGTCCTGGTCGTCGGGGAGGAAGTGCAGAAGCGCGATGAGGGACAGCGCGACGGGCCTGCCGAAGTCCAGGAACCCGCGCGCACGGTCCAGGATCACCTCGGGCTCCCGCACATCGGCCTCGATGTAGTCGGTCGCACCCTCCGGCTTGCTGACCAGCAGGGCCGCGGCGTGCGAGAGCACGATCGGGTCGTTGTCCGCGTAGACGATCCGCGCCTTCGGGTTGATCTCCTGCACGATCTGGTGGAGGTTCGGCGCGGTGGGTATACCCGTTCCTATGTCCAGGTACTGGTCGATACCCGTACCGGCCGCCCAGGCACAGGCCCGGCGCATGAAGTCCCGGTTGAGCCGGCAGCTGACCTTGGCCGCTTCCGGCAGCTGTTCCCCGACCTTCTGATCGACGAGGTAGTTGTCCTTGCCGCCCAGGAGGTAGTCGTAGACCCGGGCCGGATGCGGCTTGCTGGTGTCGATCCTGGACTGGGGCAGACCTGCGGCCATGAAGGACTCCGAACGTAGGCAAGGGGAGGACCCGCCAGTCCTCTCCCGGAGTTTGCCACAGCGCATCGGCCTGTGATCCGGATACTCGCAAGGGAGCTATTTCACGAGTAAAACACCTGCTAAGCTTTTTTCGTGCCCCAACATGCCAGAAGCAGCCGAGCGGGCGGGCCGGCCCGCCCGCCATGGATGCGACCGCTGCCCATGCGAAGCACCGTCCAGCTGCGCCGCCCCGTCGACATCTGGCACAAGCCGGCGCTGAGCGCCGCGGCCGCGCTGGCGGTGCCCGACGTGACCCTGCTCGCGCTGGGCCGGATGGACCTCGTGCTCTACACATCGGCCGGCGCGATGTGCGCGCTCTACGGGCATGGCCTGCCCTACGCCGCGCGGGCCCGCACCCTGGGCTGGGTGGTGCTTGCCATGGTCGCGAGCCTGGGAGCCGGGTTGCTCACCGCTTCGCTGGTCAGCTCACCGGTACTGCTGGTGCTGCTGGCCTCGCTGCTCGCCGCTGTCCACCGGATCGGCTGCGACGCGACCCGGATCGGGCCGCCGGGCAGTCTGATCATCACCTTCATCGCGGCGTCCGCCTTCTTCGTCCCGCAGCAGCCCGCCCGGATCCCCGCGCATCTGGCCCTCGCGCTGGCGGGAGGCGCGGTCGCCTGGCTGGTCGGGATGGCGCCCGCGCTGGTCAGGCCAGACGGTCCGGAGCGGATCGGGGTCGCGCGAGCGCTGGAGGCGGCGGCCGGGCTCTGGCGCAGCGAACGGGCCGACGCGCTGCCGAGCCGGCAGTCCACCGCTGCGGCGGTC
Organism: Streptomyces sp. NPDC051320; assembly: GCF_040682175.1. NCBI lineage: Bacteria > Bacillati > Actinomycetota > Actinomycetes > Kitasatosporales > Streptomycetaceae > Streptomyces > Streptomyces sp. NPDC051320. The sequence goes on from NZ_JBFBAL010000003.1 coordinate 149,190, forward strand.
GGTGCGGCCTGGCACACCCTCTTCCTGGTTTCCGCGCACGACGAGAACCGGGCCCGGCTCGAACGACTGCTGGTCCACGCCGAGTCGGCGCTGGCCGCACCCGCCGCACACCCGGCGCCCGACCTGGCCAGGGAGGCACAGCGGTGTGCGGACCTGGCGGGTGAGCTGCGGCGCGGGGGCCCGTTGCCCTCGATCGGGCTGACCCTGGCCGAGTACCGCGAACTCACCCGGCAGCTACGGCTCCCCGCGCCGGACCGCGCCCACGGCATGCGCGCGGTGCAGGCGCGGCTCCGCCCCGGTTCGCCGCTGCTGCCGATCGGGGCGCGCGTCGCGGTCGGGTGCTCACTGGCGGGCTGGGCCTCCCTGGCGGCGGGGGTGGGGCACCCGTACTGGGCGGTGGTCACCGCGGCCTCTGTCTTCCAGGCCAACACCACGCTCTCCTGGCAGCGGGCCGTACAGCGCTTCATCGGCAACGTGCTCGGCCTCGCCCTCTTCTTCGCCCTGCTGCCGCTGATCCACACCGGCCGGCCGGCGATGGTCCTGCTGGCCCTGGCATTCCAGATCGGTGCCGAAGCTTTCATGACCCGCAACTACTGGCTGGGTTCGGTGTGTGTCACGCCGATGGCGCTGCTGCTGACGCAGTTCGGCAACACACTGCCCGCCCGCACACTGATCGCCGACCGTGGGCTGGACACGCTGACCGGGGCGGTCATCGGTCTGGCCTGCTGTCTGCTGGTCACCAACCGGCGTGCCACCGACCGTATCGACGCGGCCCTGGAACGCCTCGCGGCCGCCGAGGCGACGGCCCTGCGGGTGCTCGCCGTGCGGGCCGTTCCCGATCACACGACGGGGTGGGCCCGCGACCGGCTGGCGCGCTCCCTGGTGGAGCTGCGGGAGGCCGTCGACGTGGCGTCGGGCGAGTGGTGGCAGCGGGCGCTGCCCGCGGAACGCGTCGCAGCCGCCGAGGCCCGGGGCCACCACACCCTCTCCCTGCTGGTCCGCGATACCGTCCCGGTGGCGCCGGCCGCCTGAGCTGCCGCCTGTCAGAAGCTGGTGTCCGACGAGAGCGAGGCGGGTGCAGATGACCGAGGACATCGTCGCGGCGGTGATCCGGCAGTGGGAGCAGGTGCTCCCCGGTCTCGACACCGGTCCGATGGCGGTGATCGGACGGCTCAACCGCTGTTCCGCACTGCTGCAGCAGGCCGCCGACGCACCGCTGCGGCGCGCCGGGCTCTCCCGGCCGGAGTTCGACGTGCTGGGCACCCTGCGCCGGGTCGATCGCGAGCTGACGCCGGGCCGGATCGCCCGTGAGACCTTCGCCTCCGGCGCGGCGGTGACCAAGCGGGTACGGCAGCTGGAGGAACGCGGTCTGGTGCACCGCCGGCCCGACGACCGGGACCGCCGGGTCACGCATCTGTCTCTCACCGAGGAGGGCCGGGCTCTCCTCGACCGGCTGCTTCCCGAACAGCTGAGGTACGAGGCCGCCCTGCTGGACGGCATCGATCCCCGGAGCCAGCGGGAGCTGTCCACATCGCTGGGTGAACTGCTCGTCCTCCTCGAGGGGCGTCTCGGCAGCCTGCTGAGCTGACGGTGCGCAGGTCATGGGGGTGATCCGGACCTTCCGTGGAGATCCGGTGGTGGCCCGGCCGAAGACGCATGGGCTGCTCGTTCGTGGGCATTCGCCGCAGGATCGGACCGACCGCGACCGAAGGAACATACGCAGTGGACTCCCTCCCCAACCCCGGCTCGCCCATCTACGACCAGCTGGTCCAGGAACACGGTGATGTGCTCGCCGAGATACGGAAGCTGGCCGTCGAGGCGCTCGAGCAGGCGGACCCTGCACAGTTCTGGGGCAGCGCACCGGCCTGGCACCTCCCCGTGGAGAGCGCCAAGTCGGCGTGAGTACCCTTCCGCAACCGCCTTTCTGGTAACAGGAGGCAACCCCGGCCTCTCTCCTGTCGTTCTTCCTGTGTGGCGATTCCCCCGTTGCCCGGCGCTCCCACCGGCGCGACGCCGCTCGCATGACAGACACGGAGTGAATGACGATGGTCCACCTTTCGGTTGTCGTACCGTGTTTCAACGAGGCCGAAGTGATCGACACCTTTCACACCGCGCTCGTCGCGGCGCTCGAACCCACCCGGGAGACCTTCGAGATCTGCTACGTCGACGACGGCAGCAGCGACCGTACGCTGCAACGACTGCGGCACCTCGCGGCCGACGACCCACGGGTACGGTTCACTTCCTTCAGCCGCAACTTCGGCAAGGAACCCGCCATGCTCGCGGGGCTGCGGACGGCCGGCGGTGATGCCGTCGTCCTCATGGACGCCGACCTGCAACACCCGCCCGAACTCGTCCCGCGCATGCTGGAGATGCACCGGCACGGCTACGACCAGGTCGTCGCGCAGCGCGACCGTGCCGGCGAGGGGGCCGTACGCTCCTCATTGAGCCGTGCCTATTACCGGCTGGTCCGGCGCTGCATGGATGTCCAGCTGGTCGACGGCGAGGGAGATTTCAGACTGCTGTCACGCCGCGCGGTGGACTGCGTGCTGTCGCTGCCGGAGAGCAACAGGTTCTCCAAGGGGATCTTCTCCTGGATCGGTTTCGACTCCGTCAGCTTCACCTACCAGAACGTCGAACGGGCCGCCGGGGAGTCCAAGTGGGGCGGCCGCCGACTGCTCAACTACGGCATCGACGGGCTGCTGTCCTTCAACACCCGTCCGCTGCGCCTGGCGATCCACACGGGTCTGTGCCTCTTCCTGTCGGCGCTCGCCTACGCGCTCTGGATCATCGGCAGCGATCTGTTCGTCGGCATCGACACACCGGGATATACGACGCTGCTCACGGTGATCGTCGCGCTCGGCGGAATCCAGCTGGCCACCCTCGGCGTCGTCGGCGAGTACGTGGGACGCATCTACCACGAGGCCAAGCGCCGCCCGCACTATGTGGTGCGGGAGACGGAGACCTCCGTGTCCCGCGTACCGGCCCGCTCCGGGCTCGGGACCCCGGGCGGCCGGGCAAGGACGACGTCATGAGCGCGGCGGCGACGCGGACTCCGAGGTCCCACACGCTCGGCCAGTTCGTGAGCTTCGCGGCCATCGGCGTCGCCAACACCGCGGTGTACTACGCGGTCTACGCGACGCTGAACCAGTGGCTGCCCTATCTGGCCGCCCATGTGCTCGGCTGGACGGTGAGCATCACCGGTTCGTTCCTGCTCAACTCGTACATCACCTGCCGCACCCGCCCCACCTGGCGCGCGTTCCTGCGTTACCCGCTCTCCGGCGTGGTGAACGTCGTGGGCAGCGGCGTTCTGCTCTATCTGGCAGTCAGCCTGCTCGGCATGAACGAGGACATCGCCGCGATCGCGGCCGGCATCCTGGTCACCCCGCTGTCCTTCCTGCTCGCCCGCTGGGCCATCGCAGCCGGCGCGGGCAGCGCCGGCCCGGTCACGCCCGGCGCCGACACCTCCGGCGTCAGTGCAGCCGCTTCGCCTCGGTGACCTGCCGTACCTGGTAGTAGTCGGCGACACACACCGCGGGCCAGCCGCCGGGCTTGCCGCCGAAGGGTTCCAGCATGCGGCCGACATGCAGCGGCTTGTACGGGAGCACCTGGGCGCCGGACGCCGATTGCTCCCGCAGCCACCGGTCCTGGTGGTCCCACTGCTGGGCGCGCACCTGCATCTGCCGGCCGAGGCCGTGCAGCGGTACCGCGAGCGACAGGCAGACGCCCGCGCAGACGAGCGCCGCTGCTCCTGCCGCTCCCGCGGCGAGCAGGGGCGCCGGCCTCCTCACCCGGGTGCGCACCGCCCGCCCGAGCAGCGCTCCGATCCCGGCGAGTACCAGCACGTAGAGCAGCAGGTAGTCGTTCCAGGTCCGCTCCGTGGTCACCACGTGGCGTCCGAAAACGGGGTAGGTGATCACCGTGCAGAGATAGCCGCAGAGCAGGAAGGCGAGCAGCCCGCCGGCGGCCGCCGGCCACGGCCTGCACGGCAGCAGCACCCGGCCCGGCCGGCCCGTCGCCGACAGACCGAGCACCAGACCGGCGGCCACGGCCCCGAGGTACTGCCAGGTGGAGAGGATCGTCGCGAGGATGTGCGCGAACTGTGCGAGCGAGGCGGCCAGTGAGTGCGGGGCGAGCATGGAGGTGCCGGCGCCGTACTTCTCCCGGCGCTGGCGTGAGCCCGGGGAGGTCACCAGCAGCAGTACACCGATGGCCACCCCGGCCATGGTCGCCATCGACCAGCGGCGCACGTACCCCCGCATCCGCTGGGTGAAGAGCCGGCCGGCGCAGAGCAGCACGGCCGACAGCACCACCAGCATCACGACCGACGTCTCCTCGGACAGTGTCCCCAGGAACGCTCCGGCGATCACCGCGGCGACCAGTACGGCGATCCGGCCCCGGTGGCCCCGTACGAGAAGCGGCGGAATGACCGCCGCGCAGGCCAGCACCGGCGCGAGTGTGTGCGAGACGGAGGCGGCGGGCCAGTAGAAGGTCTTGTACGTATTGGCGGAGGCGAACAGAAAGACCGCCGCTGTCATGGACGCCACCAGCAGCGGCACTCCGCGCGCCACGCTCACCCCCACGCGGCGCAGCCCGAGCGTGACCACCGCCCACAGCAGGCCCAGCATCAGCACCCCGCTGACCAGCCCGAACCACTGGTGCCCGGGAACCCCGGGTTCGGCGTACAGCCCGACCAGCCAGCCGTTCGCGATACGCCCGTTGTCGTGGAAGTAGAACTTGCCGGTCAGCCCGGAGATGCCGTGGTCACGCACATACGGCAGAAAGCACCACTCGTCCGCGCTGGGACGTACGAACCGCCCCAGCGCCACGGCCATCGCGAGCAGCCCGAGGGGCAGCAGGGACAGCACGGCGGGCCAGGACGTCATCAGTGCCCTGGCCGGCCGGCGACGGCCGGTTCGTCTCGCGGTCGGGGTGTCGTCACCCGACCGCCTCGGAACGGTGACGCTCGATGCGCCGACGGCCATGGTGCACCACTGCCTCTCGGGGTTGTTGCCGGTCGGCCCCGAAGACGTGATTCCTCATGTTGGCGTTCCCGTTGATCGGCGCGGGATCGGCGGCTGCGCCGAGGGCACCTCCGGCGGGTGCCGCCTCAGGCGGCGGACCCTGTCCGTCCGGCCGGATCCGCCGGGCCTTCGTGGTGGATCGGCGTGTGGGCCCCGGTGAGCGAGGCGCCGGTGCCGCCCCGCCGGCTGGCGACGATCTCCGCAGCGATGGACAACGCGGTCTCCTCCGGCGTACGTGCCCCGAGGTCCAGGCCGATGGGCGAGCGCAGCCTGGCCAGTTCCAGCTCGGTGACGCCGACCTCACGCAGCCGCGCGTTGCGGTCGAGGTGGGTACGGCGCGATCCCATCGCTCCGACGTAGGCGACGGGCAGCGTGAGCGCCAGTTCGAGGAGCGGGATGTCGAATTTGGCGTCGTGGGTGAGCACGCACAGCACCGTCCGGCTGTCGATGGCAGCCGACGCCAGATAGCGGTGCGGCCAGTCGATCACGATCTCGTCGGCGTCCGGAAAGCGGTCGGCGGTCGCGAAGACCGGCCGCGCGTCGCAGACCGTGACGTGGTAGCCGATGAGTTTGCCGACCCGGGCCAGTGCGGAGGCGAAATCGATCGCTCCGAAGATGATCAACCGGGGCGGCGGCACGCTCGCCTCGACGAGCAGGGTGAGTGGCCGACCGCAGCGGGAGCCGTCCTCGCCGATGGTGACCGTGCCGGTGCGGCCGGCGTCGAGCATGGCCCGGGCCTCGGCCGCCGCCGTGCGGTCCAGCTCCGGGTGGCCGCCCAGTGTCCCCTGACCGGAACCGTCCGTACGGACCAGCAGGGCGCGGCCCAGCAACTCGGCCGGGCCGTCCGTGATGCGGGCCAGGGCGGCCGTTCCGCCGGTCGCCGCGGTGGCCAGCGCGGCCGCGTACACCTCGCGCGACGGCGCCTGCGCCTGAACCGGCGTGATCATGATGTCGATGACACCACCGCAGGTCAGGCCCACGGCGAAGGCATCGTCGTCGCTGTAGCCGAAGCGCTCGACGATCGTGGAACCCGATTCCATCGCCTCGCGGCACATCTCGTAGACGGCCCCCTCCACACACCCGCCGGAGACCGACCCGATCGCGGTGCCCTCGCTGTCGACAGCGAGGGCCGCGCCCGGTTGTCGGGGCGCGCTCCCGCCGACCGCCACAACCGTGGCGACGGCGAACGTACGTCCCTGCTCGACCCACCGGTGCAAATCCTCGGCGATGTCCAGCATGTCGGTCTCCTCACGAATGTACGAAACAGGCTAGCGCTGCTCCCGGCTCTAGTTGACGCCCAGCCAGCTTTCGATGGGATGGAGTGCGAAGTAGGCGAGGAAGACCGCGCCCAGCACCCACATCAGCCAGCCGATCTCGCGCGCCTTCCCCTGAGCCAGTTTGATCACGACGTGCGAGATGATGCCGGCGGCGATGCCCACGGTGATCGAGTAGGCGAACGGCATCAGCACGGTGGTCAGGAAGACCGGGATGGAGGTGGCCTGGTCGTTCCAGTCGATGTGCTTGGCGTTGGTCAGCATCATCGAGCCGATGACCACGAGTGCGGCCGCCGCGACCTGGGTCGGGATGAGCTGGGCGAGCGGGGTGAACACGAGGCAGAGCGCGAAGCCGAGACCGGTGACGACACTGGCCAGGCCGGTGCGCGCACCATCACCGACGCCCGCGGTGGACTCGACGAAGACCGTCTGGCCGGAGGCGCCGGCGAGGCCGCCCATGATGCCGCCCGCGCCGTCGATGGTGAGGGCCTTGTTGAGGCCCGGCATCTTGCCGTTCTTGTCGACGAGGTTGGCCTGCTGGCCGACGCCGATGATGGTGCCGATCGCGTCGAAGAAGCCGGCGAGCACCAGGGTGAAGACGATGACACCGACGGTGAGGCCGCCGACGTTACCGATTCCGCTGAAGGAGACGCTGCCGAAGAGGCCGAAGTCGGGCGCGCTGACGATGGAGCCCTTGAGCACGGGGGCGTTGAGGCCCCAGTCCTTCTGGCTGAGTCCGGCGACCTGATGGACGATCGCGGCGAAGAGCGTGCCGCCGACGATCCCGATGAGGATGGCGCCCGGCACCTTGCGGACCTGCAGCACGAAGATCAGCAGAACGGTGACGCCGAAGCAGAGCACCGGCCAGCCGGTCAGCAGGTCGGCCGTACCGAGCTGGAGCGGCTTCGCGCCGGTGATGCCGCCGGGGCCCTTCATACCCGTGACGAAGCCCGCCTGGACCAGGCCGATGAGACAGACGAAGAGGCCGATTCCCATCGTGATGGCGTGCTTCAGCGCCAGCGGGATGGCGTTCATGATCAGTTCGCGGAGGCCGGTGACGACCAGCAGAACGATGATGGCCCCGTAGATGAGGCACATCGCCATCGCGTTGCCCCAGGTCATTGCCGGGGCGACCTGATAGGCCATGACGGCGGAGACACTGAGTCCCGCCGCGAGGGCCAGCGGCACGTTGCCGATGAAGCCCATCACGAGGGTGGTGACGGCGGCGGCGAGCGCGGTGGCGGTGGTGATCTGGCCGCCGTCCAGGTGATGGCCGGTCACGTCGGCGCCACCCAGAATGACCGGGTTCAAAAGGACGATGTACGCCATCGCCATGAAGGTGGTGACGCCACCGCGCACCTCCGTCCCGACGGTCGAACCGCGCTGGGTTATGTGGAAGTACCGGTCGAGCCAAGATCTGCCGGCGGGCTGACGCGTTCCTGCGCCTGCCTCCTCCGACACGATCTCGGGGTCAAGGGACTGCTGGGTCATGGTGCCTACTCCCAAGGTTCAAAGGGGCACCCGCATGGAGACTGTGATCGCGGGGTTTGGGATGGTGCTAGGGCTGCACGACCCGGGGGACGGCCCGAGACGACGTGGGTGATGCTGTGTGGGGGCGAGGACCGCGAGCGGAGCGGTACCGATGGGGGGCTCCGGACGACGCGTGGGAGGTGTGACGTTCCCGTGAAGCACGCGCCGCCCGGAGGGCTGGTGTCAGGTGCCACGCCCGGCAGACATTGCCGGGAGGGGCACCTAGGTGCCGGTGAGGTGCCCCGGGCGGACCGGCGTCCTGTTCAGTTCCAGTCCGGTCGCGTTGCGGATCGCCGCGAGTACGGCCGGAGTGGACGAGAGGGTCGGGGCCTCGCCGATGCCGCGCAGACCGTACGGTGCGTGCTCGTCGGCGAGTTCGAGCACGTCGACGGGGATGGTCGGCGTGTCGAGGATGGTGGGGAGCAGGTAGTCCGTGAAGGACGGGTTGCGCACCTTCGCGGTCTTCGGGTCGACGATGATCTCCTCCATGATCGCGATGCCCAGGCCCTGGGTGGTGCCACCCTGGATCTGGCCGAGTACGGACAGCGGGTTGAGCGCCTTGCCGACGTCCTGGGCCACGGCGAGTTCGATCACCTTGACCAGTCCGAGTTCGGTGTCCACCTCGACCACCGCGCGGTGGGCGGCGAAGGAGTACTGGACGTGTCCGTTGCCCTGACCGGTCCGCAGGTCGAAGGGTTCGGTGGGCCGGTGGCGCCACTCGAGCTCCAGGTCCACCGACTCGCCCTCGAGCACGTCGACGATGTCGGCGAGCACCTCACCGCCGTCGGTGACGACCTTGCCGCCTTCCAGCAGCAACTCCGCCGTGGCCCAGGCCGGGTGGTAGGTGCCGAACTTGACCCGGCCCAGCTCCAGGACCTTCTCGCGGACCTTTTCGCAGGCGTTCTTGACGGCGCCACCGGTGACATAGGTCTGGCGGGAGGCGGACGTCGATCCGGCCGAGCCGACCCGGGTGTCGGCCGGGTGGATGGTCACCTGGGAGACCCCGAGTTCGGTGCGGGCGATCTGCGCGTGGACGGTGACGCCGCCCTGACCGACCTCGGCCATCGCGGTGTGCACGGTCGCCACGGCCTCGCCGTTGATGACCTCCATCCGCACCCGGGCGGTGGAGTAGTCGTCGAAGCCCTCGGAGAAGCCGACGTTCTTGATGCCGACCGCGTAGCCGACGCCGCGCACCACGCCTTCACCGTGCGTGGCGTTGGAGAGCCCGCCGGGCAGTGCCCGTACGTCGGGCTGCTCGCCGGCCGAGAGCCACTGCTGCTCGGGCGGCAGCGGCCGGGCCTTGACCAGGCGGAGCAGTTCGGCGACGGGTGCCGGGGAATCGCAGCTCTGCCCGGTGGGCAGCAGCGTGCCCTGCTCCATGGCGTTGAGCCGGCGGAACTCCACCGGGTCCATGTCGAGCGCGGCCGCGAGTTTGTCCATCTGCGCCTCGTAGGCGAAGCACGCCTGGACCGCGCCGAATCCGCGCATGGCGCCGCAGGGCGGGTTGTTGCTGTAGAGCGCGAGCGCCTCGATGTCGACGTCCTCGATGACATACGGGCCCGCCGAGAGGGATGCCGCGTTGCCGACGACGGCCGGGGAGGCGGAGGCGTAGGCCCCGCCGTCCAGCACGATGCGGCACTTCATGTGCGTGAGCTTGCCGTCCTTGGTCGCCCCGTGCTCGTAGTGCAGCTTCGCCGGATGGCGGTGCACGTGACCGAAGAAGGACTCGAACCGGTTGTAGACGATCTTGACCGGCTTGCCGGTGCGCAGCGCGAGGAGGCAGGCGTGGATCTGCATCGACAGGTCCTCGCGGCCTCCGAAGGCGCCGCCGACGCCCGAGAGCGTCATCCGGATCTTGTCCTCGGGCAGGCCGAGCACCGGTGCGATCTGGCGGAGGTCGGAGTGCAGCCACTGGGTGGCGACGTAGAGATCGACCCCGCCGTCCTCGGCGGGTACCGCGAGGCCCGACTCGGGACCGAGGAACGCCTGGTCCTGCATGCCGAAGGTGTAGTCGCCGGAGACGATGACGTCGGCCCGCGCGGCGGCCGCCGCGGCGTCGCCGCGGATGATCGGCTGGCGGTGCACGATGTTGGGGTGCGGGACGTGACCGATGTGGTGGTCGTCGCGGTTCTCGTGGACGAGCAGCGCGTCCGGCGCGGTGGCCGATGCCTCGTCGGTGATGACGGGCAGTTCGGCGTAGTCGATCCGGATCTTGGCGGCGGCCCGGCGCGCGGTCTCCGGGTGGTCCGCGGCGACGATGGCGACCGGCTCGCCGTGGTGGCGGACCTTGCCGTGGGCGAGTACGGGCGTGTCCTGGATCTCCAGGCCGTAGTTCTTCACCTCGGTGGGCAGGTCGTCGTAGGTGAGTACGGCGTAGACACCGGAGGTGGCGAGCGCCTCGGAGGTGTCGATCGACCTGATCTCGGCGTGTGCGGTGGTGGAGCGGAGCGTGAAGCCCCACAGCATGTCCTCGTGCCACATGTCCGACGAGTACGCGAACTCACCGGTGACCTTGAGGGTGCCGTCGGGGCGGAGCGTGGACTCGCCGATGCCGCCCTTGGTATGCGAGGCCTGCTTGATGCTGGTGGGCGAACCGCTCGGCGCGGTGCTGACCCGTGTCCGGTTACCCATGGTCAGGCCGTCTCTTCCTGGCGGGCGGCGGCGAGCCGGACCGCGTCAAGGATCTTCTCGTAACCGGTGCAGCGGCACAGGTTGCCGGAGAGCGCCTCGCGGATGTCCGCGTCGGACGGGGAGGCGTTCTGCTCCAGCAGTTCGTCGGCTGCCACCAGCAGGCCCGGTGTGCAGAAACCGCACTGCACGGCGCCCGCGTCGATGAACGCCTGCTGAACCGGGGAGAGTTCAGCGGCTTCACCGGCGCGGCCGTCGGTGGGCCGGGCCTGCCAGCGCTGGGCGGCATCCAGGGTGGTGCCGCAGGCGCCTGAGGCGCAGCCGACGCCCGGGTGGGCGTCGTCCCGGTGCCTGGCGTAGTCCGCCAGGCCCTCCACGGTGACGACCTCACGGCCCTCGACCTGACCGGCGGCGACCAGACAGGAGCAGACCGGGACGCCGTCGAGGCGGACCGTGCAGGAACCGCACTCGCCCTGCTCGCAGGCGTTCTTGGAGCCGGGCAGGCCCATCCGCTCCCGCAGGACGTAGAGCAGGCTCTCGCCCTCCCAGACGTCGTCGGCTTCCTGTTGCCGGCCATTGACCGTGAAGTTCACGCGCATGATGCGACTCCCTCAGTGTCGCGGCCGTTGCCGCGGTGGGACTCCCAGGTCCAGCCGAGCGTGCGGCGGGCCATGATGCCGACGGCGTGGCGGCGGTAGCTCGCGGTGCCCCGGACGTCGTCGATCGGGTTCGCGGCCCCGGAGGCGAGCGCCGCGAACTGCTTGGCGATCGACGGAGTGATGATCTTCCGGCTTTCCCAGAAGCCGCCCTCCTCGAGCGCGGCGTTCAGGAACTCCTCGGCCGCCTTCGCCCGGATCGGGGTCGGGGCGGCCGAGCCGATGCCGGTACGGACCGTGCGGGTCTCGGGGTGCAGCGCGAGGCCGAAGGCACACACGGCGATGACCATGGCGTTGCGGGTGCCGACCTTCGAGTACTGCTGGGGCCCGTCGGCCTTCTTGATGTGCACCGACTTGATGAGCTCGTCCTCGGCGAGCGCGTTGCGCTTCACGCCGGTGTAGAACTCATCGATCGGGATCAGCCGGGAGCCGCGCACCGACTCGACCTCGACGTCGCAGTCGGCGGCGAGGAGCGCCGGGTGGGCGTCACCGGCCGGGGAGGCGGTGCCCAGGTTCCCGCCGACGCCACCACGGTTGCGGATCTGGGGTGACGCGACGGTGTGCGAGGCCAGTGCGAGACCGGGCAGTTCGCTGCGCAGATACTCCATGATGTGGGCGTACGGCACGGACGCGCCGAGCTGTACGGTCTTCTCGCCCACCTGCCATGCGCGGAGCTCACCGATACGGTTCAGGTCCAGTAGGTGCTCGGGGCGTCGGTGGTCGAAGTTGATCTCGACCATGATGTCCGTGCCGCCGGCGATCGGCACAGCCGTCGGGTGCTCGGCCTTGGCGGCGAGCGCCTCCTCCCAGCTGGCGGGGCGAAGGAAGTCCATGAGGTGGCTCTCTTCTCATTCGGGTTTTCGCCGGGCGCGGAGACAGTCGGCCCTCGATGGCGTTCATCAGCACGGGTGGATGCTGCGAATACTTGATGACACAAGTACACAAGCCCCGCCGGGCAGGGTGCAGTCACCGAAACCATGAAGGAGTTGGCTGGTGACCATGGTCGTCTTGTATGTTCGAACGAAATACCGGCTGTGGTTACCTCTCCGCTTCCCACCGGCAACATTCAGACACATCCGACTACACAGATCGGCGGCGACGAGATGCGGCTGCGCGCAATGCTCGACAACGACGCGCTGGGCCTGCGGCTGCTCGGCGGGGCGGACGAACTGGACCGCACCGTCCGCGGGGTGATGACCACCGATCTGCGTGATCCCAGCCGGTATCTCGCCGGCGGGGAGCTCGTCCTGTCCGGTCTCGCCTGGTATCGCACCGCCGAGGACTCCGAGCCCTTCGTACGGATCCTGGCGGGCGCCGGGGTCGCCGGACTCGCAGCCGGCGAGGCCGAGTTGGGGGATGTGCCGGAGGACCTGGTGGTGGCCTGCGCACGCCACCGGCTGCCGCTCTTCGCGGTGAACGAGTCGGTCGCCTTCGCCACCATCACCGAGTACGTGGTCCGCCAGGTGTCCGGTGAGCGGGCCGGCGACCTCGCCGCGGTCGTCGACCGGCACCGCAGGCTGATGACCTCCGGTCCGGCGGGTGGCGGCCCCGATGTGGTACTCGACCTGCTCACCACCGACCTCGACCTGCACGGCTGGGTGCTCTCCCCCACCGGACGCCAGATCGCCGGCGCGGGCGCGCAGCTGCCGGCGGACGTGGGCGCGCTGCTGGCCGCCGAGCATCTCGCGGCCACCCGCACCGGGCGCCGGGGGCCGCACCGGGTCACCGTCAAGGGCACCGCCTACTCGCTGTTCCCGGTCCGGGGCCACGACCGGGGCGCCGATCACGGCGCCGGAGCGACGGCGCAGGATGTGCGCCAGACCCTGCTCTCCGACTGGCTGCTCGCCGTCGAGGCGGATGCCGGTGACTGGCCGGCCGCCCGGCTGGACCTGCTGCAGGGCGTGACCCAGCTGATCGCGGTGGAACGCGACCGGCGGGACGCTGCCCGTACGGTACGGCGCAGACTCGCCCAGGAAGTGCTCGAACTCGTCCAGTCGGGTGCGGCGCCGCCCGAGATCGCGGCCCGGCTGCGGGTCGCCGCGCCGGTGCTGCTGCCCGGCATCGGCTCGGCGCCGCGCTGGCAGGTCGTCGTGGCCCGGGTCGAATGGGACGAACGGGACGGGGCGGCCATCGACTCCGGCCCGGTCGCCCAGTCGTTGCTGGAGGAGATCCTGGTGGAGCAGTCGCTGCCGGACGGTGCGGCGGCCCCGGGCTCCCTCGACCGGATCGCGGTGGCCCGTACGGGTGAGGAGGCGATCGCGCTGGTACCGCTCGCCGCGCTGCCCTCCGAGACCGGCGACACCGAGGCGGGACTCGACGCGGACGCGCTGCTCGGCGCGGTGCGCGAGCCGCTCTCGGCGGGACTCGCCGACGACGGGCGGCTCACTCTGGGACTCTCGGCCTCGGTGCACTCGGCCGACGGACTGCGCGGCGCGCTGGAGGAGGCCAGGCACGCCCGCCGGGTCGCCGCGGCCCGGCCGGGCCGGGTGTGCGCGGCGGGCCACCACGAGCTGGCCTCGCACGTGCTGCTGCTGCCGTTCGTGCCCGATGACGTGCGCCGCGCTTTCACCGCCAGGCTGCTCGACCCACTGCGCGACTACGACGAGCGTCACCGGGCCGAGCTGATCCCGACCCTGGAGGCGTTTTTGGACAGCGACGGATCGTGGACCCGATGCGCCGCCCGACTGCATCTGCACGTCAACACTCTGCGCTACCGGGTGGGCAGGATCGAGCAGCTGACGAGCCGTGATCTTTCGCGTCTCGAGGACAAGCTCGACTTCTTCCTGGCACTGCGGATGAGCTGACGCCGGGGGCGGGCCCGCCGGGCCCCGGCGACCACCAAGATTGTGAATTCATTCACCCGACCCCTTGGCCCGGCGTGCCATTCCATGCTGAGATGCGCGCAGACTCAACAGGCTCGATGGCGCGCTAGGGGAGGGTGACGTGGCCTATACCGCCATGTCTGGTTCCGGAACGACAGCTCATGACGATCCTCCGCTCCAGACCGCGGTATGGCGGCTGCGTTCCCGCGGCTGCTGGGTGGACGCGGCCGCCCTGCTCGAACCGCATGCGCGGCACGACGCCGAGGCCGCGCTGCACCGGGCCGCACTGCTGATCGAGCGGTGCCTCTACACCGAACGCGGCTGGACGGACGCGGAGGACGCGCTGCGTACCGCGGAGGCGCTGGCCCGCGACGACGAGGCACGGGGTGCCGCGGCCTGCGAGCGCGGACAGCTCGGATACGCAGCCACCCTGCTGGGGGCGCGGGACCGGGCCGACGAGGCGCGGGCCGCGATGGGCAGGGCCGCGGCACTGCTCGCTCCGGGAGCGCCGGGCAGGCCGCTGCTGGACTTCCGCCGGGGCCTGATCGCGCAGAACCTCGCCCATTCGGCCCAGTCGGCCCGAGCCGCTTTCCGTCGCGCCCACGCGGGGGCGACGGCGCACGGCCAGACGCTGCTGCTCTCCTGCACCTGGCGCCATCTGGCGTCGCTCGCGCTGCGCGAGGGCGAGCTGGCGGAGGCGCGGCACGGATTCGCCGAGTCGCTGCGGATTCGGGAGGAGCTCGGCTACCTGGTCGGCACGGCACCGGCCCTGGCCTCCCTCGCGGAGGCCGAGCCGGAGCCGGAGGCGAGCCGGCTGCGGGCCGAGGCGACACGGTTGTTCCGGCTGCTCGACGGGGTGCCGACCTGGCTGGCCTCGCAGCTGGCGCCGCCGGCGGCGGCGGTCTAGCCCGCCCGGTGCATGAGGGGGCTCAGGCCGGCGCTCCGGTGAAGTGCTCGTGCACCAGGGACTGGACCACCAGGAGATCGCGGTCGATCAGGGCGTCGAGCAGGGCGGTGTGTTCCGCGGCGTCGGCCAGGAGGTCGGCGCGGCGGGAGGCGGGGGCGCCGGCTGACGGCCACTGGGCCCGGCGGTGCAGGTCGTCGGCGACCTCGACCAGCCGCCGGTTGCCGGAGAGGGAGAGCACGGCGCTGTGGAAGGCCCGGTCGGACTCGGCGTAACGCGCGCGGTCGCCGATCGCCGCGGCCGCCACCGAGGCGTCGGCCAGCGGCCGCAGTTCCACCCAGTGCCGGGCCGGTACGGCGCGGGCCAGCCGCAGCATGATCGGGACCTCGATCAGTGCGCGGACCTCGGCCAGCTCGGAGAGCTCGCGGGCACTGCGCTCGGCGACCCGGAAGCCGCGATTGGGCATCACCTCGACGGCGCCCTCCAGGGCGAGTTGCTGCATCGCCTCGCGCACCGGCGTGGCGGAGACGCCGAAGCGCTCGCCCAGCACCGGCGCCGAGTAGACCTCGCCGGGGACGAGGTCACCGCCGACCAGCGCGCTGCGCAGCGCGTCGAGGACCTGCCCGCGCACCGAGTGACGCTGTACCGGCCCGGCTGCTCGGGCGGGTGCCGGCAGGATCGGTGCGGTCGGCTCGCTGTGCGTGTGCTCGCCGCGCGCCTGGTCGCTCCGCAGCCGGTCGGGAGGACCGCCCGGCGAGGGGAGCCGGGTCTTCGCCCGCTCCGCCGGACACACGGACGCGGCCGGCCGTGCGGCATCGCGTGCTGTGCCCTGTTCCACCGCGTCCTCCTTCTGGGTCCCGTCAGCACGATAGGCGGACGGGCCGCCAGTTCAAACATCAATCGGATCGGATAAGGTAAGCCTTACCTGCAAACGATCGTGATTCGGTGGTGCCTGGATGACCGTCCCCACCCTGCTGCGCAGCCCTGTCACTGCCGCTTACGAGCGGCTTTCCGAGGTCTTCCCCGGGCTCTGCGTGACCGAGTTGCCGGACTCCGAGCAGCTCCCGGTCGCCGGCGGCTGGCTGCCGGCGGCGGGGCTCGCGGCGGGTGGCGAGGTGCTCGATGCCTTTCTCGGCTGGGACGAGGCCCAGGTGCTGCGGGACTACGGACGCCGGGCCCGTCCCGACGTCATCGCCAGTTTCGGCTTCCACCGCTACGCCTGGCCCGCCTGCCTGCTGATCACCGTCCCCTGGTTTCTGCACCGCAGGGTGCCCCGCGTTCCCGTCGGCTCGGTCGCCTTCCTGCGCGAGCAGGGCCGGATGGCGGTACGGATCGACACGTTCGCCTGTCTGCCCGGCGATCCGGCGGCCGGTCTGCCGGGGGCCCGGGTCGTACCGAACGAGGACGCGCTGCGCGCCGAGGTGCGGACGGCCGTCGCCGAGCATCTGGGCCCGGTGCTGGACGGCTTCGGCCCGCGGATGCGACGGGGCAGGCGTGCGCTGTGGGGCATGGCGACCGATGAAGTCGTCGAGGGCCTCTGGTACCTCGCGCATCTGCTCGGCGAGGAGCCGCGCGGGATGGCGGAGCTCGGGCAGCTGCTGCCGGGAGCCACCGCTCCCTTTGTCGGCACCGCGGGCTTCCGTGAGCTGTCCGGCCCGCAGGGCCGGCCACTGCCGACCCGCGACCGGGCGAGCTGCTGCCTCTTCTACACGCTGCGCCCCGAGGACACCTGCGTCACCTGCCCGCGCACCTGTGACGCCGACCGAGTCACCGCACTCAGTGCCGACACCCCTCGTTCGACTGACTGAATTCGAACCCAACCCGCCTCGGACGCAAGACAGTTCGAACAGATCGCACCTATCCGGTGCCCCTCCGACCACGTTGGCGTTCTCTTGCCCCGAAACCCCTTGTGGGTCAGGGATCGTGGGCCACTATGACGGCCGCAAGGCACTGACGCGATGCAAGGGACGCCGCATGCGACTGACCGACATATCTCTGGACTGGCTGCTCCCCGCCGGCGTGATGATCGCGGGGGCCCTGGTCGCGGTGGCGGTGCTCGCGCGCGGCAGGCGCGCCGCTGAGAAGGCCGCGACCGACGACTCCTGGGAACGCAGCGAGGAACGCAGGCGGCACAAGGAAGCGGTGTACGGCACCGCCTCGTATCTGCTGCTGTTCTGCTGCGCGGCGGTTGCCGCCGCGCTCTCCTTCCATGGCCTGGTCGGCTTCGGCCGGGAGAACCTCGACCTGTCGGGCGGCTGGGAGTACCTGGTGCCCTTCGGTCTCGACGGGGCGGCCATGTTCTGCTCGGTGCTTGCCGTGCGGGAGGCCAGCCACGGTGACGCGGCGCTCGGCTCCCGCCTCCTGGTGTGGACCTTCGCCGGGGCCGCCGCCTGGTTCAACTGGGTGCACGCGCCGCGGGGACTCGACCACGCCGGCGCCCCGCAGTTCTTCGCGGGCATGTCGCTGTCGGCCGCCGTCCTCTTCGACCGCGCGCTGAAGCAGACCCGGGTGGCCGCACTCCGTGAGCAGGGGCTGGTGCCGCGTCCGCTGCCGCAGATCCGGATCGTACGGTGGCTGCGGGCTCCCAGGGAGACGTTCGGCGCCTGGTCGCTGATGCTCCTCGAAGGGGTGCGGACGCTGGACGAGGCGGTCGACGAGGTTCGCGACGACCGCCGGAAGAAGGAGCAGAACCGGCTGCTCAGGCGGGAACACGACAAGCTGGAACGGGCGCATCTCAAGGCCATCAACCGCCAGCACAGATCCTTCGGCCGCAGCGGCCGACAGGTGGAGGCAGCGCCCGCGGTGACCGCGTCGCAGGCAGCCGCGGAGCCCGCCATACCCGAGCCCGGGCAACTGCCACTGCGCTCAAGGCCCTCCCTGCAGGCCGTAACCGGCCCTGACCCCGCCCCCGTCGACCTGACAGCGGAGGACGACACTCAGGCGCTGCCGCGGCTGGACTCCCTGGAACGGAAGCTGAAGGATCTGGAGCAGCAGTTCGGCTGAGGCTGTCCCGGACCGGCCGCGGAACGGCGGCCGGTCCGGGACAGGTGGGTACCGAATGCTCCGCGGGGGAAGTGAAGCGGTGAACGTCTCGCCGAGCCGATCCTGTAGGAGCCTCGATGCACGACGACCGCGCGCTGGTCGATGGCCGCCTGGAGCGGGCCCTGCGCCAGTTCATCCGACCGGCGCAGTACGCGGACCGGGTCCCGCTCGCCCTGTCCGTGTGGCACCTGCCGGGTGAACCCGTGCCCGTGGCAGAAGCACGGAAGGGGACGTACGAGCCCTTCACGACGGGGACCCCGTGGGGCAGCCCCTGGTCCACCAGCTGGTTCCGTCTCGAGGGCGCTGTGCCCGGCGCCTGGGCGGGCCGCCGGGTGGAGGCCGTCATCGATCCCGGCTTCACCGGGGACGGCCCGGGGTTCCAGGCCGAGGGAATGCTGTACGACGCCCGGGGCATACCGCTCAAGGGCATCCATCCGCGCAACCGCCATGTGCCCGTCGGGGCCCCCGCGGCCGGTGGTGAACAGGTGAGTCTGCTGCTGGAGGCGGCGGCCAACCCCGCGGTGCTGCACGACTACGAGCCGACCCTGCTCGGGGACGTGCTGACCGCGGGAGACCGTCCCCTCTACACCTTCGCGGCGGCGGAGCTGGCCGTGCTGGACGAGACCGTCTGGCATCTCGTGCTCGACATCGAGGTGCTCTCCGAGCTGATGCGGGAGCTGCCCGCCGACCGGGCCCGGCACCACGAGATTCTGCGTTCCCTGGAGGACATGCTCGACGCGCTGGACCTGCACGACGTGGCGGGCACGGCGGCCGCCGCGCGGGAAGCGCTGGCCGGGACGCTGTCCCGGCCGGCGTCCGCGAGCGCGCACCGGATCTCCGCGGCCGGCCATGCTCATATCGACTCGGCCTGGCTGTGGCCGCTGCGCGAGACCGTACGGAAGGCGTCCCGCACCTTCGCCAATGTCACCGCGCTCGCCGCCGATTACCCGGAGCTGGTCTTCGCCTGCTCCCAGGCGCAGCAGTACGCCTGGGTGAAGGAACACCAGCCACACATCTGGGAACGGATCAAGAAGGCGGTGGCGGACGGCAACTGGGCGCCGGTCGGCTCCATGTGGGTGGAGTCCGACGCCAACATGCCGGGTGGTGAGGCGCTGGCCCGGCAGATCGTGCACGGCCGGCGCTTCTTCGCCGAGGAGCTCGGCGTGCAGACCGAGGAGATCTGGCTGCCCGACTCCTTCGGCTACACGGCCGCTTTCCCGCAGCTGGCCAAGCTCGCGGGGATCAAATGGTTCCTCACGCAGAAACTGTCCTGGAACCAGGCGAACAAGATGCCGCACCACACCTTCTGGTGGGAGGGCATCGACGGGACCCGGGTGTTCACGCACTTCCCGCCGGTCGACACCTACAACGCGCAGTTCCACGCCAGGGAACTCGCCCACGCGGAGCAGAACTTCGCCGACAAGGGCCGTGCCACCCGTTCCCTGGTGCCGTTCGGCTGGGGCGACGGCGGGGGCGGGCCGACCCGGGAGATGCTGGAGAAGGCGCGCAGGCTCCGGGACCTGGAGGGTTCGCCCCGGGTGGAGATCGAAAAGCCTTCGGCGTTCTTCACGGCCGCCGAGGAGGAGTACGGGCCGCAGGCCCCGGTCTGGTCCGGCGAGCTCTACCTGGAGCTGCACCGGGCGACGTACACCACCCAGGCGAAGACCAAACAGGGCAACCGGCGCAGCGAACACCTGCTGCGGGAAGCGGAGTTGTGGGCGACCACGGCGGCCCTGAGGTTGCCGGACCACCCCTATCCGTACGACGCGCTGGACCGCATCTGGAAGACGGTGCTGCTGCACCAGTTCCATGACATCCTGCCGGGCTCATCGATCGCCTGGGTGCACCGGGAGGCGCGGGACACCTACGCCCGGGTGCGGGAGGAGCTGGAGGCGATCATCGGTGACTCGGTGGCCGCGCTGGCCCGGACGTCCGGGGCCGCCGACCGGCCGATGGTCCTCAACGCCTCACCGTACGGACGCAGCGAGGTGGTGCGGATCGAGGGTGGCGCACTGGGCTTCGTCGACGTACCGCCGCTCGCCTCCGCCCCGGTCACCGACGCGGTCGCCGGGCCCCCGGTCACGGTGACCAGGGAGGCGGCCGGAATCGTGCTGGACAACGGGCTGCTGCGGGTGGTGGTCGACAGTGACGGGCTGCTGTCCTCGGTACGGGATCTGGCGGCCGGCCGTGAAGTACTCACCCCCGGCAGCCGTGGCAACCTCCTCCAGTTGCACCCCGACCACCCCAACCAGTGGGATGCCTGGGACATCGACAAGCACTACCGGCGCCGGCACACCGATCTCACCGGCGCCGAATCCGTGGAGCTGGTCGAGGAGGGGCCGCTCCGGGCGGTGGTGCGGGTGGTGCGGACCTTTGGGAAGTCCCGTATCACCCAGGAACTGCGGCTCAGTGCGGCGAGCCCGCGCCTCGATGTCGTCACCGAGGTCGACTGGCAGGAATCGGAGAAGGTCCTCAAGGCCGCATTCCCGCTCGATGTGCATGCGGAACGCTCCACGGCGGAGATCCAGTTCGGGCATGTGCACCGGCCCACTCACACCAACACCAGCTGGGACTCGGCCCGTTTCGAGATCTGCGCGCACCGCTGGCTGCGGGTCGCCGAGCCGGGGTACGGGGTCGCGGTGCTCAACGACTCGACGTACGGCCATGATGTGACCCGCACCGAGCACCGGGACGGACTCGGCACGACCGTACGGCTCACCCTGCTGCGTGCCCCGCACAGCCCCGACCCGGAGACGGACCTCGGCAGCCACCGCTTCAGCTACGCCCTGTTGCCGGGGGCCGGGGTGACGCAGGCGGTCCAGGAAGGTCTGGCGCTGAACCTGCCGCTGCGGGCCGCCGCTGCGCCCGAACTGACACCGTTGGTCTCCACCGACCATCCCGCACTCACCGTCGAGTCGGTGAAGCTCGCGGAGGACCGCAGCGGGGACGTGGTGGTGCGGCTCTACGAGTCGGCCGGCGGCCGGGCGGATGCCACGCTCCGGCTCGGCTTCCCGGTCGCGCTGGCGCAGATCACCGATCTGCTGGAGCGGCCGCTGCGGGCGGCCCCGATCGGAGAGGAGGGGCTCACCATCGCTCTGCGGCCCTTCCAGATCCTGACGCTCAGGCTCCGCCCGGCCTGACCGGCGCCGCCCCGGTCTCTCTGGCGAGGCGAGCGGCGTCCCTCACGGCCTGGGCACGTGCCGCAGATTGGAGCGGGCCATCTGCACCATCCGGCCCACCCCGCCGGCCAGCACGATCTTGGAAGCGGAGAGCGCGAAACCGGTGACCATGTCGGCACTGATCCTCGGCGGGATGGAGAGCGCGTTGGGGTCGGTGACCACGTCCACCAGGGCGGGCCCCTTGTGCTTGAAGGCGTCCTTCAGCGCCCCGGCCAGCTGTTTGGGCTTCTCGACCCGTACACCGAAGGCTCCGGAGGCCCGGGCGATGGCCGCGAAATCGGGGTTGTGGTTGTTGGTGCCGTACGACGGCAGACCGGCCACCAGCATCTCCAGATCGACCATGCCGAGGGAGGAGTTGTTGAAGAGGACGATCTTCACCGGCAGGTCGTACTGGACGAGGGTGAGGAAGTCACCCATCAGCATCGAGAAGCCCCCGTCGCCCGACATCGAGACGACCTGCCGGTTCCGGTCGATGAACTGGGCTCCGATGGCCTGCGGCAGAGCATTGGCCATCGAGCCGTGGCTGAACGAACCGATCACCCGGCGACGGCCGTTGGGCGACAGGTAGCGCGCCGCCCAGACATTGCACATGCCGGTGTCCACAGTGAACACCGCGTCGTCGTCGGCGAGTTCGTCCAGCACCGAGGCCACGTACTCGGGGTGGATGGGGACGTGCGTGTCGACCTTGCGGGTGTATGCCTTGACCACGCCGTCGAGGGCGTCCGCGTGCTTCTTCAGCATCTTGTCGAGGAAGGTACGGCTGGTCTTGACCCGCACCCTGGGCATCAGCGCCAGCAACGTCTCGCGGACATCACCCCAGACGGCCAGATCCAGCTTGGTGCGCCTGCCGAGGTGTTCGGGACGGACATCCACCTGGGCGATCTTGACGTCATCGGGGAGGAAGGCGTTGTACGGGAAGTCGGTGCCCAGCAGGAGCAGCAGGTCGCACTCATGGGTCGCCTCGTAGGCGGCGCCGTAACCGAGCAGCCCGCTCATCCCGACGTCGTAGGGATTGTCGTACTGGATCCATTCCTTGCCGCGCAGTGCATGCCCGACCGGCGATTTGATCCGCTCGGCGAACTCCATCACCTCGGCGTGGGCGCCGGCCGTCCCGCTTCCGCAGAAGAGCGTGACCCGGTCCGCCTCGTCGATCAGGCGGGCGAGCTTCTCGATCTCCGCCTCTCCGGGGCGCACCGAGGGCCGCGCGGTGACCAGGGCGTGCTCGACACCTCCGGTGGGCGCGGGTGCGGCCGCGATGTCACCCGGGAGAGTGACCACACTGACACCGCTGCGGCCGACGGCGTGCTGGATGGCGGTCTGGAGCAGGCGGGGCATCTGCTGCGGGCTGGAGATCATCTCGCTGTAGTGGCTGCACTCCTGGAAGAGCCGGTCGGGGTGGGTCTCCTGGAAGTACCCGAGCCCGATCTCGCTGGAAGGAATGTGCGAGGCGAGGGCGAGCACCGGCGCCATCGAGCGGTGGGCGTCGAACAGGCCGTTGATCAGATGCAGATTCCCGGGGCCGCAGGAACCGGCGCAGGCGGCGAGCTTTCCGGTGATCTGGGCCTCGGCGCCGGCCGCGAAGGCGGCGGCCTCCTCGTGTCTCACCTGGATCCAGTCGATGGCGGGGTTACGCCGGATGGCGTCCACGACGGGATTCAGACTGTCACCGACGACTCCGTAGAGGCGCTGCACGCCCGCGCTGACGAGGATGTCGACGAACTGCTCAGCGACGTTCTGTTTGGCCATGGCTCCATCAACCCATATCCGGGGCCGTTGCGCCCGCATTGGTACGCCTCTGCACGAGGTGCGCAGACATGAGGTGCGCAGACATGCGGTGCGTTCCTATCGCTCCCATACCGCGGCGGCCGTCCGGTCGTCCGCGTACCCCTTCACGCGCAGCTGGGTGTCGGCGAGGAACGCGGCGAGGCCGGGGGCCTCGGCGGGTCCCCAGCGCCCGGCCAGTTCGTCGGCCAGCGCGGGCTCACCACGCAGCGGTTCGGCGAGCCCGGCGCTGCACAGCAGCAGGGTGTCCCCGGGACGCGCCACGGACGCACGGAAGCGGAACGGTTCGCTGGGTGGCGGAGGCGGGCTCTCGACGTACGGGGACGAGGGTGTGGTGATGGCGAGGTCCATCGTCAGCCGGTCGCCTTCGGGGGTCTCGGCAGGTTCCGAGCCGAAGCCGACGACGGCCGCCCCGGTGACCGCGGAAGGTGCCGGGAGCTGTGGCTCCAGATCGTGCCAGGCACCGTCACGCAGGCGGAAGAGTCCACCGCCGCCGACCCCGAAGAAGACCCGGGTGCGGCAGTCCGGGTCACCGGAGAGCAACAGGCAGCGCAGCGTGGCGGTGTACTCGTCGGATGCCAGTCCGAGCTCGGCGGCGCGGGCCCGCAGTTTGCCGTAACCGCGTCCGGTGAGGCGGTGCAGACCTGATTTGAGGTCGCCCCTGCGGCCCGCCCTGATGTCCTCGGCGAGACGTAGCCGGCTGCGTCCGACGGCCCCGCCGATCCAGCGGCAGGCGTCGGCCGCCGCCAGATGGGCCCCGTCAAAGACGCGCGCACCGCTGGCCACCGCGATCAGCACCAGCGCGTCGGCGCCGCTGCCGAACCGGGCGGTCAGCAGGGCGTCGCGGCGGGGCTCGCCGCGGTAGCGGGCGGAGTCGCCGCGCACCGATGCGGCCCGCAGGGTGTACGAGCCGTAGCTGGCGCCGTCCAGCACGGTGTCGGCGGTCAGCCCGCCGAGAGTGTCGGGGTGCGCGGCGGGGAGCGCGGTGGGCTCGGCGTCGTAGGTGGGTGGGCCGTCACCCACATGGTCGACCGCCAGCCGTGGGGAGGAAGCGTGCCCGGTGGCCTGCAGCGCGGGTGGGGACACCGCTTCCGGCGCGGGGGGCCGTGGGCGGTCCTGTGCGGTGCGGCGTACGGGCAGGCCCGGCGGGAAGGAGCGGGGTGGCTGTTGCGTACCGGCAGGCGGCTCCCACGGAGCACGCGCCCGGGGCACGGCGGGCGGCAGGGGGACTTCGTCCTCGAAGGCGGATGCTCCTCCGGGCGGCGACTCCGGCGCTGAGTTCACCGTGTCGGCCACGGAGTCGAAACGGTCGTCGAGGCTGTCACCCGTGGCGGCGGCCCCTTGGTCCTCGGCGGTCTCGTCGTACAGCCGGCTCCACCAGTCGTCGTCGGCGGCCGGCCTCTCCCCCTGCTGACTCATGACCCTATTGTCCATCGATGCAGTGGTCCCGGTACAGGGCGCGCGATATTGGCCCCCGCGCCGTGGCGGGTTCTCCGATCACCCCAACGCGACCGTCCATCACGGGAGTTGCACACCGGTGCGGTACGGGAAGGGCGGGACCGGTCGCCACCTGCACTTGCAGCAGGTCGGACGCCGTGCTGCGGGACCCAGCCGCTTCCGGCACGCTGGTCAGATGAGTGGGTGGCAGCTGGTCGCGGTGGGCCTGGTGATGCTGCTGGGACTGATCGGGGTGCTGATTCCCGGGGTGCCGGGCCAGGCGATCGTCTGGGCTGCGGTGGCCTGGTGGGCGCTGACCGACACCACCGGCGTGGCCTGGGCCGTGCTGGCAGGGGCCACCGCCGTACTGCTGCTGAGCCAGGCTCTGCGCCTCCTGCTCGCCCGGCGGCCCCGGCAATCCGGGGCGCCGCGCCGGACCGTCCACATCGGCGGGGCGGCCGGAATCGTCGGCTTCTTCGTGGTGCCGGTGGTGGGCGGCATCGCCGGGTTCGTCGGCGGGATCTACGTGGCGGAACGAGCGCGGCTCGGCAGCCACCGCGCCGGCCGCGCGTCCACCCGGACCATCATGCGGGGCATCGGTACCTCGCTGCTGGTCAGGCTCTTCGCCTCGCTGCTGGTCGTGGGCGGCTGGCTGGGTGCGGTGTTCCGGGGCTACTGAGCCGAGCCCGGCGACTCCGGCGCGTCCTTGCGCGATGCTGGGTCCATGAGCGAATTCACCGAGGCCGAGCGCGACTATCTCGCCACCCAGCGCGTGGGACGGCTGGCCACCGTCGACCCGCGGGGGCAGCCGCAGGCCAATCCGGTCGGTTTCTTCCCACAGCAGGACGGCACCATCCTGATCGGCGGCTACGCCCTGGGGACGACCAAGAAGTGGCGCAACCTGCAGGCCAATCCCAAGGTCGCGCTGGTCGTCGACGATGTGGTGAGTGTGCGGCCGTGGAAGGTGCGCGGGGTGGACATCAGGGGCGAGGCCGAGCTGCTGACCGGACCGCACGATCTGGGCCCGCACTTCAGCGAGGAACTGATCCGTATCAAGCCGCAGAAGATCCACAGCTGGGGGCTCGACCCGGACTGATCGCGGGTCAGGCCGGAACTGAAGACCGGAGAGGGTGCTGCGGGTTGCCCGTCGGCGGCCGGTCGTCCAGCCAGATGTGCCGCACGGCGTACGAACGCCAGGGGCGCCAGCTGTCCGTTTCCGTCTCCCCCACCGGGGCCACATCGGGGTCCCCCAGCGCTCGCATCCGGATCAGCGCCGCCGCGACCGGAGTCATGCCGGGCAGCGCGGCAAGGGCCCGCTCGCTCTCGTCCCGGTCAGCGCCGGGATCGAGCCGTACGCCGGCCACCGCGCCCAGTGAGGGCTCGTCCGCCAGCAGGTCGGCGGGCGCGGGGAAGAGGTGGGTCAGGCCGCCGCACGGCTGGTCGAGCGGCGTCCCGTACCGCTCCGCGAGCCATTCGGACTTCGCCCGGCCGGCCAGCGCCCGTACCGCGAACTCCTCGGGCTCCGCGGCGCCGGGCGAGCGCAGCCCCGGCCGGCGGGAGACCAGGGGGGCGAGCCGGGGATCCGCGGAAAGCCGCTCGTCGATGGCCCGGGGATCGGCGTCGAGGTCGAAGAGGCGCCGCAGACGTTGCACCGCGGTGGTGAGGTCCCGCAGGTCGGTCAGCTGGATCCGGGCGTCCAGCCAGCGACCGGCGGACCGCTCGGCGACGGCGACGATGCCGGAACCGTACGGCAGCCGCAGGGTGCGCCGGTAGGTACGGGCGCCGGACACGCCCAGCATTTCCTCGATGCGCGGGATGGCTTCCCTGGCCAGCAGATCGAAGACCTCACGCGCCGCATAGGGTCCGCGGTAGGCGAGCCGCAGCGGGATACCGGCCGTGGTGCGCGCGACGGGCACCGCGGCTTCGGCGCGGAGTTGGCTGGGGGTACGGGCGTAGATCTGCCGGATGGTGTCGTTGAACTGCCGCACGCTGGCGAAACCGGAGGCGAAGGCGATCTCGGTGACCGGCAGGCCGGTGGTCTGCAGCAGCACGCGTGCGGTGTGCGCGCGCTGGGCCCGCGCGAGAGCCACCGGTCCGGCCCCGAGTTCGGCGGTGAGCTGCCGCTGCACCTGCCGGGTGCTGTATCCGAGCCGGAGGGCAAGACCCGGCACCCCTTCGCGGTCCACCACCCCGTCACTGATCATGCGCATCGCCCGTCCCACCGCGTCGGCACGCACGTTCCAGGCGGACGAGCCGGGCACGGCGTCCGGCCGGCAGCGGCGGCAGGCCCGGAACCCTTGTCCCTGGGCCGCCGCCGCGGTCGGATAGAAGCAGACGTTGTGGCGTTTGGCGGTCACTGCCGGGCAGCTCGGCCGACAGTAGATCCCCGTGGTGCGCACCCCGAAGAAGAACTCGCCGTCGAAGCGCGCATCCCGGCTGCGCACCGCTCGGTAAGCGGTCTCGTCATCCATCACAGGACCAGTGTGCGTCCGGATCCGGTCGTGGACCAGCGGGATTCGGACAACCAGCTGCTCGGCCGGCCGCCGGTTGCTCGTTCGGTCGGCCGGCTGTTCGGACGACTGCCTGTCCGGACCGGTCTCAGGAGCGGCGGGTCCTGCCGCGCTTGGCCTCCATGTTCGCCCGCCCCTCCGCTCCCTTCATCTTCCAGTCCCGCCGGATCTCGGCGCGCAGCCTGGCGTCCGTCTTGGCGATGATGCGCTGGTTCTCGCGCAACAGCTTGCGATAGCTCTCGAGCCGGCGCACCGGCAGCGAACCGTCCTCGATCGCCGCGAGCACCGCGCACCCCGGCTCGGCCTCATGGGCGCAGTCGTGGAAACGGCACTCCCCGGCCAGCGCGTCGATCTCCGAGAAGACCTGGCCGACTCCGCTCGACGCGTCCCAGAGCCCGACGCCGCGTAGTCCCGGCGTGTCGATGAGCACGCCTCCGCCGGGCAGCACCAGCAGATTGCGGGTGGTGGTGGTGTGCCGGCCCTTGCCGTCGACGTCGCGGATGGCCTGCACCTCCATGACGTCCGCTCCGATGAGGGCGTTGGCCAGGGTGGACTTGCCCGCGCCGGAGACACCGAGCAGCACGCTGGTGCCGCCCGCCACGATGGCGGCGAGGACGTCGATGCCCTCGCCGGTGGCCGAACTGACGGGCAGCACCTGAACGCCGGGCGCCGCGCTCTCGGCATCCGCGACCAGGTAGGAGAGCCCGGTGGCGTCCGGGACCAGATCCGCCTTGGAGAGGACGATCAGCGGTTCGGCGCCGGACTCCCACGCTAGCGCGAGGAAGCGCTCGATCCGGCCGAGGTCGAGCTCGACGGACAGCGGCACGGCGATGATCGCGTGATCGACGTTGGCCGCGAGGACCTGGCCCTCGGAGCGCTTCGAGGACGTCGACCGGACGAACGCGGTGCGGCGCGGCAGGAGTGTCCGGACGAACTGCGGATCGCCGGCCGGATCGACAGCCGCCCAGTCACCGGTGCACACCACCCGCATCGGATCGCGCGGAACCACGTACTCGGTATCGGCCCGTACGGTGCCGGCCGGGGTGACGACATCGCAGAGACCGCGGTCGACCCGTACGACCCGGCCGGGCAGCAGTCCCTGCTCGGCGTACGGGAGAAACTCCGCCTCCCAGCGCTCGTCCCAGCCGTAACGGGACAGCGGGTGCAGAGCAGCGGAGGTCGAAGGGGAGGAGGACAGGAACGAGGAAGACAAGGGGGTGACCCTTCGCATGGACGGGCCCCGGCGGCGCGCCGACCGCGCGCGGAAGTTGAGTGAGTGTCAGCCGGAGACCACAGGGGTGGGAACGATGAACTTCTGCATGCGGGCAGCGCCCGTCACCATGACCGTCATCAATGTCCTCACCTCCGGTTTCCTCGACGAACCGACGTGCCTTCCGTCCGGAAGCGGCGCTCGGCCGCGTCCGGGAACGTGCAGACTCTAACCCCGTCCGGCGGCCGGTGCCAGCCATTTATCGGGCGTCCGGCAGCCGTCCACCCTGTTCCCCCTTGCCCTGTGCGGCCTTGCCGTGCGTGGCTTTACCCGGTGCGGCCTTGTCCTGTGGCGTTTTGCCCTGTGCCGCCTTGCTCTGTGTCGCCTTGCCCTGTGCCGCCTTGCCCTGTGGCTTTTTGCCCTGTGGCTTTTTGTCCTGTGCTGCCTTGCCCTTCGCTCCGCCCTTGCTCTGCGCCTTGGCGTGCTTCTCCGCTCCCTGCGCTGCCTTGGCGCCGTGCCCCTGCGATGCCCCCGGTCCGGTCGGCTGGGCGGAGGTACCGGCGGCCGAAAACAGGATGTGGGCGCAGTACGCGTCCACGGAAGCCGGTCCGCCTGCCGCTGCCGCCAGGCGGCCGTAGGCAGCTCCGTGCCGGGTCCGGTTCCCGTGCAGCAACGCCTTGCACAGCCCGGCCTCGGCACGGCCGGGTGCCGTCGTGCGAGGAGCCGTCGGCACGGGTCGGTGCGGACGTGCCGACGGCGCCGGGGTTTCCGAGGTGGTTGCTGCCGGACCGGGACCGGTGGCCTTGGGCACGGGGTCGGGCCGGTGGGCGGGGTCGCTGTGCCGGTGGAAGGGCTGAGGAAGAGATCCCGTTCCGGCGGCCAGTGCCACCCCGCCCACTACGACGCCGGCGAACAGGGCACCGAGGACGGCTCTGGCAGGCAGGCCGACGCCGAGGCGCCGGCGGACCGGGCGCCAGTCGTCGCGTCGGCGTCGCGGGCCCTCGGCGGCGGCCAGGCGGGCCTCCCGGTAGGCGGATACGGCCGCGTCCTCGCCGGGCTGCCCCGCCGCACCCTCGCGTCGCAGCGCGGCGGCGAAAGCTTCCAACTCGGGCACCGGGTAATCCTCCGCAGCCCACCTGTCTTCGCGTCTCATGTCTCGTTCCTCTGCGTCCGGAGCGCCCCGGCCGTCATTCCTGCCGCGCTCGCCCCGAGCTTCGCTGCCAGTTGCTTGAGCCCCCGGTGCGACGCCATTCGTACCGCCCCCGTCCGCTTGCCCAGGACGCGAGCCGTGGCGGGTCCGTCCAGTCCGACCACCACCCGCAGGAGCACCGCCTCGGCCTGGTCCTGGGGCAGCGTGGCGATGGCCGACAGCACCCGGCCGGTTGACAGGTTGTCCAGCGCGTCCGCCGCGGTGTCGTGGCCGCCGGGGAGTTCGAGCACGTCCTGTTCGATGAGCGCGGTGAGCGGTCTGCGCCGGCTGCGGCGGAGATGGTCCAGTGCCCGGTGGCGGGCGATGGTCGCCGTCCAGCCACGGAAGCCCGCTCCGTCACCGCGGAATCGCCACAGGTCGCGTGCGATCTCCAGCCAGGCATCGGACGCCACATCCTCCGCCTCCTCCCCCACGAGTCCTCGTAGGTAACCGAGGAGCCCCGGATGCACCAGCCGGTAGGCGGCAGCGAAGGAGCTCTCATCGCCCCGCTGCGCACACGCGACAGCGAGGGTCAGTTCCGCGTCGCGGTCCGGCGCGTCACGCTGTTCCCCGCCTCGGATCACACTTCCCTCTTCGTGCCCGGCCTTTTTCGTGCCCGGCCTTCTGCCTACCCGGACCTGTGCACCCCGCCCCCACAGCGACGTCCCTGGAGCCTAATCCACCGCCGCCGGGTCCCGCCCCGGTGGGCCGCAGTGACGTTTCGCTCCGGGAACACGCTGGATAGGCCAGAAGCGCCCCCGGAACGGCGCACCGTACGTGAAATCGTCTGAGGGGTGGGGCAATTGAGTCCGCGCACATCATCCGGGCAGTGGTCACTGAGGGGGAATCTCCGGTGAGCCGTGCCTACCATCTGCGATCGGTGTCCGCTGCCGCGCTCACCTATGACCCCGACTGGCTGGCCGCCCAATTCGCGGACGACTGGGACGATTTACAGTCACTGTGCGCGGCGCATCTGGCCGGTGTACTGCAGCAGGACTTCGCCGACGTGGACCGGCTCTACACGGCGCCCGGACAGGACCGTGCGGGCAGCCTGCCGGTGCTCGGCGGCCGCACGGTCCCGCACCACGACGGCCGGCTGCCACCCTTCGCCGTGCTCACCCCGCCGGGGGTGAAGGAGGCCGCTGCCTTTCTGATCGGCGTCTCCTTCGACTCGCTGTGGCAGGCGGTACGCACCGAGCTCACCGCCCCGTACGGCTCGCGGGTCTCCGAGTCGGAGGTGCGCGACCACTTCTCGCGCACCCACGAGGGCCTCGCCGGCTTCTACGCGCGAGCCGCGCACGAGGAGCGTTCCGTCGTGAAGTGGCTGCTGCTCTGAGCTGCGGCGCGGACGCTAGAGAGTCCCCGCCGTCTGCTGGGCCCCCGTCGCGCTGTCCTGGAGCCACTTCGACCAGGTCAGATTGAACGCCGCATAGCCGTTGTCCCCGTCGGCCTTACCGCGCGGCGACCCGGTGATGGTGACGGGGTCGCCCTGCTTGACGAAGTCGTAGAACCACTTGGAGTCGGCCAGCGACAGGTGCACACAGCCGTGTGAACCGTAGCTGTGGCCCGGGTAGGGGTCTCCGGTGGAGTAGTGGATGTAGGTGCCGGAGTTGGTGAGGTGCACGTCCCAGGGCAGGGTCAGATCGTAGAAGTTCGGGCTGCCCTTCGTGCAGCTGATGTGGACGCTGCAGGAGGTCATATGGACCTCACGCGCTTTGTCCATCACTGCCATGGTCCCGTCCCAGGACGGGAAGCTCGGGCTGCCCGCGTCGATGGGCAGAGTGCGCACCAGCTTGCCGTCGCGCAGCACCTTCATGGAGTGACCCGGCACCGAAGCGGTGGCCTCGACATCGTCGCCGATGGTGAAGGTGTGCTGGTAACCATGGGTGCCGTAACGGCCGTTGCCGTTGCTCACGTCCTTCAGGTCGGCGTCCAGTTTCACCTTGGTGCCGGGCTTCCAGTAGTCCTTGGGCCGCCAGTCCACCCGCTGGCTGCTGAACCAGTGCCAGGCTCCGGTGACCGGCACCGAAGAGGTCACCTTGAGGTGCTTCTCGATCGTGGAACGGGCCGATGCGCCCACCGGATTGCTGAACACCACCGAAATCGGCATGGCCACTCCGACGGTGGCACCGGACTTGGGTGCGATCGAATCCAGCAGCATCGGCGGCCCCGCCGGGTGCGTCGGCGTGGGATGCGCGGTCGCCTTCGCATTCACGGAAGCTTTCGCGCCGGTAGGCGTCCCGGTGGCCGCTGCGTTCCCCCCGCAGGCGCTCGTGGCCGCCAGCAGGGCGCCGACCACCCATGCGATTCCTATGCTTCCCCTGACCCCGCCCATGCCCATGCTCCGCTCAATCACTTCCGAAAGCCGACATCCCTAGAGACAAGGGCGCCGCGGTGACGGTTGCACCGCTTGTGCAAAGCGCAGACCAAGTCTGCAGTTCCAGGGAACGGAATCTGAGAGCCCGGCCCCCTGACAGACATCACTCTCGAGGAATCGGACACACGCATGGATATGACCACGCCAGAGACCGAACCAGCCGAAAACGCAGAGCCGGCCGAGGACGACCGGGTGGGTACCCGCTACCGCTCGGAGGTCGAGGCGGCCTACCGGAAGTCGGCGGCATCGGCCGAGGAGCCGGCTCGGCAGACCCAGCTCGCCCGCGGTCTGCTGACCGGCTACCGCTGGGCTTTGGGCCATTCCGCCGTGGCACCGGTCACCGGTGGCGCGACCAACGGGCCGCCCGGCCTCGGCCAGCTGACCGCGGAGGTGGACGCGGCGACCGTGCAGTTGGAGGGGGCAGCGCAACGCGGCGTTTCCCAAGACCACACCCAGGGGGTGTACGACGCCCTCGCCTGGGTCTGCGGCCAGCTCGAACAGCGCCCGTGACCCGGCGGGTGACCGATTCGTACAAGACCGCGCGTGACCGGTCCGCCTACGGTGCCGTCATGACTCCACGACTCGATGCGATCGGCCTGGTCGTCGCCGATATGGCGGCTTCCCTCGCCTTCTACCGCCGTCTCGGTCTCGACATCCCCGCAGCGGCCGACAACCAGCCGCACGTCGAAGCGGCGATGCCCGGGGGCCTCCGGGTCCTGTGGGACACCGAGGAAGTGGTCCGCTCCTTCGATCCCGACTGGCAGCCGCCGCGGTCGTCCGGGCGGACCGGGCTCTGTTTCGTCTGTGCGTCTCCGGCCGAGGTCGACGCTACCTACGCGGCACTCATCGGGGCGGGTCACCAGGGCCACCTCGAGCCGTGGGACGCGGTGTGGGGGCAGCGCTATGCGACGCTGCTCGACCCCGACGGCTGCGAGGTGTCGCTGTTCGCCGCTGCCACGTAGGCGCTCATCGGCATCCCGGCGAGATCGCGCATCTCACGGGCGAGATGCGCCTGATCGGTACAGCCGGAACGCAGCGCCGCATCGGCGTACGGAGCGCCCCCGGTGACCAGGGCGAGCGCACGCTGCAGGCGGAGGATCCGGCCCAGCGTCTTGGGGCCGTATCCGAAGGCCTCGAGCGAACGTCGGTGCAGCTGCCGTGGGCCGAGACCGACCGCCGCCGCGGTGGCCGCCACCGAGCGGCCCGCACCGAGCTGCCGTGCGACGGACCTGAGCAGTGGATCCGGTGGTTCGGCACCCGCCGCGCGGCGCAGGGCGAGCGCCTCCAGCGCTGCGGCCGGATCGGCGGCCGTGTCGATCCGCTCGGTGTGCCTGCGGGCGTCGGCAGCGGGCCACAGGTCGGTCAGCTCGACGCGTCGGTCGCGCAGCTCGTACGCCGGTACGCCCAGAATCGCCGGCCCGGCCCCCGGTGCGAAGCGCACCCCGGCGTACCGGATGACGGAGGCGGTGTCCGTCGCGTGGGCGTGGGTGTCGGGGCCCGCGACCAACAGGGTGCCGTCGGTCCAGAGCAGATCCATGCACCCGTCGGGCAATACCGGACAGGCGTGAGGCCCCTGCACCGTGCGCGTCCAGACGACGGCACCCTCCAGCCGGGACGGCCACTGTGCGTACACACCGCCAGCCTATCGCCGGCGCTCCAAGTCCGGCCGGCTCAGTCGTGGTCCGGCCTGCTGCGTTCGTCTGTGCGTCTTTCGTCGGGCTTTCTGGTGCGCAACCGGGACGTGACGTCCTCCGGGGGCAGGAAGCGCGACCAGCGCTCGGGGAATTCGGAGGGCATGTCCGACCCGGCGTCGTCCTCGCCCTCGTCGGCTCCGCGGTCCCGGGCGCCCGGGGGGCTCGGTATGCCCAGGCGCCCGGACCCGGGCCGGGGGACATGGGCGGCGCGGGCGGCGGCGGTGGCCACCGAGGGCCAGACCCGGTCGATGGCGGCGTTCACCGCCGCGCCGACCAGCACCGCGAAGGCGGAGATGCCGATCCACAGCAGCACCGCGATGGGCGCGGCGAGTGAGCCGTAGATGGTCGGGCCCTCGACCTCACCGGTCAGATAGATCCGCAGGAGGAAACTGCCCAGGAGCCACATGCCGAGCGCCACCAGGGCGCCGGGGATGTCCTCTATCCAGGGTGACCGTACCGGCACCGAGACGTGATAGAGCGTGGTGAGGAAGATGATCGACAGGACGACGAGCACCGGCCAGTACAGGATCGCGACGACTTCCTCGCCGCCGGGAATGAACTCCACCACCCGGTCGGGGCCGACCACTGCCAGCGGCAGCACCACCGCACCGATCAGCAGCGCGACCATGTAGAGCAGCAGCGAGAGCAGCCTGGTCATGACAATGCCGCGCCGGCCGTCCAGGCCGTACATCACGGTGATGGTGTCGATGAAGACGTTGACCGCGCGGGAGCCGGACCACAGGGCGAGGGCGAATCCGATGGAGACCAGGTCGGGGCGCCTGCCGTGGGTGACGTCCTCCAGCAGCGGTTTCGCGAACTCGTGAACACCCCGGTCGGAGAGGACCGTACTGGCGGCGTTGAGGATGTTCTGCTCGAGGCTCGCGACGGTGTGCGTGTCCGTCCAGCCGTCGACGTAACCGAGCAGGGCGATCAGACTGAGCAGCAGCGGCGGCAGCGAGAGCAGCGTGAAGAACGCCGCCTCCGCCGCGAGTCCCAGAATGCGGTACTCCATGCATGAGTTGACGGTGTCCTTCACCAGCAACCAGGCCATCTGACGCTTGGAGACGTTGCGATAGAGGACTCTCGCGCGGTGGAGCAGGCCTGAATGCCGCTCCCCTGTTTCATTTGCTGCCTGCACGTCCTTACCGTAGCCCTATGGCAGCCATCACCCACACCGTGACCAACCAGCCTCCGCCCCTGGTGGGGCATGACGTCTTCGCCTCCGACCTCGCTCTGGCCGAGGCGGTGCAGCGGCATACCCCGCCGGAGATCCTCGAAGGCGTCCAGGAGGAGCTCGGTGTGCTCGGCCGGGCCGCTGGTTCGGCGCAGGTCCAGGAGTGGGGGGTGCAGGCGAACGATAACCCGCCGAAGCTGCGCACTCACGACCGGTACGGGCACCGGATCGACGAGGTGGAGTTCCATCCCGCGTGGCACCGGCTGATCGGCAAGGCCGTCTCCGCCGGGCTCACGGATGCCTGGGGCAGGCCGGGCGGCCATGTGCGGCGCGCGGCCGGGTTCCTGGTGTGGACTCAGGCCGAGGCGGGGAACGGCTGCCCGCTCTCCATGACGCATGCGGCGGTGCCCGCGCTGCGCGCCGATCCGGCGCTGGCCGCGGAGTGGGAACCGCGGCTCACCTCGCACGTGTACGAACAGGAGCTGCGGCCCGCCGGGCTGAAACCGGGCGCCCTGTTCGGGATGGGCATGACGGAGAAGCAGGGCGGCAGCGATGTGCGTGCCAACACCACGGCCGCGGTGCCGATCGACGGCGAGGGCGAGTATCTGCTCACCGGTCACAAGTGGTTCTGCTCGGCGCCGATGTGCGACGGCTTCCTGGTGCTGGCGCAGGCGCCGGGCGGTCTGACCTGTTTCCTGGTGCCCAGGGTTTTGGCGGACGGCACCCGCAACGTCTTCGCCCTGCAGCGTCTCAAGGACAAGCTGGGCAACAGGTCCAACGCGTCGAGCGAGGTCGAGTTCGACGGGACCTGGGCACGCCGGGTGGGCGAGGAGGGCAGGGGGGTGCGCACCATCATCGGGATGGTGGCGGCGACCCGGCTCGACTGCGCGGTCGGGTCCGCGGCCCTGATGCGGCAGGCGGTGGCGCAGGCGGTGCACCATGCCGGTCACCGCAGCGCGTTCGGTGGGGAGCTGATCGACAAGCCGCTGATGCGCAATGTGCTGGCCGATCTGGCGCTGGAGTCCGAGGCGGCCACCACGCTGGCCCTGCGGCTGGCCGCCGCGTACGACACCGATTCGGACGAGGAGCGGGCGCTGTTGCGGCTTGCGGTGCCTGCCGCGAAGTACTGGGTCACCAAGCGGTGCACCCCGGTGGTCGCGGAGGCCCTCGAATGCCTGGGCGGCAATGGCTATGTCGAGGAGTCGGGGATGCCCGGCTTGCTGCGTGAGTCGCCGCTCAACTCGATCTGGGAGGGCTCGGGGAACATCCAGGCGCTGGACGTGCTGCGGGCTCTGCAGCGGGAGCCGCAGGCGCTCAACGCATTCCTGCAGGAGGTCGGCAAGGCCCGCGGCGCCGACCACCGGCTCGACCGGGCGATCAAGGATCTGCTCACCGACCTCGCCGACCTGGAAGGCGTCGAGGCGCGGGCCCGTCGGCTGGTCGAGCGCATCGCGCTGGTTCTGCAGGGTTCGCTGCTGGTGCGCTGGGCGCCGCCGGCGGTGGCCGACGCGTTCTGTGCGTCGCGGCTGGGCGGTGACTGGGGCACGGCGTTCGGCACCCTGCCGCACACCCTGGATCTGGCGTCGGTCGTCGACCGGGCCGCCCCGTCGCGGGGCGCGTAACAGCCGGGGTCGATGCTGCGCCGACACGGCACCACCCCGGCTGGTGACCCAGGCTCGTCCAACCGGCCGTCCGGGCGCGAGGGTTGCAGACGGTTGCAGACGGTTTCGGACGGCAGGACGCGGACCGGAGCGGACGGAAAACGGCCGGACCGGATCTGCCGAGTGCCGTGCATCGCGGCCGTCGGGGATGCACCATGAACCACGGCACCTCGACGGTCCGCGCACCATCCCCAAGGAAGCCGCCCCGGAAAGAAGCCGCCCGGAAGGAAGCTGTCCAGAAGGAAGCCGGGAGACCTCATGAGGACCGGAGCCGCGAACGCCGCTGGTCCGACCGCCCCGCACACCCGGGAGACGGCGCGCGTCCTGCACGGCCAGTATGAAGCTGCGCTGTCGGGTGACCGCTCCGGTGCGGCGCCGCGTCCCGTCATCGATGCCTCCTGGCAGCGGATGCTGCGGATCGGCGTCGACCCCGACGGGGGCACCAGCAGCGCACTGCTGCGCCGGGAGGATCTGGAGCACCGTCGCAGAGCCACCCCGCTGGGCGAGGTGCTGCCGGCGCTCAGCGAGGGGCTGCGCTCGGCCGCCGACGCCTCGAGGCAGATCGTGGTCGTCACCGACGACGAGGGCCGGGTGCTGTGGCGCGACGGCAACAAGGCGGTCATCCGCCGGGCCAACGGCATCCACTTGCAGGAGGGCGCCGCCTGGAACGAGGAGTCAGCGGGCACCAACGCGATCGGCACCGTGCTGGCGGCCGGCCGACCCGTGCAGGTGCACTCGGCCGAACACTTCATCCGTACCCTGCACCACTGGACCTGTTCGGCCGCGCCCGTCCATGACCCGCGGGACGGGCGGCTGCTCGGCGTGATCGATGTCAGCGGGCCCGACTCGTCGTTCCACCCGTCCTTGCTGGCGCTGGTCGATTCGGTGGCCCGGCTGGCCGCCGCGGAGCTGCGCAACCGGCATCTGGCCTCGGTCGACAGGCTCCGCTCGGTGGCGTCGCCGATCCTGAGCCGGGTGGGCGGCCGGGCCCTCGCGGTGGACGTCTACGGCTGGCCGGCAGCGGTGACCGGGATGCCCCCCGTCGGCCGGCTGCCGTTGCCCAAGTCCTTCGCCGCGGGCCGGATGTGGCTGCCGTCGCTGGGCATGTGCGCGGTGGAGCAGTTGCCCGGCGGCTGGCTGATCCGGGTGGACGACGACAGGGCGGATGACGGGGTACAGGCCGGGCAGGTGGTGCTCGACCTGAGTGGCCGGCGGCGCTGGTCGGTGACCGTCTCGGGGCCGGCGGGTGACTGGACGCAGGAGCTGACACCGCGCCACGCGGAGCTGCTGTACGTATTGAGCCTGCATCCCGAGGGCCGTACGGCCGCCGAGCTGGCCGGCGACCTGTTCGACGATCCGACGCGGACGGTGACGGTGCGCGCTGAGATGTCGCGGGTCCGCCGCCGGCTGGCCGAGGTGCTCGCGCACCGTCCGTACCGTTTCACCGAGGGGGTGGAGGTCCGGGTGATCCGCCCCGAGCACCCGGCGGATCTGCTTCCGCACTCGACCGCCCCCGCAGTACGCAGGCAGGGCCCGCCCCCGGGCTGACGCCGGCCGCCGTGACGTTCCGGGGCCCCGCATGATTGCCTGGCTTCCATGAGCACCGTCACCGTGACCACCTGGTACCTGGAACAGACCTCGCCCGACGATCTGCGGTCGGCCGCCGAGCCGGATGGCGACATCCGGATCGTCCGGGCCGAGGTCGCGTCGCCCGAGTTCAGCCGGTTCCTCTACGCCTCGGTCGGCGGTGACATCCGCTGGACCGACCGGCTCGGATGGTCGTACGCGCAGTGGCAGGAACTGCTGGACCTGCCGGGCACGGAGACCTGGGTGGCCTACGACCGGGGCACTCCGGCCGGCTTCGTGGAGCTCGCACCGCACGATGACGGCGCCGTGGAGATCATGTACTTCGGGCTGCTCCCTGCCTTCCGGGGCCGCCGGATCGGCGGCCACCTGCTGACCTACGGTGTCCAGCGGGCCTGGGACCTGGCCGACCGCACGCCGGCACGGCCCGCGACGAAGCGGGTCTGGGTGCACACCTGCAGCAAGGACGGGCGCTACGCGATGGACAACTACCTGCGCCGCGGCTTCCGGCTCTTCAGGACCGAGACGGAAGAAGAAGCGGAGGTCGAGACTCCGGGCCCCTGGCCGGGGTCAGGGGTGTGACGCGGAGGCGGCCCCCGCCCGCTTCCCGCGTGACCAAGACCACACCGTCTCGCGATTCGGGACCATCTCGTCCATATAGTGGATAGTGGTGGACTGGCACGAGACCGTCGTGACACGCTTCCGTCATGTCTGGAACTGGAATTGCCTTGATTAGTCGACGCCACGTCGACCTCGGCCGCATGTCCAGCGCCATCTGTCCGGCGCGCTGATCCACACCAGCCACGTCGTTCCACCGCCGTCCCCGTCGTTGCGGACGCGCGAAGTATCCCACTGGGTCCACGCACCCCGCAGCCGCCGTGTCCTGCCATGAACGGGCAGGTCACAGGGGTACCTTCCGCCTGATCCGTTGCCCCCATGAGCCGCCACAGAAGGACCAACCACCATGGCCGCCAGTCCGGAAACACCTGCTTCAGCCACGCCGCGCCGCAAGGTGAGCCGTCACCGTGGTGAAGGCCAGTGGGCCCTGGGGCACTTCACCCCGCTGAACGGCAACGAGCAGACCAAGAAGGACGACGACGGTCTCAATGTGCGGACACGCATTGAGACGATCTACTCCAAGCGCGGCTTCGACTCGATCGACGGTGCGGATCTGCGCGGCCGGATGCGCTGGTGGGGTCTGTACACCCAGCGCAAGCCCGGGATCGACGGAGGCCGTACCGGCTTCCTGGAGCCCGAGGAGCTGGACGACGAGTACTTCATGCTCCGGGTCCGGATCACCGGTGGCCGGCTCACCACCGAGCAGCTGCGCGTCATAGGCGAGGTCTCCGAGACGTACGCGCGCGGCACCGCGGACATCACCGACCGGCAGAACATCCAGCTGCACTGGATCCGGATCGAGGACGTGCCGGCGATCTGGCAGAAGCTGGAGGCGGTGGGGCTCTCCACCACGGAGGCCTGCGGTGACACCCCGCGAGGCATGCTGGGCTCTCCGGTGGCGGGGGTGGCCGAGGACGAGATCATCGACGGCAGCCACGCACTGGACGAGATCGCCCGCCGCTACATCGGCGACCCGCAGTTCTCGAATCTGCCGCGGAAGTTCAAGACCGCGGTCTCCGGGTCGCCCCGGCTGGACGTGGCGCACGAGATCAACGACGTCTCCTTCGTGGGTGTCGTCCACCCCGACCACGGCCCCGGCTTCGACCTGTGGGTCGGCGGCGGCCTGTCCACCAACCCGAAGTTCGGCGTGCGGCTCGGCGCCTGGGTTCCGGAGGCCGACGTCCCCGACGTGTGGGCCGGTGTCTGCTCCATCTTCCGCGACTACGGTTACCGCCGGCTCCGCAACCGCGCGCGGCTGAAGTTCCTGGTCGCCGACTGGGGACCGGAGAAGTTCCGTCAGGTGCTCGAGGAGGAGTACCTGCACCGCAAGCTGCTCGACGGTCCGGCCCCCGAGCAGCCCACCCAGCAGTGGCGCGACCACATCGGCGTGCACCGGCAGAAGGACGGCCGGTTCTACGTCGGGTTCGCCCCGCGGGTCGGCCGGCTCGACGGCTCGCAGCTCGCCAAGGTCGCGGAGATCGCCGAGGTGCACGGCTCCGGCCGGGTGTCCACCACGGTCGAGCAGAAGCTGATCATTCTGGACGTTCCGGAGGACCGGGTCACCTCGCTGGTCGACCGCCTCGAGGCGATGGACCTGCGGGTCACCCCGTCGCCGTTCCGGCGCGGCACCATGGCGTGCACCGGGATCGAGTTCTGCAAGCTGGCGATCGTCGAGACCAAGGAGCGCGGCAGCGACCTCATCGACGAACTGGAGCGCCGCCTGCCGGAGTTCGAAGAGCCGATCACCATCAACATCAACGGCTGCCCCAACGCCTGCGCCCGGATCCAGACCGCCGACATCGGTCTCAAGGGCCAGCTGGTCACCGACGCCGACGGCAATCAGGTGGGCGGCTACCAGATCCACCTCGGTGGTTCCCTCGGTCTCGAAGCGTCCTTCGGCCGCAAGGTCCGCGGACTGAAGGTCACATCGGCAGAGCTGCCGGACTACATCGAGCGGGTGCTGAGGCGTTTCCAGGCCGAGCGTGCGGACGGCGAGCGGTTCGCCGCCTGGGCGGCGCGCGCCTCCGCCGAGGCGCTCTCGTGAGCGAGCGTGCCGCGCCGTTCTTCTGCCCGTACTGCGGGGACGAAGATCTGCGCCCCCACGAAAGCGGTCCCGGCGCCTGGGAATGCGCGGCATGCAATCGCGCATTCCAGTTGAAGTTCCTCGGGCTGCTGGCCCGTGGGCTCCAGCGCAACTCCGCGGAAGACGTTGAAGGGGACGGGATATGACGAACACTCTGGAGACCGACGATCCGAAAACGCTCGCCGAGCGGGCCGGCCGCGAGCTCGAGGGCGCGTCCCCGCTGGAGATCATCAAGTGGGCCGCGGACACCTTCGGCAAGCGTTTCTGCGTGACGTCCTCCATGGAGGACGCGGTCGTCGCACACCTCGCGTCCCGCGTCGTCCCCGGTGTCGACGTCGTCTTCCTCGACACCGGCTACCACTTCCCCGAGACGATCGGCACCAGGGACGCCGTGGCGGCGGTGATGGACGTCAACGTCATCACCCTGCTGCCCTGGCAGACCGTCGAGGAGCAGGACGCCGAGTACGGGCCGAAGCTGCACGACCGCGACCCCGACCTCTGCTGCGCCCTGCGCAAGGTCAAGCCGCTCGAGGACGGGCTGAAGAACTACGGCGCGTGGGCCACCGGCCTGCGCCGCGACGAGTCCTCGACCCGGGCGAACACCCCCGTGGTCGGCTGGGACGAGAAGCGGCAGAAGGTCAAGATCTCGCCCATCGCCCGCTGGACGCAGGACGACGTCGACGCGTACGTCGCCGAGCACGGGGTCCTCACCAACCCGCTGCTGATGGACGGCTACCCGTCGATCGGCTGCGCGCCCTGCACCCGCCGGGTCGAGGAGGGCGAGGACGCCCGGGCCGGCCGCTGGGCGGGACGGAACAAGACCGAGTGCGGACTGCACGGCTGATGACCACGGCTCAGAAGGACGAGGAGAACGAGATGACGACGGACCAGGGAGCCACCATCTGGCTCACCGGTCTGCCGAGCGCGGGCAAGACCACCATCGCCTACGGACTCGCGGACCGGCTGCGCGGCCAGGGCCACCGGGTGGAGGTGCTCGACGGCGACGAGATCCGCGCATTCCTCTCGGCCGGTCTCGGTTTCACCCGCGAGGACCGGCACACCAACGTCCAGCGGATCGGCTTCGTCGCCGAACTGCTGGCGTCCCACGGCGTCAAGGCGCTGGTCCCGGTGATCGCCCCCTACGCGGACAGCCGCGAGGCGGTCCGCAAGCGCCACCAGCAGGCGGGCACCGCCTACCTGGAGGTCCATGTCGCCACTCCGGTCGAGGTGTGCTCGGAGCGTGACGTGAAGGGTCTGTACGCCAAGCAGGCGGCGGGTGAGATCTCCGGGCTCACCGGGGTCGACGACCCGTACGAGGCGCCGGAGAACCCGGACCTGCGGATCGAGTCGCACCAGCAGACCGTGCAGGAGTCCGCCGCCGCGCTCCATGCGCTGCTCACCGAGAGGGGCCTCGCCCGATGACGACCGTTCCCGCCGCCACCACTGCCACTGACGGCACCGCAGGCGCCGAAGGCACCGACAGCCCGTACGCGCTCAGCCATCTGGACGCGCTCGAGTCCGAGGCGGTGCACATCTTCCGCGAGGTCGCGGGCGAGTTCGAGCGGCCGGTGATCCTCTTCTCCGGCGGCAAGGACTCCATCCTGATGCTGCACCTCGCGCTGAAGGCGTTCGCGCCCGCGGCCGTGCCCTTCTCGCTGCTGCATGTCGACACCGGGCACAACTTCCCCGAGGTGCTCGCCATCCGCGACCGTCTCGTCGAGCGGCACGGACTGCGGCTGCACGTCGCCTCGGTGCAGGAGTACATCGACGCCGGGAAGCTCCGCGAGCGGCCCGACGGGCTCCGCAACCCGCTGCAGACCCTGCCGCTCACCGAGAAGATCCAGTCCGAGCGCTTCGACGCGGTCTTCGGCGGCGGACGCCGCGACGAGGAGAAGGCCCGCGCCAAGGAGCGGGTGTTCTCGCTCCGCGACGAGTTCTCCCAGTGGGACCCCCGCCGGCAGCGCCCCGAGCTGTGGCAGCTCTACAACGGCCGCCACGCGCCCGGCGAGCACGTGCGGGTCTTCCCGATCTCCAACTGGACCGAGCTGGACGTCTGGCAGTACATCGAGCGCGAGCAGATCGAGCTTCCCGAGATCTACTTCGCCCATGAGCGCGAGGTCTTCAAGCGCTCCGGGATGTGGCTGACCGCAGGCGAGTGGGGCGGCCCGAAGGACACGGAGAGCGTCGAGACCCGCCAGGTCCGTTACCGCACCGTCGGCGACATGTCCTGCACCGGTGCCGTCGACTCCCGGGCCACCACCCTGGACGCCGTGATCACCGAAATCACCGCCTCCCGCCTCACCGAGCGGGGTGCGACACGCGCCGACGACAAGATGTCCGAGGCCGCCATGGAAGACCGTAAGCGCGAGGGGTACTTCTAAATGACCACACGTACCGTCCAGTCGGCCGAGGAGTCCTCGGCCACCACGCTGCTGCGATTCGCCACTGCGGGCTCCGTCGACGACGGCAAGTCCACCCTGGTCGGGCGGCTGCTGCACGACTCGAAGTCGATCCTCACGGATCAGCTCGAGGCGGTGGAGCTGGCCTCGGCGGGCCGCGGTCAGGAGACCCCCGACCTGGCTCTGCTCACCGACGGGCTGCGTGCCGAGCGCGAGCAGGGCATCACCATCGATGTCGCCTACCGCTACTTCGCCACCCCCCGCCGCCGGTTCATCCTCGCCGACACCCCCGGCCATGTGCAGTACACCCGCAACATGGTGACCGGTGCCTCCACCGCCGAGCTCGCCGTGGTGCTGGTCGACGCCCGCAACGGGGTCGTCGAGCAGACCCGCCGCCACGCCGCGGTCGCCGCGCTGCTGCGGGTCCCGCACGTCGTACTCGCCGTCAACAAGATGGACCTCGTCGACTACGCGGAGCCCGTCTTCGCCGCGATCGCCGAGGAGTTCACCGCGTACGCCGCCTCGCTGGGCGTTCCGGAGATCACCGCCATCCCGATCTCGGCGCTGGCCGGGGACAACGTCGTGACGCCGTCCGGCCGGATGGACTGGTACGGCGGTCCGACCGTCCTGGAGCACCTGGAGACGGTGCCCTCCAGCCACGATCTCAGCCACTGCCATGCGCGGTTCCCCGTCCAGTACGTCATCCGCCCGCAGACCGCCGAGCACCCCGACTACCGCGGTTACGCGGGCCAGATCGCCTCGGGCGCGCTGCGCGTCGGCGAGGCCGTGACGGTGCTGCCCTCCGGCCGTACGTCCACGATCGCCGCGATCGACGTGCTCGGGAAGAGCGCGGACATCGCCTGGGCCCCGCAGTCGGTGACCGTGCGGCTCACCGACGACCTGGACATCTCGCGCGGCGATCTGATCGCACCCAGCGGCGACGCACCGGTACCGACGCAGGACGTCCTGGCGACCGTCTGCCATGTGGCCGACTCGGCGCTCGCGGTGGGGCAGCGGGTGCTGCTCAAGCACACCACCCGTACGGTCAAGGCGATCGTCAAGGACATTCCCTCGCGGCTGACCCTCGACGACCTCTCCCAGCACCCGGACCCCG
The DNA here is from genome assembly GCF_040682175.1 of Streptomyces sp. NPDC051320. Classification (NCBI taxonomy): domain Bacteria; kingdom Bacillati; phylum Actinomycetota; class Actinomycetes; order Kitasatosporales; family Streptomycetaceae; genus Streptomyces; species Streptomyces sp. NPDC051320. Next base: position 193,078 of record NZ_JBFBAL010000003.1, read on the forward strand.
GGCAGTTGATCGCCAACGACATCGGCCGGGTCGTCATCCGCACCGCGGAGCCGCTCGCGCTCGACGCCTACGCCGACTCCCGCCGTACCGGTTCCTTCCTGCTGATCGACCCGGCCGACGGCACCACGCTGGCGGCCGGCATGGCGGGCGACGCCTTCGCCGTCACGGCCGAGGCTGTGGCCGAAGCGGTGTCGGTGCAGGACGAAGCGGGATGGGACTTCTAGTCGTGTCCCTCGACATTTTCGACATCTACGGCACCTTCGCGAAGGAGGGCGGCCGCATCGGCAGTGGCGCCTTGGGCTGCGGGCAGGGCGGGGTGGCGCGATGTGCGTGCTGACGTACGCGCACTGCCCGCGCGCCCGGAAGCCCCGCTCGCCGTACCCGTACCGACGAAGACCTGCCGACTGCCCGGACGCGCCCTGACGGACGCCCCGCCCCGGGCCACCGAGAGGAAGACCTCCCGTGCCTGCCACTCTCCCGCCACGCCCTGGCCGGCTGCGCCGCAGCCTCGCCGTCGCCGCCGCCCTCCCGCTGCTGGCCGTGGCGCTGACCGCCTGCGGTTACGGATCCCAGGCCGCCAAGGACGAGACGGGGAAGGTGCAGGTCGCCGCCGGGGCGAAGAAGCTCTCCGCCGACACGGTGCGGGTCGGCTACTTCCCGAACCTCACGCACGCCACCGCGCTGGTCGGCGACCAAGAGGGTCTGCTGCAGAAGGAACTGGGCGGAACACAACTCAGGGCATCGACCTTCAGCGCGGGCCCTTCCGAGATCGAGGCGCTCAACTCGGGCTCGATCGACATCGGCTGGATCGGCCCCTCCCCGGCCATCAACGCCTACACGCAGTCCAAGGGCAAGAGCCTGCGGATCATCGGCGGTTCCGCGTCCGGCGGGGTGAAGCTGGTCGTCAACCCGAAGAAGATCAAGACCCTGGCCGACGTCAAGGGCAAGAGGATCGCCACCCCGCAGCTCGGCAACACGCAGGACGTCGCGTTCCTCAACTGGATCGCCGACCGGGGCTGGAAGGTCGACGCGAACAGCGGCAAGGGTGACGTCTCCGTGGTCCGTACGGACAACAAGGTGACCCCGGACGCCTACTCCTCGGGTTCCATCGACGGGGCCTGGGTGCCGGAGCCGACCGCTTCGAGGCTGGTCCAGCGGGGCGCGAAGGTGCTGCTCGACGAGAGCAGCCTGTGGCCGGACAAGAAGTTCGTGATCACCAACATCGTGGTGTCGCAGAAGTTCCTCGGTGAGCACCCCGACGTCGTCGAGGCGGTGCTGCGCGGCTCGGTGAAGACCAACGCCTGGATCAAGGCCCATCCGGAGAAGGCGAAGGCGGCGGCCAACGCGGCGCTGAAGAAGCTCTCCGGCAAGGGGCTGCCCGCCGATGTCCTGGACCCGGCGTGGAAGTCCATCGAGACGACCGACGATCCGCTCGCGGCGACCCTCAACACCGAGGCGGCGCACGCGGTCAGGGCCGGTCTGCTCGACAAGCCGGACCTCGAGGGCATCTACGACCTGCAGCCGCTGAACAAGGTGCTCAAGGCCGCCGGACGGCCCGCCGTCCCCGACGCCGGCCTCGGCGTCAAGTAACCCGTATCCCCGTTCTGTTTCCCAGGAGGTGACGACCATGGCAACCGCACTCGCCAAGGCCGACGTCCGCACCGCGGTGACGCACGCGGCCCGTATCGAGCACGTGTCGAAGTCCTTCGGCGGACCCGCAGGGCAGCAGCTCGTCCTGGACGACATCACCCTCGATGTCGCGCCCGGCGAGTTCGTCACGCTGCTGGGGGCGTCGGGATGCGGCAAGTCCACCCTGCTCAACCTGGTCGCCGGTCTTGACCGGCCGACCACGGGGTCCATCGAGACCCCGGGGGGCCGGCCCGCGCTGATGTTCCAGGAGCACGCGCTGTTCCCGTGGCTGACCGCGGGCAAGAACATCGAGCTGGCGCTGCGGCTGCGGGGCACGCCGAAATCCGACCGGCGCGGCGAGGCCGAGCGGCTGCTCGGCCTGGTACGCCTCGACGGGGCGTACGGGAAGCGGGTGCACGAGCTGTCCGGCGGCATGCGGCAGCGGGTCGCGCTGGCCCGCGCGCTGGCACAGGACAGCCAACTGCTGCTGATGGACGAGCCGTTCGCGGCGCTGGACGCCATCACCCGGGACGTGCTGCACGACGAGCTGACCCGCATCTGGAGCGAGACGAGCGTGTCCGTCCTCTTCGTCACCCACAACGTCCGGGAGGCGGTGCGGCTGGCCGAGCGGGTGGTGCTGCTGTCCTCGCGTCCGGGCCGGGTGGCCCACGAGTGGACGGTGGACATTCCGCATCCGCGCCGGATCGAGGACACCGCGGTGGCCGAGCTCTCGGTGGAGATCACTGAACAACTGCGTGGGGAGATCCGCCGCCATGGCCAACACTGACGTCAAGGCCGACGAACTGGCCGGCCTCGAAGCGGGCCTGGACGCCCTGGACACGGTACGGATCGACCGAGTGCCGGTGCGCGAGGTGCTGGTGCGCAAGGTGCTGCCGCCGGTGATCGCGGTGGTGCTGGTCCTGCTGGTGTGGCAGGTCCTCATCTGGGCGCATGTCACCGACGACTACAAGCTGCCGTCGCCGTCCCAGGTGTGGGGCGAAGTGACCGACGCCTGGCTGCAGGGCACCCTGCTCGGTTACATCTGGACCAGCGTCTCGCGCGGTCTGCTCGGCTTCCTGCTGGCCCTGGTCATCGGGACACCGCTGGGCCTGCTGGTGGCACGGGTGAAGTTCGTACGGGCGGCCATCGGCCCGATCCTGTCGGGCCTGCAGTCGCTGCCGTCCGTCGCGTGGGTGCCGCCGGCCGTGATCTGGCTGGGGCTCAATGACACCATGATGTACGCGGTGATCCTGCTGGGGGCGGTCCCCTCCATCGCCAACGGCCTGGTCTCCGGTGTCGATCAGGTGCCGCCGCTCTACCTGCGGGCCGGCCGGACGATGGGCGCCACCGGCCTCCGTGGCACCTGGCATGTGGTGCTTCCCGCCTCGCTGCCGGGCTACCTGGCGGGGCTGAAGCAGGGCTGGGCCTTCTCCTGGCGCTCGCTCATGGCGGCCGAGATCATCGCCTCGTCACCCGATCTGGGCGTGGGCCTCGGCCAGTTGCTCGAACAGGGTCGGGAGACCAGCAGCATGTCGATGGTCTTCCTCGCCATCTTCCTGATCCTGATCGTCGGCATCGCGATCGACCTGCTCATCTTCAGTCCGCTCGAACGGCGGGTGCTGCGTAGCCGCGGCCTGCTGGTCAGGAGCTGAGACACGCCATGTACGACCCCCGTCCGGTGCTGCTGGTCATCGCCCACGGCAGCCGCGATCCCCGGCACGCGGCGACCGTGCACGCGCTCACCCGGCGCGTGCGGTCGCTGCGGCCCGGGGTGCGGGTGGAGACCGGCTTCCTGGAGTTCAACGCCCCCGCGGTCCCGCAGGTACTGGACCGGCTGGCCGCGGAGGGCGTCCGGGACGTGGTGGCGCTGCCGCTGCTGCTGAACCGCGCCTTCCATGCGAAGTCGGACATCCCCGCCGTGCTGCGCCAGGCTCGTCCCCGGCTGCGGATCCGTCAGGCAGAGGTACTCGGCCCCGCACCGCTGCTGCTGACGGCGCTGGAGCGGCGGCTGTACGAGGCGGGGCTCAGCCCCTCCCACAAACGCTCGACCGGGCTGGTACTGGCCTCGGCGGGCTCCACGGACCCGGAGGCGATCGCAGTGATCGCTGAAATTGCGCGGGAGCTGCGGCACACCGGTTGGTGCGCCGTGCGGCCTGCGTTCGCCTCCGCTGCTCTGCCCCGTACCGACGACGTGGTACGGGAGTTGCGGTCGACCGGCGTCGACCGTGTCGCGGTGGCCCCGTACGTCATCGCGCCGGGCCGCCTCCCCGACCGCATCGAAGCGGGCGCGAGGGCGGCGGGCGCCGACGTACTGGCCGCGGTGCTCGGCCCCTCGGCGGAACTGGCGCGGGTCCTGCTCACCCGCTACGACGAGTCGCGCGCGGCGCTGCCGCTCGCGATGACCGCCTGAGACACCGGACCGCGCACCCGCGCGGCCAGTTCCCCGAACGGCATCGAGCCCGCGGGCCGCCGATCACGCGCGAACTCGCCGGCCACCCGTTGCAACTCCGCGTTGACCGGGGTGGGAACACCGTGCGCCCGGCCGATCAGCACGATCTCGCCGTTGAGGTAGTCGGTCTCGATCGTGCCGGTACCCCTGCTGAGGCTCTGCCAGGAGGAGCCGCCGCCACGCGGATGCCCTTCCAGCGGCTGCGGATCGACCTTGTGCCCGCGGGCTTCCCGCTGTTCCTCGTCGCTCACGGCCTCGATACCGGCTGCCGCGAAGGCGGCCCGTCCCTCGGCCACGGCCCGATCCAGGAGCTCTGCCCGGGCGTCGGCTCCGGCCGTCCCGCACACCGCCCCCAGTGCGTTGCCCAGGTTGGCCAGGAGTTTGGCGTACTTCCAGCGCATCACGTCCGGGACGACCGGCGCCTCGAAGGGTGCCTTCTCCAGTGCCCCGGCAATGTTCCGGGCGGTCTCATCCATGCCCGCCGGGTAGCGGCCGATGTGCAGCAGTCCGCTGAGCGGGGCACAGGCGGCCACGACCACCCCCGGTTCCAGGAAGTGCGCGGGCAGCCAGACACACATGCCGTACACCCGGCTGAAGCGCCGCAGGGCCAGCCGTTCGCTCTCGACGCCGTTCTGCGCGCAGACCAGCGGCAGTACCTCACCCGCGGTGGCGCCATCGGTACCGGCCACCTCGCGCGGGGCCCAGGCGTCCAGGGCGGCGATGCTGTCCTGGGTCTTCACGGTGAGGACCAGGACGTCGCCGGCGCGCAGCTCGACCGCTTCCGGGCCCTCGGCCACCGGCAGCCGGTGGGTGCGGGTGCCCTGCGGGGTCACCAGCCGCAGGCCATGGTCGCGCAGTGCCTCGTAGTGGGCGCCACGGGCCACCAGGAGCACGTCGCTGCCACTCTCCGCCAGCCTGCCGCCGATGGCGCCGCCGACGGCTCCCGCTCCGATGATGATGTGGCGCACCGCGACTCCATAGCTGTGTCAGCAGGTCAGGGGAGCCGACCGGGAAGAGACCGGCACGCGTCCAGCATAGGTCGGCCCGGTCAGCGCGAACCCGGCACTCGGAGGGGCGGCGCGAACCTCAGCTGGGCCGAATGGGTCCTTTTCGTGGAAGGTGCGTCCCGCTTCCTTCGCTTTTGGCCGTGCTTATGACATGCAGTCAGATAGCAGTGATTTGTACGACAATCATCTCGGCTTGAAGGAGCCCCGCGTGATCACCACCTCCTCCACCCACTCCCCCGTCATCCGCACGGGCATGGCTGCTCTCGCCGCTCTGGCACTCACGGGGATCTCTCTGGTGGGAGCGACGTCCGCTGCTGCCGCTCCCGGCGACAGCGGTGAGCTACGCATCCACAAGCCAGGTACCAGCGCGTCCGACACCCGGGACGAGACCACGGTCTGCAGATTCAATTTGGCCGCGTCCAACTTCGCACCGGATCTGGCGACGATCCCCTGGACGATCAAGCCGGCCCCGCCGAACCCGAACCTGCCCTCCCTGGTGAGCAGCCTGCCGGTGCTGAACGGCACGGGGACCACCACGAACCTTGCCCTCCCCAACGGCCAGTACCAGCTCACCTGGACCGCCCCCGGCGCCGTCCCGAAGAGCTTCAAGGTCGACTGCCCGCAGACCGGCACCCACGACCCGGGGCACGACGACAGGCCCCAGTGGCAGGCCGGCGGCGACCACGAGTGGCAGGCCGACGACAACGGCCGGCCGTCCGGCGCGGTGCACGCCGGCGGCGGCGGTGTTCCCGACATCCAGAACACCGCTGACAGCGGCTCGCCCGTCGGACCGCTGCTCGTCACAGGTGCGCTCGGAGCAGCCGGACTGATCTTCGTCCGCCGTGCCCGCCGCCGCGCCCATGGTGCGGCGTAACCCGCCCTACCGCCGCCGACGGGGACCGAGTCGCGCCTGCCGCCTCTCCATCACGGTAACGGTGACTCTGACACTGGTGACCGGTATCGTCCGGGGGTGCGGCCATTCGCCCGCCGGTCCGCCGGTCACCAGTGCGGCCGGAGCACCGCACGCCGGGCCGTCCGCGGCGTCGAAACCCGCCCCGCTGCCGCCGACCGCCCCGACGAAGCTGGCCATTCCGGCCCTGGTGATCGAAGCGCCGGTCGTCGGTCTGGAACTCAACCCGCAGGGGCAGCTCAACACCCCGCCGATGAGCAAGCCCCACGAGGTCGGCTGGTACCGGGACGGCCCCAGCCCCGGCGCCGAGGGGACAGCGGTGATCGTCGGGCACCGGGACACCCGGACGGGACCCGCCATCTTCCTGAACCTCAACGCCCTGCATCCGGGCGACCTGATCAACATCACGCGAGCGGATGACCGGACGGCGGTCTTCAGCGTCGACTCGGTGAAGACCTACAAGAAGAAAGACTTCCCCGACGCCAAGGTCTACGGCGACAACGGCCGACCGGAGCTGCGGCTGCTGACCTGCGGCGGTCACTTCGATCCGAAGACCGGTTATGGCGCCAATGTGGTGGTGTTCGCCCATCTCAAGGAGCTCAAGAAGACCTGATGCCCCGCTGCGGAGCCGGTGGCCGTGGCCCCTCAGCCGGATACCCGTCGGCTGAGGGGCTTCCGGCATGAAGGTAGGGTCGACTGCACCGCTCCGCACACCATCCCGCCGACCGGCGGACCTACTGACGTTGCCGCACCGCTCACCTGCTCTGCTGCCGACGCCCGGCAACGACATGAAGGAGCTGAACGGCCTGTGAGCACGGTGGTGATCCGAGCGGACGACGTCGACGTCGTCAGGGACGGCAGTCTGCTGCTCGACTCGGTCTCGATGACCGTACGCAGCGGGGAGCACTGGGCACTGCTCGGAGCGAACGGTGCGGGAAAGTCCACCCTGCTCGGGCTGCTCGGTGCGGTGACCCATCCGACGCGCGGGACCGTACAGATCCTCGGGCGCACGCTGGGCCGGGTCGACCTGCGGGAGCTCCGGTCCCACCTGGGACACATCAACCCCCGCCACCCGCTGCATTCGCCGCTTCGGGTGCGCGAGGTCGTACTGACCGGACTGACCAACTCCATCGAGCCGGTCCCGCGCTGGTCGCCCACGGCGGAGCAGGTCGCGCGGGCCGAGCAGGTGCTGACCATGCTGGGCATGGGCGGCGACAAGACCGAGTCCCGCTGGCCGACCCTGTCCCAGGGCGAGCGCGGCCGGGCGCTCATCGCCCGGGCGCTGATGCCCAGCCCGCGTCTCCTGCTGCTGGACGAGCCGGCCACCGGGCTGGATCTCGCGGCCCGCGAGCAGCTGCTGAGCAGTCTGGACACGCTGCGCGGTGAGCATCCTGAGCTGGTGACGGTGCTGGTCACCCACCACCTGGAGGAACTGCCCGCTTCGACGACGCATGCGATGCTGCTGCGCGGCGGGCAGTGTCTGGGTTCCGGACCGGCCGACGAGGTACTCACCACCGACCACGTCAGCAAGTGCTTCGACCATCCGGTGCTGATCACCCGTACGGAGGGCCGCTGGGCGGCCCGTGCGGAGCGGGTCAGCCCGCGCTGACGCCGGTCATCTCCACCAGCTTGACGACCGTGTTCCAGTTGCGGGAGGTACCGGTGATGCCTCTGTTCACGGCGGGCCTGTTCAGCACCTCCGCAAGCTTGGAGCGCCCCAGACCGTCGGGCGCGTACAGGTAGAGAGCCCGGTCCCCGAGACGGAACTCCTCGGGCAGATAGGCCTCCGGATCGATCGCGGCGAACCTACCGAGGTCGACAGGTCCTGAGAAGTAGGTGACATGCAGCTGCTTCCCCGCCAACTCGGCGGCCGGAAACGGACATGCCTCGGCCACCGCACGCAGATAGCGTCCGTCACGCACCAGACAGGGCACGCTGAATCCGAAGTGGTTCTGGATGGCCTTCTCCAGGCCGGCCGCCAGCTCGTCCTGGTCGGTCGACTCGCTGCTGAAGACGGCATTGCCGCTGTTGAGGTGCGTACGGACATTCTGGTGGCCCAGCTCGGTGAGCAGTGCCCTGAGTTCCGCCATGGGCACCTTGTTGTGCCCGCTCACATTGATGCCGCGCAGCAGTGCCGCGTAGGTGATCGCCATGTGACGAAACATAGTCGGCCGCCGGACGCCAGGGGACCGCTGGAGCAGGCCATGACCCGGTACCGGACCCTTCAAGCGTGAGGGGCCATCATGCGGCTCCCTGGGGAACGCTCCTCCGCCGGGAGGAGGTAACGGTCCGCCGGTTCACCGGACAGCACGACGAGACGCGCTTATCACCGCTGTACCTTCGAGGTGGAGATGGCGGCGGCGCTCTGCCTCCGGTTCAGGGACCGCCTTACCGCCCGGCATGAAGGCCGGGATTTTCTGCGAAGATCAGAGGATGGACGAGGCAAGGGCCAGGGACGTACTGGCCGCGGCAGGGCTGGCGGGGGGCGCCGAGTTGCTGACGCTCGGTGAGAACGCGGTGTTCGCCGCCGGGGACCGCGTCATCAAGGTCGGCCGGGACGCCGAGCTGCTGGAACGGGCCGAGCGCGAACTGGCCGTCGCGGGCTGGCTGGCCGGGGCGGGGGTCCCCGCGGTCCGGGCGGCCGAGCCGACGCCGCGGCTGGTCGAGGGCCACCCGGTCACCCTCTGGCAGCGGTTGCCCGACGCCGTACGCCCCGCGGAGCCTGCCGACCTCGCGGCGCTGCTGCGCGCTGTCCACGCCCTTCCCTCCCCGGGCTTCCCGCTTCCCCGGCGCGAGCTGCTCGGCGGTGTCGAGCGCTGGCTGCGACTGGCAGGGGACGCGATCGACCGGGCCGATGCGGACTTTCTGCGGGCGCGCCGGGACGGTTTCGCCGACACGGCCGCAGCTCTGACGCCGGCTCTGCCACCGGGCCCGATCCACGGCGATGCGCTCCCCCGTAACGTCCATGTCGCATCCGACGGCCCTGTGCTGGTCGATCTGGAGACGTTCTCCTCGGACTTCCGTGAACACGACCTGGTCGTCATGGCCCTCTCCCGCGACCGCTACGGTCTGCCCGCACAGGCGTACGACGCCTTCACCCGCGCTTACGGCTGGGACGTACGCGAGTGGGACGGCTGCGCGATCCTGCGCGGTGCGCGCGAGACGGCAAGCTGCGCCTGGGTGGCGCAGCACGCGCCGAGCAACCCCGCGGCGCTGGCCGAATTCCGCCGCCGGGTGGCCTCACTGCGCGACAGTGATCCCGCGGTGCGGTGGTATTCGTTCTGAGGCGCCCCGCCCGCACTGTCCGTGGCGTCCGGCGTCGCCGGGTCCTTTTTTGCCGCTTACGCCCCCGACCGGGCGGCTGAAGCCACCGCGCGCAGCGGCCAGGCCGTCTCCACCACCGCGTCCGTGTTGCCCTTGCCGCGCAGGAACTCCTGGAAACCGGTGGCCCATTCGGCGTACCACTCGATCTGGTGGCGGTGCAGCTCCGCAGGGACCAGCGCGGCGACCTGTGCGTGCCGCTCGGCTATCGCGATCGCCACCAGGACCGCCGCCAGCGCGTCGGCCGCTGCCTGATGCGCGCTGTCCAGCACCACGCCGTACTCCGCGCAGGCCGCTTCGAGGGTCCGCTTGCCCTTGCGGTACCGGTCGACTCCCCGGTCTATGGTCAGCGGATCGATGACCGGACCGATCGGGCCGCCCAGCCGGTCGCTCAGCGAGGGCAGTCCGTGCCGGTGCAGCTCCGCAGTCAGCAGGGTCAGGTCGAACGCCGCGTTGTACGCGACGACGGGGATGCCCTGCGCCCAGTACCCCGTCAGCGTGTGGGCGATCTCGTCGGCCACTTCGGGCACCGGCCTGCCTTCGGCCACCGCCCGCTCGCTGCTGATGCCGTGAATCGCCGAAGCCTGTGCGGGGATGAGGATCCCCGGATCGGCCAGCCATTCCCGCTGTTCTGACGGATTGCCGTCCTTCCTGCTGACGACCGCTGCCGTCACGATCCGCGCTTCCAGCGGATCCGTGCCCGTCGTCTCCAGGTCGAAGCCGACCAGCGATCCCCGATGCCAGCTCATGGCGGCCCCTCCTTCGTGGTGCGTCCCCCAAGTGATGACCACCTTCGCACGCGCCACTGACAACGCGGGGCGGGGCTCAGGAGACGGGGCGGGAGTCCGTCCACACGGACTCGAATTCGTCCCGGTAGGTCTCGAAGAGTCCGTGCTCGGAATCCTGGCCGTGCCGGACCACCGCCCTGCTGCCACCGCGCAGCACCAGCACCGGTGCCTCCATCCCGCGGGCCTTGCGGAGATACGACTGGACCACCGCGAGGCCGTCGGTGCCGTCACCGTCGACCAGGCAGGCCATGAACCGCGGGGTCTCGTCGAAGACATGGATCTCGAACGCGCCCGGGTCCCGCAGCCGGGACCGCACCCGTCGCATGTGCAGGATGTTCATCTCCACCGTGCGGCTCAGTTCCCCCTTCTTGAGCCCCAGTTCCCGCTCCCGCCGTTTGACGGCGCTGCTCGCCGGGTTGAGGAACAGCAGCCGTACCCGGCAACCCGACTCGGCGAGCCTGACCAGCCGACGGCCGGAGAAGTTCTGCACGAGCAGGTTCAGGCCTATCCCGATGGCGTCGAGCCGGCGTGCGCCACCGAACAGGTCCTCGGCGGGGATCTGTCGCTGCAGGCGTACCCGGTCGGGATGGACGCTGATGACGTCCGCGTACCGGTCGCCCACCAGGTCCTCCACCGCGTCCACCGGGAGCCGGTCCGCGGAGGGGGCACCGGACCCGGCTCCCAGGATGTTCAGCAGCCGTGAGGAGGCCCGCTCGGCCTGGGCCAGTACGGCCTCGGACAGAGCGCGGTTGCGGGAGACGACGTTACGGGTGACCTCCAGCTCGTCCAGGGCGAGCTCCACGTCGCGCCGGTCGTCGTAGTACGGCTCGAAGCACGGCCAGTGCTGCACCATCAGCTCGCGCAGCTGTGGCAGCGTCAGGAAGCTGAGAACGTTGTCGTCCGCCGGGTCCAGCAGATAACCCTTGCGGCGGGAGACCTCGCGCACGGCCACCGCACGCTGCACCCACTCCTGGCCGGCCGGTCCGGCGGCCGCGACCACCCAGTCGTCCCCGTGCACCGGTTCGTAGATCGGACGCAGCACAGCGGCCACCACCGCGCGGAGCCGCTGCTCCACGAGGTTCAGCCAGATGTAGGCCCGCCCGGCCCGCTGGGCGCGCGTACGCACCTCGTTCCAGGCCTCCGCACCCCAGTCCAGCTCGGCCCCTATCTCCATCGGCCGGGCGAGAGAGACCGCTCCGGGTGGGACGTCTGTGGAGCCCCCGTCGTGACCTGAGTCACCTGGGGTCAGCTCCAGCCCTCCCGAGCCCACCCGCGTACCGCCTTTCGGTCCCCCTGCAACGATCAAGGAAGGGTACTCCGAGCGTGGGAGGCGGTGCAGCCGGATGCACAGGCTGATTTCACAACTCGTGCCGTCTTGCGGCCCGTTCCGGGGCGGTGCCTCCTCGCGGGTGAGGCGATTCATAGTGGTTCGCGGCGGGGACGCGCTGAGACGCATCACGGGCGGCCGGATGTGGAAGAGTCATCCCCATGCAGGTCTGGCCGGGACAGACGTACCCCCTCGGCGCCACGTACGACGGCGCCGGGACCAACTTCGCGGTCTTTTCGGAGGCCGCCGACCGAATCGAGTTGTGCCTGCTGCACGACGACGGTTCAGAGACGGCGGTGGAACTCCGGGAGACCGACGCCTTCGTGCGCCATGCCTACCTGCCCGGAATCATGCCCGGTCAGCGGTACGGATTCCGGGTGCACGGGCCCTACGAGCCGGAGAACGGACAACGCTGCAATTCGGCGAAGCTGCTCCTGGACCCGTACGCCAAGGCGGTGAGCGGGCAGATCAAGTGGGACGAATCGGTGTATGGCTACCACTTCGGCAAGCCGAACTCGCGCAACGACCTGGACTCGGCTCCGCACACGATGACCTCAGTGGTGGTCAACCCGTACTTCGACTGGGGCGACGACCGGTTGCCGCGCACGCCGTACCACGAGACGGTGCTCTACGAGGCGCACGTCAAGGGCCTGACGATGCTTCACCCGAGCCTGCCCGACGAGATGCGCGGCACCTATGCCGCGCTCGCCCATCCGGCCATCATCGAACATCTGACCGAGCTCGGCATCACCGCGCTGGAACTGATGCCGGTACACCAGTTCGTCAACGATCACCGGCTGGCCGACGCGGGACTGTCCAACTACTGGGGCTACAACACCATCGGCTTCTTCGCCCCGCACAACGCCTACGCCTCCTGGGGTGACCGCGGCGAGCAGGTGCTCGAATTCAAGCAGGCGGTGCGGGCGCTGCACGAGGCCGGGATCGAGGTCATTCTCGATGTGGTCTACAACCACACCGCGGAGGGCAACCACCTCGGCCCGACGCTCTCCTTCCGGGGCCTGGACAACGCCTCGTACTACCGGCTCACCGACGATCCCCGCTACTACATGGACACCACCGGCACCGGGAACAGCCTGCTGATGCGGTCCCCGCACGTGCTGCAGATGATCATGGACTCGCTGCGTTACTGGGTCACCGAGATGCACGTGGACGGTTTCCGCTTCGACCTCGCGGCCACCCTGGCCCGGCAGTTCCACGAGGTGGACCGGCTGTCGTCCTTCTTCGACCTGGTCCAGCAGGACCCGGTGGTCTCCCAGGTGAAGCTGATCGCCGAGCCGTGGGACGTGGGCGAGGGCGGGTACCAGGTGGGAAACTTCCCCCCGCTGTGGACCGAGTGGAACGGCAAGTACCGCGACACCGTCCGGGACCTCTGGCGCGGCGAGCCCCGCACGCTCGCGGAGTTCGCCGGCCGGCTGACGGGCTCCTCGGACCTCTACCAGGACGACGGACGGCGCCCGCTCGCCTCCATCAACTTCACCACCTGTCACGACGGCTTCACCCTGCACGACCTGGTCGCGTACAACGACAAGCACAACGAGGCGAACGGCGAGAACAACCGGGACGGCGAGAGCCACAACCGGTCGTGGAACTGCGGCGCCGAGGGTGACACCGACGACGCCGGTGTACGGGAACTGCGGAACCGGCAGATGCGCAACTTCATGGCCACCCTGCTGCTCTCGCAGGGAGTGCCGATGCTGAGTCACGGCGACGAGTTCGCCCGCACCCAGCAGGGCAACAACAACGCCTACTGCCAGGACAGCGAGCTGGCCTGGGTCGCCTGGCCGGAACCCGGGCCACGACGGTCGGAACCGGACGGTGAGGGCAGCCTCCTCGACTTCACCCGTGCGATGGTCGCGCTGCGCCGGGAGCATCCGGTCTTCCGGCGCCGGCGCTTCTTCCACGGCCGCCCGGTGGAGGGCACCCACGACGAGCTCTCCGACATCGCGTGGTTCACGCCCGAGGGCGGCGAGATGGGGCAGCGCGACTGGCAGGCCGCGCATGCCAAGGCGCTGACGGTGTTCCTGAACGGGAACGCCATCTCGGAGCCCGGGACCCGTGGTGAGCGGATCGCCGACGACTCGTTCCTGCTGATGTTCAACGCCGGCGCCGACGAGATCGACTTCCTGGTGCCGGTGAACCACGGCCGGCAGTGGGAGGTGGTCGTCGACACGGCTCGCCCGGACGGTGTGCCGCCGGGCCAGGGGCCGAAGGTGGACGCCGGCGACCGGATTGCTCTCATCGGGCGGAGTCTGACCGTGCTGAAACGGCCCGCCTGACGGCGAGTCCGCTTGCGGTGACAGGAGGCCGCCGAAACGGGGTACGTAGGTCCTCATGACGCCCACTGCGACGTACCGGCTCCAGATCCAGCCGGAGTTCCCGTTCTCCGCCGCCGAGAAAGCAGTCCCGTACCTGGCCGCCCTCGGCGTGTCGCACCTCCATCTGTCGCCGGTGCTGGACGCGGTGCCTGGCTCCACACACGGCTACGACGTCGTCGACCATGCGCGGGTACGGGACGAGCTGGGCGGCGAGAGGGGACTGCGGGGGCTGGCCAGGACGGCCCGCACGCACGGCCTGGGCCTGGTCCTGGACATCGTGCCTAACCACATGGCGGCCGCTCCGCGCTTCAACCGGCCGCTGTGGGAGGTGCTGCGTGAGGGACCCGGCTCGCCGTACGCGCGCTGGTTCGACATCGACTGGGAGGCAGGGGGCGGCAAGGTACTGCTGCCGGTACTCGGCCACCGGATCGGTGACGAACTGGAGCAGCTGACCGTCGACGGCGAAGTACTGCGGTACTACCAGCACGCCTTTCCGCTGCGCGAGGGCACCGCGCAACTGCCGTTGCAGGAGCTGCTGGATGCCCAGTGGTACCGGCTCGGCTGGTGGCGGCTGGCCCGCACCGAACTCAACTACCGCCGTTTCTTCACCATCTCCGACCTGATCGGGGTGCGGGTCGAGGACCCGGAGGTCTTCGCAGCGACCCATGCGAAGGTCCTCGAACTGATGGACGACGGCGTGGTCGACGGGCTGCGCGTCGACCACCCGGACGGGCTCGCCGACCCGGGCGCCTATCTGCGCCGGCTGGGCGAGGCGACGGGCGGCCGCTGGACGGTGGTCGAGAAGATCCTCACCGGCGACGAGCCGCTGCCCGCCGACTGGGCGGTGGCCGGGACGACCGGCTACGACGCACTGCACCGGATCGACGGACTCTTCACGGACCCGGCCGGCCTCGACGAACTCGCCCGGCATTACCGGGCCTTCGCCGACCCGCCGGCGGACCGTGGCGGTTACTGGGCGTCGACGGTGCGCCGGGCCGCGTACAAGGTGATCACGCACGAGCTGGCCGCCGAGACGACGTTCCTGGTCCGTACGGCCGAACAGATCTGTGCGGCGGACCCCGCCCTGCGCGACCATGCGCCCTGGGCGCTGCGGGTCGCGCTGCGCGAGCTGCTGGTGCGGGTGCCGGTCTACCGGCCTTACGTGACCGCCGGCGGCCCGACACCCGACGCCGCGGAGGCCACCCTGGACGCGGAGACGGTCCGGCAGGCGGCAGCGTCATTCACCGTCGCCGAAGAGGCGTCCGTGGTGGCCGTCGTGCGGGACCTCGCACTCGGCAAGCGGGGCAGCGGCCCGGCGCACGCCGCCTTCTGCGCACGCTTCGCACAGACCGCCTCCGCGCTGCGCGCCAAATCCGTCGAGGACACCGCCTTCTACCGCTACACCCCGCTGATCTCCGCCGGGGAGGTCGGCGGGGACCCCGGCACACCCGCCGTGAGCCCCCGGGAGTTCCATGCGTTCTGCACCCGGCTCGCCCGTGACTGGCCGGCCACCGGGACCGTACTGACCACCCACGACACCAAACGGAGCGCCGATGTCCGGGCACGGACCGCGGTACTGACCGAATGCCCCGGAGGGTGGGCCGACCTGCTGACGCGGCTGACCACCCCCGCGCCCGATCCGCAGGTGGCCTGGGTCGCCTGGCAGACGGCGTTCGGCTTCGGAGCGCCGGACGGGGAGCGGCTCGGCCCCGCCCTGCTGAAATCCGTACGTGAGGCGGGCCTGCTCACCAGCTGGACCGAGCAGGACCCGGCGTACGAGCAGGCGGTGGCCGATTTCGTCGCGGCGGGACCGGCCGGGCCGCCGCACGCCGCGATCGCCGCGTTCGCGGACGGCCTCGGTCCATACGTCCGCGCCAACGTGCTCGGCGCGACGCTGGTACAGCTGACGATGCCCGGCGTGCCGGACCTCTATCAGGGCACCGAAGGCCTCTATCTGGCCCTCATGGACCCGGACAACCGGCGCCCGATGCCACCACCGGCCGACCCCGGGGGCCGTTCGGGCCTGGAAGGCCTCTCGGCCGAGAAACTGGCCGTGACGACCACCGCGCTCCTGCTGCGCCGCGAATACCCGGAGCTCTTCGGCGAGTCGGGAACTTACGCACCGCTGGCCGCCCAGGGGCCCGCCGCCGACCACTGCCTGGCGTTCTGCCGCTCCGGTGAGGTCGTCACAGCGGTCACCCGGCTGTCGCTGCGACTCGCGGAGGCCGGCGGCTGGCGAGAGACCTCGCTGACCCTGCCGACCGGCCGGTGGAGCGATCTGCTCTCCCCCGAAAGGGAGTTCACCGGTACCGTCCGGCTCGATGAGCTCCTCGACCGCCGGCCGGTGGCGCTGCTCAAGCGGCTCGCACCGGCGGAGCTCCGAAATGCAGGCCTGGCGACCGCTGAGCGCGATCCTCGACCCGAAGCGGGTGCTCGGCCTTGAGCGGGGGCCTCACTCCGACGACAGCCGGAAGCCCATCCGTCCGAAGCTGACCGAGTCCCCGTCTCGCACCACCACCGCTCCGGTCACCCGGCGTCCGTTGACCGTGGTGCCGTTGGTCGAGCCGAGGTCGCGCAGCACCCACACCCCGGCTTGCACACCGAGTTCGGCGTGGACCCGGGAAACCGTCTCGTGGTTCAGCCGCAGGCCGTTGACCGGGTCGCGGCCGATGCGGAGCGGATACGGCCCGGGAGCGGGCAGCAGCAGTTTGGGCAGCCGCTCGGAGGTCCAGGCCCTGCGCAGCCGCTCCGAGAAGGCGGATATCTGGCCCACCGCGCCGAAGAACCGCTGCGACCAGCCGCGCTTGTTCTCCAGGTCGGCGGTGAGCACCGCCAGCTCGGCGGACTGGCGGGCAGCGAGCGCGAGTTCCATGCGGCGCATGAACGTGTCGGGCGACAGTTTGCCCTGTGCGGCGCCCTCCTTGAGTACGCCGAGGACACGGTCGCGCTCGGCGTCGGACAGCCGGGCGGGAGCCGTGTGGGGCTCGTACGCGGGGGACTCGTAAGAGGACGTCACACAGGTGATTGTCGGGCCGGGCGGGCGGAGGTGTCCAGACGGGCCCCGCGGCGCGATATCCACCTGACCGGCCCGGACGGCGATTGTTACGGTCTGCGGACATCACGCCCCCTCAGGAGCCGACAGCGGGCTGCGGCTGCTCGATACGGCGCTGACCCGGTTGTCCCCCGGCGGGGCGCAGCGTCCCGGGTTTCTGCGCTCTGTGCCGCCGGACTGGCGTACGGGCCAGGTGGCGAGGGATGCGGTCGAGGCACGGATGCGGGTCCTGGAGCGGACCGGGGCGCGGCTGCCGGTGCAGCGACGGCGGCTGGAGTGGACACCGGAGACGACTGTGCCCGGGAGCCGCGGCCCGCTGAGGTTCCGCGCCGTGCGGGACCGGGAGGATCTCATCGCGCTGATGTCCCTGGGAACTGCCACGCGGTCATCGCGTACATCGGTGTGCTGTCCGCCCACCGCGGCCGGGGACGCATCGACGAGATCCTCGCGGAGGGGACACGGGTGCCGGCCGCGCAGGACGTACCGCGTATCCGCGCGTCGACGGATCTCGCCAACGTCCCGATGGCGGCCGCCTTCGAGCGGGCGGGGTACGTCGGACTCCGAACGAGCGCTCAACCTGCTGTGGGACGGCTGAGGCCGTGCTGGGCCCGGATCACGTCCCGGTACCAGCGGTAGGAGTCCTTGGGCGTGCGCCGCATCGTCGGGTGATCGACGTGCACCAGGCCGAAGCGTTGTCCGTACCCTTCGATCCACTCGAGGTTGTCGGTGAGTGACCAGATGAAGTAGGCGCGGACGTCGATCCCGTCGGCCATCGCCGCGTGCAGGGCACGCAGATGACCGTCGATGAACGCGATCCTGCGGGTGTCCTCGATGCCGTCGTAGCCGCAGCCGTTCTCGGTGATGCGGATCGGCGGCAGGCGGTCGCCGAAGCGGTCCTTGAGGCCGACGAGCATGTCGCGCAGTCCCTCGGGGACCACCGGCCAGCCGAAGTCCGTCATCTCGTACCCCTCGATCTGCCGTATCCCGAAGGGCAGTTCGCCGGGCATGTCGAAGCCGGCGAACGAGTCGAGGGCCTCGGGTGCGGGCGCGCCGACCAGGGTGGGGTTGTAGTAGTTCACCCCGTACCAGTCGAGCGGGCTGGAGATGACCTTCAGGTCTTCCGCGACGGGGCCGGGCATCAGAGCCGCGAAGTTCTCGTCGGGGTAGGCGCCGGTGAGCAGCGGGTCGGCGAAGAGCCAGTTGTAGACCGAGTCGTACAGCTCCGCTCCGAACCGGTCCTCCTCGGTGTCACCCGCCGTACGGACGGGACTGTGCGACACGGCGATGCCGATCTCCGCGGCCGTGGCGGCGCGCAGCGCGCGGACGGCGAGACCGTGGGCGAGCAGCTGGTGGTGGGCGGCCGGCAGTGCGTCGAAGAGCAGCTTCCTGCCGGGTGCGTGCTCGCCCAGTGCATAGCCCAGCAGGGTCACCTCCGCGGGTTCGTTGATGGTGATCCACATCGGCACGCGGTCGGCCAGCCGCTCGGCGACCGTGCTCGCGTAGTCGGCGAAACGGTGGGCGGTGTCGCGGTTCAGCCAGCCGCCCGCCCGTTCCAGCGGCAACGGCGTGTCCCAGTGGTACAGGGTCGGCACCGGGGCGATGCCGTGCGCACAGAGTTCGTCGACCAGCCGGTCGTAGAAGTCGAGGCCGGCCGGGTTGACCGCGCCGCTGCCGTCGGGGACCACGCGCGGCCAGCTCACGGAGAACCGGAAGGCCCCGGCTCCCAGACCGGCGAGCAGTGCGACGTCCTCGCGGTACCGGTCGTAGAACCCGGTGCCGAGCGAGCCGTCGCTGCCGTCCTTGATCCGCCCCGGCTGCGCCGCGAACTCGTCCCAGCCGGAGGGCCCTCTCCCGTCGCGCGTGGCCGCGCCCTCGGTCTGGAAGGCGGACGCGGACACGCCCCACAGGAAGCCGGGCGGGAAGGCGGGCAGCGGGCCGGGCAGCGGCGGCAGCGTCATGCCTCGTGACCCTAATGGCCCGAGTTCCCTCGCTCCAGGCCCCGATCTTGCCAAGATGGGACGGATCGACTGTTGCAAGGACCGATGACCGAGGACGAGGGACCGTGGACAAGGGCCAGGGACCGTCGACAAGGGGGGACCGCGTGCTGTTCGAGGTATGGGCGCCGGAGAGGGAGCTGGTCACGCTCCAGCTGGCGGGCAGGACGCTGGCCATGGAGCGCGACCCGTCCCGGACCGGCTGGTGGATGCTCGGCGCGGAAGCCGCCGAGGGGGACCACTACGGCTACTCGCTCGACGGCGGGCCGGTGCTCCCCGACCCCCGCTCCCGCCGCCAGCCGGCCGGGCCCGACGGGCTCAGCGCGGTGCTGTCCGCGGACGCGTACGAGTGGCGGACGGACTGGCCGGGGCGCGGGCTGCCCGGCGCGGTGCTGTACGAGCTGCACATCGGTACGTACACCCACGAGGGCACCTTCGACGCGGCCGCCCGGCGGCTGGAGCACCTGGTCTCGCTCGGCGTGACCCATGTCGAGCTGATGCCGGTCTGCCCGTTCCCCGGCCGGCACGGCTGGGGGTACGAAGGGGTGTCGCTGTGGGCCGTGCACGAGCCGTACGGCGGGCCGGAGGGGCTCAAACGATTCGTCGACGCGGCCCATGCGCTCGGCATCGGGGTGGTGCTCGACGTGGTGCACAACCACCTCGGTCCTTCCGGCAACTATCTGCCCGCATTCGGCCCGTACTTCACCGACACCCATCACACGCCGTGGGGCTCGGCGGTCAATCTCGACGCACCCGGCTCGGACGAGGTCCGTGCGTATCTGCTGGGCAGCGCGCTGGCCTGGCTGCGGGACTACCGGCTCGACGGGCTGCGGCTCGACGCCGTCCACGCCCTGGCCGACAACCGGGCGCTGACCTTTCTCGAGGAGCTGTCGGAAGCCACCGACACGCTCGCCGCCGAGCTGGGCAGGCCGCTCTTCCTGATCGCCGAGTCGGATCTCTGCGATCCGCGCACCACCACGCCGCGCGCGGCGGGCGGCCTCGGGCTGCACGCCCAGTGGAACGACGACTTCCACCACGCTCTGCACACCGCGCTGACCGGCGAATCACAGGGCTACTACGGTGACTTCGCCCGCGCGCCGCTCGCCGCGGTGGCCAAGACGCTGGCCCGGGTCTTCTTCCACGACGGTACGTACTCGACCTTCCGGGGCCGTACGCACGGCCGGCCCGTGCACCGCACATCGACGCCCGCGCACCGTTTCCTCGGCTATGCGCAGACCCACGACCAGGTCGGCAACCGGGCGCTCGGCGACCGCCTTTCGGCCACCCTCTCCCCCGGTCTGCTGGCCTGCGCGGCGACCTTGGTGCTGACCGGTCCGTTCACACCGATGCTGTTCATGGGCGAGGAATGGGGCGCCCGCACCCCCTGGCAGTTCTTCACGGAGCACACCGACCCGGAACTCGCCGCGGCCGTGAGCAACGGCAGGCGGCGGGAGTTCGGGCAGCACGGGTGGTCGGAACAGGAGATCCCCGATCCGCAGTCCCCGGCCACCAGGGAGCGGTCCTGTCTGGACTGGTCGGAGCCGGAGCACGGCCCGCATGCCCGGCTGCTCGGGTGGTACCGGGAGCTGATCGCGCTGCGCCGCACCCAACCGGACCTCGTCGACGCTGATCTCGCCGCCGTGAAGGTGGCCTTCGACGAGGAGGCCCGCTGGCTGGCGTTCCGGCGAGGCGATCTGCGGATCGCGGTCAACCTCGGCCGGGACGTCGCGGAAATCCCGTTGAACGGCCGGGACACGCACGTGCTGGCCGCATGGGAGCAGGTCCGCCCCCCGGGCGACGACGGCGCGTTGTCGCTGCCGCCCGAGTCCTGCGTCGTGCTGGCCGACTCCTGAGGCGACACGTCGTTGAGCGGGCCCGCGCTACTCGACGAGCGCCATCTCACGGGAGGTGTTGTTCAGCCGCCGGCCGCCGTCCTCGGTGACCGTGACGATGTCCTCGATCCGGACGCCGAAGCGGCCGGGCAGATAGATCCCCGGTTCGACGGAGAAGCACATCCCGGGCATCAGCAACTGCTCCTCCCCCTCGATCATGTAGGGGGGTTCGTGGGTGGTGACCCCGATGCCATGGCCGGTGCGGTGGATGAACCGCTCGCCGTATCCGGCCGCGTCGATGACGGCGCGCGCGGCCCGATCGATCTCCTGACAGGCGATGCCGGGCCGCACCGCCGCACATCCGGCCTGCTGAGCCTCCCGTACGACCTCGTGCACCTGCCGCTCCTCGGCGGTCGGCTCGCCGACGTGGACGGTACGGGAGGTGTCGGAGCCGTAACCGTGCTTGAGGCCACCGAAGTCGAGCACCACCATGTCACCGTCGACGATGACCCGGTCGCCCGCTTCGTGATGCGGATTGGCGCCGTTGGGACCGGAGCCGACCACCGTGAAGTCCACCTGGGAGTGGCCGAACTCCCCGAGTAGGGCGGCGAGGTCGGCTGCGATGTCCGACTCCCTGCGGCCGGCGAACGGGACCCCGAGGATCTTGTCGTACACCGCGTCGGCCGCGGCGCCGGCCGCCTCGATGCGAGTCAGTTCGGCCGCGTCCTTGACCGCGCGCAGCATCGGCAGCGCCTCGGTCAGTGCGGTGTACGAGGTGTCCGGCCGCGCCTTCTGCAGTCCCAGCAGGTGCATCGCCCAGGCGTTGTCGCTCACCGCGAACCGGCCGCCTCCGCCCAGCAGGGGTGCGGTGACGGCGTAGGGGTCCCGGCCGTCGGTCCAGTCCAGCAGGGTCAGGGCGGGCGCCCCCGCGGAGTGTTCGGCGTCGGGGGCCTCCAGCGTGGGCACCACGAGCACCGGTTCCCGGCCGGCGGCGATGACCAGCAGGGTCAGCCGCTCGGTGGAGATGGGCCGGTAGCCGGTGAGGTGGACCAGATCGGGTCCCGGCGCGACCAGCACTCCGGCGAGTCCGGCGTCCGCGGCGCTTCGCGCGGCGCGGTCGATCCGGGCTCGGTAGTCCTCAGCGGTGAACGGGGCGGGTTCGAAAGACATGGCCCCATCCTGCCGGGCGCGGGCCGCGTGTGCGACCCGCGCGCGACCTTCGTGTGCGACGCACGCCTGCGCTCTCCGGTGCGGCCTCGGGTGCGCGGCCTACGGGTGCGACACGATCAGGTCGGCCAGGTCCCGGCCGGCCTCGATGAGCCGGGCGTTGGCCTCGTCGGACCGGTTCACCCAGCGTTCGGCGGCCTCCTGGCTCCTGCCGTGCCGCACATGCCGCTCGACGAGTCTGCGGACGCGCTCCCGGTCGTCCGGCGCGAGGAACCACGTCTCGTCGAGCAGCACCCGGGCGCGCGGCCAGTGCAGCAGATAGTTGCCCTCGGTGATGACCAGCGGTACGTCCGCCGGGACCGGAACGGAACCCGCGAGCGGCTCCTCGAGTGTCCGGTCGAAAGCCGGCGCGTAGACCGTGTCACTGCCGGCTGCGCGCAGCCGGGCGAGCAGCGCCACGTAGCCGGACATGTCGAAGGTGTCGGGGGCACCCTTGCGTTCGGTCCTCCCCAGGCGGCGCAGTTCCCGCTGGGCGAAGTGGAAGCCGTCCATCGGGACGACCACCGCGCGCCCCTCGAACCGGGCGGCGAGTTGACGCGCGAGGGTGGATTTACCCGCCCCGGGTGGTCCGGTGATGCCGAGGATCCGCCGGCGCCCGGACGCGGCGAGGCGTCCGGCCCGGTCCATGAGGTGCTGCGACGTCATGGCCCGCATTGTTCCCTGTTCCTCGCGCCTCCGCTTCGGCGTGTCGGGTGCTACCTATAACCTCTCTGCCATGTCTCACATCGCCCTGATCAGCCTGGTCGTCCGGGACTACGACGAGGCGATCGCTTTCTACACCGGTGCGCTCGGCTTCGGTCTGGTGGAGGACACCGACCGCGGTGACGGCAGCCGCTGGGTCGTGGTCACTCCGGCCGGTGGGCGGCCGGGCACCGGTCTGCTGCTCGCCCGGGCGAAGAACGACGCCCAGCGGGCAGCCGTCGGGGCGCAGGCCGGCGGCCGGGTCGGCTTCTTCCTGCACACCGATGACTTCGCCGGTGACCATGCCAGGATGCTGACCGCCGGCGTCCGCTTCCTGGAGGAGCCGCGCCACGAGCCGTACGGCACGGTCGCCGTCTTCGAGGACCTGTACGGCAACCGTTGGGACCTGTTGCAACCGGCGTGAGAGTCATGTCGGACATGGCTGTTACGTTTCCTCTATGACGGTTTCCGGACATGCCATCGGCCTGCTGAGGGCGCAACCCGTGCCGGCCGAACTGGCTGCCCGCTCCTTCGGTTTCGACCTGGACCGGGCCGGGCGCGGCGAAGCCGTGCGGCTGGCGTCCGGCGCCTCGCTGGACCCGCTGGCCGGGGACGGGGCGGGCGGTGCGTACTTCGTGTGCGGCGGAGGCCCGGTGCTGTACGCCTCGGCCGCCGGCGCGGCTGGGCTGATCGGGGCCGATCCGGACGAGGCGCTGGAGATGCTGATCGGGCTGCCGGCCTGGCGCGATCTGCTGCAGCTGGCCCCCGGCGCGGGCGAGCGGCAACTGCTGGCCGCCGTTGCCGAGTCGGAGAAGGAGCTGCGCGCGCGTGTCCCGGATCTCGACGCCGGGCGGAGCGAGCTGCGTGACGCCCTGGGGTTCGCCGAGCGTTCCCCCGTCGAGTTGGTCGCCCGGCTGCACACGGCGCTGCTGCGGACCGAGCCCGGGCATGTGCTGCTCGATACCGCCACCGGGCGTGCCCATGGGCTGCTCGACCCGCATCCGCGGACGCCGCTGCGGGAAACCGTGCTGGCGCCCGGCCGGGCGGATCTGGCCCGGCTTCGCGACGACGCCTCGGCGCTGCCCGCCGTCGCCGAGGACGGGGCACGGCGGGCCGCGGTCCTGCGGGCCGCGCAGTTCGACCGGCGGGACACCGATCTCCCGCTGCTGCGGCGGCTGCTGGCGTACGAGGCCGCAGCCCCGAGGGCGGGCGAGGAACTGCGGCTGGCCGCCGTACTGGTGGGGCTGCACGGGTGCGCCGCCGACGTGCCGCTGCTCCGCGAGATCGGAGCGTCGAAGCCCGCTGCCCGGCGGGGGACGCCCGCGATACCCGAGGCGCCGGCGCCGCTCGCCGCCTGGGCACGCGCGGCCGACGAGGCGCTCTTCGGTGATGACCCGGCTCGTCAGCCCGAGCTGACCTGGATCCGGCTGGCCCGGCGGCAGGGCCGTACCGAGCATGCCCGGGTGGCGCTGCTGCGCATGCTGGACGGCGCCGGGACTTCGGCCGATGTGCTGCGGATACTGAGCGCCGAACTCGAAGCGCTCGGCGATCACTTCCAGGCTGCGCGGGCCCAGTCGGGTTACGCCGCGCTCCTGGACAAGCCCCGCGAGCGGGCGCTGGCCGCACGCAAACTCACCGAGCTTCAGCGGCTGACAGGCGATCTGCCGGCCGCCTGGCGGACCCTGCAGCAGGTCGCCGGCATGCTGGACGCGGACGAGTCCGGCCGCCAGTGGCGGCGTCTGGGCCTCGGCCGGCTGATCACCGCCGAGCACTTCGAGCTCGCGCTCGCGGCGGCCAGGGCGAAGCTGACCCGGATCGCCCGTGAGTCGCTGTCGGCCGGCGCCGAACTGCAGTCCGGGATGGGCAAATCGGCACATCGGAGCCTGGGGATGCTGTCCCAGGAGGCCAAGTGGGCCGTGGCCCGGCTCATCAAGTAACGCGCCGGCCGCTGCCCCTCCCTATCCGCCGGCAGCCGCTGCGAGCAGCGTGATCAGGCGGCCCGCTGTCTCCGCCATGGCCCGTCGGCCGGCCTTGAGATATTTCCGCGAGTCGACGGCCTCGGGCTGGGCCGTCAGTACCTCCCGGATCGCCGCGGTCATGGCGAGGTTCAGCGCCGTGCCGATGTTGACCTTGGAAATGCCGCCGGCAACCGCTGCTGTCAGTTCGGCGTCCGGCACCCCGGAGGAGCCGTGCAGCACCAGTGGCACGTCGACTGTTTTCCGTAGCCGGCCGAGGAGTTGGTGGTCCAGGATGGCAGTGCGCGAGGTCATCGCATGGGAACTGCCGACCGCAACGGCCAGTGCGTCCACCCCGGACGCGGCCACGAAGGCGCACGCCTCCTCCGGGTGGGTACGCGCTCCCGGGGCGTGCGCATCCAGTGGCGCGGCCCTGTCCTTGCCCCCGACCTCGCCCAACTCGGCCTCGATCCAGAGCCCCTGGGCGTGCGCCCAGTCGGCCGCGGAGCGGGTCGCGGCGAGATTCTCCGCGTACGGCAGGTGAGCGGCGTCGTACATCACCGAGCTGAACCCGGCGTCGGCCGCCTGGCGCAGCAGTCGGTCGCTCTTCACATGGTCCAGATGCAGTGCGACGGGCACCGAAGCGAGCCGCGCCGCTTCGGCCGCTGCGCGGGCCAGCGGCAGCACCTGCCCCTGGCGGTAACGCACCGCGTTCTCGCTGATCTGCAGGATGACCGGAGCTCCGGCGGTCTCGGCCCCGGCGATCACCGCTTCGGCATGCTCCAGGGTGATGATGTTGAACGCGGCCACCGCGCCGTTCCGCGCGGCGGCGTCGGCGACCAGCGGGCCGCTGCGCACCAGGGGCATCGCTCAGCCCTCGTCGAGGATGACGGAACGGGTGAGGTGGCGCGGGGCGTCCGGGTCGAGACCTCGGGCGTCCGCGATGGCGACGGCGAGGCGCTGCACCCGTACGAGCTCGGCGAGCGGGTCGAGCCGGCCGGCCACCCAGCTGCCTCCGGTGGCCCCGACCTGCTCGTCGAGGCCCACGGGAGCGTCGCCGAACATCCAGGTGGCGGTCCCCTCGGTGGTGATGCTGATCGGGCCGTGGCGGTATTCCATGGCCGGATACGCCTCGGTCCAGGACAACGATGCCTCCCGCATCTTCAGCGCGGCCTCCTGCGCGAGGCCGACGCTCCAGCCGCGTCCGAGGAAGGTGAACTGCGAGCAGTCGACCAGTCCTTCGGGCAGGGGATCGGCGAGCGCGGTGCGCGCGTCCGCCACGACGGTCGCGCTGTGCAGACCGAAGTGCGCGCGCAGCAGAGTGAGCGCGGTGGTGGCGAACCGGGTCTGGACGACGGACCGCTCGTCGGCGAAATCGAGCACCACGAGATCGTCGGCGGCTTCCATCACCGGGGTCCTGGGGTCGCCGGTGATCGCGGTCGTCCGTGCCTTCCCCCGCACCTCGGAGAGAAGTTCGAGCACTTCGGTCGTGGTGCCCGACCGGGTCAGTGCGATCACGCGGTCGTAGGCACGGCCGGAGGGGAACTCGGATGCGGCGAAGGCGTCGGTCTCACCCTGTCCCGCGCCTTCCCGAAGGGCGGCCACGGCCTGCGCCATGAACCACGAGGTCCCGCATCCGACGATCGCTACGCGCTCCCCCGGGGCCGGCAGTGCGGCCGCATGGCTACCGGCCTGACCGGCGGCGCGCTCCCAGCAGTCGGGCTGACTGGACAGCTCCTTCTGGACATGGCTCATGCTGGATTCCACCCCTCAGATACCTACTCCGCGTGCATGCTCATTGATGCAAGATACTGCCATGTTTCAAGCAGAATCAAGCACACAGAGGTCTCTGGGCTAAGGTCACTGCGATCGGCCGACGAGGGCCGAAGAGGAGAGCGCGAAAGATGTCACAGTCCCGCGACGCCCGCTGGAAGGAACTCCTGGAACTGCTCGTCGAGCAGGGCCGCCTCGACGTCGAGGAAGCGGCCGTCGCACTGAATGTCTCCGCCGCCACCATCCGGCGCGATTTCGACCAGCTCGCACAACAGCAGATGCTCGTACGCACCCGGGGCGGCGCGGTCGTCCACGGCGTCAGCTACGAACTCCCGCTCCGTTACAAAACGGCTCGGCGGGCCTCCGAGAAGCAGCGCATCGCCCAGGCGGTCGCCGAACTGATCACCACCGGGGAGGCGGTCGGCCTCACCGGCGGCACCACGACGACAGAGGTCGCCCGCGCTCTCGCTCTACGCCCGGACCTGGCATCCGGCACCCCGGCGCTCACCATCGTGACCAACGCGCTCAACATCGCCAACGAGCTCGCCATCAGGCCGCAGTTCAAGATCGTGATCACCGGCGGGGTGGCCCGTCCGCAGTCGTACGAACTCATCGGTCCGCTCGCCGACGGCGTCCTCGGCCAGATCACCATGGACACCGCCGTGCTCGGCGTGAACGCCTTCGATGTGGTCCACGGCGCCGCAGCGCACCACGAGGACGAGGCCGGAATCAACCGGCTGCTGTGCGAGCGCGCCGAACGGGTGGTCGTCGCGGCCGACTCCACCAAGCTCGGCACCCGCGCCTTCGCCCGGATCTGTACCACCGATCAGGTGGACACCCTGGTCACCGACACCGGAATCCCGCAGGAGATGGCCGGCCTCTTCACCGATGCGGGTGTCGAGGTCATCACCGTGTGAGTGTCCGGTCGCGCTGCCGACCCGACGCGGCGCAAGCCGCGTCACCGGCTCCCTGCGGGGCGGTTCGCCGTACAGCATGGGGTCCGCCCCTGGCATGGACGTGCGAGGCGGAGCCGCCGGCCAAGCCGTGCACCACGTCGATGTCGCGCACTCGGCAGGCATGGTCGCGGGCATGCTGCTGTCAGAGGCCGACAGCGACAGCCGTACGAATCAGCCCGTCACGCACCGCCCACCTCCCCTCGAAACCGGCCGGCCGGCGCCCATCCAGCAACGGCCCCGGCACCAGCAGCCGGGCCGAAAACGTACCCGCGACCGGATCCACCGTGATGGCGGCCTCGTCGAAGCCGAGCCAGCGACGGGTCATCGGATACCAGGCCTTGTACACGCTCTCCTTGGCGCTGAAGACCAGGCGTTCCCAGCACACTTCGGGATACTCCGCGGCCAGCGCCGGCAGCCACGCCCGCTCCTCGGCAAGCGTCACCAGCAGCAACTCACCAGCGCCCGGCATCGGTTCGTTCGGCTCCGCGTCCATACCGATCGACACGACTTCGTCCGCACGGGCCACCGCCGCGGCCCGGAACCCGTCGCAGTGCGTCATGGTGCCAACGATCCCGTCCGGCCAGCGCGGCTCGCCCTTCGGACCACGCAGGATCGGAACCGGCGCCACGCCCAGCCTGCCCAGCGCCGTACGGGCACAGGCCCGCACCGAGGCGAACTCGGCCCTGCGCTTGTGCACCGCCCGGACAACGAGCAGTTCCTCCTCGGGGAACAGCGGCGGCAGCACCGCGGGCTCGCCGAACGACTCAACCGTCACCACCGGGCTGGGCAGCAGGTGTTCCATTCCCCCTCGCCGGTCTTCACCTCTCGTCGCGGATGCGGACGTCTTCTCGGCCGTCTCGGGGTTCTCGGTGCCCTCGGGAGCGCTCATGGCGGTCATTCTCCGTGGTCCGCCGGCGGCGAAGCCGGTACATGGTCGATTTGGCGCTTTCCAGCCGATACGGAAGCTCCGCCATCCTCAGTCAGACGGGTAACTCAGCGCATCCGTCCCGTCAACCGCGTGTGATTCTTCGCATTGATGCCTCCTCTGGCACTCCGCATCCCTCTGCGACAGGGTCTGGGCATACGACCCCGGGACGGGGAACGGCGACGAGAGTGGGGCACCCATGCAGAGCACCTACCGGAAACCGAGCATGTTCCTTGCCGCTTTATTCGGCACGACGCTCCTTTTCGCCGGCCCGGCGCCCGCCGACGCAGCCACGCAGGCTTCACACAACAGCTCCTCGCAATCTGCCGCCGCAGCCAATCCCTGCAAGCGGCAGAACTATCGGAAGGTAGTCTTCACCTTTTATCGAGGACCCCAAAAGGTGCTGCTGCGATGCGGAACAAAGAGCTGGGGCTACAACCACATCGCCGCACACGGACGGTGGAATCAGAGTTTCAAGAACAAGATTGCGGACACCTTGTGGAAGGGGTATCAGACCTCCCCCGGCGTGATCTACAGGTACAAGCCGTCGAACACCTGCAAGCCCAAGCCCGTCAAGAACTTCAAGGTGGTCATGAATTCCGGGCCCTACGGAGGCGGCGGAAACGTAAGCCCCCAGGGAATCATCACCGCCACGTACGAATACACGTCCTTCGCGCCGTCCACGACGCGCACGGTGAAATGCTGAGACTGACGTATGGCCACATCGGAACAGGTAGAAGAACAGCTTGCCGCTCGTATGTCGGGAACACAGAGGCAAGGGCCGGGCGTCCCCATCGACGTCCTCGCTGTTCGCGTGCACTCGGTCCATCCGGCGTTGCTCATCGAACTAGATGTGCGCGCGTCCGAGGAAACCTGGCAGGTGTCGTTCACCTACGACGGACCTGACGCGAGCCTTGTGAGCGGAGACCTCAGCGAGGGAGCCATGCAGACGCTCGAACTCCTGGTGCGAACCAACCTGTTCGATTGGTGGCACACCAAGGACAGGGAGAAAGCATCCGCACGCAGGGGAAGGCGGATTGCTTGAGCTCCGCGCCGGGGGCCGGTGTGACGCGTGCGTCGCACCGGCCCCGCGGCCCCCGCGCTTCCGGGTGGTGGCCCGCACGTCGGAGCCGGGACGCCCCCACCCTGCCGAGAGGTGCCGGCTCAGCCGGCCTTGGTGTCCTCCTTGACCCGGGTGACCAACTGCGTCGGGTTGACGTAGCGCAGCGCGATCACCAGCAGCACCAGCATTGACGCCGTGTACATCACGGCCATCGCGTCGATCGACTGCTGGGTGCGGATCCCCGCGGAGAACGCCGCGTAGTACAGCGCGACGACGAGCGTCTGACTGTCGGGTCCTGCGGTGAGGAAGGTCAGCTCGAACATGCCGACCGTCCTGACCAGGACGAGCACGGACGCGGCCAGGATGCCGGGCACCAGCAGCGGCGCGAGGATCCGCAGCAGCACCGAGGTCGTCCCGGCCCCGCACATCCGGGCCGCCGCCTCGATCCGTGGGTCGATCTGCTCGATGAACGGCGTCATCGTGAGCACCACGAACGGCACCGATGGCACCAGGTTGGCCAGCACCACACCGGTCAGGGTGCCCGCCAGCTGGAACTTGTAGAGAACGGTGGCGAGCGGAATGCCGTAGGTGATCGGCGGTACGAGGATCGGCAGCAGGAAGAGCAGCATCACGAGCCGCTTGCCGGGAAACCTTCGCCTGGCGAGCGCGTACGCCGCGGGCACGCCCACGATCACCGAGATGGCGACCACCAGAACAGCGGTCAGCGCGGTGCTCCAGAAGACCTGACCGAGGGAGAACTCCCCCCAGGCCGAGCCGTACCACTTCGTGGTCCAGCCGTCGGGCAGCCAACTGGTGAACCAGCGCGTGCCGAAGGAGTCGACGAGCGGCACGCCGATGACGCCCGCGAGGTTGATGAAGAAGAAACCGAAGACGAGCGCCGTCACCCAGGTGACGGGCCGTCCGAAACGGCGTCCCGCGCGCACCGGTGTCCCCGGGGTGGGTGTGGGTGTCGTCAGTGGGTCGTGTGTGCCGTGCGAGTCCAGTACGTCGGCCATCTCAGCCCTTGCCTCCCGTCGAGCCGCGGTACAGCATCGAGCGCCAGGCCAGCACCAGGAGTACGACCGCCATCATCACCGCGGCCATCACCATGGCGATCGCCGAACCGAGCGAGTAGTCGAACTTCTGGAAGGCCGCCTGGTAGGCCTCGATCGAGATCACATGGGTGCTCCCCCGCGGGTCGCCGACGAGTTGCGCGGACGGGAAGACGGCGAAGGCCAGTACGAAGGAGAGGCAGAAGGTGACCGCGAGACCGGGTGCGAGCAGCGGGACCATCACATGGCGGATGCGCTGCCGCTTGTTCGCCCCGAGCGTGGCTGCCGCCTGTTCGAGACTGGGGTCGATGCCGGTGAGGTAAGAGAGAGTGAGCAGATACGCGAAGGGGAAACCGGTGATGACCAGCGAGGCGAACACACCCCAGTAGTTGTGCACCAGGGCCAGCGGCTGGTCGATGAGCCCGATGTCCATCAGGGCCTTGTTGAGCCATCCGTTGGGGCCGAGATAGCCGAGCAGGCCCTCCGCGGTGAGCACCGTGCCGAGCGTGATCGGCATGACCAGCAGCGTGGTGACGAGCCGCCGTCCGCGAAAGGCACCGCGGGTCCGGAAGGCCACGGGCACCGCGGCGAGGCAGTTCACCAGAGCGACGGGCACGGCCAGTCGCAGGGTGATCCAGATCGTCTCGCGCAGATAGGGATCCGAGAAGAACTGCCGGTAGTTGGCGAGGGCGCCGCCGCCCTTCTGCGGCTGGAAGGACAACTGGAGTCCGTACAGGAACGGATAGCAGAAGAGCACGACGAGCAGCAGCGCGCCCGGTACGAGCAGGATCAGGGTGCGGTCGACGCCGCGTTCGGCGAGCCGGTGGCGCAGCGCCGGTCTGGCCCGGACCGGCGCCGTCCCCCGGGCCGTCATGAGATCACCGACTTGCGCTGCGCCGGATCCGGCGAAGCGGCGGCGCCGGGGTTGTCCGGTGCGGCCTGTGTGTTCTGCCCGTCATTCCCGTCCCGTCCGTCGAAGACCAGTACCCGCTCGGCCGCGGCCGCGAGCCACACCCGGTCGCCCGGGGCGAGTCTGCTTCCGGTACGGAAGTGCACCGGCTGGCCGTCCGACAGCCTGGCCTGCACGGCGAGTTCACGACCGTGGTATTCCACGACCTCGATGGCCGCACTGACGGCGCCCGTGGTGTCCTCGTCCGCGACGTCCAGGTCCTCGGGGCGGATCGCTGCGACACCGCGGCCGCCCGCCACGAGGGCGTCCCGGCCGAGTCCGGTGAGCGGGGTGTCCGCGAGCCGGAGCACGAGGCGGTCGCCGTCCTGCGCAGCGGTGACCGTGACGTCCAGCATGTTGCGGTACCCCATGAAGCCGGCCACATAACGGTTGGCGGGCTGCCCGTAGACCTCCTCGGGGGTGCCGACCTGCTGCATGATTCCGTCCCGCATGACGACGAGCCGGTCCGCGAGGGAGAGTGCCTCCTCCTGGTCGTGGGTGACGTACACCGTGGTGAGGCCGAGGCTCTGGTGCAGCCGTCTGATCTCGGTGCGCATCTCCAGGCGGAGCGCCGCGTCGAGGTTGGAGAGCGGCTCGTCCATGAGCACCAGCCTGGGCTCCAGGACGATGGCGCGGGCGATGGCCACGCGCTGCTGCTGACCGCCGGAGAGCTGGCCGGGGCGCTTGTGCGCGTGCTCGGTCAGCTGCACCATCTCCAGCGCGCGGTCCGCTCGGCGGACCATCTCGGCCTTCGCGACCTTGGCCATCTTCAGCCCGAAGGCGACATTGCCGTGCACGGTGAGGTGCGGAAAGAGCGCGTAGTTCTGGAAGACCATGCCGAAGCCGCGGCGCTCCGGGGCGAGTTGGTCGATGCGCTCGCCGTCGATCCTGATGGCGCCGCCGGTGAGCGGGAGGAGCCCCGCCAGGCAGTTCAGAGCGGTGGACTTGCCGCACCCGGACGGGCCGAGGAGGGCGACGAACTCGCCGCCCGTGATCTCCAGTTCGAGCTCGCGCAGTGCCGCGTGCCGGCCGAAACTGCGGGATACCTTGTCCAGCCTGAGCGTGGCGAAACGGGACATCATTCCCCTACCGGCCCGCGACTTCGCGGTTCCATATGTCGAATGCCTTGACCTGCTGGGCTGCGGGCAGCGAGGGCTTCTTCGGGAACTGGTCGATCCACTGGTCGAATGCCGGGTCGCCGTAGTCCTTCAGTACCTGCTGCGACTTCTCCGGGGCCATGGAGACCGGCACGTTCTTCACCGCCGGACCCGGGTAGAAGTAGCCGTCGTCGTATGCCTTCGCCTGCTGCTCGGGCGTGAGCATCCACTTGATGAGCTGAAGCGCCGCGGACATGGTGTCGGCACTGACGCCCCGGGGAACGACCGCGTACTGCGCGTCGGTCACCCAGGTCATGTTGTCGAAGTGGCCGACCTTCATCTTCTTCGGCACGGTGCCGAGCGCCCGGGGATTGATGTACCAGCCGGTCGTCGACATCACCATGTCGTCCTGGCCGGATGCCAGGTTCTTCATCAGTTCGGCCGTGCCCGAGGGGTAGACACCGACGTACTTGTCGAGCTCCTTGAGGTACTTCCAGGTCTTGTCCCAGCCGTGCACCGGGTCGCCCGGGTCCTTGTCACCCAGCAGGTACGGCAACCCCATCAGGAAGGTGCGGCCGGGGCCCGAGTTGGCCGGGTCGGCGTACTGGAACTTCTTCGGGTGGGCCTTGGCCCAGGCGAGCAGGTCCGCGGGACTCTTCGGCGCGCCCGTCACCTTGTCGGGGTTGAACTCGACGAGCGGGCCCGAGGGGTAGTAGACGACGGCGGTGCCGTGGCCCTGGGCGAGCTTCTGCATGTCGGCGGCGGGCGCCAGGTAGTCCGGCGTACCGATCCGGGACTGATAGCCCGTCATGGAGCTCCACAGCTTCTGCGAGAGTCCTGCGGAGAGTCCGTCGGTGCCGGTGAGTACCAGGTCGATCTGGACCCGGCCCGCTTGCTGCTGCGCCTTGATCTTGCCGGCCAGATCGGGGGCGGGGGCCTTGGAGTAGGTGACCTTGCTGATGATGTCCGGGTGCTGCTTGACGAAGGCATCGATCATGCCCTGGGTGAGCTGGAGGTTGCCTGCGACGTCGAGGATGTTGAGCGTGACCGGCTTGGCGGGCTTCGCGGGGACCTGCTGCGGGGACTCGTCCTTGGAGTTCGAGCCCCCGGAGTCGGGTGCGCCGCATGCTGCGGCTGCCACCACGAACAGCAGTCCCGCGAGTGCGATCCTTGCCGAACGGCGGTGCAGTGGACGGGACATGGAGACTCGCACCCCTCTGATGAGATAGCGCTTTCTCGGCCTGGTGTCGCGAACAAGCTCCACCCCGTCAGGAGCCCTGTCAAGACGGTGCACCGGTCGAACTGCGAACCCGCAGCTCAACCGGTACGGTCTCCGGCTCGATGTGCTCCTCGCCGGACATGATCCGGCCCAGCGTCTCGCCTGCGAGCCGCCCCAGCCGGTCCCGCGGAACCGCTACCGTGGTGAGCGACGGGGCGGAGAACCGGGCCATGTCGATCTCGTCGAAGCCGGTCAGCGACATGTCCTGAGGGACGTTCACGCCCAGTTCGAAGAAGCGGGCGAGCACGCCGATCGCCACGAAGTCGTTGTACGCGATCACCGCCGTGGCGCCGCTCTCCAGCGCTGCCGGGGCCTTCTCGTACCCTTCGTCCGTGGTGGAACCGCAGGGCACCGAGCACACCTCGACACCGAACGCCTCTGCGCCCGCGAGGGCTCGCCGCCGCTCGTGATGGGCCCAGGCGTTCTCCGGGCCCTCCAGGTAGACCACTTTGCGGTGGCCGAGCCGGGCAAGATGCCCGCAGACGGCCATGATGCCGCCGAAGCAGTCGACGTTGATCGAGTGCAGCGCCAGGCCCGCGACGTCACGGTTGGTGACCAGCATCGGGACGCCCCGGCCCACCAGCGCGGCCAGGTCGGCGCGCGGCATCCGAGGCGAGCAGAGCAGCAGCCCGTCCGCATAACGGATCAGGTCCTCGGACAGTTCGCGCTCCACGTCCGCGTCCTCGTCGGAGTCCATCACCAGCACCCGGCTGCCGGTGGAACGGACCAGCAGGGAGACCGACTTGATGACGTCGTGGAAGTACGGATTGGCCAGATCCGGGACCAGCACGCCGATCGTGCCCGACCGGCCGCGCGCCAGGTCCTGTGCGGCGGCGCTCGGCCGGTAGCCGAGCCCGCCGATGGCCAGTCTGACCCGCTCGGCGAGGACGGGGGCCACCGTGTCGACCCCGTTCAGCACCCGGGATACGGTCGCGACCGAGGTACCCGCCTCCCGGGCGACATCGCCGATCGTGACCCTTCTGGCGCGATTCGAGGCAACCATCAGGAGCCACTCCTTGTACGCCCAGGGCCCGCACGGCCGGGATACCGCTTTCTCGACTCCGAAAAGTAGCAGAGCCGGACGGTGAGTGACCCCGCCGTGCGCCCCCGTACCCGGACCGGCGCCGCGGGATCTCAGTTCAGGGCGAACCTCTGGGCGGCGGTGCCGTTGCAGTTCGCGATCTGCAGGCGGGTGCCGTTGGCCGTGACGCCGTTGGGTGCGTCCAGGCAGCGGCCGGACTGCGGGTTGATCAGCGAGCCGTCGGCCTGCTGGTTCCAGACCTGCCCGCCGGCACCGTCGCAGTCCCACAGCTCGACCTTCGTACCGTCGGCGGTGCCGTTGCCGACGATGTCCAGACAGCGGCCGAGCGTCCGCAGCGAGCCGTTGGAGTTGTGGTACCAGTGCTGGTCCACCGCCCAGGACTGGCAGTCCCACAGCTGGACCGCGGTGCCGTTGGTGCCGGAGTCGTCGGCGGCCACGTCGGTGCACTTACCGCCGGGACCGGCGATCGGAGCGCCCGCGTTGACGGAGAACCGCTGGGCCGGTGAGCCGTTGCAGTCCCAGATCCGCAGCCGGGTGCCGTTGGCCGTCGCGCCGTTGGGCGAGTCCAGGCAGCGGCCGGACTGCGGGTTGAAGAGCGAGCCGTCAGTACGCTGCACCCACTTCTGGCCGCCCACCCCGTTGCAGTCCCAGAGCTCGACCTGGGTGCCGTTGGCGGTGCCGTTCCCGTTGATGTCCAGGCAGCGGCCGATCGTGCTGAGGGAACCGTTCGGGTTGTGCGTCCAGTGCTGGTCCTCGGCGTAGGACTGGCAGTTCCACAGCTGGACCGAGGTTCCGTTCCTGCCGGTG
Source organism: Streptomyces sp. NPDC051320 (assembly GCF_040682175.1). Taxonomy (NCBI): domain Bacteria; kingdom Bacillati; phylum Actinomycetota; class Actinomycetes; order Kitasatosporales; family Streptomycetaceae; genus Streptomyces; species Streptomyces sp. NPDC051320. The sequence goes on from NZ_JBFBAL010000003.1 coordinate 228,529, forward strand.
TCGTCCGCGGCGACGTCGACGCACTGGCCGCCCGGGCCGGTGATCGTTCCCTGCGGACCGTTGGGCACGCTGGTCTGGCCCGAGTAGCCGACCGAGACGATGTTCGCCTGGACCGCGTTCTCGGCGGCGTTGGTGGGGTAGCCGGAGACCATCACGCCCTCGAAGAACGTGCCCATGTTCCAGTTGCTGTTGTCACCGCCGGTGCCGAGGATGATGCCGCCCTCCTGCTGCATCGGCCGGTAGCCGCCCCGCGTCGGCAGAGCGCCGTCCCATTGGGTCCTGAGGCCGCCGGACTGTGCGTTGCCGCCCTTCAACGCGTAGGTGGTCTGCCCGTCGTTCTTCAGCATGGCGGTGACGTACGTGCTGTTGTTGCCGGTGTTCGCGGTGTTGGAGCCGTTGTCCCCCTGGAACATGCCGTTCTCCAGGTCGGCCTCGACCCAGGGACCCGATCCGGTGCACGGTGCGAAGTAGCAGGTGGTGGCGATGGACACGGCGTCCATGTGGCCGTTGCCGGTGTCGGCGGGGGTGCTCTCCGCGTTGCCGTAGTCGAAGCAGCAGGCTGAGCCCACGTGCGTACCGCTGGCCACCATGTAGGCGCCCTCGGCCTGGCCGTTCACGGCGACGCCGGACGCGGCTCCGGTGGAGCGGTAACCGACCCCCGGAGAGATCCAGATGCCGTACACCTTGTGGCCGCCGGCCGTGACCGATAGCTCACTCGCGTCCGCCCCACGATCGGCGCCCATGCCCGCGGTGCCCGCGGGCCCCGGGGTGAGGTCGTTGTGCCGCGAGGTCTGGTCGTAGACCTTCGTGATGGCGCACGTACTGTTCCCGCAGAACGTGTCCTGCTGCTCGGCATTGGCGTAACCGCCCTGGGACAGCAGTCCGATGGCGGCGGTGGCCCCGTCCGACGCGCGGGTGACCCGGTACAGGGGGCCGTTGTACGACGAGACGAGGGCGCGCACGGTGCTGTGCGCGGCGACGCACGGGGTACCGGCGGCGCCGTAGATGTCGCACGGCAGCGAACCGGCGGCCTGCGCCGTGCCGGGGAGGCTGATCAGAGCCCCGACAACGAGCCCGACGGCCGCCACGGTCGACAACAGTGCGTGCCAGTACCGGTGGACTCGTCGAATCACCGTGCCCTGGACGGCTCTCGCAGCAGCAGATCTCTTTGTGCGCATGGCATGCTCCTGGATTGGGGGGAAGGGAGCTAACTCATCTACGCGGCCCGCGAGTTGACGCCGCCGGGCGGTTGGACTGGACCAGAAGCTACGCGCACTGGTCGATTGGGTCAATGTTTGTTGCTTTGGTTTTCTCCGCCTTGGCGGCGATGTGCGAACGTGTTGCTTTCCCCGGGCTCCGGAGCCCCCGATGCGGACCCCTGGCGGCCGCCTAGCCGATGAGGGCTTCGCTGATCTGCCGGGTGGTCTGCGCGGCGACCCGTGGGTCGGTGGCGGCATAAGCGGAGTACGCGTTCAGGCCCGTGGCCAAAGCCCAGCCGCGCCCCCGGGTCCAGGTGGCGTCGTCCACGCCGAGCGCGGAGCGGAAAGCGGCCCGGCTTCCGGCCGACATCAGCGTGAAGGCGATGGTCAGATCACAGGCCGGGTCGCCGACGCCGAGCCCGCCGAAGTCGATGACCGCGCTGAGATGGCCGTCCACGGTGAGCAGATTGCCGGTGTGGAAGTCACCGTGAAACCACACCGGAGGGTGCTCCCATCCGGGAGCGCTCAGTGCCGCGTCCCACAGCTCGGTCATGGCCGCAGTGTCGAACAGCCCGTCGACCCGGGCGATAGCGGCCCGGGTCGCGCCGTCTCGAGCGATGAGATCATCGGCTCCGCCGTGGACCGGGCCTCCCTCGGGTGTGAGCCCCTGAAGGGCGGTCAGAACTCCGCAAGTTGGACGGCGGACCGGGTGGAGCCGGCCAGCATCTCGACGGTCGCCGTCTCACCGTCCAGCCAGCGCGATACCGACCACGGCCACGGATAGCCGAAGTCCGGCTCGCCCACGCCCACCGGCACGGGGACAGCCAGGGGCAGGCGCGGGGTGAGCCGGGGCAGCCACTCCGCCTCCTTCTCGGTCTGGCCGACGGCCCCTGCATGGCGGGGCAGCCGCACAGACAGCTCCTCTCCCAGCCGGTGGATCACATGGTCGGAGCCGGCCGGGTCGAGCAGTGCCAGCGGCAGCTCCGCCCAGTGAGGGAACTGCGTATCGACGAGCCGCCTGGCCAGTGCGGAATCGATCACGGGGCGGGTCGCCGTACTTCTCCCGGTTACCAAGAACGACTCCTGCGGTCGGCCCGCTCCGCGCGGCGGGCAGCGAAGGCCTATCACAGTGCGCGCCGAGCTCACCTGTCGAGCGGTTTTGAGGCGTGGCCAAGCATCCGTTGGTCCGTCGGGGGCGGTCTTTGGCCGTCAGGGACGCGTCCGCCGGGCAGCAACCCCGTCGATGAGACGGCGTCGCTGAGTGTCCGTGGTGGCGAGTTCGGCGCCGACCAGGGCGAGAGCGGTCGCTCCGTCGACGACGGCCCGGTCGGCGCCCGGACTCTTCCCGTAGCCGGTGAACTCGGGGGTGTGCTGCTTGGCTCCCTGGGTGTCGTAGCCGATGGTGGGGTGGATGGCGGGTACCTGGAGCGAGACGTTGCCCATGTCCGTCGAGGCAAGCCACTCCCCGTGCCGCGACGTCACCGTACGACCCAGCCCGCGGGCCGCGCGGGCGTACGCGTCGGTCATGTACGGGTCCTGGCGCAGTTCGGCGAAATCCCTTCCGTGGTTGTGCAGCTCGAGCTGCGCCCCGGTCGCCAGGGCGCCGGCCTCGAAACAGGCGCGTACCCTGCCGCGCACACTGGTCAGCTGCTCCAGCGTCGGAGCGCGGACCTCATAGCGGGCGCGGGCGCGTTCGGGGATGACGTTCACCGCCTGTCCGCCCTCGGTGACGATGCCGTGCACCAGCGCGCCGGGCGGCAGTTGCTGGCGCAGCAGGCCGACGGCGGTGTGGGCGAGGGTCATCGCGTCAAGTGCGTTGACGCCTTCCCAGGGTGCGACCGCAGCATGCGAGGGCGTTCCCCGGTAGGTGATCTCCCAGGCACCGATGGCCAGTGAGGAAGCACCGACGCTGTCCTCCGGTGCCGCGTGCACCATCATCGCCGCAGCGACGTCGTCGAACGCTCCGGCTTCCAGCAGCAGCGCTTTGCCGCCAATGTCCTCCTCCGCGGGGGTGCCGATGAGTTTGACGGTCAGGCCGAGTTCGTCCGCGACGGCGCCGAGCCCGAGGGCCGCGCCGACCGCCGCCGCGCCGTTGACGTTGTGCCCGCAGGCGTGCCCGATGCCGGGCAGTGCGTCGTACTCGGCGCAGAGTCCGAGCACCAGATCACCTGACCCCCGGGTGCCGACCAGCGCGGTGGGCAGTTGGCCGACTCCCCGGGTGACCGTGAACCCTGCTGTGTCCAGCAGCTCGGCAATCTTCGCTGCCGAGCGATGCTCCTGGAGGGCCGTCTCCGGCTCGTCGTGCAGGCTGTGGCTGAGAGCCCGCAGCCGGCCGCGCCAGGAACCGATGGATGACGCCACGGCCTGCCGCACCGTGCCGGAAGCAGGCGTGCGGGAATCAGGGATCCGGATGTCCGTCATGCCAGGCCTCCGCTCGGTGCTGTGTGGTCGGACTGCCGTCCGGCGGCCGCACGGGTGCCGGCGGTCCGGTGGCTGCGGTAGCAAAGGGCGAGCGCCGCGCCCAGCACACCGACGCATGCGCACGCTCCCCAGCTCCAGAGGTAGCCGGAGATCCCGATGTACGCGGTGCCGCGCACCGCGTGCGCCGCGAAGAACGCGCCGATCACCGCGGCCCCGATCGCCGCGCCCAGGGACAGCGCCAGCTCGTTGAGGCCGACCGCCAGTGCGGTCTCCTGCTCATCGACGATCTCTGCCGCAAGGGTGCGGGTGATCGACTCGAAGAGTCCGGTCGCCAGGCCCACGACGAGTACCGCCGCCAGGTACTCGGCGAGCGTGTCGTGGAAGAGGATCAGGCCCAGGAAGCCCAGCGCGATGAGTGCCCCGCCCAGGGCGAGGACGGCACGGTCGTCCACCCGGCGGGCAAGCCGCGGGGTCAGCGTGGAGCCGACGAATCCCGCGATCACCATGGCCAGCGAGACGGTGGCGATCGTCTGCGGCCCCATCCCCAAGCCGTAACCGGCCTGCGACGGCGAGGCGCCCAGGAAGAGGGCGTTGGCTCCGAGAAAGCCGATCGTCGCGAAAGCGGCACAGAAGGTGTAGCCGCTCACCACCGCCAGCCGGCGATTGCTCAACATCCGTACGCTCACCAGCGGATGAGCCGACCCGCGCTCGACCGCCACCCAGGCGGCGAGCACCACAACGGCTCCCGCGCAGGTGCCCAGAGTCAGCGGCGAGGCCCATCCCCACGCACTGCCTTGGGCCAGCACCAGGACGAGCGCCACCAGACCTGCCGTCAGCAGCGCCGCCGCACCGAAGTGGAAACGGCCGCCCCGCGCCGCATCGCTGTCGGGCAGCAGCAGACCGGCGACCACCGCGAGGACCGCGACCGGGACGGCCACCCACAAACCGGCTGCCGCATGCCGTTCGCTGAGCACGCCCGCCACCAGGCCGCCCACGCCGATCGAGATCAGCAGGACGCCCACCAGCAGCGAGATCCCGGTGCGGTTCCGCTCGGGTGCGTTCGACCGGAGGATCCCCACCAGCAGCGGGAAGAAGCCCACCAGCGCGCCCTGCAGAACCACCCCGACAGCCAGCGTGGCCGCTGAGGGCCACCCGGCCATCAGCAATGAGCCGCCTGTCACCATCGCCAGGGCCACCCGGAGCAGCCTGCGATGACCGTACAGATCACCCAGCCGGGACAACAGCGGCGTCATCACCGCGAATGCCAGCTGGGACAGCAGGTAGATGTTGTTCTGACCGACGGAGCCGATGTGCAGCCGCAGCCCGAGTTCGGGCAGCAGCGGCGTCAGGTAGCCCTGCACGATTCCGCTGAACAGCACGACGACCGCCATCGTCGCGAGCATGGCCGGGCCGGAGCTCACCGCCCCTGGCCGGCGTCTTCCCACTGGAGTGGTCACAACCTCACCTCGTCGGGTAGCCGGAACCAACAGTGGTGGCTACTGTGCGGGCGAAGGTACATGTGGGCCGGAACATCGATCGATTCGTACGTGCGGAGCACTCCTGATGCGAGAAACGGTCACCGCCAGCGAGCTGGACCTCGCCCTGGTGAACGCCCTGCAGCTGCGGCCCCGGGCGGCGTGGTCCGAGCTGGCGCCGGTGCTCGGCGTGACCGCGGGCACCCTGGCGCGGCGCTGGGAACGGCTGACCGGGTCGGGGCTCGCCTGGATCTACGCGGCGCCGGGGCGCGAGTTCTCGCGCAGCAGATGCACCGCTTTCGTACTGATCCGCTGCAGCCCGGGCGCGCGGTCCCGGCTGGCGGGCCGGGTCAGTGAGTTCCAGGAGGCGGCCACCATCGAGGTGACCGGGCCCGGCAGTGCGGATCTGCTGCTGGACGTCCTGACCCCTGACCTCCCCTCACTCAGCCGGTTCCTGACCGAGAAGCTGGACAGACTGCCCGGCATCACATCGGTAAGCTGCCTCTTCGCCACCTCGCTGTACGTCGAAGGAAGCCGCTGGCGCCTGCGTTCCCTGGACCCGGCTCAGCTCACCGCGCTCCACAGCTCCGCGTCAGCGGTGCGCGAGCCGCTGCGAACCGTCGAACTCGACCCCGTCGACCGCTCGTTGCTCCGCCACCTGGTGCGGGACGGGCGACTCGGCTGGGCCGAGCTGGCCCAGCTCAGCGACACGAGCCCGGCCACCGTCCGTCGCCGCCTGCGCCGTCTGACGGACTCCGGCGTGCTCACTTTCCGGTGCGATATCGCCGCACCGCTCGCCGGCCGCCCCGTCCCGGTCTCCTTCCTCGCCCAGGTGCCCGCGCGGGACATCGCAACGGTGCACCGCACGCTTGCCGCGTTCCCCGACTGCCGTCTGGTCGCCGGGGTGACCGGGCCGGCGAACGTCTTCGCCACCCTCTGGGTGCACGACATCGGCGACATCCAGCGCCGTGAGACCGCTCTCTGTGCCCGGCTCCCCACCCTGACCGTCACCGACCGCATCGTCGGGCTGCACACCGTCAAACGCATGGGGCACCTGCTCGACCACGACGGCAGCCGCACCGGCACACAGCCGATCTCCCCGTGGTAGGCGGGACGGCTGCCGGTCGCTCAGCCCTCGTCCGGGGTCAGCCTCAGCGAGATCGAGTTGATGCAGTACCGCTGGTCGGTCGGTGTCGCGTAGCCCTCGCCCTCGAAGACGTGACCGAGGTGTGAACCGCACCGGGCGCAGCGGACCTCGATGCGGCGCATGCCGTGCGAGCGGTCCTCGATGAGCTCGACGGCGTCGGTGTCCTTCGGGTCGTAGAAGGACGGCCAGCCGCAGTGCGACTCGAATTTCGTGTCCGAGCGGAAGAGCTCGGCGTCGCACGCCCGGCAGGAGTAGACGCCGGTGGTCTTGGTGTCGGTGTATTCACCGACGAACGCGGGCTCCGTGCCGGCCTTGCGCAGCACCGCGTACTCCGCGTCGGACAACTCCGCCCGCCACTGCTCGTCCGGCTTATCGATGTCGTACGCCATGACGCTCCTCAGCTCGAGAGATGGTCCAGGATCTGCGGGCCGAGGTCCGTGACATCGCCCGCTCCCATAGTGAGAACGAGATCGCCGGGCTTCGCCATTCCCGCGACGATCGTGGCGACCTGCGCCTTCTCGTGCACTGCGGTCACATCGGCGCCGGCCGCCCGGGCCGCGTCGATGATCAGTTCGCTGGTGATGCCGGGGATCGGGTCCTCGCGGGCCGGGTAGATGTCCAGGACCACCGAGGCGTCGGCGAGGCCGAGCGCCCGGCCCATCTCACCGCCCAGTTCCTGGGTGCGCGAGAAGAGGTGGGGCTGGAAGACCACCAGGATCCGGGCGTCACCGGCCGCGCCGCGCATCGCTTCCAGGTCGGCGGTCATCTCGGTCGGGTGGTGCGCGTACGAGTCGATGACCTGGACGCCCGCGGCCTCGCCCTTGAGCTGAAGGCGGCGCTTGACGCCGGTGTACTTGCCGAGCGCCGACGCCAGGTTGTGGGCCGGGACACCGAGTGCCACCCCCGCCGCGAGGGCGGCGACCGCGTTGTGGGCGTAGTGGCGGCCGGGGACCGACACCGTGAAGGTGAGGTACTTGCCGTTGAGTACGACGGTGACCTCGCTGGTCAGACCGCGCGGGGTGACCTTGTGGACCCGTACGTCGGCCGACTCGGACTCGCCGTAGGTGACGACCTCGATCCCGGCGAGGTCGCGGACCCGGGCGGTCAGCTCGACCGCACCCGGCTGATCCGCCGCGATGACCAGGGTGCCGCCGGGAACGACCTTGCCGACGAAGGTCTCGAAGGACTCGTAGATCTCGTCCATGGAGGCGTAGTTGGCGTGATGGTCGAGCTCGACGTTGAGGACGATGGCGACCTCGGGGTCGTACTTCTGGAAACTGCGGTCGCTCTCGTCGGCCTCTGCGACGAAGATGTCCCCCTTGCCGTGCCGGGCGTTGGTGCCGGGGCCCGCCAGCTCGCCGCCGATCGCGTACGAGGGGTCGAGGCCGAGCTCGGTCAGCGCGACGGCCAGCATCGAGGTGGTCGTCGTCTTGCCGTGCGTACCGGCGACCGCGATGGAGCGCCGGCCGTGCATCAGCGCGGCGAGGGCGTCCGAACGGTGCACCACCGGGACGGACAGCTCGGCGGCGCGGACGAGTTCCGGATTGTCCTCGCGGATGGCGCTGGAGACCACGACGCAGCCGGCGTCGTCCGCCAGGTGCGCGGCCGCGTGGCCGATGTGCACGGTGACCCCGAGCCCGCGCAGCGCCTCGGCGGTCGGCGACTCACGTGCGTCGCTGCCCGCCACCTCGGCGCCGCGCTCGGCGAGGATCTTGGCGATGCCCGACATCCCGGCGCCGCCGATGCCGATGAAGTGCGGTCGGTCCATGGCGGTCGGCCTACCGGATGCCATACGGATGTCTCCCCAAGGTGTACGGAACGAGCTGTGCGGAACGAAGCCGGTGCGAAAAGGAGCCCCAGCCTATTCGCTGTGCGCGAAGAGCTTGAGCACCGGTACGCCCACCTTGTGCCGGGCCCGCGAAGCCCAGTCGCGGTGGAAGAACTCCTCCACGTAGTGCGGCGCGGTCAGCACGATCACCTCGTCGGCCTTCGTGTCGGCGACCACGGTCGTCAGCACGTCGAGCGGGTGCTTCTCGACGACCTGCCCGACCGCCGTACTACCCGCGGCCTGCAGCGCGTGCAGTGCCTGCTGCAGAGCGACCTCCGCGGGCCCCCTCGCGGCTTCGCCCTCCGGCACCTCCGCCTCGTGGCCCACCTCGTCCAGCTCGCCCAGCGCCACATCGTCCATGGCCCGCAGCAGGACGTCGGCCTGATCGCCCCGGGGCTGCATGAGCACGACGAAGGAGACGGCCTCGTCACCGTGCAGCGTGGTGACGAACTCCACGTCCTGGGAAGTCAGAGGTTTCTCGATCATCAGTACGCTCGTGAACACCACGTTGAGCCCTTCTGCTGAAACCATCCTCCCCCGCGCTCGCACGGGGCTGCGAAAACAAGTGTGCCCAATGAAGGGAAAGCGGAACGCTGGATTCCGCATATCTCAGTCCCGTAGGTACCGGGCAAACAGAAAGCCGTCCTCCTCCAGCAGTGAGGCCAGCGAGAAGCGTTCCGGTACTTCGAGACCCAGCCCGCCCACGATGCGCTGGGCGTCACCCGATGTGACCATCGGGGAGACCGTCAGACAGAGCTCGTCCAGCACTCCGGCCGCCACGAACTGACCGAGCATCCGCGGGCCGCCCTCGGTCAGCAGCCGCCGGTACCCCCGGTCTGCCAGCTCCCGCACCGCACGGGCCGGGTCCACGATCGCCGCTTCGCCCGCGATCACGACCGTGACGCCCGCCTGCTCCGCCGCGTGGATGCGGTCCGACGGGGCCCCCGCCCCGGTGATCACCAGCGTCGGTACCAGAGGGGCGGTGAACAGCGGAAGCGAGAAGTCCAGGTCCAGACCGGCGCTCACCACCGCGATGGCCGGCGCCGGGCCCTGCCCGGCCGCCTCCCTGCGTGCCGCGAAGGCCTCGCGTGCACGGGCCGGGCGGTAACCCTCCAGGCGTACGGTCTCGGCGCCGACCACGACCACGTCGGCGAGGCCGCGCAGGGTGCCGAAGATCCGCATGTCCGTGTCGGTGGAGATCGGCTGCGAGCGGCCCTCGTGCTGGGCGGCCCCGTCGAGCGTGGAGACCATGTTGGCCCGCAGCCACGGGCCGTCGGCGGGCTCCGCCGGATACGGGTACGCATCGGCAAGCTCGTCGATGCTCCACGCGTGCGGAGGTGCCGTGGAGAGGGTGGGGTCCTTCGGGTCCGTGGAGCCCACACCGGTCACATCGGGCACGTCGGTCACAGGGAACAGGCGTCGCATGTCACGCAGTGTGGCACGGCGCTCGAGACCGCCCGGTAAATGGGGGCGGTCTAAGCTGGTGACTGTGTCCTCGTCCATAGCCGAAGTGGTTCCCCAGTCCCTGTGCGCCCGCGAGCCGCGCGTTCCCGCCGACCGCCTGGTCGCCGAGATGGTGCCGCCGCCACGCTTCGATGCGGTGCGCTTCGACACGTATGTGCCGGACCCGAAGCAGCCCAGCCAGACCGAAGCGGTGAACGTGCTGAGCGGCTTCGCGGCCGGGCTCGGCGGGGCGACCGCCACCGGGTCCGGGCGCAAACGCTGGTTCGGCGGCAAAAAGAAGCCCAATGCGCCCACCGGGCCGCGCGGGGTCTATCTGGACGGTGGATACGGCGTCGGCAAGACCCACCTGCTCGCCTCGCTCTGGCACGCGACCCCGGCCGCCCCTGAGCAGAAGGCCTTCGGGACCTTCGTCGAGTTGACCAACCTGGTCGGCGCGCTCGGTTTCCAGCAGACCGTGCAGACGCTGAGCGGTCACCGGCTGCTGTGCATCGACGAGTTCGAACTCGATGATCCCGGCGACACCGTCCTGGTCTCCTCGCTGCTCAGCCGACTGGTCGATGCCGGGGTCGCCCTGGCCGCCACCTCCAACACGCTGCCCGGCAAGCTCGGCGAGGGCCGGTTCGCCGCCGCCGACTTCCTGCGCGAGATACAGGGGCTCTCGGCGCACTTCCTTCCGCTGCGCATCGACGGTGACGACTACCGCCACCGCGGCCTGCCCGCGGCCCCCGCTCCGTACGACGACGAGCAGGTCACCAAGACGGCGTACGCCACCGAGGGCGCCTCGCTCGACGAGTTCCCCGCGCTCCTCGACCACCTCGCCCGGATCCACCCCAGCCGCTACGGCGCGCTCACCGAGGGCGTCGATGCCGTCTGCCTGACCGAGATGCAGCCGGTGGCCGACCAGTCGACCGCGCTCCGTCTGGTGGTGCTCGCCGACCGGCTCTACGACCGGGAAGTCCCGGTGCTCGCCTCCGGCCTGCCCTTCGACCAGCTGTTCAGCGAGGAGATGCTGAATGGCGGATACCGCAAGAAGTATTTCCGCGCGATCTCCCGGCTCACGGCGCTGGCGCGCGACGCAAAGGGGCTGGTGGCACAGTAGGTTGGGGCCACGCCACCAGAAGGGAAACGAACATGGCCACCAAGCGTGTCGCTCATACGGTCTGGGAGGGCGAGCTCTTCAAGGGCTCGGGCACCGTCACCTTCGACAGCTCGGGCATCGGCGACTACCCGGTCACCTGGGCCTCCCGCGCCGAGCAGCCGAACGGCAGGACCAGCCCCGAGGAGCTCATCGCGGCCGCCCACTCCAGCTGTTTCTCGATGGCTCTCTCCAACGGACTGAACGGTGCGGGCAATCCGCCGACCAGGCTCACCACCCAGGCCGAGGTCACCTTCCAGCCGGGTGAGGGCATCACCGGCATCCATCTGACCGTGCAGGGCGAGGTGCCGGGCCTCGACGCGGACGGCTTCACCGCCGCCGCCGAGGACGCCAAGGCCAACTGCCCGGTGAGCCAGGCGCTCACCGGCACGAAGATCACCCTCACCGCCAAGCTGAGCTGACCCGCCGCGGCCCGAGCGGACGGGTGCGGTGCCGGGGCCGCGCCATACACAGCCCCGGCACCGCCGATGCGCGGACCGACGCGCGGCGCTCGGATCCGCGCACAGAACGGTGGGCGAGAACTCTTGACAGGTGCACCCCCCTAAGCCACCGTGGGAGCGCTCCCAGTCATCCGGAGCCGCGCGCCGCACGTGCAGCACTGTTCTGTCCTCCGCACGTCCCCACACCAGAGCCGCGAAGCGGGACACACCATGCCGTCACTTCTCCAGTTCCTGCCGTCCCCCACCAAGCGGGCGCCCATGGGAGCGCTCCCACTCCTCCTGGTCGCCGCCCTCGCCTTCGCCGGTCCCCAGCCGGCCGCCGCAGCAGGCCCACCGGCTGCGGCAGCCCCCGTCGTCACGTCCACGACCGCAGCGTCGATGACGCTGGACGCGCTCGCCGAGGCCCACGGCCGGTACTTCGGATCGGCCACCGACAACCCCGAACTGTCCGACGCCGCCTACACGGCCACCCTGGGCAGCGAATTCGGCCAGATCACTCCCGGCAACTCGATGAAATGGGACACCATCGAGCCGCAGCAGGGGCAGTTCAACTTCGCCAAGGGCGACGCGGTCGTGGACTTCGCCCAGCAGCACGGCCAGAGCATCCACGCGCACAACCTCGTCTGGCACAGCCAACTCCCGAGCTGGGTCTCCGCCCTGCCGACCGGTCAGGTGCGGGCCGCCATGGAGAACCACATCACCACGGAGGCCGGGCACTACAAGGGCGAGGTCTACGCCTGGGACGTCGTCAACGAGCCGTTCAACGACGACGGCACCTATCGCACCGACGCCTTCTACAACGCGATGGGCACTGCTTACATCGGCGACGCCCTGCGCACCGCGCACGCCGCCGACCCCGGCGCCGAGCTCTACATCAACGACTACAACATCGAGGGCAGCGGCGCGAAAGCGGACGCCATGTACCGCCTGGTCAGCCAGTTGAAGGCGGACGGCGTACCGATCGACGGCGTCGGTTTCCAGACCCATCTCGCCGTGCAGTACGGCTTCCCCTCCGGGATGCGGGCCAATCTGCAGCGGTTCGCCGACCTCGGTCTCGATGTCGCCGTCACGGAGCTCGACGTCCGTGTGCAACTGCCCGCGGACGCCGCCAAGTCGGCCACCCAGTCCGACTACTACCGGCAGGTCGTCGAGGCCTGCCTCGGCGTGGCGCGCTGCGTGGGCATCACCGTCTGGGACTACACGGACAAGTACTCATGGGTGCCCAGCACCTTCCCCGGCCAGGGGTCGGCCTGCCTGTACGACGAGAACCTGCAGCCCAAGGCCGCCTACGACGCCGTCCGTGCGGCCCTGGGCGGCGGCAGCGGCGGAGGCGACGACGGCGGAGGTGGTGGCACCGGCAACAGCGCGCTCCTGGTCCAGTACCGGAACAACGACCAGAACGCCACCGACAACCAGATCAAGCCGGGCCTTCGACTGGTGAACACCGGTGGCGGCGCCGTCGATCTGTCCACCGTCACGCTCCGCTACTGGTTCACCGCCGACGACCCGGGCGGCTCGCCGGCCGCCACCTTCGACACCTGGTGCGACTACGCGGTGATCGGCTGCGGCACCGTCACCCACCGGGTGGCCGCCGCATCGGGCTCGCCGGCCGGCGCCGACCACTATCTGGAAGTCGGCTTCTCCTCGGGCAGTCTCGCCGCCGGTGCGTCCACCGGTGACATCCAGCTGCGGCTGAACAAGACCGGCTGGACCGCCTTCGACGAGTCGGACGACTACAGCCGTACGACCGGCGCTTCCTACGCGGACGCACCGCGGATCACCGCCTACCTGGGCGGCGCGCTCGCCTACGGCATCGAGCCGTAGGCCGGCGCTCCCTGCGCTTCCGCACCACCCACCCTCATTTGGCATGCCCACACCAAAGAGTTAGCTGTGCCCGTTTCCCGAAGAGCATTCACCGGTGCGATCGGCGGTTCGCTGGTCGCCCTCGGCATGGGCCAGGGCCTGGCCCATGCCGCCCCCGACCAGGCAACGGACGACGCGGCGGCGGTCGGCACCGCGGCCGCCGACGACACGTACACCCAGGCCTTTCTGACCCAGTACGGCAAGATCAAGGACGCGGGCAACGGCTACTTCAGCGCCGACGGCATCCCGTACCACTGCGCCGAGACGCTGATCGTGGAGGCGCCGGACCATGGCCACCAGACCACGTCGGAGGCCATGAGCTTCTGGATGTGGCTGGAGGCCGCGTACGGCAGGGTCACCGGTGACTGGGACCCGTTCAACAACGCCTGGGCGGTGGCCGAGAAGTCGCTGATACCGGCCGACGTGGACCAGCCGAGCAACGACTCGTACAACGCGAGCTCCCCGGCCACCTACGCACCGGAGGCACCGGAGCCGTCGGCCTATCCGACAGCGCTGGACTCCTCCGTGTCGACGGGCTCCGACCCGATCGCCGGCGAGCTGGCCTCGTCGTACGGGACCAAGGACATCTACGGCATGCACTGGCTGATGGACGTCGACAACATCTACGGCTACGGCAACAAGCCGGGCAGCGGCGGCGAGAACGGTCCCGGCGCGGGGCCCTCGTTCATCAACAGCTACCAGCGCGGCGCCCAGGAATCCGTCTGGGAGACCATTCCGCAGCCCACCACCGATCTCTTCAAGTACGGCGGCACGAACGGCTATCTCGACCTGTTCGTCAAGGACTCCGCCTACTCGAAGCAGTGGAAGTACACCAACGCCCCGGATGCCGACGCGCGCGCCGTGCAGGCCGCCTACTGGGCCTACACCTGGGCGAAGGCACAAGGCAAGGAGGGACAGATCGCCGGTTCGGTGGCGAAGGCCGCCCGGATGGGCGACTACCTGCGCTACGCCATGTTCGACAAGTACTTCAAGCAGATCGGCGACTGCACCAGTCCGACCGGCTGCTCGGCGGGCTCCGGCCGCAGCGCGCAGCACTACCTGCTCTCCTGGTACTACGCATGGGGTGGCGCCCAGCCCGGTGGCGGCTGGGCCTGGCGGATCGGGGACGGCGCGTCCCACCAGGGGTACCAGAACCCGCTGGCCGCCTGGGCGCTGTCGAACGTACCGGTGCTGACCCCCAAGTCGGCCACCGCGAAGGGGGACTGGCTCAAGAGCCTGACCCGCCAGCTGGAGTTCCTGTGCTGGCTGCAGTCCTCCGAGGGCGCGCTCGCCGGTGGCTGCACGAACAGCTGGGAGGGGCGGTACGGCACCCCGCCGGCCGGCACCCCGACCTTCTACGGGATGGCCTACGACTGGGAGCCGGTCTACCACGACCCGCCCAGCAACAACTGGTTCGGCTTCCAGGCCTGGGGCGTGGAGCGAATCGCCGAGTACTACTACGTCACCGGGAACGCCACCGCCGAGACGATTCTGCGGAAATGGGTGGCCTGGGCCTCGTCCGAGACCACGGTCGGCGCGGACGGCAGCTACTCCTTCCCCTCCAACCTGAGCTGGACGGGCAAGCCCGACACCTGGAACGCCACCAGCCCGGGGGCCAACGCCGGACTGCACGTGTCCGTGGTGGACTACAGCAACGACGTCGGTGTCGGCGCCTCCTACGTCAAGACGCTGACGTACTACGCGGCCAGGGCAAAGGACGTGGACGCGGCGGCCCTCGCCAAGTCACTGCTCGACGCGATGGCGCTCAACGGCGACGCCAAGGGCATCGCGGTGCCGGAGACCCGCACCGACTACAGCCGTTTCAAGGACGAGGTGTACGTTCCCACCGGCTGGAAGGGCACCATGCCGAACGGCGACCCGGTCGAGCCGGGCGTCACCTTCATCGGGATGCGCTCCTGGTACAAGGATGACCCGGACTGGCCCAAGGTCCAGGCGTATCTGGACGGTGGCAGCGCCCCCTCCTTCACTTACCACCGCTTCTGGGCGCAGGCCGACCTCGCCCTGGCCTTCGCCACCTACGCCGAACTCCTGGTGGACGGCGGCGACAACGGCGGCGGCAGCACCGACACCCGGCCTCCGTCCGTACCGGAGAACCTCGCGGTGGGGACGGTCACCAGCAGCAGTGTGGCGCTGTCCTGGTCCGTGTCCACGGACGACACCGGGGTGACGGCGTACGACGTCTTCCGCAGCGGCACGAAGGTGGGCAGCGCGACCTCGACGTCCTACGCGGACACCGGTCTGACCGCGGCCACCGCCTACAGCTACACGGTGTCGGCGCGTGACGCGGCGGGCAATTCGTCGGCCCTGTCGGCCGCCGTCACGGCGACGACGAAGTCCGGCGGCGGTACCGGCGGCGGTGCGGTGAAGGTGCAATACAAGAACAACGACCAGAACGCCACCGACAACCAGATCAGACCGGGCCTGGTCGTGGTCAACACCAGCAGCGCCCCGGTGGATCTGTCGAAGCTGACGCTGCGGTACTGGTTCAGCTCGGAGGCCGGCGCGAGTTCGTTCGGCACCTGGTGCGACTACGCGGCGCTGGGCTCCGGTTCGATCACCCACAAGGTGGTGGCGGCCGGCGGTTCACTGACCGGCGCCGGCTACTACCTGCAGGTCGGCTTCAGCTCCGGCAGCCTCGCCGCCGGGGCGTCCACCGGTGACATCCAGCTCCGCCTCAGCAAGACCGACTGGTCCAACTTCAACGAGGCCGACGACTACAGCCACGGCACCAACACCGCATACGCGGACGCCCTCAAGGTCACCGCCTACGTGGGCTCCACGCTCGCCTGGGGAACGGAGCCGACGTGACCGGCTGACCCACGGCTCGGCCACGGGGCCTCCTGGTCGCCGTGGCCGACGGGCACCCGTCCGTATCGGGGCGGTCCGTCTCAGTCCCCGTCGAGCAGTTGTTCCGTCCAGATCGTCTTGCCGGAGGAGGTGTATCTGCTCCCCCAACGATGCGTCAGCTGGGCGATGAGGAACAGCCCCCGGCCGCCCTCGTCGGTGAGGCGGGCGCGGCGCAGGTGCGGCTGGGTCTGGCTGGGGTCCGACACCTCGCAGATCAACCGCTGGTCCTTGATCAGACGCAGCCCGATCGGGGCCCCGGTGTAGCGGATCGCGTTGGTGACCAGTTCGCTGACGATGAGTTCCGAGGCGAAGACCAGCTCGTCCAGCCCCCAGTCGGCCAGCTGGGCGGCGACCAACGTCCTGGCCCGGGCCACCTCCTGCGGATCTGCGGACAGCTGCCACGCCACGGTGCTCGACGGTGGCAGTTCCCGCGTCCGAGCCAGCAGCAGTGCGATGTCGTGGTCGGGCGGGGTGTCGGTCAGCCCGGCAAGAATCTGTCGCCCCACATCGGCCAGCGGCTGCCCGTCGGCGGCGGCCGACCGTGTGCCCGTACGCACCGCCTCGAGACGGTGCGCCGACGGCAGGGCCCCCGCCCTGAGCAAGCCGCTGTGAAACGCCAGCACGTCACCCGGCTGCAACTGGAGCGTCACCGCCTCGAACGGTTCTCCACCGGTTCCCAGTGCCGGACCGCAGCCGACCGGCACCTCTTCGGCGGTCTGTTGTCCGGCGCGGGCGAGCATCGGCGCCGGATGTCCGGCGCAGGCCACCACGCAGACCCGGGTGACCGGATCGTATGTCGCGTACGTGCAGGTGGCACCGCGCACGGCCCCGGCGCCCCCGGGGTCATCGTGGCCGGCCCGATCGCTGCTGCCGAAGCGCATCACCAGGTCGTTCAGATGGCTCAGCAACTCGTCCGGCGCGGGGTCCAGATCGGCCAGCGTCTCCACGGCGGACCGCAGCCGTCCCATCGCCGCGGTGGCGCCCAGACCGTGCCCCGGCACAGTGCCGACCACAAAGGCCACCTGGGCCGACGAGAGCTCGATCACGTCGTACCAGCAGCCGCCGATGCCCGCCGGGGTGCTGGCCGGCACATACACCCCGGACGTCTCAGCGGCCGTGCTGTTCGCCGCGGTCCGCGGCAGCAGACTCCGCTGCAGCATCTCGGCGGTGCGCCGCTCCTTGGTGTAGCGGCGGCCGTTGTCGATGCTCAGCGCGGCGCGTGAGCTGATCTCCTCGGCGAGTACGGCGTCGGTGGGGTCGAAGGGCCGCCGGTCACCGGCGCGCCAGAGTACGACGATGCCGAGTACCAGGCCCCGCGCCCGGACAGGGGCGACCAGCAGCGACGTCGCGGCCCGGGGCAGCACCAGCCGGGACAGTTCCTCCTCCTCGGCCAGCGCCAGGCGCACGTCGCTGAGGTCCGGCAGAAAGCCCGCCGGTCCCTTGAGCAGTTGTCCCCGGATGAAGCTGGTGACCTTGAAGGTGTCACCGAGTGCGTGGATCTCTTCGGGCCACTGACCGTCGGCAGCGGCGACCGCCAGCCGCCGCATGGTGATGTCGACGGTGAAATCGCCGGGTTCGTCACCGACGAGCACCGCCTCGGGGATGTCCACGGCTGCCAGGTCCGCGAGATTCGGTACCAGGATGTCGACCAGGTCCCGGGCGTTCCCCGCGATGTCCAGCGAGGCGCCGATCCGGGAGGCTGCCTCGTTGAGCAGGTCCATGCGTTCCCGTGCGCGGGGGTCCGACGTGGCGGGCGGCAGCGCGGCGGGCTGCGGATCCGGCGTGTCAGCGCCCTGCAGCGACTGCAGCCTGACCAGCAGCCGGGTTCCGGCCGGCTCGACCGGGAGCAGCGGGGACACGCCCAGCAGCGTGTCGACGGTCCCGCCGCCGGGACGCAGCAGCGCCGCCCGCCCGAACCGTCGCTCGCCTCCCGCGGATTCCGCCGCGAACAGTTCCCACTGAGCCGGGTCCTCCAGCATGCTGACGAACGGCCGCCCGCGGACTTCTTCCGCCGTCGTGTCCAGCAGATCGAGTGCGGACCGCGTGCAGCTCAGCACAGAGCCGTCGGTGTCCAGCAGCATCTCCGCTGGGCTTTTCACCGCGGGCATCCACCGGGGTGACCGGTTGCCACTCATCTGTGACTCGATTCCTGTGCTGCCGGCCGGGCGTGCCTCCATTCAAACCCGTGCCGCCCCCCACTGCCCGGCGCCGCGCTGTGGACGACCCGCCGGACCAGCGGATTCCGCTGCTAACCGGAACAGACCGTGCGGCCGGCCTCCTGCCACTGACAGACGGGGCAGAGCGTCGCGCCACGCGTCGATTCCGGGTATTCGGTCGGCTTGCGACACAGCACGCACTCCGCGTACGGCGGGCCACCGGGGGCGGGGGCCCGAGGGGTCCCGGGGGTTTCACAGGAGGACTCGTCCATTTGGGGGAGCTTAGACCGACCGGCAAAGGGGAGGGCGGCGTCGGGCGGTGAGCTCGGCCGCCGTGGCTGTCCGGCAGCGGCGACCACCGCGCCGACCAGGGGCAGCACCCGAGTGTGCACCGTGTCCGTCTGCGAGCCCGACACCAGGCCGTGCACCGCCGCGCGAGCGGGCGAGCCGCGCTTCACCAGGAGCAGGATCGAGGCGAGCACGGTGGCCGGGAACAACCGGCCTCTGCTGTACAGCACCGGCCGGGTGAGCAGCGCACCGGCCGCTGTGCCGGTCAGTACGCAGACCAGCGCGGCGAGCAGTCCCGTGACCCCTGCCGGGGCCACGAAAGCCGGTGGCGCGAGCGGCGGCGACGGGCTCCGCAGGCCGTGGATCCGTCTCAGGGGGACGAGATGGCGGGGACGTACGCGGCGCGGGGGCGTTCCGTGGCACGGCCCTCGGTCGGTCTCCCGATTCCGGCGATCAGCCGCAGCAGAGTCGACTTGCCGCTGCCGTTCGCCCCCTCGACGCGAACCGGGGAGCGCGCGGGAAGGCCGAGATCCACCCCGCGCAGCAGCCGGGGCCTCCCCCGCCGTAACGGCGGCCGGCGTGTCGCAGTCTCAGTGTTGCTGCGCCTTCTCCGGCCGGGCCTCGCTGGGCCGTACGATCACGAATCCCTCACCCTGGAGCATGAGTTGGACCGCCTCGCCGGATCCACCGCGGATCATGGAGCCTATCGACTGCGAACGGTGCAGCGAGGTCTGCAGGTGGGTGGACCAGCCGACGACCGCGTCGGTGTCCACGTAGACCGGCTGCTGGGCGGTGACCGGGATGACGATGGGGTTGCCCTCGCAGATCACGGCGAGCTTGCCGTGGCCCGCGAAGACGCTGTTGAAGAGTCCGCCACCGGCCATGCCCGCCCCCTTCACCGTCTTGATCTCGTAGCCGAGGGTGGAGTCGAAGCAGAGCACGTTGCGGCCGTTGATGGTCAGCGAGTCGCCCTGTTCGATGTCCACGATGAAGCAGTTCGCCGCCTCGTGGGCGAACCAGGCCTCGCCCTGTCCGGTGACCGACATCAGCGGGAGTCCCTCGCCGGTGACCGCGCGCTTGAGCATCCCGCCTATGCCCTGGCCCTTGCGTTCGAACTGCAGATTTCCACGGAAAGCGATCATCGCGCCCTGCCGCGCGAGCATGTCACCGTTGACTGCGTACTTGATCGATTTGGCGTTCTGCAGGGTCATCCCGGGGGTGGTCGCCTGCTGCGCCATGTTCTCGTTCTGGAAAAGATCGCTCTTCATGGGTGCATCCTCACCCGGAGGGTTCCCCTCCGCCAAGAAGCCGTGCGGCACAGGCTGGCAGACTGGGGCGGGTGAGCAGCAACGACAGTCCTTTCCTGGCGGAGCCGACGGCCCGCGACGAAGCCCCGCAGTTCGTCCTCCCGTTGGTGGTGCACATCGAGAAGGCGGACCCGCCGGCCCGCACCGATGCGCTGGAGACGTCGGCCCGGGCGGTCCTGGTGATGCTGTCGGACGAGCGGTCGCTGGGCGACGGTGAGTGGGCACAACGGATCCGCGACTGGCAGGATGCCCGGATCCGCAAGGTCGTGCGACGGGCGCGCGGGGCGGAGTGGCGCAAGGCGTCGGCGCTTCCCGGCATCACGGTCACCGGCGCATCGGCCGAGGTGCGGGTCTTCCCTCCGGTGCCGCTGGACGGCTGGCCGAAGGAGCTGGCGAAGCTCCAGGTCAGCGGCACGGACCTGGACGACCCGGCGCCGCCGCCCGCCCCGGACCCCACCGCCCCGGTGCTCTGGCTCAACCCGGACCTCGACATGTCGGCCGGCAAGACCATGGCCCAGACCGGCCACGGAGCCCAACTCGCCTGGTGGGAACTCTCCGGCCAGGAACGCACCGCGTGGCGCGCGGCGGGCTTCCCCCTGTCGGTCCGGACCGCCGCACCGGGCCGGTGGGGCGAGCTCACCTCGAGCGGGCAGCCGGTGGTTTTCGACGCGGGGTTCACGGAGATAGCCCCCGGGGAAACCGTGGCCGTCGAAGGACACCACCGGGTGTTGGCTGCTTCGGAGTCGTAGCCGCTGGTCACGCCGGTGACCGCTTTTCGATCACGATCGGAGCCCCCCGCGGCGCCTGATCCGACAGGTTCGGAGGGATAGGGTGGGTCCTTCCCCGCCCCACCCCGGAGGTGCCTTCCCGGTGACCGATTCCTTCGTCCACCTGCACAATCACACCGAATACTCGATGCTTGACGGCGCCCAGCGGCTCAAGCCGATGTTCACCGAGGTCGAACGCCAGGGCATGCCCGCGATCGCGATGAGCGACCACGGAAACATGTTCGGTGCGTACGAGTTCCAGCAGGTGGCCAAGGGCTTCCAGGGCGTGAAGCCGATCATCGGGATCGAGGCGTACGTCGCGCCGTCCTCGCGGCGCAGCCGCAAGCAGGAGTTCTGGGGCCCAGGCGGCGTGCGGGCCATGTCGGACGACGGCGAGGGGTCCAAGGACGTATCGGGTGGCGGCCGCTTCACCCACATGACGATGTGGGCGCGGAACGTCACGGGCCTGCGGAACCTGTTCTACATGTCGACGGAGGCGTCCTACACCGGCCAGTTCCCGGCCGGCAAGCCCCGGATGGACATGGAGCTGATCTCCGAGCACGCCGAAGGGATCATCGCGACGACCGGCTGCCCGTCGGGTGCGATCCAGACCCGGCTGCGCCTGAACCAGTACGACGAAGCCCGCCAGGTCGCCGGGGCGTATCAGGACATCTTCGGGAAGGAGAACTACTTCCTGGAGCTGATGGACCACGGCCTCGACCTGGAGCGCAATGTCCGGGGCGACCTGCTGCGCCTGGCCAAGGACCTCGGCATCCCGCTGCTGGCCACCAACGACGCCCACTACGTGCTGGAGGAGCACGCGGACGCGCACGACAACCTGCTGTGCATCGGGGTGGGCAAGAACAAGGATGACGCGGGCCGGTTCCGGTTCAACGGCAGCGGCTACTACCTCAAGACCGCGGCCGAGATGCGGGAGCTGTTCTCCGAGCTGCCCGAGGCCTGCGACAACACCCTGCTGATCGCCGAGCGCATCGAGTCCTACGAGGAGGTCTTCGCCCCCGAGGACGAGATGCCGCAGTACCCGGACGTGCCCGAGGGCGAGACGCAGGAGTCGTGGCTGCGCAAGGACGTCCTCAAGGGCCTGGAGATGCGCTACGGCTCACCCATCCCCGATCACGTCATGGAGCGGTTCGAGACCGAGATGACGGTCATCGGACCGATGGGCTTCTCCTCGTACTTCCTGGTGGTCGCCGACATCGTCCAGCACGCCCGCGACAACAAGATCCCGGTCGGCCCGGGCCGTGGGTCCGCGACCGGTTCGATCGTCGCCTACGCCACCCGTATCACCGAACTGTGCCCCTTGGAGCACGGCCTGCTCTTCGAGCGCTTCCTGAACCCCGAGCGCATCAACCCGCCCGACGTCGACCTCGACTTCGACGACCGCCAGCGCGACGCGATGGTCCGCTACGTCGTCGACAAGTACGGCGACGAGTACACGGCGATGGTGAACACCTTCGGCAAGCTGAAGGCCAAGAACGCGATCAAGGACACCTCGCGGCTGCTGGGATACCCGTTCTCGCACGGCGAGCGCATCACCAAGGCGCTGCCGCCGGACGTGATGGGCAAGTCCATCCCGATTTCCGGGATCTTCGATTCCTCGCACCCGCGCCACGGGGAGGCCGGCGAGATCCGGGCTCTGTACGAGAACGAACCGGACGTCAAGAAGGTCGTCGACGGCGCCCGCGGCGTGGAGGGGCTGATCCGCGGCACCGGCGTCCACGCGGCGGCCGTCATCCTCTCCAAGACCAAGCTGACCGACCGCATCCCGCTGCACATGCGCGCCAAGGACGGCGTCAAGATCACCGGATTCGACTACCCCAGCTGCGAGGACATGGGGCTGGTCAAGATGGACTTCCTGGGGCTGCGCAACCTCGGGGTCATCGACCACGCGATCCAGAACATCCGCGAGAACCGCGGGATCAACCTGACCACCGACACCGTGCCGCTGGACGGCTCCCGGGCGATCCCGCTGGACGACAAGAAGACCTTCGAACTGCTGGCCCGCGGCGACACCTTCGGTGTGTTCCAGCTCGACGGCGGCGGCATGCGGACCCTGCTGAAGCTGATGGAGCCCTCCCGATTCGAGGACATCGCAGCCGCGCTCGCCCTGTACCGGCCGGGTCCCATGGCGGCCAACGCGCACACGAACTACGCGCACCGCAAGACCGGCCGCCAGGAGATCACCCCGATCCACCCCGAGCTCAAGGACGCCCTGGAAGGGATCCTCGGCAACACCTTCCATCTGCTCGTCTACCAGGAGCAGATCATGGCCATCGCCCGGGAACTGGCCGGGTACACCCTCGGCGGCGCCGACCTGCTGCGCCGCGCGATGGGCAAGAAGAAGCCGGAGGTGCTGGCGGCCGAGTGGGACAAGTTCCACGCCGGCATGCAGGGCAACAATTACTCCGAGGAGTCCATCAAGGCTCTCTGGGACGTCATGCTGCCCTTCTCCGGTTACGCGTTCAACAAGTCCCACACCGCCGGATACGGCCTCGTCTCGTACTGGACCGCCTACCTCAAGGCGAACTATCCGGCCGAGTACATGGCCGCGCTCCTCACCTCGGTGGGTGACGACAAGGACAAGGCGGCGATCTACCTGGCGGACGCGCGCAAACTGGGTGTCCAGGTCCTGCAGCCGGACATCAACGAGTCCGTGGCCAACTTCACCGCCATCGGCGACGACGTCCGCTTCGGCCTGCGCTCGGTACGCAACGTCGGTGAGAACGTCATCGAGTCCCTGGTCGCCTCCCGCAAGTCCAAGGGCAAGTACACCTCGTTCGCGGACTTCCTCGACAAAGCGGATCTGCCGGCGCTGAACAAGCGGGCCGTCGAGTCCCTGATCAAGGCGGGGTCCTTCGACTCCCTGCAGCACAGCCGCAAGGGTCTGTGCGCGATCCACGAACCTGCCATCGACTCCGTGATCCCGGTGAAGAAGGCCAAGGCGTTCGGTCAGGACGACCTCTTCGCCGACTTCGGCGGGGACGACAGTGAGGAACCCGGCTTCGGGCTGGACTTTCCCGTCGACCCGGGAGAATGGCCGCGCAAGCAACTCCTGGCCAGCGAACGCGAGATGCTCGGCCTGTACGTCTCGGCGCACCCGCTCGACGGAACCGAGCACATCCTCTCCCGCCACCGCGACACAACCATCAGCGAGCTGCTCGGTTCGGGGCGCACGGAAGGCAACGTACGGCTGTCCGGTCTGATCGCCGGCGTCGACCGGCGGATGACCAAACAGGGCAACGCCTGGGCGATCGTCAATCTCGCCGACCGTGACGGCGAGATGGAAGTCCTGTTCTTCCCGGCTGCCTACAATCTGGTCCAGCACGCGCTCATCGAGGACAGCGTGGTCTCCGTCGAGGGCAGGCTGAACGACCGGGACGGCGCGGTCAGTATCTTCGGCCAGGAGCTGCAGGTTCTGGACGTGTCGGCTGCGGAGCACGGCGGCAGGCCTCCGGTCCAGTTGTCCTTCCTCTCGCACAAGGTGAACGAGCCGGCCATCAAGGAGCTCAAGCGCATCCTGGCCGCGCACAAGGGCGAGAGCCCGGTGCGTCTGCAGGTCCGTACCCGCGAGAAGACGGTCGTGTACCGGCTCGGGTTCCTCGTCGATCCGACCTCGGTCGCCTCCGACGTCAAGGGCGCTTTCGGGCCCGACGCGTGGATCGGTGTGGTGTAGGCCGGGGCGTGCGGCCCGGTGGGCGTCGCCGTTCGCGGTCCGGCCCCGCATGTATCACCCTGAAGAGGAAGCAACGAACCGAAATTGATCACATTCAGTGACGGAGGATTGCAGATGCATGCAGACAAGGGCGACCGCCTGGTGACACACGGCAGGATCGTCGGTGACCACGACCGGGTGGTGGAGGTCGTGGAGGCGCTGGGGCAGGACGGCAACCCGCCCTTCCGGGTGCGCTCCGCGAACGGGCACGAAACGATCGTGACGCCGGGGCCCGACACCGAGGTGGAGCATCCTCGCGGCGGCGGCATCCGCTAGCCGGAACCTCAAATGAAGCTCTGAACGTCCGCCGCGGTGGGTTCGACGGCCCGGCCCCGGGTCATCACCCCTGCGCACGCCACAGCACCGACGACGCAGGGGGACGGGATGGAGCATCTGGGGATCGGAATCGGCTGGCGGCCGGAGATCGCCGCGGCAGTGGAGGAGCTGCCGGGTGTCGACTGGGTCGAGGTGGTCGCGGAGAACCTCTGCCCCGGGCACCTGCCCGAGTCGCTGCGGCGGCTGCGACGGCGGGGTGTCAGGGTGATACCGCACGGCGTCTCGCTGGGGATCGGTGGCGCCGAGCGACCGGACGCGGGCCGGCTGGCGGCACTGGCCGAGCGGGCGCTGCTCCTGGAGTCCCCGCTGGTCACGGAGCACATCGCGTTCGTCAGAGCCGGTGGACCGCTCACCGCGTCCCCGGCCCTGGAGGCGGGTCATCTGCTGCCGGTCCCGCGTACCTGGGACGCGCTTCGGGTGCTCTGCGAGAACGTCCGGGCCGCCCAGGATTCGCTGCCCGTTCCGTTGGCGCTGGAGAACATCGCGGCGCTGATTTCGTGGCCCGGTGAGGAGCTGACCGAAGGCCAGTTCCTCGCGGAGCTGGTGGAGCGCACCGGGGTGCGGCTGCTGATCGATGTGGCCAATCTGCACACCAATCACGTCAACCGGGGCGAGGACCCGGCGGCCGCCCTGGACGAGCTGCCGGTGGATGCCATCGCCTACGTCCATGTGGCCGGCGGGGTGGAGAAGGAGGGTGTCTGGCACGACACCCACGCGCATCCGGTGACCCGTCCGGTGCTGGATGTACTCGCCGCACTGCGCGCCCGGGTCGACCCGCCGGGGGTGCTGCTGGAACGGGACGACGCTTTCCCGCCGGCCGCCGAGCTCGCGGGTGAACTCACCGCGATACGGACGACCTTGTCGATCCGGCACCCGGTGCCCCGCTCGGGGTCGGCGCCGGTCGCCCGGGCGGCAGCCCCCGCGGCGGAGCCCGCCGTCGACCCGGCCCGGCAGCGGCTCGCCCTCGCCGAGACGACGCTGCTCTCGGCCCTGGTCGCGGGCACCCCCACACCCGAGGGCTTCGACCACAGGCGGCTGGGCGTGCAGAGCCGGTCGCTGGCCGCCAAACGTGCGGACGTGGTGGCCAGGGTCGCCCCGGAGCTCCCGGAGTTCCTCGGTGCCGAGTACCGGCGCGCGTTTCTCGCGTACGCCAGGTTTCGCCCGATGACCGGCGGCTACCGGCGGGACGCGCTGGACTTCGTGCGGCAGCTGTTGGACACCGGCCGTCCGGCCGACGCCGAGGTGCGACGCGCGCTGCGCCTCTGGTGGCAGGAGCGCGCGGCCCCGCATCCGCCGACCAGGACGGCCCGCTTGGCGCGAGCGGCCCGCAGGACGCTGCTCCGCGGCGCTCGGCGCGGTGTACGCACCGGCTGACGGCAGCACCTGACGGCTGCCTCTGACGGCGCCGGTGCGGCGCGCTGGGTGCGCGCCGCACCCGCTGCCGGACCCGGTGTCGCTGGACGAGCGGGCGCGACCGCGCTCCGCTCTCTGATCTTCCGGGTCATGGACGGCCGGTTCCGACCGGCCACGGGTGTAGGGCGGACCGGTCAGGCGAGCCCGGCCACCAGGTCACCCACCGACTTGCGCCGGCCGGTGTAGAAGGGGACCTCCTCGCGCACGTAGTTCCGCGTCTCCGAGCCGCGCAGGTGACGCATCAGGTCGACGATGCGGTGCAGCTCGTCGGCCTCGAAGGCGAGCACCCACTCGTAGTCGCCGAGCGCGAACGAAGCGACCGTGTTGGCCCGGACGTCCGGGTAGTCCCGGGCCATCTTGCCGTGCTCGGCGAGCAGCCTGCGCCGCTCCGCGTCGTCCAGCAGGTACCAGTCGTAGGAGCGCACGAAGGGGTACACCGCGATGTAGTCGCGCGGCGTCTCGTCGGCGAGGAACGCCGGGATGTGCGACTTGTTGAACTCGGCGGGGCGGTGCAGCGCCATGTTCGACCAGACCGGCTCCAGCGAGCGTCCCAGCCGGGTGCGGCGGAAGAGGTTGTACGCGGACTGCAGCTCGTCCGCGGTCTCCGCGTGCCACCAGATCATCAGGTCGGCGTCGGCCCGCAGACCGGAGACGTCGTAAGTGCCCCGCACGGTGATGTCCTTGGCCGCGAGCTGATCGAACAGCTCCTGGACCTCGTCGGCGAAGCCCGTCCGGTCCTCGGGCAGCGCGTCCCGCAGCTTGAAGACGGACCACAGGGTGTAACGGACGACCTCGTTGAGGTCCTTGGCCTTCTTGCCTGCGTGGGGCGCCTTGGGCGATGTCGCAGTCTCCGGAGCATCTGTCATGTGGCTATTGTCCCGCGTCACTGACGGTGCCCGACGCCAGGGTTGCTGTGATCTCGTTCGCAGCCCGCCGGGCACTGGCGATGCATGCCGGGATCCCCACTCCGTCGTAGGCCGCGCCGCAGACCCGCAGGCCGGGCAGGCCGGCGACGGCGCCGCGAAGCCGCGCGACGCGGGCCAGGTGCCCGACGGGGTATTGCGGCAGTCCGCCGATCCACCGGGTCACCTCGGAGGCCACCGGCTTCGCATGAACTCCGGTCGCCTCGGCCAGGTCGTGCAGGGCCGCCTCCACCAGATCGGCGTCCTCCCGGTGCAGGTGCTCCTCGTCGCCGTAGCGCCCGAGCGAGGTGCGCAGCACGGCCAGTTCGGGGTCGGCGTCGGACCAGGACCATTTCTGGCTGGAAAAGGTGGCGGCCTTGATGGTGTGCCCGTCCACCGGCGGCACCAGGAAGCCGGATCCGTCCGGGAGGTTCAGCTCGGAGCGACGGAAGGCCAGGGTGATCAGGCTCATCGACGCGTACTCGATGGCCGCCAGTTCGGCGGCCGCTGCCGGGGACACCTGCTCCAGCAGCGCCGATGCCGACCAGGCGGGCACGGCGAGGACCACGGCGTCGGCGTCGAAGGTCCGGTCATCGCTGCGGATCCACCAGCCGGTCCCGGTCCGCCGGAGCTCCAGCGCCGGCCGGTGCACCAGCACGTCGCCGCCGCCCGCACGGATCGCGTCGGCGACGGCGAGCGGCAGGGTGCCGATACCGCCGGCCAAGCCCATGAAGACCGGAGTCGGGGCGGGTGCGGCGGATTCCGCGGCTCGTTGCTGGATCGCCCGCACGGCTTCGCCCAGCGTCCGGTGGCCGCGGGCGGCCTCGTAGAGCGCGGGGACAGCGGCCCGCATCGATGTGCGGTAGACGTCCCCGGCGTACACCCCGCCGAGCAGCGGCTCGACGAGCCGGTCGACGACCTCCCGGCCCATCCGGGCGGCCACGAACCCGCCGAGCGCGATGTCCTCACCGATCTCGGTGGGCGGCAGTTCGCGGTCCTGGGCGATCCGGCGCAGACCGTCCGTGGACAGTACGCCGTCGAGCCCCGTCGCATCGGCGGGGACGCCCATCACGTGTCCCTTGGGCATCGGCGTCAGCGCGCCACGGTTCCAGAGGCGGGCGCTGCTGGTGGCGGGCGGCTGGAGCTCGGCGCCGAGCCCCACCGCACGGGCCAGAGCGACGGCTTCGGGGCGCCTGGCGAGCATCGACTCGGCGCCGAGGTCGACCGGTATGCCTTCGATCCGCCCGGCGTGCAGTTTGCCGCCGACCCGGCCGGAGCCTTCGAGGACGGTCACCCGGGCGCCGGTGCCGAGCAACTGATGGGCTGCCGCCAGACCGGCGATCCCGCCTCCGATGACGACGACGTGGCCGGCCGGCGCGGGCGAGTCGCTGTGCGCATTCATGTCCCCACTCTCTCAAACCCGTTCCGAGTCCCGACCGTGACCGCTTCGGGACCGGAATCGGGCAACCCGTTCCACCGTCCCGCGCGTCGAACCTGCAACATTGATCGTCATCTCCGGGGGGAGCCCCTATGCGCGCAGCCAGAATCCTTGCGGCGGTTCTGCTCACCGCGTCGGTCGCCGTCAGCGGGTGCGGTGCGGCCGGCGACAGTGGCGGAAGCCGCAGTGCCCACAAGGCGGCCGCCGACAGCGGGGGCGGTGCGGCGAGGCCGGCCGAGGGGAGCGCCGCCACCGGCTCGGGGTCGGGTCCCGGGTCCGATGCGAAACCGGGCGGCACGGCGCCGTCGCCGATCGCCAACAAGATCATCCGAACGGCCGAGCTCACCGTGCAGGTCAAGAACACCGAGAAGGCGCTCGACGATGCCCGCACGGCGGCCGGGGACGCCGGGGGTTTCGTCGGCAACGAGTCCACCGAACGCGACGGCAGCGGCCAGGTGCGCTCCACCGTCGTACTGCGCGTCCCGCAGGACAAGTACGACACGGTCCTCACCGAACTCCAGGGCTCCGGCACGTTGTTGGGCCGCAAGGCCGACGCCGAGGACGTCACGGACCAGGTCGTCGACGTCAAGAGCCGGATCGCCTCGCAACGGGCTAGCGTCGCCCGGGTCCGCAAGCTCATGGATCAGGCCCGACAGCTCAGCGATGTGGTGTCACTCGAGGGCGAACTGAGCAGCAGAGAAGCGGAGTTGGAGTCGCTGCTGGCCCAGCAGGCCTCGCTCAGGGACCGCACCGATCTCGCGACCATCACCCTCCACCTCTCCGAGCCCGCGAAGAATCAGCAGACGAAGGAGAAGAAGAAGGACCACGGTCCGGGCTTCCTGGACGCGCTCGGTGGCGGCTGGCACGCCTTTGTCGTGGTGCTCAAGTGGATCGTGATCGTGGTCGCCGCGGTGGCCCCGTTCGCCGCTTTGATCGCCGTCTGCTGGCTGCTCCGGCGGCTGTTCCGCGAGCGGCTGCCGCAGCTCCGGAAACCCCGGCCGGCCTCGCGGGGGAATGTTCCGCCGCCCGCGCACGTACCTTCTCAGGAAGAGACACGACAGCAGAGCTGACGGCCGGTCCGGTGCCCTCGGGTCCCGGCTGCCACGGAAGGACGCGCCATGGCGGCGGAACGACTGGTGGTCATCGGCGGGGACGCGGCGGGCATGTCCGCGGCGTCCCAGGCCCGTCGGCTCAAAGGCCCGGACGAGCTGGAGATCATCGCCTTCGAGCGCGGCCGGTTCACCTCCTTCTCGGCGTGCGGTATCCCGTACTGGGTGGGCGGCGAGGTCGAGAAGCGCGACGACCTGGTGGCGCGTACGCCCGAGGAACACCGCGCGCGGGCGATCGATCTGCGGATGCGGACCGAGGTCACCAAGATCGATGTCGCCGGGCAGCAGGTGCGGAGCCGGGATCTCGATTCGGGCGTCGGGTCCTGGACCGGGTACGACGAGTTGGTCATCGCGACCGGCGCCCGGCCGGTGCGCCCGGCGCTGCCCGGTATCGACACCCCGGGCGTGCACGGGGTGCAGACGCTCGACGACGGCCAGTCCCTGATCGACTCCCTGCGAGCGACAGGGGGCAGGCGTGCGGTCGTCGTCGGCGCCGGCTACATCGGCGTCGAGATGGCCCAGGCGCTGCTGCACCGCGGCTACGGAGTGACGGTGCTGACCCGGGACGCCCAGCCGATGTCCACCCTGGACCCCGACATGGGGCGGCTGGTGCGACAGGCGATGGACGGCATGGGCATCACCACCGTGTCGGGCGCCGAGGCCACCGCGATCCTCAACGACGACGCCGGGCGACTGCGGGCGGTGGCCACCGAGGACACCGAGTACCCGGCGGACATCGTGGTCCTGGGCATCGGTGTGACCCCGCAGACCACCGTGGCCCGTGCGGCGGAACTCCCGCTCGGCGACCACGGGGGCCTGCTGACCGACCTGTCGATGCGGGTGCGGGGCTACGAGAACATCTGGGCCGGCGGCGACTGCGTCGAGGTGCTCGACCTCGTCTCGGGGCGGATGCGGCACATCGCGCTCGGCACCCACGCGAACAAGCACGGCCAGATCATCGGCTCGAACATCGGCGGCGGGTACGGCACGTTTCCCGGCGTCGTCGGCACGGCCGTCAGCAAGGTCTGCGACCTGGAGATCGCCCGTACGGGCCTGCGCGAGAAGGACGCCCGTGCGGCGGGACGCCAGTTCGTCACGGCGACCATCGAATCGACCAACAGAGCCGGCTACTACCCCGACGCCACCCCGATGACGGTGAAAATGCTCGCCGAACGCCGCACCGGCAAGCTGCTGGGCGTGCAGATCGTCGGTCGCGAGGGATCAGCGAAACGGGTGGATGTCGCGGCGGTGGCGCTCACCGCCGGGATGACCGTGGAGCAGATGGTCTCCCTCGACCTGGGGTACGCGCCACCGTTCTCCCCGGTGTGGGACCCGGTCCTGGTCGCCGCGCGCAAGGCGGTGACGGCGGTCCGGGCCTCCGGCGGGTGAGGCCGCCTTCACGCCGTCCGGGTGTGGACGTAGTCCACCAGGCGGGTCAACGCGTCCGGGTCGGTCGTCGGCAGCACCCCGTGGCCCAGGTTGAAGACATGCCCCTCCAGGCCGGCGCCCGCGGCAAGCACCTCGTCCGTCTTGGCCCGCACCGCCTCCGGCGAGGCGAACAGCACGGCCGGGTCCAGGTTCCCCTGGAGCGCCTTGCCCGGCCCGACCCGGCGTACCGCCTCGTCCAGCGGCACCCGCCAGTCGACGCCCACCACATCCGCGCCCGCCTCGCCCATCAGCCCGAGCAGTTCGCCGGTACCGACGCCGAAGTGGATGCGCGGGACCCCGTACGGGGCCACCGCTTCGAAGACCTTCGCGGACGCGGGCAGCACCGAGCGCCGGTAGTCCGCGGGGGCCAGCGCGCCCACCCAGGAGTCGAAGAGCTGGACGGCGCTCGCGCCCGCCTCGATCTGGATCCGCAGGAAGGCGGCGGTGATCTCGGCCAGCCGGTCCAGCAGATCAGCCCACAGCTCCGGGTCCCCGTACATCAGGGCCTTGGTGTGCTCGTGGTTGCGGGACGGCCCGCCCTCGACCAGATAGCTCGCCAGCGTGAACGGCGCCCCGGCGAAACCGATCAGCGGGGTCGTGCCGAGCCGGTCCGTCAGCAGGCCCATCGCCTCCGTGACGTACCAGACGTCGGCCGGCTCCAGGTCGCGGAGCTGAGCGAGGTCGGCGCGGGAGCGGATCGGCTGCGCGACGACCGGGCCGACACCGGGCTTGATGTCGAGGTCGACGCCGATGGCCTTGAGCGGCACGACGATGTCGCTGAAGTAGATAGCGGCGTCGACCCGGTGGCGGCGGACCGGCTGCAGCGTGATCTCGGTGACCAGGTCGGGCCGCATGCACGATTCGAGCATCGCGGTGCCCTCGCGCACCTTCTTGTACTCGGGAAGCGAACGACCGGCCTGCCGCATGAACCAGACCGGCGTGTGCGGCACCGGCTCGCGCCTGCACGCCTTGAGGAAAGCGGAGTCATATGTCGGGTTCTGGGCGCCCATGGGGCGGTCGTTGGCACTCACACTCAGAAGTTTCGCACGCAGTGCACAAGCCGTTGCCCCGGGCCGGGTGTCTCTCCCCACGCCCGGGCCTCGTTCCGCCTAGTCTTCCCGGCATGGCTGCGGCTCAGGGACGATTTTCAGATGGCGCTGACGGTGTGAACACTGCGGAGACGGCCTCCGTCCCGTCGGCTTTCCGGCAGGCGGTCGATGCCTTGCAGTCGGCCCGGCTCAGGCCCGAGATGGAGATCGACCCGACCAAGCCCCCGAAGCGTCTGGCGCCGTACGCCTACGCGCTGGAGGCCGCGGTCGTCGAGGAAGATAACGATCTGGCCGACGGCAGACTGGTGCTGCTGCACGACCCGGCCGGGCAGGACGCCTGGCACGGGTCCTTCCGTCTGGTGACCCTGGTGAGGGCGGAACTGGAGCCGGAGATGGCCGTGGACCCGCTGCTGCCCGAGGTCTGCTGGTCGTGGCTGACCGGTGCCCTGCAGGGCCGGGGCCTGCCCTTCACCGACGCGAGTGGCACCGTCACGCGGGCGGGCTCCCACTACTTCGGCGGCCTGGCCGAGCGCAGGCCCGCCACCCAGATCGAGATCCGAGCCTCCTGGACACCGCGGGAGGGCACGAACGGCGTCCCGGACACCGCGGCCCATCTGGCCGCGTGGTGCGATCTGCTGTGCCAGATCGCCGGCCTGCCGCCGGCCGGCCCGGTGGACACCGGTGTGGTCTCGCTGCCGCAGCGGCGGGGACCGCAGGCGCCGTAGCCCCACGGAGGCGAGATCCCGCGTTCCTCCCCCCGACCGGGGCTTCTCTGCGGACGGATTCCGGCACGGGCATTCTTCGAAAGATCGATCGCGTGTCCGATTTGCCCGAATTATTACTCACCAAATCGTGATCATTCTCTAAAGCCGGGCGGCATTGCTGCCGAAGGAGTCTGTGACCCTTCAAGCACGGTTCCCCCCCGGCGCTCATCCCCCGCCGGCACCGTCCCGCACCTTCCCAGGAGGCCTGGTGTCCGTTCTCCTCGAGCAGCCCGCAAGCCTGGTCGCCTACCGCCCGAACAAACCGACGGCCATGGTCGTCGTGGCCGACCCCCGCGTCCGCTCCAC
Source organism: Streptomyces sp. NPDC051320 (assembly GCF_040682175.1). Taxonomy (NCBI): domain Bacteria; kingdom Bacillati; phylum Actinomycetota; class Actinomycetes; order Kitasatosporales; family Streptomycetaceae; genus Streptomyces; species Streptomyces sp. NPDC051320. The sequence goes on from NZ_JBFBAL010000003.1 coordinate 261,386, forward strand.
CGTCACCCGCCATCTGTGGGCCCTCGGAGTACGTGACGTCATCGAGGCGTCGTCCATCGCGGAGGCCCGCCCCCGCGTCGGCAATCCGCGCGACATCTGCGTGGCCGACGTCCACCTGCCCGACGGTTCCGGGCTGACCCTGCTCTCCGAGACCCGGGCCGCAGGCTGGCCGAACGGCCTCGCACTCTCCGCCGCCGATGACATCGGCGCCGTCCGCAACGCCCTCGCGGGCGGTGTCAAGGGCTACGTCGTCACCGGCACCCGCTCGAACATCGGACACCCGACCCGGCCCGGCGCCGCACCCATCGGCGCCACCCGGATGCAGCGCCGCCCCCCGGGTGCCCCGAGCCACCCGGGCGGCTATCGCGAGCTCTCGGGCCGCGAGGTCGAGGTGCTGCGACTGGTGGCGGAAGGCCAGTCCAACAAGGCCATCGGTGTCTCCATGGGGTTGTCGGCCCTGACCGTGAAGAGCCACCTCGCCCGCATCGCCCGCAAGCTCGGCACGGGCGACCGGGCCGGCATGGTGGCGGTGGCCCTCCGCACCGGAATCATCCACTGACCCGAGACACCGCACAGGCGGCACTGACTCAATTGCACCCTCGGCACCCGTCGACGGAACGTTCCGTCGACGGGTGCCGTGCGTTCACAGATACTCTTGGCGCGTGACCGACGCTCAAGAGACCGCAGCAGAGACAGCACTGCGAACCACCGGGGGCGCTCCCCTGGTCGACGTCGAACAGGCGCCGATCCCCTTGTTGGAGCCCCGCGAGGGCATTCCGCCGGTGGTCGCCACCGATGAAGCACTGGCCCACGTGGTCGCGGCGTTCGCCGCGGGGACCGGGCCGGTCGCCGTCGACGCCGAGCGGGCGTCCGGCTACCGCTACGGACAGCGCGCCTACCTGGTCCAGCTGCGCCGTGCGGGCGCCGGCAGCGCACTGATCGATCCGGTCGGCTGTCCGGACCTCTCCGCCCTCGGCGCGGTCATCGCCGACGCCGAATGGGTGCTGCACGCAGCCACCCAGGATCTTCCGTGCCTGCGCGAAATAGGCATGATCCCCACGCGCATCTTCGACACCGAGCTGGCCGGCCGGCTCGCCGGGTTCCCCCGGGTGGGGCTCGGCGCGATGGTCGAGAACGTCCTGGGCTTCACCCTGGAGAAGGGCCACTCCGCCGTCGACTGGTCGACCCGTCCGCTGCCCGATCCCTGGCTGCGTTACGCCGCACTCGACGTAGAACTGCTGGTCGACCTGCGGGACGCGCTGGAGAAGGAGCTGGACCGGCAGGGAAAGCTGGGCTGGGCGATGGAGGAGTTCAACGCCATCGCGACGGCGGCCCCCGCACCACCGCGCAAGGACCCGTGGCGCCGTACGTCGGGCATGCACAAGGTGCGCAGGCGCCGTCAGCTCGCGGTCGTACGCGAACTGTGGAACGCCCGCGACGCAGCCGCGCAGCGGCGCGACATCTCGCCCGGAAAGGTGCTGGGTGACGGCGCGATCGTCGAGGCGGCGCTCGGTCTGCCGCTGAACGTCCAGCAACTCACCGCACTGCCCGGTTTCGGTCACCGGATGGGCAAGCGCCAGCTCGAACAGTGGCAGGCGGCGGTCGACCGCGCCAAGGCCCTCCCTGACAGTGAGCTTCCGCAGCCCGGCCAGCAGGTGGCAGGGCCGCCACCGCCGCGCGCCTGGGCCGACAAGGACCCCGCTGCCGCCGTCCGGCTCTCCGCAGCGCGTGCCGCCGTCTCGGAGCTCGCTGAACAGCTGAACATGCCGCAGGAGAATCTGATGACGCCGGACACCGTGCGGCGGGTGTGCTGGGAACCTCCGCGGGAGCGGAGCCTGGAGACGATCTCGGCCGTTCTCGCCGGGCTCGGGGCGCGCCGGTGGCAGATCGAGCAGGTCGCGCCGCTGCTGCTCACCGCGGTACGGGCGGCGGACGAGGCCTGACACCGTGGTCGCCGGGGTGTTCGCCCCCGGCGACCACGGTGTGACGTTCACCGCTCCCTCCCCCAATACTGTGCAGCATGGTTACTCGTGGGTAGCATGGCAGTGCGCAAGCGCGCCCCGGCGTGCCCGCAGCAGCAGTGCCATCCCGCACCCTGGAGGAGAGCCACCGTGCCTCGTACCATCCGGGACGTCGTCTTCGTCGACGGCGTCCGCACCCCGTTCGGCAAAGCGGGCCCGAAGGGCATCTACCACGAGACCCGCGCCGACGATCTTGTCGTGAAGGCGATCCGGGAGCTGCTGCGCCGCAACCCGGATCTGGACCCGGCGAAGATCGACGAGGTCGCCGTCGCGGCGACCACGCAGATCGGCGACCAGGGACTGACCCTCGGCCGCACCGCGGGCATCCTCGCCGGGCTGCCCCAGTCCGTACCCGGTTACTCCGTCGACCGCATGTGTGCCGGCGCGATGACCGCCGTGACCACCACGGCGGGCTCGATCGCCTTCGGCGCGTACGACATCGTCGTCGCGGCCGGCGTCGAGCACATGGGCCGGCACCCGATGGGTGAGGCGGTCGACCCGAACCCGCGCTTCGTGTCCGAGAAGCTCGTCGACGAGTCCGCCCTGTTCATGGGCATGACCGCCGAGAACCTGCACGACAGGTACCCGACGATCACCAAGCAGCGCGCCGACGAGTACGCAGTCCGTTCGCAGGAGAAGGCCGCCAAGGCGTACGCCAACGGCAAGATCCAGCAGGACCTGGTACCCGTCTCCGTACGCCGCACCAACGCGGAGGCCGGCGAGACCGGCTGGGGCCTGGCCACCGCCGACGAGCCGATGCGCCCCGGCACCACCCTGGAGTCGCTCGCGGGTCTCAAGACACCGTTCCGTGCGCACGGCCGGGTCACCGCCGGAAACGCCGCCGGTCTCAACGACGGTGCCACCGCTTCGCTGATCGCCTCCGAGGAGACCGCGCGCGAGCTGGGCCTGCCGGTCAAGATGCGCCTCGTCTCGTACGCCTACGCGGGCGTCGAGCCCGAGGTGATGGGTTACGGCCCGATCCCGTCGACCGAGAAGGCCCTCGCCAAGGCCGGGCTCTCCATCGACGACATCGGCCTGTTCGAGATCAATGAGGCCTTCGCCGTCCAGGTGCTCGCCTTCCTCGAGCACTACGGCATCGCGGACGACGACGCGCGGGTCAACCAGTACGGCGGCGCGATCGCCTTCGGTCACCCCCTCGCGTCCTCCGGTGTGCGTCTGATGACGCAGCTGGCGCGGCAGTTCGAGGAGCAGCCGCAGGTCCGGTACGGACTGACCACCATGTGCGTCGGCTTCGGCATGGGCGCATCGGTCATCTGGGAGAACCCGCACTTCGACGGAGGCACCAAGTGAGCACCACCACCTCTGAGCTTCTGAAGGGCGCGGCCGAGCTGTTCCCCGGCGAGGTCGTCACCGAGGCGCACGTACGCCACCTCGACCTGCCGGGCGGCGCGGGCCGGTTCGCGCTGATCACACTCGACAACGGCCTGGACCACACCAAGCCGACCACCTTCGGTCCGCAGTCGCTGGCCAATCTGGACGCCGCCATCGACCAGGTCGAGAAGGAGGCCGCCGACGGCACGATCGTCGGTGTCGGTATCACCGGCAAGCCGTTCATCTTCGCGGTCGGCGCCGACCTCAAGGGGGTCGAGCTGCTCAAGGACCACTCGGACGCGCTCGCCATCGGCAAGGGCGGCCACGACGTCTTCAAGCGGCTCTCCGCTCTCGCGGTGCCCACCTTCGCGTACTACAACGGCGCGGCCATGGGCGGCGGTGTCGAGGTCGGGTTGCACTGCGCGTACCGCACCGTGACCAAGGCGCTGCCCGCCTTCTCGCTCCCCGAGGTCTTCCTCGGCCTGGTGCCGGGCTGGGGCGGCTGCGCGCTGCTCCCGAACCTGATCGGCGCCGACCGCGCGGTCTCGGTGATCATCGAGAACTCGCTCAACCAGAACCGTCAGCTCAAGGGCAAGCAGGTGTACGAGCTCGGGATCGCCGACGCGATCTTCGAGGGCGCCGACTTCCTGGAGCAGTCGCTCATCTGGACCTCCGCCGTACTGCGCGGCGAGATCGAGGTCGTCCGCCCGGAGATCGACCGCGGCGAGGCCTGGGACCAGGCGGTGGCGCGCGGCAGGGCGATCGCCGACTCCAAGGTGCACGGCGCCGCCCCGGCCGCATACCGCGCGCTGGACATCATCGCCGCGGCGAAGAACGGCGACCTGCGCCAGGGCTTCGACGCCGAGGACCAGGCCCTCGCGGACCTGATCATGGGCGGCGAGCTGCGCAGCGGCATCTACGCGTTCAACCTGGTCCAGAAGCGCGCCAAGCGCCCGGCCGGCGCCCCGGACAAGAACCTGGCGCGCCCGGTCACCAAGGTCGGCGTGGTCGGCGCGGGCCTGATGGCCTCTCAGCTGGCGCTGCTCTTCCTGCGTCGCCTCGAGGTGCCGGTGGTGCTGACCGACATCGACCAGGAGCGGGTCGACAAGGGCGTGGGGTATGTCCACGCGGAGGTCGACAAGCTGCTCGGCAAGGGCCGCATCAACCAGGACAAGGCCAACCGCCTCAAGGCGCTGGTGACCGGCGTACTGGACAAGGCCGAGGGCTTCTCCGACGCCGACTTCATCATCGAGGCGGTCTTCGAGGAGATCGGCGTCAAGCAGCAGGTGTTCGCCGAGGTCGAGGCGGTCGCTCCGGCCCACGCGATCCTCGCCACCAACACCTCTTCGCTCTCGGTCTCCGAGATGGCGTCGAAGCTGGAGCACCCCGAGCGGGTCGTCGGCTTCCACTTCTTCAACCCGGTCGCGATCCTGCCGCTCCTGGAGATCGTCCGCGGTGAGCAGACCGACGACGCTTCGCTGGCCACCGCCTTCGGTGTCGCGCGCAAGCTCAAGAAGACCGCGGTCCTGGTGAAGGACGCCCCGGCGTTCGTCGTCAACCGCATCCTCACCCGCTTCATGGGCGAGATCCAGAACATCATCGACGAGGGCACCCCGGTCGTGGTCGCCGAGCGCGCCATCGAGCCGCTGGGTCTGCCGATGTCCCCGCTGGTGCTGCTGGAGCTGGTCGGCCCGGCGATCGGTCTGCACGTATCCGAGACCCTGCACCGCGCCTTCCCGGAGCGCTTCACCGTCTCGGAGAACCTCGCCGCCGTCGTCAAGGCGGGCAAGCGCGGCTTCTACGTCTACGACTCGGGCAAGCCCGAACTGGACCCCGAGGTCTCCGCCCTCCTCAAGCAGGGCTCCTCGGTCCTGACCGAGGAGCAGACCCGCGACCGGGTACTGGACGCCGTGGCCCAGGAGATCGGGCTGATGCTGGCCGAGGGTGTCGTGGCCGAGGCCCAGGACATCGACCTCTGCCTGATCACCGGCGCCGGCTGGCCCTTCCACCTGGGCGGCATCACGCCGTACCTGGACCGTGAGGGCGTCAGCGAGCGGGTGAACGGCAAGCCGTTCCTCGAGCGTGGCTTGGCGAGCGTTCCGGCGTAACCTGATCGACCGAACATGGGATGGGCCGTACGGATCGGTGATTCGTACGGCCCTTCCGCACAGGTCGGGGGCGTCACCACCTCTCCGCGCCGGGCCGCTACAGTGCGAAGTCAAGTTCCACAGTGGATCTTTGGGTAATGCTGGCAGGGGACTGTAGAACCGGATGGACAGACCACGCCGCAGTAAACGCGCCCTGCTCGTGACCGCCGTGGTGCTGGGCCTCACGATGCTGGTGTCCCTGCTGTACGCCGTACGCTCCGGCACCGACGCCGCCCGGGCCGGAGAGCGGAAGCTTTGGGTCACTACGTGGAACATGTGTGGCGTACGGCAGTGGGGATGCGAGAAAACCGGAAGTCGGCAGCGCAAACAGGAGCGGATCAGAGCGCTGACAGAGGCACCCGGGGCGCGCGTTCTCCTCCTCCAAGAGGTGTGCAGCGGCGATCTCTCCGCAGCTCGAAAGAGGCTGGGCGAGAGTTGGCACAGCACCTTTGAACCCTACGTGTCGGTCAGCGCCAACGGCAGTCGCAGCGAGGTTCGGTGTGCCGAATCAGAGCAGGGCACTGCGGGGTTCGCCATACTGTCGGCCTGGCCACTGACCAGCATCTCGCATGTCGTTTCCGCGCAACCGAGTGCCGGGCTCCGCCGGGGCATACTCTGCGCCACAGTTGCCGCTGAGAGGGTCCGGGTATGCAATGCGCACCTCAGTCCGCCGGGCAGCGACCGGGCCCACCCGACCTGGGAACTCAGGGACGACCAGTTGAAGGCATTGGTCCGCGCCGCATCGGGTCAACGAACTGTCTTCGGCGGAGATCTGAACACAGCCCCGCCGGGTGTGGCCGGCAACTCGGGCGCCTGGGTTTGGCCTTCCAGCCTGTACACCTCTTACCGGGAGTGCGACCAATCAGGGTCTTCCCGGGCCGGACGGTACACGCATCAGAGCGGATACAAGATCGACTACCTGTTCACAGCTCTACCGCGGTCAGGCTGCACTGTGCTCCCCTCCGGCGCTTCCGACCACTGGGCCCTCGCGATGCAGGTGGTGACAGGCCAGTCCCCCGTCAGTACCTCTGGCCGTAGTACGGGTCGGCCGGGGCGGTAACCATGTTCTGCGCAGTGAAGGACACCAAGGACGCCAAGGATTCGCTCCCACCTGCGTCGACTCCGAAGACCTCGACCACATGCTGTCCCGCGCTCCACGACCACCCCGACTCCCATGACCAGCTGCCGTCCGGGGCGACCGGTGCAACGCCCAGCGGGATTCCGTCCTCCCTGAAACCCACCTGTGTGGCGTCCCTCGCGGCCCCCGTGAAGCGAACCGCTGCACTCGCCACCTGTTGACGGTCGGTCGGCATCGAAACGAGCGGAGCCGGGAGCCGGTCCAAGATGGTGAAGGCCACCTCGGTCCGCTCGGAGTGAAAACCGCTCGGGTCCACCGAGAAAAGCCGAATCAAATGGTTCCCCTTGGTCCAGGGCCTCCCCAGCTCCCAGGACCATGTGCCGTCTGCCGCCACGGTCGGGGAACCCAGGAACTTGCCGTTCTCCCACAGGCTTACTCGTACGGCACCCGGGGCCAACCCGGCAAAGCGCACCACGTCTCCGCGCACCTGCTCATGGGGCACCGGGACCGCAACCGTCGGAGTAGCCACCAGTCCGCTCTGTACCACAGAAGTCGATTTCAGGTAGGCATCAATGGCCGATTTGTCGCGATCGGGCTCTTCGAAGCCATTTCGAACAAACCCAAGACGCGGCGGCATCCCATCGATAAGAAGATTCACCAGCCCCATGATGACAGGAACGTTCCGCCTGGTCACTTCGGTGTGATCGCCGATAAAGGGCGAATCACTGAAGATGAAATTGAAGTTGTCGTAACCGTTGAAAAATCCGAGGAATGGTTCTATTTGATCCTTGAACTGCTCGTCCTGCGCCGCGGAGAACATGTATATGTTGGCTCCGCGATTTCCCCCCTCTCGCACCAGATCAGGGATCAGGGAGTCAAGGAATCTTAGGTTTTCGTCCGGTACGCCCTCACCCATCATAAACTCGGCGACAGTTGGGACCGACTTTTTAACATAACTGCCGACCCTGAACTGCGGAACAATCGACACAATGCTGCCGAAGCCGTATTTCAAACCAAAATACAGTGCCGCACTTCCGCCCTTTGACCCTCCGAACATGGTGCAGTGGTCGGGCGTGATGGAGAGAGAGTTCATCACGTTCGATATGAGCGTGATGACAGATCGCTCCAGTGAGAAATCCATCCCCTTGCACATGTAGTAGCTATTTTTTCCGTCGAACAGGTCGCGAATCCACAGTATATTGGATCGAAGGTTGTCGAAGACGCCGTTCGACCATCCATACTCATCGGGGGCTGAGAAGTTTGCAAAAACAACGACCAAATGTCGATTTCCGTTCTTCGCATGAGAGAATCGGTATTCAACGGGGAAGGTCCCTGACGCTTCTATCCCCCTGATCACGGGACGTTCATTTGATCCTGATTTAGACATGTTCGATATCCAGTTCCATAAGAGACTTCGAAACCTTCATAAGATCCGGTCGGGCCGGCATCAATTTAGGCACCCAGCGTCGCCGACGCACTGACGTCCGCCCTCCGGCTCTGCGGCAGGACCGGCCGGTAGGGCTCGACCGAAACACTGTCTGCCAAGCGGCGCGGCTCTGGGCTCTGAGCACCACTTCCCAACGCCGCGAGTCGGCCGGGCCCTGACGGCGCCACCGCACCTACGGCGGGCGCCTGCGCCATAGCGGCGTCGAGATCGCCACCGGCTACAAGGATGCGGTCAGCCAGCCTCGCCGACGCGAATCCGTCATCCAAATCGCAGAACTCGCCCTGGAACCAGCGGTAGCGCTCCGCATAAGCCGCTTGTATGCGGTCGACATTCCTTATAGCAGAGATCAGTTCTGCCGACTCGAAGACCAACGGACCCGGAGCACTGTGCTCGAAATCGAAATAGAAGCCGCGCAGAGTGTCACGGTAATGATCCAGGTCGTAGGTGTAGAAGAGTATCGGGCGTCCCGTGTTGACGAAGTCGAACATCAGGGACGAGTAATCCGTGATCATCACGTCAGCGATGAGCGACAGATCCGCCATATCTGGGTAATCGGATACGTCGAAAACAAAGCCATCCCCGGCTCCCGGGACCGGGTCCACCACGTTCGGGTGCCGACGTACCATCAGCACATGGTCGGCGCCGAGCCGGGTACGGGCGTCATCGAGGTCGATGCGGAAGTCGAACTTGTACTTCCCGGGAGCGTAATACTGGTCATCACGCCAAGTGGGTGCGTACATGACGACACGCTTTCCCGGCGGCAGTCCGATCTTTCTTCGAATCTCCATCTGTCTTCGCCCCATTCCAGGACGGCGCAGAATGTCGTTCCGAGGGTACCCGCATTCGACCATCTCGCCCGGAAAGCGGAACGCGCGTTTAAGAATCGGCGTGGAGAAGCTATTGGGAGAAACCAGCATGTCCCAGTTCTGCACCTCCTTCTCGACTCGCTCCAGATACCGACGGTCCGCGAAGTGGACCGATTCGATGTCATGGCCGATGCGCTTGAGCGGCGTGCCGTGCCACGTCTGCACCACTACCTGATCCTCACGCTTCTCGAACCAGTCGGGAAGGTGGTTGTTGGCAACGATGTACTTCGCGGTGCCGAGCGCTTCGTACCACTCCGGCGACCACATACGCACTGGCATGGCTGTCGGGGGCACCTCTACCTGGTCGTCACGGACTACCCAAAGGTGATTCAGCGCCACCCCCCGCTGAACCATCTCTTCATGGACGGCTCGGGGACTGTCTGAGTACTGGGTTCCCTTGAAGGCATCGAAGAGCACGGTTTGCTGGATCTTCTTGCGCCGGGCATGCGGGTATGTCTTGGTCCGCAACAGCTTCTGCCGGTACGGACCTCGGGCGCTCTCCGGCATGGCGGATTGTACAAGCATCGAAAGCCGGTCGTATGCCTCTGCCTGGAGCGCGTACGAACGGTCATCCCGCTCCATCTCTTGAGGCATGGATTCGATGAGAGTCTGCTGGACCTTGAGCATGAGGTCAGGTGAGCGCTCCTCCGGCGCAACGGCAGAAGGATCCTGGCGGCGCAGGAAGAAGTCCCAGCGACCCGCGGCGAGCGGTATGGCACCGGCCAACGTCTGCATCGCGGCAGGGCTGACCAAGCAACGGAATTGGTAGCCGGCCCACGCGATCGGCACCGCCCGCTCAGCACCGTGCGCACGTGACCTGACCACCACGTGCGCGGCAGCCCTCTCCGTGGGGGGGAGTAGATCTGCACAGGAGTACTCACCGATAAGCTCCAGCGACCCGTCCTCCCCCCAACATCCATCAACCAGCATGGGCAGGGCCGCACGTTCGAAGAGCACGACGTAGCCTGAGCCGTTCCGGTGGACGACGATTTCCCGGTCTCCGTCCGGGGTCTGGAGCGATTGAGGCATGCGGTAGTGGCCGTCGACAGCCTCTTCGGCCATCACCGGATACATAGGTGCCTTCCGGCCCTCAACGTGGACGGTCGTCTTCCAGCCATTGCTGCCCATGGTCCACGCCTGCGGTACGGCACCGTCACCGGAACTGCGGAAGCCGGGCACCACGCTGCGGAGCGGCACACGCGTGACGAAGGTGCACCATCCTTCGCCCCCCGGCTGGAATTTCATCCACGCGTCGTGCCGACCCGCGCCGCTCATGCTGGTCACACGGAACTTGCCCCACTCCGGCACCTTCGGGCCAAGGTAGACGCCGCCGAGTTCGAGCTGGTCCCCGACAATTCGGTGCCTCGTGATACGGCACCGCACAATCTCCACGCGGAGCTTCAGGCTTCCCTGTATGAAGAGGGGGACGATCCGCGTGTTTTTGTCGACGTATCGATACGGCGGATTCGCCGCGCTGCCGGCGCCACCCCGGCCAATGCTCTTGTAACGGAACAGCCCGCGACTGAACACCCCGGCGGCTACATCCCACGTACCCTCGACCCACTCGCCCTTCTTCTTCAGTCGAGTGGTGTCGAACCGGGTCTCGAAGCCTGCCCAGTCGTAGCAGTAGCGGTTTTGATTGGAGTGCTCGGTTGCCTGCGGGTAGTAGGTCGTCTTCGCCATGTTGATGACCGTGCTGCCGGCCTTCTTGTTGCGCAGTGCCAGCATTTTGGTCGACATATGCCGCTTGTGCACATTTATGTAGCGGACATACGCGGAGCCCGTCAGAGTGAGCCACTCGCTGTTCCAGTGCGCCCCTACGAGGGAACTGTACGGGGACAGCTCCTTGTCGAGGCGGTAGTCGCTCTTCTCCAGCCCCGTGTCCCTGTTTCCGAGGTGAGGGTAATTCAGGTACCGGTGCAGGCGTCGACGGACCGGAAGTGGACCGCCCTTGCGTTCGAACTCGATGACGTCCAGCAGGGCATCGAGCTTTCCTTCCTGGACGAGCAGCCACTTCACCCTGACGTCGGCAGGAAGCTCGTCGATGATGCCTTCGTCGGCCTCGTCAAGGAACTCCCCGGCCCAGAACATGAAAGCTTCGCGGTACTCCTCGTCAGCATCGGGAAGCACCTTCAGGTGGAGCAGGAGGTCTGACTTGAGACAAGCAAGGTCGTACTTTCGCTTGTGCTCGGCGAACGCGCGCGAACGGTGCTGCGCGAGGAATCGGCTCACGGACTGCACTGCCGCGACCCGGTCGCGCAGATTGCTGAGTTCAGTGTGCCGCTGCGTAATGGAGGGTGCGGCGCCGCCGTCACGCCGGCGCCAGAAGTAGACGATGTCAGAGATGACATCTACCTTCTTGGCACGGAAATGGGCGAACATGTTGACCCAGGAGTCCTCATAGAGAACACCTTCGGGGAACTGAATGAAGTGGTGATCCCAGAAGCTGCGGCGAAACACCTTGTTCCAGACCGTACGGTCGTAGATCAATGCGTCGAAGCGAGTGATATGGGTGCCCTTACGATCCTTCTGCATAGGGCCCTTGTGAAGTGGAGACTGCCACTTCTTTGTCGAGTTCATCATCTGGACATTGCCGGAAACGAAATCCGAGCCTGATTCCGAGAGGGTACGTATGAGCAACTCATAGGCGTACTCCGGAATAACGTCGTCACCATCCGCGAACACCAGGAACTCACCGTCAGGGTGCATGGACCGGAGTCCAGTGTTCCGCGCGTGCCCGGGACCATGGGAATCTTGGCGAACCAGCTTGAAACGCGCGTCCTTGGCGCAGAACTGTTCGGCCATCGCTGTGGATTGATCTGTCGACCCGTCATCGACCATGATCACTTCGAAGTCACGGAAGGTCTGCCGGGCTATGGATTCCAGGCACTCTGCGAGGTACGTCTCAACGTCCTGAAAAGGGACGACGACACTCAGACGTGGCCCACCGGCCATGCTTCACACTCCACTTCAAAGCAGCAGCGAGCACCTGCGCCACCGCTCAAGATCCCAACCCCCCGTGCGCTGCCTCCGTCGAGCCACACCGCCCGCAGCCAGCCCCGGCTGAACGCCTCTCGCTCAACTTCCAAACTTTTGAGCCAAGGGTGAATCTTAAGTGAACATTAATGGATGTCAATACGTCCGTTCCTGGACGATGTGTGACAAACGCGGCTCACTGGTACCTGTGATTGACCTCATGCTGCTCGCCGCACAACCCTCGGATGCCGTGAGAGATCCAAGTCAGAACAGCCTCTCGCGCCGGGGCAGGGAGGCGTACCCCGCGCTCGGCCGCGTTCAGAGCTCCTGCCACTGAGCGAATGTCAACCCCGGCTCGTCCGTCTGGCGGGCGACCCGTGGAGCCCCGTTCTCGTCCACAACTGCCAATACCATCCGGCCGAGTGCGTCCTGGGCCAGCGCCGGAGTTCCGTAACACGGCACCCCGGTGTCCGACCACCACATGCCATTGGCCTCGTTCTCGGTGACGCCCACGCCGATCGCGGCTGTGCCGTTCGCTCCCCGATGCGCCAGCACAGTGCAGTCGTAGCCGTCCAGGAATGCGCGGGCCGCGGCGTGCGCCCCGTCCCCGGGTGCACCCCCAAGAGCCATCGGCCAGCCACCCGGACGGTAGGCCACGACGCCATAGCCGGCAGGGTCGGTCCAGTAGTAAGTCGCCCGGTCGGAAGCCGTTTCAAGAGCGGTCAGACTCCGGGGAGCCACCGCGAACCGCGAGGCCTGGCCCTCACCCCAAGCACCGCCGGGTTCCCGCTGTCGCCAGTGCAACGTTCCGCCTCCGGTTGCGGCGAACACCTCGACGCATCCCGACGTGAGAGCGATCATCACCGGAACGTCCTCAAGGTCCGGCCCCCGCAAGCCTTCCCACCCTCGCCAGGCCCCATCGGCTCGCTCGCGGCGCAACGAGAGACCTCCCCCTCCGCTTCGGGCGGAGATGTGCACGCTACCCGAATTGTCCACTACGCCGACGGGGATACCGAACCTGCGGGCCTCTTCGGGGTCCTTGCTGGGATTGCCCAGCGAGCGCCACGCTGAAAGCGGACGCCCCGTTTGGTACTGGATCGCATACGCGAGATCGACAACGGGCCGCCCTCCGTCACCCCCTCGCTCGCGCCGACCGATGAAATGGACGTAGGCTTTGCTGTCCTGGGCAATGGACAGGTGGGTCAGGTGCGGCACCGAGACCAACTGGGAGCTGCCCCACTCCGCTCCTCCCGGGCGAGTCTCCGTCCAGCGCAGGAAACCCCCATCGACGGAAACGTACGCGGTGAGCCGGTCATCCTTGCCTCGGGCCAGCCAGATCCCCCGTTGCGGCTTGACTGCCGGGGTAACCCCTGAGGTGGCGCGGGCTTCCTGTCCGAGCATGGATCTGCCGTCACCTTTCCAGAACCTACATCCGAAGACTCGCGCAGCTTTTCGAATCTGCCACATCCTAAGCCCAGGCAACCAGGTGTGTTCCAGAGTTCGAATCGTGGCGGCCCGAGGCCGATCGGAGTCTCGGAAGCGCCACCGGGGGCCGCACAAAGTGCCATGGCCCTCGTACGTACGCCCGATTGACTGTCTATAGTGCTCAATTACCAGGCAACCGCGGACCGGCTCTCCTCCCCCCACCCGAGTCCCACCCCCATCACATGAGCCCTGCCCGGGCTACGAGTTGTGAGGACTCACACAGGATGAGCCAAGACGTAATGCCGCCCGGCCACCGAAGTTCCCGGGAAAGCTCCCGCCGCAGTCGCAAGCGTGCACGGACCCGTGGTCAGCGCATACGGCGTGGACTTCTCGTGACCCTGCTCGTGCTCGTACTGGCAGGCGGCAGCGCCGCTTGGTGGATGTACAGCAATCTCGACGGCAACATCAAGGGCGTCGACATCAATCAGGCGCTCGGCAAGGACCGTCCCGAGAAGCTCCCGACTGCCGGGCAGAACCTGCTGGTTCTGGGCTCCGACTCAAGGGCCGGGGACAACGGGAAGATAGCCGGAGGCAATGTCAGCGGCGCCCGTTCGGACACCGCGCTGGTGATCCACATACCGCAGGGCCGGACCCGGGCCACCGCGGTGAGCATCCCGCGCGACACCCTGGTGACCCGGCCCGAATGCACCAAGAAGGACGGCTCCACGATGCCGTCCGCGAAGCGTGTGATGTTCAACTCGGTCTACTCGCTGGTCGGTCCGGCGTGTGTGGTGAAGACCGTGGAGAAGATGTCCGATGTGCGGATCGATCACTACATGGAGATCGACTTCGCCGGGTTCAAGGGCCTGGTCGACGCGATCGGCGGCGTCACCGTCGACGTCCCACAGGACATCCACGACGGAGCGAGCGGTCTCAACCTCAAGAAGGGCTCGCAGAAGCTGAACGGCACCCAGTCGCTGGAGTTCGTGAGGACCCGGCACGGCATAGGGGACGGCAGCGACCTCGGCAGGATCGGGCTCCAGCAGCAGTTCATGCTCGATCTGCTCGGCGAGGTGCAGCGGCAGGACCTGCTGAGCAGCCCGACCAAGTCGTACAAGATCGCGAACTCGGCGACCAAGTCGCTGACCACCGATTCCGATCTGGCCTCACTCACCTCGCTCGCCAAGTTCGCCCGCAGCATGAAGGGCGTCAACCCCGACACGATGGAAACCATCATGCTTCCGGTGGCGTACGACAAAGTCGACCCCAACCGGGTGGTCGCGGCCGAGCCACAGGCCACCGAGTTGTGGAAGGCCATCCGCACCGACACCGAGGTGCCGGCGTCGGCGAAGAAGTCGCCCGCCCACGGCGGCTGAGCCCGGGCGGGTCCGGGCCTGGGCGGACCCGCCCCTCAGGCCCGGGTCCAGGCGGCGAGTGCCAGGCCCGGTTCGGACTTCTGGCGGGCCACGCGTAGGGTGCCGTCCTCCGCGATGGCGGCGAGGACCACCCGGCCCGCCGCGTCCACCGCGAGGGCCGGGGCGCCCAGTGCGGGCTCGCCGGTCTCCGTCCACCAGAGGCCGTCCGCCTCGCCCTCGGTGGGGCAGGCCGCCAGGGTGGGGCGGCCGTTGCGGGCGCGGAAGGCCAGGACCGTGCAGTCGTAACCCTCGATGGGCGTACGCAGCGCGGCCACCGGCCCACCGTCCGGTTCACCGCCCAGGTCCAGGTCGTCGGAGCCGGGGCGGTGGGCGACCACGCCGGCCCCCGGGTCGCACCAGTAGTACGTGGCACGGTCGTCACCGGTGCGCACACCGGTGACCGATCCGGCGGCCGCTCGGGCGGCGGCCGGTTCGGCCTGGACGAAATCACCGTCAGGCTTCTCCTGGCACCAGCGCAGGACCTGCTTGTCCGCCGGGGCCAGCAGCTCGACGCGGTCGGCCAGGGCAACAGCGGCAGGTGCCCCGTCCAGGACCTTGGCGCCCTTGAGGTCCTTCCAGCCTTCCCACTTTCCCGTTTTGCCCTGCTTCCGCATGCTGATGCCGCGCCCCGCGTTGCGTACGAAGACATGAACGCGGCCGTCGGAGCCGACGGCAGCTGCCGGAGCCCCGAAGGTGCGGGCGAGTTCGGGGTCCTTGTGGTGGTTGCCGAGAGAGTGCCAGGGCCCGAACGGCCGGCCCGTCTGGTACTGCGTGGCGTGCATGATGGTGACCCCGCGGGCGTCGCTCCGCCGGGACAGCAGATGAACGTAGGCGTCCGGTCCCTGCGCCAGGGTGAGATGGGTGCTGTCGGGGACCGCGATCAGGTCGGGTCCCGTCCAGTCGGGGCCGCCGGGGCGCTGCTCGGTCCAGCGCGCGATGCCGCCGTCGGCCCGGGCGTACGCACTGAGCGTGCCGTCCTTGCCGCGCAGCAGCCGGCAATCGGTGGCCGGGCCCGAGGAAGATGCGGTACGCGACGACATGGCTGGCTGCCGGCCTTCCCCTCAACTGGTCCCACGCTGCGGTGACCTGAGCATTTTGATGTTCTGACCGGTTCCGGACGGGAGCGGTGCGGGACTACCGGACCCCACTCGCCGGCCACCCTTGGTGCCACCCGACGAGCCGCCCCCACCGACTTGCAGGCCGGATACGGCGGCTCGTCCGCAGTCGCGCACCGTTCAGTCGCGGGCAGGCTCCACGGTCCCGGCCGACTCGCTGTCGTACCGGCCGTCGATCTTCGCGACCAGACCGGTGACCTGACGGGCGATGTCCGGGGCGGTGAGCCCGATCTCGGCCATGATCTGCTTGCGGCTCGCGTGGTCCAGGAAGCGCGGCGGGATACCGAAGTCGCGCAGCGGGACGTCGACCCCCGCGTCGCGGAGTGTCTGGGCGACGGCGGAACCGACGCCACCGGCACGGCTGTTGTCCTCGACGGTGACCACCACCCGGTGCTGCTCGGCGAGCGGCGCCAGAGCTTCGTCGACCGGCTTGACCCAGCGGGGGTCGACCACCGTGCTGGTGATGCCCTGCTTGTTGAGCAACTCGGCGATCTCCAGGCACATCGGGGCCAGCGCGCCGACGGAGACCAGCAGCACATCCGGCTTCACGGTGCCGGCCGTGCGCAGTACGTCCATGCCTCCGATCCGGCCCACCGCGGGTACGGCCGGGCCGACCACGCCCTTGGAGTACCGCACCACGGTCGGCGCGTCGTCGACCTGGACGGCCTCGCGCAACTGGGCGCGCACCTGTTCGGCGTCGCGCGGTGCGGCGATCCGCAGGGTCGGGACGCACTGCAGGATGGACATGTCCCACATGCCGTTGTGCGAGGCCCCGTCGTCGCCGGTGACGCCGGCCCGGTCCAGCACGAAGGTGACACCGCACTTGTGCAGCGCCACGTCCATGAGCAACTGGTCGAAGGCGCGGTTGAGGAAGGTCGCGTACACCGCGAAGACGGGGTGCAGGCCGCCGGTCGCGAGGCCGGCCGCGGAGACCGCGGCGTGCTGCTCGGCGATCCCGACGTCGTACACCCGGCCCGGGAATTCCCTGGCGAACTTGGTCAGACCGACCGGCTGGAGCATGGCCGCGGTGATCGCGACGATGTCCTCGCGCTCCCGGCCGAGCTTGACCATCTCGTCGCCGAAGACCGAAGTCCAGCTGGCCGACGCGGCCTTGATGGGCAGGCCGGTGTCGGGGTGAATCGGGCCGATGCCGTGGAAGTGGTCGGCCTCGTCCTGCTCGGCGGGCTGGTACCCGCGGCCCTTCTCGGTGATGCAGTGCACGATGACCGGACCGCCGAAGCCCTTGGCGCGCTCCAGCGCCGACTCCAGGGCCTCGACGTCGTGACCGTCGATCGGTCCGACGTACTTCAGGCCCAGGTCCTCGAACATGCCCTGCGGGGCGATGAAGTCCTTGAGGCCCTTCTTGGCCCCGTGCAGCGTCTCGTAGAGCGGCTTGCCGACGACCGGCGTGCGCCCCAGGAGGTCCTTACCACGGGCCAAGAAGCGCTCGTAACCGTCGGTGGTGCGCAGGGTTGCCAGGTGGTTGGCGAGGCCGCCGATGGTGGGCGCGTAGGAGCGCTCGTTGTCGTTCACCACGATCACCAGCGGACGGTCCTTGGCGGCGGCGATGTTGTTCAGCGCCTCCCAGGCCATGCCACCGGTGAGTGCGCCGTCACCGATCACCGCGACGACGTGGTCGTCCTTCTTGAGTACCTGGTTGGCCTTGGCGAGACCGTCGGCCCAGCCGAGCACCGTGGAGGCATGCGAGTTCTCGATGACGTCATGGTCGGACTCGGCACGCGAGGGGTAGCCGGAGATGCCGCCCTTGGTGCGCAGCAGCCCGAAGTCCTGCCGGCCGGTGAGCAGCTTGTGTACGTAGCTCTGGTGCCCGGTGTCGAAGAGGACCCGGTCCTTCGGCGAGTCGAAGACCCGGTGCAGGGCGATCGTCAGCTCGACGACCCCCAGGTTGGGGCCGAGGTGTCCGCCGGTCTTGGACACGGCGTCGACGAGGAAGGTCCGGATCTCTCCGGCCAGCTGTTCCAGCTGCTCCGGGCTGAGCCGGTCAAGATCGCGCGGTTCCCTGATGCGGGTCAGCAACGGCACCCGTGCCTCCTTGCGGTCGAACTGTGATCGAGCTTTGCCGGGCCAGTCGAGTCTAATGTTCCATTCACGGCGGACGTCATCGGGCGGTGCGTCGTACGTCACTCGTACGGCGCAATGGGACGCCCGGCACCACACGCGTGCGCCCGGTACCGGGGCGTTCCGGTACCGGGCGTCAGTGCGGTGCCCGTCAGGGCCTGTCCGGGCGTTACGCGCGGCCCGCGGTCTTCTGGGTCTTGCGGGTCACGGCGTCGATCACGACGGTCGCCAGCAGCACGCCACCGGTGATCATGTACTGGATGGGCGATGCGATGCCCTGCAGCGAAAGGCCGTACTGGATCGAGACGATCACCAGGACACCGAGCAGCGCGTTCCAGGTGCGGCCCCGGCCGCCGAAGAGGCTGGTGCCACCGATGACGGCCGCCGCGATGGCGTTCATCAGCAGGTCACCGCTGCCGGCTCCCTGGTTGGCGGTGGCGATCTTCGAAGCGAGGAAGAGGCCGCCGACCGCGGCGAACGTACCGGCGATCGCGAAGACCGAGATCCGGATCATGGTGACGTTGATACCGGCGCGCCGGGAGGCCTCGACGGAACCGCCGAGCGCGAAGATCTTGCGTCCGTACGTGGTGCGGCGGAGCAGGAAGTCCGTGCCGACCAGCACCACCAGGAAGATCACGACGGCCAGCGGCAGGCCCTTGTACTGGTTGTACATGAACGCGACGGCGAAGGCGACGATCGCCAGCAATGCGCTGCGCAGGACGATCTCGCTGAGCGGGCGGGACGGCACGCCCGCTGCCTCCCGGCGCCGGGCGTCGACGAACGAGGAGACGAAGAAGACCGCCACGCCGAGCAGGGCGAAGCCGTAGGCGACCGCGACGTCGGAGAAGTAGTAGCCGGTCATGTTGGCGATCGGGCCGTCGCCGGGCAGGTTGATGGTGCCGTTGGCCCCGAGGACCTGCAGCATGAAGCCGTTCCAGAACAGCAGACCGGCCAGCGTCACGGCGAACGCGGGGACACCGATCCGGGCGAAGAAGAACCCGTGGATCGCGCCGGCGGCAGTGCCGGTGAGGATGGAGAGCAGCAGTGCGAGCCACTGGTTCATCCCGTGCGTGATGGTCAGCACACCGAAGGCCGCACCTGCGACACCACTGACCGAGCCGACCGAGAGGTCGATCTCGCCGAGCAGCAGGACGAAGACGATACCGACGGCGATCATGCCGGTGCCGACCATGGTGACGG
This sequence comes from Streptomyces sp. NPDC051320, assembly GCF_040682175.1. Classification (NCBI taxonomy): domain Bacteria; kingdom Bacillati; phylum Actinomycetota; class Actinomycetes; order Kitasatosporales; family Streptomycetaceae; genus Streptomyces; species Streptomyces sp. NPDC051320. The sequence goes on from NZ_JBFBAL010000003.1 coordinate 280,487, forward strand.
AAATGTCGGTCAGGTTGCCCGCGGTGAGGAAGCGCGAGTTGACGCTCTGGAAGATCGCGGCGATCACGATCAGACCGATGATCACCGGTATGGAGCCGAGATCACCGGCCCGTACCTTGCGCTTGAACTCGGACAGGTAGCCGGCGAATCCCTGCTCGCGCACCAGCAGCCGGGGGTCGACCGCGGTCACCGCGGCGGGCGCCGGAGCCGGTGCGTCCACCGTGACCGGCTTGGTGGTGGAGGTCTTGTCGATGCTCACTTCTGAACCTCCACGCTGCGCGACGCACGACGGGTCACAGCGTTGTCCGTGGCGCCGGTGATGGCGGCGATGATCTCTTCCTGCGAGGTGGTCTTCACGTCGAAGACACCGTTGTTGCGGCCGAGGCGCAGCACCGCGACCTTGTCGGCGACTGCCTTGACGTCCGCCATGTTGTGGCTGATGAGCAGGACGGCGTGGCCGCGCTCGCGAAGCCGCTCAACGAGGTCGAGCACCTGTGCCGTCTGCTCCACACCGAGCGCCGCCGTCGGCTCGTCGAGGATGACGAGCTTCGGCTCACCGAGCATGGACCGGGCGATGGCCACGGTCTGGCGCTGTCCGCCGGAGAGCGAGGCGATCGGGATGCGCACGCTGGGGATGCGGATCGACAGGGTGGTGAGCAACTCGCGGGAGCGGCGCTCCATTTCCACCTCGTCGAGGACCCCGCGCTTGCGTAGTTCCCGGCCGAGGTAGAGGTTTCCGACGACGTCGATGTTGTCGCACAGCGAGAGGTCCTGGTACACGGTCGCGATGCCCAGGTTCTGCGCGTCGTGCGGCCGGTTGATCTGGACGGCCTTGCCGTCCCACTCGATGACGCCGTCATCGATGGGGTGCACGCCTGCGATCGTCTTGACCAGCGTGGACTTTCCGGCTCCGTTGTCGCCGACCAGCGCGATCACTTCACCACCGTAGGCCTCGAGCTCCACGTCGGTGAGCGCCTGGACGGCACCGAATCGCTTGGAGACCCCACGCAACGCCAGCACGGGCGTAGCGGACACTTGAACCATCTCCTTCGCCGCCTGACCGGCGGGGATGCCGCGCTGCCTTGCGAGCGCGGGTTGAGCAAGGTGTTCCGTCCGGCGCCCCGCCCCGGTAGCGGGACGGATGGAGGGCGGAGCGCCGGACAGGCTTCAGTAACGCGTAAGTCCCTTGCGGACGAGGGAACTTACTTCAGGCCGATCTTGTCGCACGCGGCCTTGTAGGCCGGGGTGCAGATCTCGCTGACCTTGTAGATGCCGTCCTTGATGACGGTGTCCTGGATGTTGTCCTTCGTCATGGCGACGACCGGAAGGATCACCGAGGGGACCTTCTTCACGCTGGCCGAATCGACCGTGGAGGTGGTGAGCGAACCGAGGTCCTTGCCCTGGGCCAGCTTGACGGCCATCTCGGCGGCGATCGGGCCCTCGAGGACGTAGGGCTTGTAGACGCTCATGTACTGCGTGCCCGCCACGACGCGCTGCACGCCGGCGAGTTCGGCGTCCTGGCCGGTGACCGGCGGGATCGGGGAGATGCCCGCGGACTTCAGGGCGGTGATGATGCCGCCCGCCATGCCGTCGTTGGCGGAGTAGACGCCGATCACGTTCTTCTTGCCGAGCGCGGTGATCGCGCCCTCCATGTTGGCGTTGGCGTTCTCCGGCTTCCACTCCTTGGTGTCGTACTCCTTGCCGATGTTCACCTTGCCGTCAAGGACGGAGTGAGCGCCCTTCTTGAACTGGGCGGCGTTCGGGTCGGTGGCGGACCCGTTCATCATGACGATCTTGCCGTCCTTGGCGTGCGAGCCGAGCGCCTCCAGGAGGGCCTTGCCCTGCGTCTTGCCGACGGTCTCGTTGTCGAACGAGACGTACGAGTCGATCGGGCCCTCGGCGAGGCGGTCGAATGCGACGACGGGGATACCGGCGTCCTTGGCCTTCTTCACCGAGGTGGCTATGGACTTGTAGTCGACGGCGTCGACGATGATGGCGTCCACCTGGTTGGTCACCATGGTGTCCATCTGCTGGCTCTGCGTCGCTGCCTGCTGGTTGGCATTGGCGTAGGTGACCTTGCCCTTGCCGTGGGTCAGGTCCGTGATCTTCTTGCTGATCAGGGGCTTGTCGAACTTCTCGTACCGGGCGGTCTGGTTCTCCGGCAGCAACAGACCGATGGTGATGTTGTCGCCCTTCTTCTTGCCGGAGTCCGAGCTTGCCTTGCTCCCGCCCGAGTCCTTGGCGCTGCCACAGGCGGCGAGAGAGACGGCCATTGCGGTGGCGGCCACGGCCACGGCGGCACGACGCATACGCGTGTTCACTTCAGAAACCTCCCTGACGAGGCCGCAACGTTGCGACCGAGGTGCCTGGAGTCAACTCGGCCGCAGAGGCAACGTCAAGGATTAAATCCTTAACGAGATGGCAACGGTGTCATTCGTTATCTAAGTGAAGGCAGGGGTGGAGATCGGAATCGCGTTCTCCAAAAGGCTCGAATCGCCCATCTCGCTGAGGACGAGCGCCAGTGCGCCCAGCACCTCGGCCCGCCCGCCGAGCGCCCCGGGAAGTACCGAGAGCTGCCGCGCCGCACTGGGAATCGCGTACCTGCCGACGGATTCACGGATGGGGCCGAGCACCAGCTCGCCGGCTTCCGCCAGGTCGCCGCCCAGTACCACCCGGCTCGGATTGAGGAGATTGCACAGGTTGGCGACGCCGCTGCCGATGTGCCGCCCGACGTCCGCGACCACCCGGCGGCAGCCCGGGTCGCCGCCGCGGGCCAGCTGGACGACCCGCTCTATGGTCAGATCGGTGCCGTGGCTGGACTCCAGCAGGGGCAGGACGTACCGGGCCGCCGTGAAGGTCTCCAGGCACCCCCGGTTGCCGCAGCGGCACACCGGGCCCGATTCGTCGAGCGTGATGTGCCCTATCTCGCCGGCCGTGCCGCCGGGTCCGCGGTAGATCTGGCCGTCTATGACCAGACCGGCGCCCACGCCGCTGGCCACCTTGATGTACGCGAGGTCCCTGACCCCGCGGCCGCTCCCCCACACCAGCTCGCCGAGCGCGCCCAGGTTGGCGTCATTGTCGACGTACACCGGTACGCCCAGCCGGGCGGCGAGCTCGTCGCTCGGGTTGATACCGGTCCAGCCCGGCAGGATCGAGGTGGAGCCCAGCGTGCCGGACTCGACGTCGATCGGTCCCGGCACCCCGAGGCCCACGCCGACCACCTTGTCGGCGCCGATACCGGTGGCCGCGATGAGCCGGTTGACCAGCTCTTCGGCCCGGCCGAATCCCTGCGCGGACGAGGCGTCGACGTCCAGCGGCTCGGACTCCTCCGCGAGGACCTGGTGCGCCAGATTGCCGACCGCGACCCGCAGATGCGTATGTCCGAAATCGACACCGATCACGATGCCGGCCGAACCGCTGAGCGAGACGCTGCGGGCCCGGCGGCCGCCGGCCGAGGTCGGGGTGACCTCGACCGTGCCACCGTCCTTCAGTTCCCGGACGATGTTGGAGACCGTGGCTGCGGAGAGCCCGGTACTACGGGCGATCTCCGCCTGGGTGAGCGAGCCCGCCATGCGCACGGCACGCACGACCCGCTCGAGGTTGGCCCGGTGCAGAGATGTCTGCGACCCCGGAGTCTCCATCGACTCATCCACTCCTGCCATGGGTGGACGGCGCGACGGCCGTCCCCGCGCGGGGCGCGTCTGACGAGGCCCCGCCCTATCTCCAACATGTGAACCCTAAGCTGAGCCTTTGCGGCTCCCTTCCGTCAAGACCTTGAGCGAGTCCTGACGCGGATGAGCGGACGATACAAGACTCAAACAGGACGAACCGCCCGACAGCCTATGCCGTCGGGCGGTTCGTCGTCAGAACGGAGCAGGAAAGCCCGAGAACGCTACTTCAGGGCTCCCGCGGTCAGCCCGGCCACCACCTGCCGCTGGAAGATGATGTACGCCGCCAGCACCGGCAGCATCGCCATCACCAGGCCTGCGAAGAGACCGGAGTAATCACCCTTGTAGCCCTGGCTGGTGGCCAGTTCGACCAGGCCCTGGGCCAGCACGCGTTTGTGCGGGTCGGTGTTGAGGACCGTCGGCAGCATGTACTGGTTCCACTGCCCGAGGAAGTTGAAAATGCCCACGCTGATCAGTCCCGGCTTGGCCATCGGCAGCATGACCTGGAAGAACGTCCGGGTGTGCGAGGCGCCGTCGATCATCGCCGCTTCCGCCACCTCTCCCGGCATCGTCCTGAAGAACGACGTGAGGAAGAAGACGGTGAACGGCAGCGAGTACGCGATATAGACGAGGATCAGCCCGTAGGTCGTGTTGAGCAGGCCCATGTTGTTCATCACGAAGAACAGCGGGACCAGCGCCAGGATGATCGGAAAACTCATCCCACCGATGAACAGGTAGTAGATGAAGCGGTTCCCGGGGAAGTCGAAGCGCGCCAGCACATAGGCGGCCATGGAGCCGAGCAGCAGCGTGCCGACGAGCGAGAAGCCGACCACCACGATGGTGTGACCGAAGTACTCACTCATGTGCGCCTGGTTCCAGGCGCGCGACCAGTTCTCGAAGTGCAGGCGGTCCGGCAGCTTCCAGGGCGAGGTGAGGATGTCGTGATCGTTCTTGACGGACGACATCACCGCCCACAGCAGCGGCAGCGCGGCCAGAGCGGCCCAGATGATCAGGATGCCGTGCGAGAAGAAGTTGAGGGTCTTGCCCTCGGTGGGCTTGTCCTCGACGACCGGCACCGGCGGCGTCTCGATCGGGGGCGTCGGGTCCTTCGTCAGGTCGGCCGGAGGGGTGTCGGTGGTCTTCATCAGAACTCCAGCCGCTCGCGCCGGCCCAGCCGCATCACGATGGCCGCGAAGACCAGGGTGACGGCGAGGAGGCCGACGCCGATCGTTGTCGCGTATCCGGCCTGACCGTCACGGAACGCTGCTTGGTAGACGTACAGGGGCAGCACTGTGGTCGAGTAGGCGGGACCGCCCGGTCCCACGCTCATGATCTGTACGACCGTGAACGCTTCGGCGCCGAGGGCCAGGATGCCCATGTAGACCCAGCCGGACTGCACGGTGTCCCAGAGCAGCGGCAGGGTGATCTTGAAGAAGGTGGTGATCCGGCTCGCCCCGTCCAGCAGCGCGGCTTCGTAGAACTCCTTCGGGATCGAGGCCATGCCGGCGGAGAAGAGCACCACGTAGAAACCGACCTGGGACCAGACGAGGACGGCCGCGATGCACCAGAGGGCCAGCTTCGGGTCACCGAGCCAGTTCGGCTGGATACTGCCCAGCCCGACCGCCTCGAGGGTGCTGTTGAGGACGCCGCCGTTGGGGTTGTACATGAAGCGGAAGAGCAGGGCCACGATCGCGATCGAGAGCACCTGCGGGAAGAAGTACACGATCTTGTAAAACCCCGAGCCGCGCACGCCCGCGATCGCGGCGCCCTTACGGCGCCGCCCGCCCACATTGATCATGAATGCGAAGAACAGCGCGAGGCCGAGCGTCACCAGCGGCAGCAACAGCACATACAGCACGCTGTGTTCCAACGACTTCCAGAAGACGTCGTCCTGGAACATCCGGCTGTAGTTGTCGAAGCCGACCATCTTGAAGTCCGGGCTCAGACCGGTCCAGTCGGTGAACGAGTAGTAGATCGACTGGATGAACGGCCAGATGACGAAGACCCCGTACAACACCAGTGGGAGCGACAGAAACCCCACAATAAAACCGTATTTACCGTGTTGCATGGTTACCGACCTCGATCTTCCGGCCATGACCGCCGCTGGTGACGCTTGCTCACTGGTGCTTGTAGTGCTTGATCGACTGGTCCTTGGCGGCCGCGTCGGCGTACGCCTGGCACTTCTTGACGGCCTCGGCCGGTGTCATCCGGCCTGCCATCATCTCGCCGAGGACGGACACGCCGATCTGCTCCTTCTGGAGCTTCACGTACCAGTCCTGGAGGCGGGGGTTGAGCACGTTGGTACCGGCGGCCTTCAGCGCGTCGATGCCCGACTGGAGCGCCGTGGACAGCGTCAGGCCGTCCGTACCGCCGTTGAGGGCGGAGAGCGACTTCACCTTCGAGGTGAAGTTCTTCGACGAGGCCTCGCTGAGCATGATGCGCAGCTGCTCCATGCCCGCCAGCGGGTTCTTCGCCTTCGCCGGGACGATGAAGGGCTCGCCACCGGACGCCCAGAGGGTGCCGAAAGGCAGCTTGTCCGACGAGTCGAGACTCGACGGCGCGCCGACCTTCATCTGGAAGTCCTTGGGCGTGGTCTTCGAGGCCTCGTTCTCCACCCAGGAACCGTTGGGGATGAACAGCGCCTTGCCACCGGTCCACGCGGTCTGGGACTGGATGTGGTCCATCCCGGGCGTGCCCTTGAGGATGTAGCCCTTCTTGAAGAGCTCGTAGTACGCGTCGAAGCCCGCCTTGACGGCCGGGTCCTTCCAGGCGTTCGGCTCCAGGTTGTCGATCTTGTCGAGGACCTCACGGCCACCGATCTTGCCGATGAAGGGGTAGAGCGAGAACGGGATGTAGTACGGGTACTTGCCCGCGTACGTCCAGCCGGCGATGCCCTTCTTCTTCGCCTTGGCGCAGACCGAGATCATCTCGTCCCAGGTCTTGGGGTACTCCACCTCGAGCTTATCCAGGGCGGTCTGCGAGTACCACACACCGTAGACGGTGTACGCGTAGTTGAAGATCCAGCAGGGCTCGCCGTCGTACTGGCCCATCTCCACGATGCCCGGGCGCAGCGTGTCCCTGACCTTCTTGCTCGGGTCGTCGACGGACGGCGCGTCCAGCAGCGGAGTGAGGTCGGTCAGCTGGTTCTTGCCGACCAGGACCCCCATGTCCATCTGTTCGGCGCCCGAGTTGTCGATCAGGTCCGGCGGGGTGCCACCGTTGAAGCGCGGCTGAAGCTCCGACTGGATCTTCTGGGTGGACGAGAAGTGCACCTTCGACTTGGGGTGCGCCTTCGCGTACAAGGCGTTGGCGTCCTTGGCGTACTGCGTGCCGAAGCCACCGTCGAAGAGCACCATGTCGAGCGGTGCGGTCTCGTTGATGCCGAGCGGGTTGTTGGCGCTCTTCGTGCCCTTTGTGACCTTTTTGTCGCCGGAACTGTCGCTGCTCGCACATGCGGACAGGAAGCTCATCGTCGGGACAGCGATCAGGCCGAGCGCGGCAGACCGCTTGATCAGATCACGACGGCCGAGGCCCTCATTGGTGCGGGCGGAGGTGGATCCCATGCTCAAGTCCTCGCCTTCTACAGGACTCAGGCGGTGTACCGGTCGCCCGTTGAGAATTCGCCTCAGGCGAAGGGCCCCGCCACCGCGGTCAGTTGAAGCTGGGTTGTACGTGGCTGCAGGAGGGAAGACTGGGAATGCGGACGAGGATGCTCCGAAGCTCCCCCGCCCGACCCCCGCCCCCCTGGACCGCTGCCGAAACGCGGCTGGGCGGACGCCGACAGGTATAGTCCACTTCCCTCGAGCTGGGCAAGATCAAATGCACGTTTACGCGCCAGTCTTTCCCGAGTTGAGACCTCACGGACATCTGGACCCTTGCGTACCGGACTGCCCCACCGCAAATGGGAGCGCGCACCTCTCACTCGTATGCACCACGCAACACCCTTGACGCCACCCGCCACTTGCCTTCCTACTGGACCTTGCGCAAGTGAGTGACAACGTTGTCCAAGCGCTAGGTGAGAGGAAAGGCCCCTCATGCAGACCAGACCACGACGGAGAGCCGGCTCGGCCGCCGCCCTGGTGGCGGCCGCTTTTGTGCTTGTCGTGACGGCCCAGGGCGCTGCCGTTGCCCGGCCGGCCCATCATCCCCGGGGCGCGGACAAGGAGTTCAGCTCCTCGTTCGAAGCGGACCAGCCGCAGCCGGATTGGCGCAATACCGTAGATATCGGCCCGGACGGGAAGAAACGCGCCTCCGGTATCGACGGCAACGTCGCCTCCGGAATACCGGGCGATGTGACCGACCATGTCGTCGCGGTGCGCGCCAGCGACGAGAACGCCGGAAGCGGCGAGGGCAAGGGCAGCCTCGTCGACGGCGACTCGTCCACCAAATGGCTGGCTTTTCACCCGACCGCGTGGGTGGAGTTCGACCTCGACGAGGCCGTCAAGATCACGCAGTACGTGATGACGTCCGCCAACGATCACGACGAGCGGGACCCGAAGGACTGGACCCTGCAGGGGTCCACCGACGGGAAGGACTGGAAGACCCTGGACACCCGGCAGGGCCAGAGCTTCGACAAGCGTTTCCAGGCCAAGACCTACGACATCGCCGGCGCGTCCACCGCGTACGAGCACTACCGGCTGGACATCACGGCCAACAACGGCGCAACGGACGCCACCCAGCTCGCCGATGTTCAGTTCTCGAACGGTGACACCAGTACGCCCGCACCCCAGGACATGACCACCAGGATCGACAGCGGACCGCTGTCCTCGCCGACCGCGAAGACCGGTGCGGGTTACACCGGAGTCCGGTCGCTGCGCTATGCCGGTACGCAGAAGGGTGACGGCCGGGCCTATTCGTACAACAAGGTCTTCGACGTCAACACCCCGGTCGTCCGCAACACCGAGCTGTCGTACATGATCTTCCCCGAGATGAAGAAGGGCGATCTCAGTTACGCCGCCACCAACGTCTCGGTCGATCTGGCCTTCACCGACGGTACCTACCTGAGCGATCTCAAGGCCACCGACACCAACGGCGGACTGCTGACCCCGCAGGGCCAGGGGACGGCGAAGCGGCTCTACGTCAATCAGTGGAACCAGGTCCGGGCGAACATCGGCCAGGTGGCGGCCGGCAAGACCGTCGACCGGATCCTGGTCGCCTACGACTCCCCCAAGGGTCCCGCGACCTTCCGGGGCTGGATCGACGACGTCTCGCTCAAGGCGAAGGCCCCCGAGAAGCGGCTCAAGCATCTCTCGGACTACGCACTCACCACCCGTGGCACCAATTCCAGTGGGTCGTTCTCGCGCGGCAACAACTTCCCGGCGACGGCCGTCCCGAACGGTTTCAATTTCTGGACCCCGGTCACCGACGCCGGCTCCACCAGCTGGCTCTACAACTACGCGAGCCGCAACAACGACGACAACCTGCCCACCATCCAGGCCTTCAGCGCCAGTCACGAGCCCAGCCCGTGGATGGGCGACCGGCAGACCTTCCAGCTGATGCCCTCGGTGGCCGCCGGCGTCCCGGACGCCTCGCGCACCCAGCGGCAGCTGCCCTTCAAGCACGAGAACGAGGTCGCGAAGCCCCACTACTACGGAGTCACCTTCGAGAACGGCCTCAAGGCGGAGATGACGCCGACCGACCACGCGGCGATGATGCGGTTCACCTATCCCGGTGACAACGCATCCATGATCTTCGACAACGTCAGCAACGACGGCGGGCTGACCCTCGACCCGAAGACCGGATCGTTCAGCGGTTACTCGGACGTCAAGAGCGGCGGCTCGGCCGGAGCCACCCGACTGTTCGTGTACGGCGTCTTCGACACCCCGGTCACCGAGGGGTCCAAGCTCCGCGGTGGTGGCGGCGACAACGTCACCGGCTACCTGCGCTTCAAGCCGGGCAAGAACCGTACGGTCACGCTGCGCATGGCGACCTCCCTCATCGGCCTCGACCAGGCGAAGGCGAACCTGTCCCAGGAACTCCCCGCGTCGGCCACCTTCGCGGGCACCGAGGCGAAGGCACAGTCGCAGTGGGACAAGATCCTCGGCAAGATCGAGGTGCAGGGCGCGGACCACGACCAGCTGACCTCGCTCTACTCCTCCCTCTACCGGCTGTACCTGTACCCGAACTCCGGGTCCGAGAAGGTCGGTTCGAAGGTCCAGTACGCGAGCCCGTTCTCCGCGCACACCGGCGAGAACACCCCCACCCACACCGGCGCGAAGATCGTCGGCGGTTCGGTCTACGTCAACAACGGCTTCTGGGACACCTACCGGACCACCTGGCCCGCGTACTCGTTCCTCACCCCGAAGAAGGCCGGGGAGATGGTCGACGGCTTCGTCCAGCAGTACAAGGACGGCGGCTGGATCTCCCGCTGGTCGTCCCCCGGCTACGCGGACCTCATGACGGGTACCAGCTCGGACGTGGCCTTCGCGGACGCCTATGTGAAGGGCGTGAAGTTCGACGCGAAGGCGGCGTACGAAGCGGCCCTGAAGAACGCGACGGTCGTCCCGCCGAGCTCGGGCGTCGGCCGCAAGGGAATGGACACCGCGCCGTTCCTGGGCTACGCGTCCACCGCCACCAACGAGGGCATGTCCTGGTCGATGGAGGGCTATGTCAACGACTACGGCATCGCCCAGATGGGCAAGGCGCTCTACGCGAAGACCCACCAGGCCCGCTACAAGGAGGAGTCCGACTACTTCCTCAACCGGGCGCAGAACTACGTCAAACTCTTCGACCCCGAGGTCGGCTTCTTCCAGGGCAAGGACCTCAACGGGAAGTGGCGGCTGCCGGCTGACCAGTACGACCCGAGGGTCTGGGGTTACGACTACACGGAGACCGACGGCTGGGGCTACGCCTTCACCGCCCCGCAGGACTCCCGCGGGCTGGCCAATCTCTACGGCGGCCAGGCAGGTCTCGCGAAGAAGCTGGACACCTACTTCTCCACCCCGGAGACGGCGTCCCAGGAGTTCGCGGGTTCGTACGGCGGGATCATCCACGAGATGACCGAGGCGCGTGACGTACGGATGGGCCAGTACGGCCACAGCAACCAGGTCGCGCACCACGTCACCTACATGTACGACGCGGCCGGTCAGCCCTGGAAGGCCCAGGAGAAGGTCCGCGAGGTGCTGGGGCGGCTCTACACCGGCAGCGACATCGGTCAGGGCTACCACGGCGACGAGGACAACGGCGAGCAGTCGGCCTGGTACATCTTCTCGTCCCTGGGCTTCTACCCCCTGGTGATGGGCAGCGGTGAATTCGCCATCGGCTCACCGCAGTTCACCAAGGCGACCGTCCACCTGGACAACGGCCGCGACCTGGTCGTGAAGGCTCCGAACAACAGCAACAAGAACATCTACGTGCAGAGCCTCAAGGTCAACGGCAAGTCCTGGAACTCCACCGCCCTGCCCAACGACGTGCTGACGCACGGCGGGACCCTGGACTTCACCATGGGCTCCAAGCCGTCGAACTGGGCCACCGGCAAGAAGGCGGCCCCGGTCTCCATCACCCAGGACGACAAGGTGGCTACGCCGCGGGAGGACGCGATCAGCGGGCCCGGTGCGCTCTTCGACAACACCTCGGCCACCAGCGCCTCGTTCACCTCGGTCGACCTGCCGGTGAAGTCGGCGACCCGTCCGGTGCAGTACACGCTCACCTCGGCGGACAAGGCGAAGGCGCCGGCCTCGTGGGTGCTCGAAGGATCCAACGACGGTGCGCAGTGGACACCGTTGGACAAGCGCTCGGGAGAGACCTTCTCCTGGGACAAGCAGACCCGGGTCTTCACGGTGGACCACCCGGGGACGTACACCAAGTACCGCCTGGTGAGCACGGACCCGGCGACCCTCGCGGAGGTGGAGCTGCTGTCCTGATCACCCTGTCCTGAAGGGGGGCCGGTACGGACTCCGTACCGGCCCCCCTTTCGTTCATCCCGCCCCGGTGTGTCAGTCCTGCACGATGTCGAGCCGTTCGCCCATGACCGAGACCCGGTAGGGCCGGTCGGTGTCGGCGGTCACCCGGACCGCCCCGCCCGTGCGGACCACCCGGTACGTCGCTGCGGTGGCACCGGTGAGGTCCGGGACCGTCACCGTACGGGTGAAGTCACCGCTCCCCTCGGGGGCGAAGACCCGCAGCTCCGGACCGTCGGTCCAGTCCCCGTCGGGGCGCGAGACGTCCGCGCCCAGCGCGAGCACCGCGCCGGGGCGGACCAGCAGCGGCAGGCTGTCGAAGCCGTACGTATCCTCGCGCCAGGCCGGACCGGTGACGGTCTCGCCGGACAGCAGGTGGGTCCAGGTGCCCTCGGGCACGTAGTACTCGACCCGGCCCTCCTCGCTGAACACCGGGGCCACCAGCAGGTCCGGGCCGAGCAGGTACTGCCGGTCCAGGGTGCGGCTCGCCGGGTCGTCGGGGAACTCCAGCAGCATCGGGCGCATCACCGGCACGCCGGTGCGGTGCGCCTGCACGGCCACGCCGTACAGGTACGGCATCAGCCGGTGCTTCAGCTCCGTGAACTGCCGTGCCACGTCCACCGCTTCGTCGCCGAACTCCCACGGCACCCGGTAGGACGACGAGCCGTGCAGCCTGCTGTGCGAGGAGAGCAGTCCGAAGGCCAGCCAGCGCTTGAACACGGCGGGGTCCGGCGTCCCCTCGAAGCCGCCGATGTCGTGGCTCCAGAAGCCGAAGCCGGACAGCGAGAGGGAGAGGCCGCCGCGCAGCGACTCGGCCATCGCGCCGAAGGACGACCAGCAGTCACCGCCCCAGTGCACGGGGAACTGCTGGCCACCGGCCGTGGCCGAGCGGGCGAACAGCACCGCGTCACCCGGCCCGCGCTCCTTCTCCAGGAGTTCGAAGACGGCCTTGTTGTAGAGGTGCGTGTAGTAGTTGTGCATGCGCTCCGGGTCCGAGCCGTCGTGCCACACGACATCGGTCGGGATGCGCTCCCCGAAGTCGGTCTTGAAGCCGTCCACGCCCTGGTCGAGCAGCACCTTCAGTTTGCTCCGGAACCAGGCGGTCGCTTCCGGGTTGGTGAAGTCCACCAGCGCCATACCGGCCTGCCAGCGGTCCCACTGCCAGATGTCGCCTTCGGCCGTGCGGACGAAGTAGCCCTTCTCGGCACCCTCCGCGTAGAGGGCGCTCTTCTGCGCGATGTACGGGTTGATCCACACGCAGATCCGCAGTCCCCTCGCCTTCAGCCGGGCCAGCATGCCGACCGGGTCGGGGAAGGTCCGGGGGTCCCATTCGAAGTCGGACCACTGGTACTCGCGCATCCAGAAGCAGTCGAAGTGGAAGACGGACAGCGGGATCCCGCGCTCCTCCATGCCGTCGACGAAGGAGGCGACAGTCGCCTCGTCGTAGGAGGTGGTGAACGACGTGGTCAGCCAGAGGCCGAAGGACCAGGCCGGGGGCAGTGCGGGCCGGCCGGTGAGCGCGGTGTACCGGCCGAGCACCTCCTTGGGCGTGGGGCCGGCGACGACGTAGTACTCGAGCGTCTGGTCCTCGACGCTGAACTGCACCTGGCCGACGGCTTCGGAGCCCACCTCGAAGGACACCTTGCCGGGGTGGTTGACGAAGACGCCGTAACCGCGCGACGAGAGGTAGAAGGGGACGTTCTTGTAGGCCTGTTCGCTGCTGGTGCCGCCGTCGGCCTGCCACATGTCGACGATCTGGCCGTTCTTCACATAGGGCGTGAAGCGCTCCCCCAGACCGTGGACGGTCTCGCCCACCCCGAGTGACAACTGGGCGAACATGTGGTGCGCGCCGTCGGCCAAGGTGGCGAAGGCGGTCCCCTTGCGGCCGGCTGCCGTCAGCAGCGCACCGTCCGGGTCCCGGAACTCGAGGGCGAACGCACCCTCGGTGGGCAGCCGGAGCGTCAGCGGCCCGCTGGTCAGCTCGGCGGCGGCGCCGTCCGTCCGGGTGGTCGCGGCGGCGGTGCCGGTGGCCCCCGGCAGCTCGAAGTCGGGGCCGCGGTGGCGCCGGCCGGCGTGGTGGGTGACGCGCACCCCGATGATCCCCTCGGCGGGCGCGAACGCCTCCACGGTGAGCAGCGGCGCGTTCAGGGTGTCCCCGCGCCGTTCGACTCGCTGGACGGCGGCGTAGGCGGTGAGGCGGTCGGCTGCGAGCTGCAGGTCGCGGAGGTCGGTGGCGTACGAGGCGTGCACACCGTCGCGCATCTGCCAGAAGCCGTCGGTGAACTTCATGGGGGTCCTTAGCCGTTCGTTCAGGTGAGTACGCATTTGATCGTACACAAAACAAATTCTGCGGGAAGCCTCCGGAAAGCCTCTGGTCGGACCCCGTGCGAGCTCGCGCATCACAGATTGTGACCTGTAGACCACCCACGGGGTCTAGAAACGGTCGAGGGAATGCAGTATTAGTACTGTCAACAAACAAATATGTCTTCCGGCCCCTTCGGCTGGTCCGGCCTTCACCCGTTCCTTCCTTCGTCGACAAGAGGCAGATCATGTCGGATCGATTCACCCCCACCAGCGCTGACAAGTTCACCTTCGGTCTGTGGACCGTCGGGTGGCGGGGCAACGACCCCTTCGGTGAGCCCACCCGCGCCGCCCTGGACCCCGTCGAATCCGTCGAGCGGCTGGCCGAGCTCGGCGCGCACGGCGTGACGTTCCACGACGACGACCTGATTCCCTTCGGGTCGTCGGACGGTGAGCGCACGGCGCTCGTCGCACGCTTCAAGGACGCGCTGGACCGCACCGGTCTCACGGTGCCGATGGCCACCACCAACCTCTTCACCCACCCGGTGTTCAAGGACGGCGGCTTCACCGCGAACGACCGGGACGTCCGCCGGTTCGCGCTGCGCAAGGTCATCCGAAACATCGACCTCGCGGCTGAGCTGGGCGCCGAGACCTACGTCGCCTGGGGCGGCCGCGAGGGCGCGGAGTCCGGCGGCGCCAAGGACGTACGGGTGGCGCTGGACCGGATGAAGGAGGCCTTCGACCTGCTCGGCGAGTACGTCGTCGACCAGGGCTACAACCTGCGCTTCGCGATCGAGCCGAAGCCCAACGAGCCCCGCGGCGACATCCTGCTGCCCACCGTCGGTCACGCCCTGGCCTTCATCGAGCGCCTGGAGCGCCCGGAGATGTACGGCGTGAACCCGGAGGTCGGCCACGAGCAGATGGCCGGGCTCAACTTCCCGCACGGCATCGCCCAGGCCCTGTGGGCGGGCAAGCTGTTCCACATCGACCTCAACGGCCAGTCGGGCATCAAATACGACCAGGACCTGCGCTTCGGCGCCGGTGACCTGCGCCAGGCCTTCTGGCTGGTCGACCTGCTGGAGACCGCCGGTTACGAAGGCCCGAGGCACTTCGACTTCAAGCCGGTCCGCACCGACGGCTTCGACGGGGTGTGGGAGTCCGCGAAGAACTGCATGCGCAACTACCTGATCCTCAAGGAGCGCGCGCTGGCCTTCCGCGCCGACCCGGCCGTGCAGGAGGCGCTGGCCGCCTCCCGTCTTGACGAGCTCGCGCAGCCCACCGCGGCCGACGGCGTCAAGAGCCTGCTCGCGGACCGCTCCGCGTACGAGGAGTTCGACGTCGCGGCGGCTGCCGGGAAGAGCATGGCCTTCGAGGCGCTCGACCAGCTCGCCATGGAGCACCTGCTCGGCGTCCGCTGACCGTCCCGGGGTGTCCGGCGGCCCGGCCGCCGGACACCCCGCGGGCCGGGGCACCGCCCGGCCCACCCACACCCTCGGCGTATGGACACCCTCCGCCTACGGACCTGCCGGATCCGTATCGGGCCGTGCGCCGCCACCTCGTTGGGACAAGGCGTCCCCCCGGGCCGGCACCCCTCCCATGCAAGGGCACCACCGTGACAACTCACCCCCCGGACAGCACGCGCCGTCGGCCGCGCCGTCACCGCCGAAGGGTTCTCGTCCCGCTCGGGCTTGTCTCCGCGTTCGTCGCCGCCGCGGCGCTCTCGGGTTGCGGCCAGCAACGCGACCCCGACGTGTACACCGTCCTGAACTCGTCGACCGACGAGTCCTACCACCGCTGGGACGCGGACACGCTGTCCCGGTGCAGCAAGCAGCTCGGGGTGCGGATCGAGCAGCAGAGCGTGCCGGCCGCGCAGGTGATGACGAAGGCGCTGCGGATGGCGTCCTCGAAGTCGCTGCCCGACGTGCTCCAGCTGGACGCATCCGAGATGCCGACCTTCGCCGAGGCCGGCGGGCTGATACCGCTGAAGGACCTCGGCCTGTCCACCCGGGACATACCGGACGGCATCGTCAACTTCGGCTCGTACAAGGGGACGTACTACGGCGCCGCCCTCACCGTGAACACCCTGGCGTTGTTCTACAACAAGGACACCCTCGCCGAGGCCGGTCTGAAGGTGCCCACCACCTGGGCGGAGATGCGGGCGACAGCGAAGCAGCTCACCCGGGGCAAGCGCTACGGCCTGGCCCTGAGCGCCGGCGGCGCGGAGGACGGGGTCTTCCAGTTCACGCCGTTCATGTGGTCCAACGGCGGTGACGAGACCAAGCTGGACAGCCCGCAGGTCGTCGAGGCGCTCGACTACTGGAAGAGCCTGCTGAAGGACCGCTCGCTGTCCAAGTCCACGGTGAACTGGACCCAGGCGGACGTCAACGACCAGTTCATGGCGGGCAACGCGGCCATGATGATCAACGGTCCCTGGCAGGTGGAGACGCTCAACACCAACAAGAGCCTGCACTGGGGCATGGCGAAGATCCCGGTGCCCAAGGCCGGCGACGATTCGGTGGGGCCGCTGGGCGGTGGCGTGCTGACCGTGCCCAACACCGGGGACAGCAAGCGGCAGAAGATGGCCGCGCGGATCATCACCTGCATGTCCAGCGAGCAGGAGGAGATCACCTACGCGCTGAACAGCTGGATGGTGCCCGCCGACGAGAAGGCCGCAGCGGTCTGGCGCAAGAAGGTCCCGGAGCTGAGCTCCCTCGCCGACCAGGTCGCCACCGCCCGGTCGCGTACCGCGAAGCTCGGCGCCGGCTGGTCGTCGGTCTCGCTGGCGCTGCAGAGCGCCTTCCAGTCCGCACTCACCGGTGAGTCCAGTGAGGCCGCCCTCAAACGTGCCCAGCAGCGCGCCACGAGCGGGAACTGAGGTAACTGAACCCATGTCGACCACCACTGCTTCCGCCGCCGCGCCCCTGCCGCAGACGTCCACCGCACCGAAGAAGGTGAGCCCGGCCCGCAACAGGCGCCGCAGGAAGCTCACCCAGTGGGGCTTCATCGCCCCAGCCGTCATCTTCATGGTGCTGTTCTTCGGCTACCCGCTCGTCCGCAATGTCGTGATGAGCTTCCAGGACTACTCGCCGTCCACGTTCTTCACCGGCAAGGCTCCGTTCAACGGCACCGCCAACTGGAGCAACGTCTTCAAGGACGAACTGTTCGGCAAGGCGCTGTGGCACACCATCGTCTTCACCATCGGCTCGCTGATCGGCCAGTTCTGCATCGGGCTCGGCCTCGCCGTCTTCTTCAGCCGGCGCTTCCCGCTCAACGGTCTGCTGCGGTCGCTGATCCTGCTGCCCTGGCTGGTCCCGATGGTCGTGTCCGGTGTCGTCTGGCGGCGCATCTTCGACCAGGACACCGGCGTCCTCAACTCCTTTCTCGCCACCGTCGGCTTCGGTGGCCACACCCCCTGGCTGACCAGCACCAGCATGGCGCTGGTTTCGGTGATCCTGGTCAACATCTGGATCGGCATCCCGTTCAACATGGTGATCCTCTACGGAGGACTCCAGGAAGTCCCCAAGGAACTGCACGAGGCCGCTTCGCTCGACGGTGCCTCCGCCTGGCGGACCTTCCGGTCCGTCACGCTGCCGCTGCTCAAGCCGGTGATCACCGTGGTGCTGGTGCTCGGCTTCATGTCGACGGTGAAGATCCTCGACCTGGTCCTCGCCCTCACCGACGGCGGACCTGCGGACTCCACACAGACCCTGGGCACGCTCACGTACCAGAACTCCTTCGTCCAACTGGACTTCGGCGCCGGCGCCGTGGTCGGCAACATCCTGATCCTGATCTCCGCCGTCTTCGCGGTGTTCTACCTGCGGGCCAACCGCAACGAGGGGAAGTGACCGGCATGGCGACCACCGCCCCCGCCGCCCCGCCGGCGGCCGGCAGCAAGCCGAAGCGCCGCTGGGGTGCGACCGTCTTCGGCGTGCTCGTGCTCTGCGTGATGCTCTTTCCGCTGTACTGGATGGTCAACACGGCGCTGCAGCCCGCTTCAGGACTGCTCGAAGTGCACCCGGTCCCGCAGAGCCTCGACCTGTCGGGCTTCCGCTCGGCCATCTCCGACCAGGGCACCCATCTGCTCACCTCGCTCGCCGTCGCGCTGGGCGCCGTGGTCATCTGCCTGGCGATCGCCGCGCCGGCCGCCTACGGTCTCTCCCAGTTCAAGCTGCGTGGCACCAAAACCATCGTGTTCGGCACCCTGATCACCCAGATGGTGCCCGGCATCGTCATCGCCAACGCTTTCTACAGCGCCTATGTGGACCTCGGCCTGGTCAACTCCTACTTCGGGCTGATGCTCGCGGACGCCTCGCTGGGCATTCCGTTCGCGATCGTGCTGATGCGCGCCTTCATGGTGGCCATCCCGCGTGAGGTCATCGAGGCGGCCGAGGTGGACGGCGCGGGGCGGCTGCGTACCTTCGTCCGGGTCGTGCTGCCGATGAGCCGCAACTCGCTGATCACCGCGGGGTTGTTCTCGTTCCTGTACGCCTGGAGCGACTTCATGTTCGCCCTCACGCTGAACACCACGGACGACGTCAAGCCCATCACGCTGGGCATCTACCAGTACCTCGGCGCGCACGTCGGTGACTGGGGTTCGGTGATGGCCGCCTCGGTGCTGTCGGCGATCCCCGCGGCCGTACTCCTCGTCCTGTCCCAGAAGTACATCGCTGCCGGAATCACCGGCGGCTCGGTCAAGTAAGGTCCCGCATGCCAGAGCTGCCCACCTTCCCGCCCGGATTCGTCTTCGGCGCGGCCACCGCCTCGTACCAGATCGAGGGTGCCGTGCGGGAGGACGGCCGCGGCCCGTCCATCTGGGACACCTACAGCCATCTCCCGGGCGCCACGGATCGCGGCGACACGGGCGATGTCGCCTGCGACCACTACCACCGCTATCCCGAGGACGTGGCGCTGCTGCGTGACCTCGGCGTGGAGTCCTACCGCTTCTCCGTGGCCTGGCCGCGTATCCAGGCCGAGGGCTCCGGGCCCGCCAACCCCAAGGGCCTCGACTTCTACTCACGGCTGGTCGACTCGCTGCTCGAAGCGGGCATCGAACCGGCCGCCACCCTCTACCACTGGGATCTGCCGCAGGCGCTGGAGGACCGCGGTGGCTGGCGGGTGCGGGACACCGCGGAGCGGTTCGCCGAGTACACGGCGATCGTCGCCGAGCACCTGGGTGACCGGGTGCCGCGCTGGATCACTCTCAACGAGCCCTGGTGCAGCGCCTTCCTGGGCTACTCGGTGGGCCGGCACGCGCCCGGCGCGAAGGAGGGCAAGGGCGCGCTGGCCGCCGCCCACCACCTGCTGGTCGGCCACGGCCTGGCCATGCAGGCACTACGTGCGGCGGGTGCCGGCGAGGCGGGGATCACTCTCAACCTGGACCGCAATCTCCCGGCGACGGACTCCGACGCCGATCTGGCCGCGGTGGTCCGCGCCGACACCCTGCACAACCTGGTGTGGACCGAGCCGATCCTCGCGGGCCGCTACCCGGCCACCGAGGAGGAGACCTGGGGCGAGCTGATCACCGCGCCGGACTTCCGCCGGGACGGAGATTTGGAGCTGATCGCGCAGCCGCTGGATTTCCTGGGCATCAACTACTACCGGCCGATCGTGGTCGCGGCCGCTGCGCACCGGGAACCCGATCCGGCGCGCCGGGTCGCCACCGACAACCGCTTCACCGAGACGCAGTACCCGAACGTCCGGCGCACCGCGATGGGCTGGCCGGTCGTGCCCGCGTCCTTCACCGATCTGCTGACCACCCTGAAATCCGCCTACGGGGACGCGCTGCCGCCGGTGTACATCACCGAGAACGGCTCGGCCGAGCCGGACACCGTCGACCCGGACGGCGCCGTCCACGACACCGACCGGGTCGAGTACCTCCGGAGCCATCTGACGGCGCTGCGGGCTGCCATGGACGCGGGGGTCGATGTGCGGGGCTATTACGTCTGGTCGCTGCTCGACAACTTCGAGTGGGCGCTGGGTTATGCCAAACGGTTCGGGATCGTCCGGGTCGACTACGACACTCTGGTGCGCACCCCGAAGGACAGCTACCACTGGTACCGGGAGCTGATCGCGGCACACCGCGGTTAGCCGCGCACCGCAGCTGCCGTGTGGGGTCCCTACTCGCGGATCAGGGCAGTGACCACTGCCGGCAGCAGGACACAGCACACCGACCGCTGCCGGCAAAGCGAAGAGCACCAGGGACGGGTCGACCCAGGGCGGCACGAGGTCGAAGTTCCCGTTGCACTTGCTGTGCAGCGGGAACCAGTGCTGGAACTCCGCGGCGTGCGCCTCCCGGTAAGCCTCGTCGTAGCGGACACCGTGCCCGTGGACACAGGCCTGGCTGACGTCCAGGCCTCCGGAGAGGCCCCCGTCAGCCAGGCCACCGAGCACCCGGCTCCACCGGTCGACACGCAGGCCGTGCTCAGTGACAGCCATGTTCCGGGCTTTCCCCAGCGGCCGGCACCGGCAGCTCGAATGCTGCCGCGGACTCCGGCGACCATACCGAGGCACAGGATCCCGCCCACGGCGGCCACCATGATGCCGAAGCTTGTACAGCGACGGGCCGCACCCCGGAGTCCCGGGATGCGGCCCTTCCGTGCGTGATTCCTACTTGCGGATCAGGCTGCGCAGCACGTACTGCATGATGCCGCCGTTGCGGTAGTAGTCCGCCTCACCGGGGGTGTCGATGCGGACGACCGCGTCGAACTCCACGCCGGTGTCGGTGGACACCTTGACCGTGCGGGGCGTCACGCCGTTGTTCAGCTCGGTCACGCCGGTGAAGGAGAAGGTCTCCTGACCGGTGAGGCCGTAGGACTCGGCGGTCTTGCCCTCCGGGAACTGCAGCGGCAGGACGCCCATGCCGATGAGGTTCGAGCGGTGGATGCGCTCGTACGACTCGGCGATGACGGCCTTGACTCCGAGCAGCGCGGTGCCCTTGGCCGCCCAGTCGCGGGACGAGCCCGAACCGTACTCCTTGCCCGCCAGGATGGTCAGCGGGATGCCGGCCGCCTGGTAGTTCTGCGAGGCGTCGAAGATGAACGACACCGGGCCGTCGGGCTGGGTGAAGTCGCGGGTGTAGCCACCTTCGGTGCCCGGGGCGATCTGGTTGCGCAGCCGGATGTTCGCGAAGGTGCCGCGGATCATCACCTCGTGGTTACCGCGCCTCGAACCGTACGAGTTGAAGTCGCGGCGCTCGACGCCGTGCTCCGTCAGGTACTTGCCGGCCGGGGAGTCGGCCTTGATCGCGCTGGCCGGGGAGATGTGGTCGGTGGTGACCGAGTCGCCCAGCTTGGCGAGGACCCGGGCGCCGGTGATGTCCTCGACCGGGGCGGTCTCCATCGTCATGCCCTCGAAGTACGGGGCCTTGCGGACGTAGGTGGAGTCCGGGTCCCACTCGAAGGTGTCGCCGGTCGGGATCGACAGGGACTGCCACTGGGCGTCGCCCGCGAACACGTCCTGGTAGGACTTGTTGAACATGTCCTCGCCGATGGAGTTCGCGACGACGTCGTTGACCTCGGCCTCGGTCGGCCAGATGTCCTTGAGGTAGACCGGCTTGCCGTCCTGGTCGGTGCCCAGGACGTCCCGGGTGATGTCCACCTTCATGGACCCGGCGATGGCGTAGGCGACGACCAGCGGCGGGGAGGCCAGGTAGTTCATCTTGACGTCCGGGTTGATGCGCCCCTCGAAGTTGCGGTTGCCGGAGAGCACCGAGACCACGGCCAGGTCGTGGTCGTTGACGGCCTGGGAGACCTCCTCGGGCAGCGGGCCCGAGTTGCCGATGCAGGTGGTGCAGCCGTAACCGACGAGGTTGAAGCCGACCTTGTCGAGGTAGGGGGTCAGACCCGCCTTGTCGAAGTAGTCGGTGACGACCTTGGAGCCGGGGGCGAGGGTGGTCTTGACCCACGGCTTGCGGGTCAGGCCCCTCTCCACCGCCTTCTTCGCGACCAGCGCGGCGGCGACCATGACGTACGGGTTCGAGGTGTTGGTGCAGGAGGTGATCGCGGCGACCGTGACGGCACCGTGGTCGAGGTCGTACGTCGTACCGTCGGGGGCGGTCACCGGGGTACGGCGGGTCGGCACACCGTTGTGGGTGGCCGGGGCGTCGGAGGCCGGGAACGACTCCTTGCCCGCCTCCTCGTCGTCGGATACGTAGTTCCGGACGTCCTGCGCGAACTGCTGCTTGGCGTTGGCCAGGACGATGCGGTCCTGCGGGCGCTTGGGGCCGGCGATGGACGGGACGACCGTGGCGAGGTCGAGATCCAGCTTCTCGGAGTAGTCCGGCTCGGCGGCCGGGTCCAGCCAGAGGCCCTGCTCCTTGGCGTACGCCTCGACCAGCGCGACCTGCTTCTCGTCACGGCCGGTCAGACGCAGGTACTTCAGCGTCTCGTCGTCGATCGGGAAGATCGCGGCGGTGGAACCGAACTCCGGCGACATGTTGCCGATGGTGGCGCGGTTCGCGAGCGAGGTGGCACCGACGCCCTCGCCGTAGAACTCGACGAACTTGCCGACCACGCCGTGCTTGCGCAGCATCTCGGTGATGGTGAGCACCAGGTCGGTGGCGGTGGTGCCGGGGTTCAGCTCACCGGTCAGCTTGAAGCCGACGACGCGCGGGATGAGCATGGAGACCGGCTGACCCAGCATCGCGGCCTCGGCCTCGATCCCGCCGACGCCCCAGCCCAGCACGCCCAGGCCGTTGACCATGGTGGTGTGCGAGTCGGTGCCGACCAGCGTGTCGGGGTACGCCTGGCCGTTCCGCACCATGACGGTACGGGCCAGGTGCTCGATGTTGACCTGGTGGACGATCCCGGTGCCCGGGGGGACGACCTTGAACTCGTCGAAGGCGGTCTGGCCCCAGCGCAGGAACTGGTAGCGCTCCTTGTTGCGGCCGTACTCCAGCTCGACGTTCTGCGCGAAGGCGTCGCTGGTGCCGAACTTGTCCGCGATGACGGAGTGGTCGATGACCAGCTCTGCCGGGGCGAGCGGGTTGATCTGTGCCGCGTCACCGCCGAGCTCCTTGACGGCCTCGCGCATGGTGGCGAGGTCGACGACGCACGGTACGCCGGTGAAGTCCTGCATGATCACGCGGGCCGGCGTGAACTGGATCTCCTGGTTGGGCTGGGCCTGCGAGTCCCAGCCGCCGATGGCCCGGATGTGGTCGGCGGTGATGTTAGCGCCGTCCTCGGTACGCAGCAGGTTCTCCAGCAGCACCTTCAGGCTGTAAGGGAGGCGCGCGGAGCCCTCGACCTTGTCCAGCTTGAAGATCTCGTACGACTCGTCGCCCACGCGCAGCGTGCTGCGGGCGTCGAAGCTGTTCGCCGACACGACAGTCTCCTTCATCAAATGTGCGCGTACTACCGCGCCGCGCCTCATTTTGCGGCCGGCGCCGCGGGTGCGCCTACGGCTCCTCGACCATCCGCTAGAGTAAGGGCTGGTTAGGTAACCCTTACTTTCGGCGGCCGTCTGCGCCTTCGGCAGATATCTCGATGTCGAGATAACTCTAGTACACGACCGGCCGGAGGTCATGTGGGGACTGTCACTGTCCCTACCCGCCCCCGCCGCGTCGTCACTCCAACAGCCCCCCCGGCAAACTGTCATCTCATATCTGAGATAGCGTCTGCCGTATGGCAGACGACTACCTCGTACGCATCGGAAAGCTCATCCGTGACGCCCGCCAGCACCGGGGCTGGACACAGACTCAGCTGGCCGACGCGCTCTCCACCAGCCAGAGTGCCGTGAACCGCATCGAGCGCGGGAACCAGAACATCAGCCTTGAGATGATCGCCCGCATCGGCGAGGCGCTGGACAGTGAGATCGTCTCGCTCGGATACGCGGGGCCGATGCATCTGCGGGTGGTGGGCGGACGCCGGCTCTCCGGATCGATCGACGTCAAGACGAGCAAGAACGCGTGCGTGGCTCTGCTCTGCGCCTCTCTGCTCAACAAGGGGCGCACCGTGCTGCGCCGGGTGGCGCGCATCGAGGAGGTGTACCGGCTCCTCGAGGTGCTCAACTCCATCGGCGTGCGCGCCCGTTGGATCAACGACGGGAAGGACCTGGAGATCGTCCCGACGGGCCCGCTGGACATGGAAGCGATCGACGCGACGGCCGCCCGCCGTACCCGCTCCATCATCATGTTCCTCGGCCCGCTGCTACACCGCCTGGACACCTTCAAGCTGCCCTACGCGGGCGGATGCGACCTCGGTACGCGCACCATCGAGCCGCACATGATCGCGCTGCGCCGCTTTGGCCTGGAGATCAGCGCGACCGAGGGGCTCTACCACGCCCGGGTGGTCCGCGGCGCGGCACCCGACCGTCCGATCGTGCTGACCGAGCGCGGCGACACCGTCACCGAGAACGCACTGCTCGCCGCCGCCCGCAATGACGGTGTGACGATCATCCGCAACGCGTCCTCCAACTACATGGTCCAGGACCTGTGTTTCTTCCTGGAGGCCCTGGGCGTGAAAGTCGAGGGCATCGGCACCACGACACTGACGGTGCACGGCACCCCGTCCATCGATGTCGACGTCGACTACTCGCCGTCCGAGGACCCGGTCGAGGCGATGAGTCTGCTGGCGGCCGCCGTGGTGACGGAGTCGGAGCTGACGATCCGCCGGGTGCCCGTCGAGTTCCTGGAGATCGAGCTCGCGGTCCTCGAGGAGATGGGCCTCGACCACGACCGGAGCGCCGAATACCCGGCCGACAACGGCCGCACCCGGCTGGTGGACCTCACCGTCCGCCCCTCCAAGCTGGAAGCGCCGATCGACAAGATTCACCCGATGCCCTTCCCCGGGCTGAACATCGACAACGTGCCGTTCTTCGCGGCGATCGCCGCCGCCGCGCAGGGACAGACCCTCATCCACGACTGGGTCTACGACAACCGGGCCATCTACCTGACAGACCTCAACCGCTTGGGCGGCCGGCTGCAACTCCTCGACCCGCACCGGGTCCTGGTCGAAGGCCCGACCCGCTGGCGAGCCGCCGAAATGATGTGCCCGCCCGCCCTGCGCCCCGCGGTGGTGGTGCTGCTGGCCATGATGGCGGCCGACGGCACATCGGTACTGCGGAACGTGTATGTGATCAACCGCGGGTACGAGGAACTGGCCGAGCGGCTGAATTCGATCGGGGCGCAGATCGAGATCTTCCGGGATATCTGAAGACCTGCAGAAATAACTCCGTCACACCTCTCCTGACTTGTACAAATGCGGGGCGAGGCGGGGGTGCGGCGGAGTCTCTGGGGCTGTAACCGAGAGCAAGGAAAGCCATGGCGACCGTGAGCGTCCGCTATATCGTGAACGACGTCGACGAGGCAATCTCGTTCTACTGCCGGCAGCTTGGCTTCAGCGAGGTGATGCACCCCGCTCCGACCTTTTCCATGCTCTCGCTAGGCGATCTTCGTCTCGTACTCAGCGCCGCCGGGGACGGTCCCGGAGGCGGACAGGCCATGCCAGATGGCACACTGCCGCATCCCGGTGGGTGGAACCGATTCACGATTGAGGTCTCGGACCTCACGGCAACCGTCGAGACATTGCCTGCGAGTGGTGCGCACTTCCGCAACAACATCGTGACCGGCGTGGGCGGCAGGCAGACACTGCTCGAAGACCCCTCGGGCAACCCCATCGAGCTTTTCGAACCGATCCTGCCGGAAGCCGGGCTCTCGTCCCAGGACTGACAGTTCCCTCAGCGGTAGGCCCTGACGGCCGAACCGCGACGCCACCAGCCAGAAGCGGGCGACACGCGACCGATCGGTCGCCGTCCACCGTACGCCGTATCGGGTGACATGAGCCGCGCCCTCCGCGCGTCTCTCAGTGCTTCCCAAGGACTCCATGCAGGCTGGGGTCGATCCTTGGAGGCTTCTCATGTCTGTACCCGCCCGCGCACCTCGCCACCTGTCGCACGTCCTGGTCGCTCTGGCCGTGGGCATTCCCGCACTCGCTCTGGCGTGGTCCAGCACCGCGGGCGCCGCCACCGGCGTCCCCGAGCCCTCTCGACCCGGCGATGACTTCGCCGGCTCCCAGATCCTCCGGCACGAAGGCACGAGCAAGAGTGGCGTCGCACTCACCGCCACCCGGGGCACCCAGGGCGTCGACGTCAGCAGTCATCAGGGCAACGTCGCATGGTCCACGCTGCGGAAGTCCGGCGTGCGGTTTGCCTACATCAAGGCGACGGAGTCCACCAGTTATAAGAACACGTCGTTCACTCAGCAGTACAACGGGTCATACAAAGCCGGTATCATCCGTGGCGCCTACCATTTCGCCACCCCCAACACATCCAAAGGCGCCACCCAGGCCAAGTACTTCCTCGCCCACGGCGGCCGCTGGTCCAAGGATGGCAAGACCCTGCCCGGCGCTCTGGACTTGGAGTACAACCCTTACGGCGCCGCCTGTTACGGACTGAGCCACCAGGGCATGGTCAACTGGGTCAGGGACTTTTCCAGGACCTACAAGGCGAAGACCGGCCGGGACGTCGTCCTGTACACCTCCACCAAATGGTGGAAGACCTGCACAGGGAACAACTCCGGGTTCGGCAAGACCAATCCGCTGTGGGTGCCGCACTACGGTTCGTCCGTCGGGGTCCTGCCCGCGGGCTGGACGTACCAGACCCTGTGGCAGTACACCTCCACGGGAGCGACCGTCGGTGACCATGACCGGTTCAATGGGAATCTCGACCGAGTGAAAGCCCTCGCGAACGGCTGACCAGCGTCCTTCAGGCCCCGGCAGGCCCAAGGCCATGACGCGGATTCCCGAGATCATCACATGGTTCCACCGGCGTGGCGAACGGGTCGGACGGGCGCTCGGTCAGGGCGCCATGGCTCGTCGTCCTGCTCACGAGGGGCGACAGCCTGCCGGCACTCCCTCCCTCAGCCGGCGTTGAGCGCAGCGATGGCGCGAGCCGTTTCGGCCATCCGCTCGCGCAGCGCCGCCGGTTCGATGACCTCGATCTCCGCGCCCAGAGCCAGGAATTCACGGCAGGTGTGGTCCAGGGACTCGATCGGGAGGACCGCGCGGGTCCAGCCGTCAGGCTGCACTTCGCCGGAGGCGTCCAGTGACCGTGCCGCCGCGCCCGTCAAACGGGCCGCGCCGTCGGGCGACACCCGGACGACAGCGTCCGCGGAGTGCAACCAGGCGTGGAACTCCGCTTGGTAGCCCTGCCAGTACCCGAGCAGGTCGAAATCCTCAGGAACGGTGAACTCCTCCTCCTGGACCCCCAGTTCGAGGATCTGGTCCACCCGGTATACGCGCGGGCCAGGAGCCGCGACCACGTACCAGCGCCCCGCCTTGAGAACCAGCCCGTACGGTTCCAGCCGCCGCTCCACATCCGTGGGCTCCTGCCAGCGCCGGTAGCGCAGCTGCAGCACGCGGCCGTTCCACACGGCATCGGCGACCGCGGACAGGAACGGAACCGGGTCCGCCTCCGCATACCAGCCGGGCGCGTCGAGGTGGAACCGCGCCTGGATCCGGCCGGCCTGCTCCCGCAGCGCGGGCGGCAGCGCGGCGCGCACCCGCAGTTGCGCCGCGGCCAGCACCGACCCGAGACCGAGCTCCGCCGCCGGTCCGGGGATACCGGACAGGAACAGCGCCCCGGCTTCCTCCGAGCTGAGGCCGGTGAGGCGGGTGCGGTAGCCCTCGAGCAGTTGGTAGCCGCCCCGGTGCCCGGCGTCCCCGTACAACGGGACACCAGCCGCGTGCAGTGCGTCCATATCCCGGTAGACGGTCCGCACCGAGACCTCCAGTTCGTCGGCGAGCTCGGAGGCGGTCATCCGGCCTCGGGTCTGGAGCAGTAGCAGGATCGAGACGAGTCGACTGGCGCGCATGGAGAAGATTCTCTCGTTCTTCACTGACAGGAGGTGTCAGTAGATCGGCCCTAGCGTGCGGGCATGGGTTTCGAAGAGAAGATTCTGAGGACTCCGCCACCGATCGAGGTGGGCGGGCGTCGCTTCAAGCGCTACCACGTCAGCGCCGATCCGACGGGTATCGCCCCCGAGATCGAGAAGGCGGCCTACGCCGTCCTGCCCGAGCTGCTGCCGGCACCGGACGGTACCCCGTCGGCCGGTTTCGTGGCGTTGCACCGGGGCGGCGACACCGGCGCCTACCTGAACGCGTACAGCTGGGTCTGGGACAACGTGCTGGACTTCCGCGGTGCAGCGGCGGGCCGGCCGGTACGGGGCTGCCCTGACCTGGACCCGGCGCATTTCATCGTGCAGCCCCGGCCGTGGATCGGCTGTGTGTGGGAACTGCCGCCGCTCACCCACGAGCGCGACGCCTGGGTCAGGCACATGCTCGTGCCGGAGCAGCCGGATCTGGACGCCTACCTCGCCGATTCGCCGGCCGAGGAAACCACGGGAGGACGCGCATGAACGACTTCGACTTCCTTCTCGGGGAGTGGGACGTGGCCAACCGCAGGCTGCGCGACTCCCTGGTTTCGGACAGCGGGTGGGAGCAGTTCGGCGGGAAAAGCCGCTGCTGGAGCCTGTTCGACGGGGCGGCGAACATCGACGAGATAGATTGCCAGGAGCGGGACTTCAAGGGACTGACGCTGCGTCTGTTCGACCAGAACACCAAGGAGTGGTCGCTCAACTGGTCCAACAACAACTTCGGCCGACTGGATCCGCCGGTACGGGGGCAGTTCGGGGAGAACGGTGTCGGTGAGTTCTACGGCGACGACGCGTACGCGGGCACGGCGGTGCGGGTGCGGTTCCTGTGGTCGCACATCACCGACACGACCGCTCGCTGGGAGCAGGCCTTCTCCGTGGACGGCGAACGCAGTTGGGTGACGAACTGGATCATGGATTTCGCCCGCAGGGGCTGAGGCCAGACGCGCTCCTGGCACCAGGGACGCCATGTCCACCAGCGACACCGGGCTGGGCAAGGCCGATCAGGTTCGTGGCCCATGGCGAGGCTATCACCCGCCGAACCTCGCGCAGCAGCGCCCGGTCGACCGCGGCACGGAGGGGTTGCCGAGCAGGTGGGCCGGGCGGGCACGGCCCACCTGGCCTGACTTGCCGTTTCTGCGCATGTCGGCACGGCCTGGAAAGGCTGCTCCTGAACACCTTTGTGCACGAAGCCGAGCGCCACCTCGGGCGGGACGCCCTTCGTCGGACGCGGCACGCCAGGCTCGAACGACGTCACCGCACCGCCCCGGCAGGCATGGTCGACGCGATGGGAGCCCTTCGCGTTGCGATGCATACAGAACGCCCGTCCCCCCTCGGACCGCGCCGCGAGGTACCTGCCCGCTTGGCAGTGGAATTCCTCCGGCGCCGACGTCCGGACCGCCGCCGAACCCGCTGCCGTACCTACGCCCGCCGGGCACGCGCGACGCGCCGCCCGACCGACCGCGGGCTACCGCGCGTCGGTCCTCCTGTACGCCCGCCCGGAGGTCCGCTACGTCGTCGACGTCTCGCGGCGTGAGGCCGCTTGACCTTGACACGGTGACAAGGCTTTCCCTGTGTCGAGGAGGTGATCCCGATGACCATGCCCACAGCGGACACGAACACGACCCGGGCTCTCCGGGGGCTGGAGCACAGCAGCTCGTCGGTGCGGCTGCAGGCAGCGCTGGCGGCCGGCACGTCCCCGGGCCCGCAGTTCGTCGACAAGCTCATCGAGCGGTGCACGATCGAACCCACGTTTCACGTGCGTGAAATGCTCACCTGGGCACTCACCCGCCACTCGGCATCAATAACGGTCCCCAAGCTCATCGACGAACTCCGCTCGGAGCGTGCGCAGGCACGGAGCCAGGCGCTGCACACACTGTCGAAGATCGGGGATCGGCAGGCATGGCCGGCCATCACACGGGCGCTTCTGACCGATGCCGACGACGAGGTGGCGCGGAGCGCCTGGCGAGCAGCAGTCGTACTCGTGCACGAAGGCGAAGAGCCCGATTTGGCCGGGGCGTTGGCGACACAACTCGGGCGCGGCGAGCGTGCCACGCAGCTGAGCCTCAGCCGTGCGCTGATCGCTCTCGGTGAGGTGGTCATGCCGTATCTGCGCGCCGCGATGACGGATCTCGACCCTCGGGTACGTCAGCACGCGATCGCCACCGAACGGCTGTTGGACAACCCCGATGCCGGATTCGAGTTCGCGATCGAGGAGGCGAAGCGCATCGTAGCCCTCGAGAGAACCGGCGGGGAGAGGTGACAGGCAGTGTTGATCGGTGAGGTGGCACGGCAGTCCGGGGTCAGCGCCCGGATGCTCAGACATTACGACTCGCTCGGCCTGGTGCGGCCAACGGGTCGTACCGAGGCGGGTTATCGAGAGTACTCCGGCGAGGACATCAGGCGGATCTTCCATATCGAGAGCCTGCGGTCATTGGGGCTGTCGCTGCGTGACGTCGGGCGCGCGCTCGATGATCCCGGCTTCGCGCCCTCGGAGCTCGTCGCTGACCTCATCGGCCAAACCCGCGAACGCATCGCAGCGGAGACGGAACTGCTCACACGACTGGGTCGGATCGGTGCGGCGGAACCCGCCGGCTGGGAGGACGTCCTCCGGATCGTTGCGCTCTTCCAGGCGTTGGGGTCGCAGAGCGCCGGGAGGCGCCAGCACGCGGCCCTTTCCTCGGTCGGAGAGGTTCCGGTGCCAGTGGAAGCACTGGTCGAGGCAGTGCTGAGCGAGACGGACCCCAACGTCGCCGGAGCCCTTCGATGGGCTCTGGCGCAGTCGGGTGATGGCGGATCGGAGCTGCTGGCGGAGGGCCTCGGCTCACCCGTGGCCGAGGTGCGGAGACGTGCCGTCCAGTCCATCGCCGAGATGCCGGACGGTACGGCGACCGCGCTGCTGCGGGACGCCCTCACGAACCCCGACGTCGTGGTCCGCAGGTGTGCGGCTCTGGCACTCGGGGCACGTGGAGGAGCTGCCGCGGTCCCGACCCTTATCGACATGGTCGTCGAGGAGGTGAACGACGTCGACGCAGCCGACGCACTGAGCGCGCTGGCGAGTGATCCCGCGTTGGCGGACGGGATCGCCACCGGGCTCATTGACTGTCTCGCCCATGACGCCGCTGCCTCGTCCGCACGTCGACGGCTGACGCAGGCGCTCGCGGATATCCCGGGGAGCATGACGTCGCGTGCCCTCGCGGATCTGTCACATGACGAGGACCGTGCCGTCGCGCTCACTGCGACATACGTTCTCGGGCTGCGCAACGCCCGATAAAGGTCATGACCGCTCAGCCGGCGCGGATCGAAGTGACCTCGTAGTCGACGGCCGAACCGGTCGCCGGTCCGCGGCAGGTCAGCTGACATGGCGGTGTGCGGTGGGCCCGTACCTCCACCTCGAAAGCCGTCGGGTGAGGCGGGCGGCCGGTGATGCGGATCCGCCACTGGTCGTCGTCGCGGGACGTCTCTGTGACGACGTAGTCATGCCGGCCGGCCGGGCCGAAGCGCCCGAGCACGGCGGCGACTGCGGCCTGCTGCGGCGGGAAGAGGTTGGTGTATCCGCGCAGGTGCTCCGCGTGAATACGGTCCGCCAGATGCTCTTCCACCGCTGTGACGGACGACCTGGCGTCGAGACCGCCGTAGTAGACGCCGTCGGGCGCGACGACGACGTTGGCGGCGAACCTGTCGCCGCCCACATGCGTGCATTCCCACACCAGCTCCGGCCAGCGCTCGCTCAGCGTACGTCCCACGGGCCGTCCGCGCACCGCGCAGCAGGTGTCGTGCTGACCGTGTGCGCAGACGAGGACGACGGGCGGACAGCCGAGTTCCCCGGGGGCTCCGAGCGCTCCGGCGATCTCCGCCAAGTCCTCGTCACCGCTCCACGTGCCCCATTGCTGGCGGTGGGCGCCGGAATTCTCGTAGCGCAGTACGGCCCAGTGCCTGGGGCCCTCGGACCTGCGGCGTCCGTGCCGCCTGACCAGGAGCACTCGGGCCCGCGCCGCCCGGGCGGCGGAGAACACGAGTGCTTTGGTTTCAGGCTCGAGATCGAGGCCTTCGAAGCCGTTGGCCGGCCAGCCGCCCCGGTACTCGATGAGGACCCAGGCGAAGCCGTGCGGTGCTGTGCCCACCATTGAGTCACCGCGGATCCGGGCGGCATCGGCGCACAGGAAGCGTTCTGACCCGGTCACCGCGGCGAGGTCACCTTTCGGCGGGCACCAGTACGCCCGCGCGCAGCATTCTCTCGACGAGTTCGACGCCCAGATCACCGGCGGTACGGACCGCACCGTCGAGCAGGCGGGACACCGACGGCAGATCGTTTTCCTGGAAGTCGAGCCTGCCCACGCGCGTGGTCAGGCGCGGGCCCTCCAACCGCGCCTCCAGCGCCTCACGGAGCCGCACCGGCGACTCAGGGCCGAGGCCGTCCACGGCCCTGAACTGGGCCAGCGGTCCCAACGGCGCCGGGCGTCCCTGGCCTCGCCGGGTGCGGTGGAACAGCGGAGCGGAATCGGCCTCCGCGACGGCGGCGACGAGGCGTTCACGGACGAGGTCGATCTCGCCGGCCGGTCCGTCCACGCCCAGGGGCAGGGTGCTGCGCATCCGGGGATCATCGCGCAGCAGCGCGAGTGCGGACTGGGCGAGCTGTTCGGCCAGCGCGTAGCGGGTCCAGCTGTGGATTCCGAGCGTCAGGTGGATCGAGACCTCGCCTTGCGCCCGGGCGGTGTGCAGCCAGCCCCGCGGCAGGTAGAGGGCATCGCCGGGCTCGAGCACGGTGTCGATGGACGGCGTGCCCTTCGCGGCCTCGGCGACGGCGAAGCGGTGATCGGTCCACGGCTGATCGCGCAGCGGGTCGGGATGGACGGGCGGGTGGACGAGCCATCGCTTGGTGCCTTCGATCTGAAGGACGAAGACATCGTGCACATCGTAGTGTGCGTCGAATCCGCGGTTCTGCGGCGGAGTGACGTAGGCATTGGCCTGCACCGGATGTCCCAGCTCGGTGCTCAGCCCGGCGCTGAGGTCCCCGACCGGCCCCCACGTGCGATGCAGAGCCTGCAGGACGAGGGTGGCGCCGTCGGCGAACCCGCGCCACAGAGCGGTGTCGTCGAGCTGGTCGGAGATGGTGGCGCCGACACCGGCGGGCGCGGTGAATGACGACTCGGGAAGTGTGGAGCCGTCCTTGGCAACGCGGAGGAAGGGCGTACGCAGTCCACGACGCGAGATCAGTTCGTCCACGGCGTCGGCCGAGAACAGGTCCGAGAAATCGCCGGCGCGGCGTGTGAGCAGCGGCGCCCGCGCCCAGACGTCACGGGCGAATTCCTGCTGGCTCAGGCCGGTCAGGCGTGTCTCCAGAACCCCGGCGCCTGCTGTGGCGCCGGCGTCCCGAAGCTCGGTCCCGGGGGTGCTCAAAGGCGGCTGCCGGACTCTCCGGCACCCCCGTCGGCGCCACCATCAGCGCCGCCGTCGGCACCCCCGTCGGCCCCACCATCGGCACCCCCGTCAGCGCCGCCGTCGGCCCCACCGTCGTGGACGCCGGGCGTACCGGCCGCTCCACCGTCCGCAGGACCCTCCGCACCGCCATCGGCGCCGCCGTCGGCACCACCGTCGTGGACGCCCGGCGTACCGGCCGCTCCACCGTCCGCAGGACCCTCTTGCTCATTCGGATGCTCGGGATTGGTCATAGTTCCTCCTGAGAATCAAACGGCTGGGGCCGGGCTCCCGTATGGGCGCCTGATCGTCAGACAGGGCGATCCCTCGTGGGCACCGACCACAATCACCGTATCGCTCCGGGCTCAAAGCATCGATTCGAGCGGCGGACCCCGGGCTGTGGGGTTCATTGCCGGCCTGTCGTTGGGAGCAGGGGGCTGGAGGTCAAATTTGCGGGAGACCCACCGCAGCCTCGCAGGTCACTCGGCAATCCAAGGTCCGAACCACCGGCTTCGCCCGGGTCGCGAGCGCCCCCGCAGATGCGGACGACAGGCGAGCACGCCCGGCCGTCGGCGCGATGCCGGACGGCCGGGCATATGGGTGGCTCGCGGGAGCTGTGGGCCGTTAGTCCTTGCCTTGCAGCCGCCAGATCTGGTTCCTCTTGGTGCCCAGTGCGCTCCCGGGGTCGCAGGTCCACTGGTGGATCTTCGCGCCGGCCGTGGTGGAGACGTCGCTGACGTCGACGCACTTGCCGCTGTGCACGGCGACCAGTTGGTAGTCCTGGCTGTTGCCCAGCGCGGTGACAGGCTTGAGGGTGAACATCTGGTTGGTCTGGCCGTTGCAGGTGTACTGCTGGACGGCGGCGCCTTCGGCGGTCGAGGCGCCGGCGACGTCGAGACACTTGCCACTGAGTTCGTTGACGACGGTATAGGTTTTGGTCCGGCCTGCGACCGGCTTGAAGTCAAGCGTCTGCTGGTAGCCGCCCTCGCAGTAGTACTGCTGGTACTGGGTGCTGTTGGCGGTGCTCAGGTTGGTGTCGTCCAGGCACTGGCCGCTGTTCTCGCTGACAGCGACCGTCGAGATCGTGGCGTTGGACGGCGGGAGGAGGGTGACGGTGTAGCCGTCCTTTGCGTTACTGAACGGGACGCTGAGGGAGGCGGCGTTGTTGCCGACCGTCAGGGTGGTGTCGTAGATGGTCGTCGGTCCGGTCACGGCTGCACCGTTGTTGTAGGGGATGCGCTGGACGACGGCGCGGACCCGGCTGTTCTGCACCACGGAAGTGGTGTTGAGGCCGGTGAGGTTGACGGTGACGTTGCCGGTGTTGCCGCTGCTGCCGAGCAGGATCTTGGCGTTTTTGGCGGTGTTGTCCTTCGTGGCGAGTCCGTCGGTGCCCGTGCCGGCGCTGAAGCTGACGATGTTGCCGGTCTGCGAGCCGTAGTAGCGGTACATGAGCCACTCGCCCAGCGGCAGGTACTGGCCGGCGCTGTTCTTGGTGAGCAGGTTCGCCTCGTCGTCGTGCAGGTGGGTGCCGGAGGCCCAGTTGCCGCGCAGACCGTCGGCACCGGCCCGCTCCAGGCGGCCGATGAACCAGGCGCCGCCGCCCGGGGACTGCATGGACAGGGTGGCGTACTCGTTGATCTGGTACGCGCGGGTGTTGGTCAGGCCCGCCGCGGCGAGGGTGGAGTTGGCGCGGCCGACGTCGGTGACCGGGTCACCGGGTTCGTCGTGCCAGCTGTAGATGTCGGGGGCGACATTATTGGCCTTCACGTAGTTCAGGTACGTGGTCCACCAGGTGTTGGACGAGTCCGGCTTGCCCGCGATGCTCGGCCCCACGATCAGCTGGTTCGGGAACGCGGCCCGGACCCGGGCGTAGAAACGGGACCACATCTGCAGGTACTGGGCCTCGGACGGCGCCCAGAAGCCCTTGCCGTCCGGCTCGTTCCACAGGTCCCACTCGACCGTCATGTTGTTGGCCTTGACGTCGCCTATGAGCTGGTCGAGGAACTTGTCGAACTGCGTCCAGTCGCCGTTGTCACCGGGGAAGGCCTGGCTGGTGGTGCCGTCGGCGCCCCACAGGTCGTGCGGCAGCAGGACGAAGGTCCCGCCGAGGGCGGCGGTGCGCTTGTACTGGGCGAGGGTGGAGTTCCAGCGGGTCTGGTAGTCCGCGAGGCTGGTGGCGTAGCCGCCGCTGTTCAGCTGGGCGCCGCCGGCCCGCATGAAGTGCCACTTGATGTCCTTGAAGAAGTGGTCCTGCGGCAGCGAACCGCCCGGCGTCATCCCGTAGATCATGCCGGAGGCGTGGTAGGTGGGGGCGCCTCCGGCGGTGGCGAAGTTGACAGTGACACTGGTGTCCGCGGCCTGCGACGAGGTCGCGGGCAGCAGGGTCGTGGCCAGGGCGGCGAGGAGGACTGCGACGGATGAGACTGTTCGGCGTCTGGTTCGGGTTGCGGGTCCGGAAAGCTTCCCAAGGGATTTCATGGTGCGGCTCCTGGGGGGAGGGGGCGGACCGGCGCCAGGATGGCCCGGGTCTGTGGGATACGGCTGGTCAGTGGCCGTTTCGGTGTGCGTGGGCTTCGGCGAGGAGGAGGTAGCTGCTGGCGGTCCAGGTATAGGCGCGGTCGCGCAGGCCCGTTCCGGTGAGGGCGTCGAAGTTCTCGGCGAAGCCGTGCGTCTCGCACAGGGCACGAAAACGGGCGCTGAGGTCGTCCGCCAGCCGGTGGTGGCCTGCGCGGCGCAAACCGTCCTCGATGAGGATGGTTGCGGGGGCCCAGATCGGGCCGCGCCAGTAGCCGTCGGCGAGGTAGTGCGGTGAGGCGGCCAGTTCGGTGGCGAGTCCGTACGGAGTCAGGTGCGCCTTGATGTGGTCGGCCAGTGCGCTGCTGACATCGGCGGGCAGATGTTCGCCCAGCACGATGGGCACCAGATCGAGGAGGCTGGAGCTGCTCCAGGTGTCCCCGGTGACGACTGACCGGGCGACGAACCTGTCGCCGGTCCAGAGCTGTCCAAGCAGCGTGGCCTGAAGCTCCTCGGCTGCTCGCGTCCATCGGCGCACCTCGTCGGCTTTCAACAACTGCCGTGCCAGGTCGGCGAGTTCATGCATCTGGAGGACGAGGAAGGCAGTCAGATCGGCGGTGACGACCACCCGCTCGGGGTCGAAGGTGGTGGCGTTGTCCCACCCGCTGTCGTTGCCGTGCTGGTAATGGGCGAGGGCGGCCCCGGGAGCGCGGCGTGCGGTGAGCCAGAAGTCCGTCCATCGCTCCAACCGCTCGTACGCCTCGGTCAGTTCCGCGCGGCTGAGCGGCGTCCGCAGCCGGCGGCGCAGGTGGCCGAAGGCCCAGCCGTGGATCGGTGGTTTGACGAAGTTGTAGAGGACCTCGGAGTGGGTGACGGAGTCCGGCAGGGCACCGCTGTCGTCCTGGTGGTCGAAGGGCAGGGCGAACTGGTCCCAGGCCAGTTCGGGGCATCCGGACGCCAGGGCAAGGGCGTTGAAGCAGTGGTCCCAGCTCCAGACCTTGTCCATCCAGTGCTTGGACATCAGTACGGCAGGCCGAGTGACCAGGCCGGCCGGGCGGACGGTGGCCGACCAGACGACGTAGGCGGCGAGTTCCGCGGCCGGCGTGGCGGACGAGCGCCAGGGGGCGACCCTGTCCACGAAGTCCGCGAAGGAGCTCTGTACGGCCTCTACGATCGCGTCGAAGGCCGCCGAGGCCGTGTACGGGGGGCGCGCGGTGTCGAGTTCCTCGATCGCGATCTCCCAGGCGCCGCCCGCCTCTCCGGTCACCACGAGGCCGCGGTCAGTGCTGCCCAGGGCCTGGGCTCCGGCCGTGTCGGCGACGGTGCCGGACACGACGGTGACCCGGTAACGGCGTCCGGTCTCGTACGACGTGAAGACATGCGCGTCCGTTGCCGGGTCGTGGAAGAAGTACGTTCCGCTGAACGGGGTCAGCGCCTGCGCGGCGGCGGAGACGCTCATACCCAGGCCGCTCCCCCGCAGACGTACGGTGTCCGCCGACTCGTAGGCGAGATCGACCTGCCCGCCCTCGCTGATCCAGCTGAGCAGGCCCGGTGTGGCCTCGACGCGGGTCTCGGCGCGGTCGCCCGTCGCCGTGTCCAGGGGGACCAGGCGCAGCACGGCGTGCATGCCGTTCTGGTGCGAGACGAGGTGGAGGTCATCGGCGTACGTCTTCTCCGCCACCACGGGCGAGATGCCGAACCAGGATCCGTGCGTGCTGAAAGGGATGTCGTGAACGGAGAAGGCTGGTCCGGATCGGGCGGCGGTCATGAAGGGTGACTCGTTTCTCGAGCAGGGGACATCGGCCGGCTGACCGGCAGTCGGCTCAGTCGTGACGGGGTGGAAGCACTCAGTCCTTGACGGCGCCCGCTGCGACACCGGCGGCGACGTAACGCTGGGCGAGAACGAGGATGACCGCGGTCGGCAGCGAGGCCACGACAGCGGTGGCCATGATGGCGTTCCACTCCTGGTTGTTGTTGCCGATGTAGTGGTAGATGCCGAGGGTGATCGGCTCGTGTGCGCCGCCGTTGACGAGGGTGTTGGCGAAGACGAAGTCGGACCAGGACCACAGGAAGGCGAACAGGGACACCGTGACGACGGCGTTACGGCTCATCGGCAGGACGATCGACCGGAAGGTGAGCAACGGCCCGGCACCGTCCATCTGCGCGGCCTGGAGCAGTTCGCCCGGGATACCGGACATGAACGCGGTGAAGATGAGCACCGCGAAGGGAACGGCAAGCGTGGAGTCGGCGACGATGAGGCCGGGCACTGAGTGGAGAAGGCCGAGGCTGAGGTAGATGGCGTAGAAGCCCATCGCCATGATGATGCCGGGGATCATCTGTGCGGCCAGCAGCACGAAGCTCAGCAGGCCGCCGCCGCGCGGGCGCAGCTTGGCCAGCGCATATCCGGCGGGCGCGGCCAGGACCACGGTCAGGACGACCGTGCCCAGGGCGACGACCAGGCTGGTGCCGAGGAAGGGCAACTGCTCGTCGAGGACACTGCGGTAGCCGGCCAGGGTGCCGTGGATCGGCAGCAGGTCCGGCGGGCTCTTGCGCATGTCCTGATCGCGGGTGAAGGACACGTTGAGCATCCAGTAGACCGGGAAGAGCATGGCCCCGGTCAGCAGGAGACCGGCGGCCGTCTTCCACCACGTACGGCTGGTGCTTCGGTTCATGACAGCGCCTGCTTTCGCTGGACTCGGAGGTAGACAAGGCCGAAGACCAGGGCGGCGACGACCAGCAGGTTCCCGACGACCGCGCCCGGGCCGAAGGCGGGCAGCAGGTTGCCGAAGCCGAGCTGGTAGGACCAGGTGGCGAAGGTGGTGGACGAACCCGCCGGGCCGCCCTTGGTCATGATCCAGATGATGTCGAAGACCTTCAGCGTGTAGACCAGCCCCAGCAGCAGCGTGATCGCGGATACCGGGCGCAGCAGCGGGAACGTGATCCGCCGGAAGCGATGCCAGGCGTTCGCCCCGTCGAGGGCCGCCGCCTCGTACAGGCTCGCCGGGATGGACTGCAGACCGCTGTGGAGCACGACCAGGTTGAACGGGACGCCGATCCAGATGTTCGCGATGATCACCGAGGTCAGCGACCAGGACGGCGAGGTCAGCCAGTTCACCGGGCCGATGCCGATGGCGTGCAGGGCGGTGTTGACGATGCCCGATTCACTGTTGAGCATCCACGACCACGTGGAGGCCGACACGATCAGCGGCAGCAGCCACGGCACCAGGAACAGGGCCCGCAGGGTCGCCGACAGCCGGAAGTTCTGGTTGAAGAAGACCGCGAGCGCCAGGCCGATCGCGTACTGGAAGACCAGGCACACGGCGGTGAAGACCACGGTGTGGAGCAGGGCCGGGGAGAAGGTCGGGTCATCGAGAACGGCCCGGTAGTTCTTCAGGCCCGTGAAAGGCGCGTTGCCCTGGACGAACGAACGAACGGTGTAATTGCGCAGGCTGAGGTCGATATTGCGGTAGAGGGGATAGGCGTAGAAGAGGGCGAGATAGAGGGTCACCGGGGTGAGGAATCCCCAGGCGGCCCACTGCGGGGAGGTGGGCCGGCGCCGCTTTCCGGTGCGGGCCGGGGGCGGACCGGCGTGGGCCGCCCCGCCCCCGCCGCGAACGGACCGGCGGTCCGGCAGCTGTGTCATGTGGTTCATCTGTGGTCCCAGGGTTCCTGGCTACTTGGCGGCGGACTGAGCCGCGGCCAGCGCGTCCTGGGGCGACGTGGATCCGCTGAGGGCGGACTGGACGGCCTTCCACAGCTGCTCGGAGATCTTGGGGTACTTGGTGCCCAGGTTGTTACTGGTGCGTCCCTTGGCGGCCTTCACCGCGTCGACCCAGGGCTTCAGCTGGCCGTTCGCCGCCACCTGCTTGTCCTGGACCTCGCCGGTCGGAGCCACGTAGGACAGGGTGGTGTCGGTGTTGTACAGGTTCTGGTCGCTGGTGAGGCAGGTCGCCAGCTTCTGGGAAGTGGCGTAGCGGGCGGTGTCGTCCTGGACCGGGATGGTGACGAACTCGCCGCCCGTCGGGGCGGCAGCGTGACCTCCCGAGGCGCCGGGGATGGGAAGGACGCCGTAGTCGAAGCCCGCCTTGCCGGCGTTCGCGAGCTGCCAGGTGCCGTTCTCGCTGAACGCGTAGTCGCCGCTCGCGAACTCCTGCCAGCTGGTCGTCTGGGTGTTGTTGAGCACCGAGTTGGGGGCGTAGCCCTTCTTCAGCCAGTCCTTCCACAGCGACAGGGCGGACACGGCCTGGGTGGAGTCGAGTGCCGTCAGCTTGGCACCCGCGCCCCAGAACCACGGCAGGAACTGGAAACTGCCCTCCTCCGTGCCGATCGCGGAGAACGTGATGCCCTTCTTGCCGGCCTTCTTGACCTTGCCCAGGGCCGCCGTCAGCGACGTCCAGTCCTTGACCGAGGCGATGTCGACCCCCGCCTCCTTCAGCACCTTCTTGTTGTAGTAGAGGGCGAGGGTGTTGGCCCCGACCGGCGTGCCGTACGTCTTCCCGCCCGACTGGCCGGCCGCAAGCAGGTTCGGGTCCATCTTCGAGGTGTCCAGCTTGTTGTCATCGGTCGTGGTGAGCACTCCCGCCTCAGCCAGGGTCGACACCACCGGGTTGTCGACGATGAGGACGTCCGGTGAGTTGCCCTGCTGAGCCGCCAGCAACGTCTTGTTGCCCAGGTCGCTGGTGTCGAAGCCGGTCCGCTTGATCTTCACGCCGGCCTCGGTGCCGCACTGGTCCAGCAGCTTCGTCCAGGCCGAGCCCCCAGCGAACTGCGGGTACGGGTCCCAGATGGTGTACGTGCCGCTGCCGGTGCCCTTGGCGTCGGTACCGGCCGAGGATGAGGAACAGGCGGTGCCGACGAGGGAGACGACGGCCGACAGGGCCACTGCGGCAAGACGCCGTCTGGAGGAGCAGTGCATGGTGGTTCCTTCGTTTTTGACAGGGGGTGCCATGGGAGGGACGACAGGATGGAGGCGGGCGCACCGAGCGAAGGAGACGATCGCCTGTCGGGTGTACCCGGGGAAGAGGGACAGCGGGGCTGGGAGGCGGTCAGGTCCAGGCGGACGATGTGCCGGTGGCGGGTCCGGTGCTGGCCCGCAACGAGATCGGCGGCGTGAGCAGGTGGTGCCGGGGTGAGGCATCGGGATGGTCGAGCCGCTCGACGAGCAGGTCGATGGCGTGACGGCCCATCTCCTCCGCCGGTACCTCCGCCGCGGTGAGCTGCGGAGTCACCGTCTCCGCCCAGCGGCTCGCTACGACTCCGGTGACGGAGAAGTCGCGCGGCACATGTCGGCCCGCCTGCGCGAGCCCCCGAT
Organism: Streptomyces sp. NPDC051320; assembly: GCF_040682175.1. NCBI lineage: Bacteria > Bacillati > Actinomycetota > Actinomycetes > Kitasatosporales > Streptomycetaceae > Streptomyces > Streptomyces sp. NPDC051320. The sequence goes on from NZ_JBFBAL010000003.1 coordinate 321,461, forward strand.
AGAGACCCCCCAGGGCAGCCTCGTTCAGCGTGACCAGGGCAGTGGTGGCCGAGTCGTCGCACAGGATCTTTTCCAGGCAGGCCTGGCCGGAGGCGGCATCGTCCTCGCAGCAGTACGTCCGCACGGTCAGCCCGCGCTCGGCGGCGGCCTTGGTGAACCCGTCCAGTCCCCGGTGCGCGGACTCGTAACCGGCCCGCAGGAGTTGCTCCGGCCTGTTGACGAAGGCGACCGTGCGGTGGCCGAGGTCCGCGAGGTGGTGGACGCACGCCTCCACCAGCGCGGTGTGGTCGAGGCTGACCCACCAGTCGCCCTCCGGACGGGCGGTGCGGCCGATGGTGACGGCGGGGAAGTCGAGCGCGGCCAGGTGTTCGACCCGGTCGTCCTCCAGCCTGATCTCCATCAGGATCGCGCCGTCGACCCGCCGCTCCCCCAGCAGCCGCTGGAAGGACCGGTCGCTGTCCACGCCGCTCGGTGACAGCAGCACGTCGTAATCGTGCGCCGCGGCGGCCTCCACCACACTGCCGATGAAGTCCAGCTGCATCCCGGTGTAATGGTTGCCGGCCGGCGGAAACACCAGGCCGATCGTGCTGGTCCGGCCGTTCGCCAGGGCACGCGCGCTCGCGTTGGGCCGGTACCCCAGCTCGTCGATGACCTGCTGGATCTTCCGGCGGGTGTCGTCCGACACGGGGCGCTTGCCGCTCAGCGCGTAGGACACGGTGCTCCGCGAGACACCGGCCCGCCGGGCGATCTCACCGATGTTCACGGGGAACTCCTTGCTCGAACCGGTTCGATGCTGCCTTGGTGGAAGCAGGCCACCGGTCGTGTGGATGCGGGGTGAGGAGAAGAGCGGCGGCCGGTCATCGAACCGGTTCGCGTGAAGTGAAGGTAGGAACAACGCGGATGTCTGTCAACACCTGGGCCAACACTTCTCGTCATGGCGCCGGCCATCCTGGCGACCCACCCATCTCCTCGCTTCCCAGGTATTGCTGCGGGGATTTCGGCGGTGCTAGCTTCCTGCGAACCGGTTCGACGAAGTGATCCTTCCCATCGTGAGCCCGGTCGACGCACTCCGCCGAGCCCGGGACTTCTTCAATGCCGTCTCGACACGACGTTGCCCGCGCAGCAATCGAACCGGTTCACCATGCGGCCCCTCAGGCTTTCCTCACTGGCCAACGGCACGCGACGAGCAGCCGGCTGAGGGGGCCGACCCGAGCCCGTCACTCAAGATTGAGGACGCAATCCATGCCATCCGCTGACAGTCCCGCCCGGCGCCGGGCCCCGGCCGCCGTGGCGCTGGCCCTCGGCGCGGGCCTGCTGGCCGCGCCGGCCGCCCCTGCCCAAGCGACCGACCCGCCCCAGCCCACCGCCCGCTACACCTTCGATCAGGACGACCTGGCCTCCGGAAAGATCACCGACAGCTCCGGCAACGGCCTGACGGCGAGCCTGATGAACGGCTCGACCGCCCAGACCGTCGCAGGCACGGACGGAGGCAAGGCGCTCGCCCTGCCCGGCGGTGTGCCCACCTCCGCCGGCGCGTATGTCCGGCTGCCCCGCGAAGTGGTCGGCGACGCAACCGACTTGACGGTCTCCGCCCGGGTGAAGTGGAGCGGCGACAAGGCGCCCTGGCAGCGGATCTTCGATCTGGGCACCAACACCACCAAGTACCTCTTCGCCACCCCGTACAACAACAGCGGGCTGCTGCAGACCTCCGTGACCACCGGCGGAGGGGGCGCGGAGACGCAGGTCCGCGGCTACGCGATGCTTCCCGCGGATGAGTGGCGGACCGTCACCGTCACTCTCGACACCTCCGCCGACCGTCTCACCACCTACCTCGACGGCGTGGCGGTCTCCTCCGCGGCGACCACCATCACGGCGCGTGACCTGCTGGACGGTTCGGCCACAGCCGCCGGTTACATCGGCAAGTCCCTCTACCCCGACCCGCTGCTCAAGGGCGCGATAGACGACTTCACGGTGTGGCACTCGGCGCTCAGCGCCGAGCAGGTGGCCGGTATGGCCGGGACCGTGCCGACCGTGCAGGAACTCTCGAAGACGTCCTTCGAGGCCCGAACGACGACCGGGACCGCGCCCTCCCTCCCGGCCCCCGTCCGTTCCTCCTTCTCGGACGGCTACGACCGCGACACGCCGATCACCTGGGACGCCGTACCGTCCGAGAAGTACGCCCGGCCGGGGACCTTCACGGTGGCGGGAACGGCAGCCGGACGCGCCGTGCGGGCAGCCGTCACCGTGGTCCGCGAGGGCGAGCTCACCGTCGACCTCGGCTCGGACACCGGCCCGTTCCACGGGGGCGCTTCCGGCACCCTGTACGGCGTGTACGGGCCGGACGTCCCCACCAACAACCTCATCCAGGGCATGGGCCTGCGCACGGTCTCCACCAAGGCGCAGGACGGCCCGCAGCACCCGGGGGCCGACGCGCTGGACGTGGTCAAGCCGCTGGCCGACTCCACCGACGGTGACGTCTACATCTACATGACCGACATCCACCGCGGCTTCCCGTACGAGTGGCCGGGCGACACCCCCGACGAAAAGATCAAGCTCTACGACGAGAAGATCGCCAAGCAGGTCGACCAGGTCCTCCAGCTGCCGAAGGAGTACCAGGACAACATCGTCTTCGTGCCGTTCAACGAGCCCGAGGGCAACATGTTCGGTACCGGCGAGTGGAGCTACGACAAGGTCAGCTGGCTCGACGACCCTGACGACTACTTCGCCGCCTGGGACGCCGCCTACAAGCTCATCAAGGGAAAGATGCCCAGCGCGCGCATCGCCGGCCCCAACACCAGCGTCCTCTACGACCAGGTGAAGGGCTTCCTCACGCACGCCCTGGCCGCCGGCACCCTCCCCGACGTCATCACCTGGCACGAGCTGAGCCACCCGGAGGCGGTGCGAACCAGTGTCGCCAAGTACCGGGCGTGGGAGAAGGAGTTGTTCAAGGGCACCGACAGGGTCGGCACCCAACTCCCGATCAACATCAACGAGTACGCCTTCAACTACCACACCTCGGTCCCCGGCCAGATGATCCAGTGGGTGTCCGCGATCGAGGAGTCCAAGGTGGACGCCGACATCGCCTACTGGAACATCGACGGCAACCTCTCCGACTCCGCGGTGCAGTCCAACCGCGGGAACGGCCAGTGGTGGCTGCTGCACTCGTACGCCTCGATGACCGGGCACACGGTCAACGTGACCCCGCCGTTCCCGGGCGAGAACTACACCATGCAGGGCGTCGGCACGCTCGACAAGGACAAGCGGCAGGCCCGGCTGATCTTCGGCGGCTCCACCGGCAAGGGCCACATCACCTTCGACAACGTCCCCAAGAAGCTCTTCGGGGACGACGTGCACGCCTGGGTGAGGGAGATCGAGTGGACCGGGCAGGTGGGCGACTCCGCCGACCCGAAGCTGCTGTCGGAGCAGAACCTGAAGGTCGGTGACGACGGCAAGGTAGTTGTCGACTTCGGTGACGGCGCGCTGCCGAAGCTGAAGGAGTCATCGGCGTACGAGATCGTCCTCAGCCCGGCCGGTGAGGCGGCCGGCACGCAGACCCCGCCCGTGCGCTGGCAGGCGTCGTACGAGGCGGAGGACGCCGCCCACACCGGTTCCGGTTACTCCAAGAACGGCCCGGAGGGCTCGACGAGCGACGTGTCGAAGTTCTACACCTCCGGCGGCTACGACGTGGGCGGCCTGCGCACCGGCTCGGACGTCACGCTCGGCTTCACCGTGGACGTACCGCAGGACGGCACGTACGACCTGAGCGTCTTCGCCAACTCCCTCAACACCTTCGACAAGGTGAAGGACCAGGGCCCCACCAATGTGTTCCTGCGCGTGGACGGCAAGGCGGACGGTGAGCAACAGCTCTACCTTCCGCTGGGCTACAAGTGGGCGGTCTGGGACCACACCGACACCAGGGTCCACCTCACCAAGGGCAAGCACACCCTGACACTCGCCGCGCAGAGCGCCGACGGCAAGCGAACCACCCGGGGCGACGCCATAGTCGACCGCCTCACCCTGTCCCTCCCCGAGGCTTCGGCCGCCACCCAGGTGTACGAGGGAGAACTGGCCTGGCTGGACGGCGGGGCACAGCCCGTGTACCAACTGCCGAAGCACGACGCCGCACCGGCCACCGGCTCGGGCGCGGCCCGGCTCGCCAAGGGCCAGACCGCCACTTTCTGGGTCTACTCCCCCGCCGACCGCGAGGCCACCCTCACGGTTGACACCCTCGGTGGGACGGGCGCCCGACTGTCCGTCAACGGCCATGACGTCCTGCGCCTGGCCAAGAGAAGGAACAGCGTGGCGGTCTCGCTTTCGGGCGGCGTCAACAAGGTGACGCTGACCGGAGGTTCGTCTGCCACCCTCGTCGACCGCCTCAGGGTCACGCCCACCGAGGGCGCACTGCCGGCGCGTACCTACGAGGCGCAGGACGCCCAGCTCGCGGGCTCGGCCACACTCGCCCCGCTCTCCCTGGCCACCGACGGAACGGCGATCACCGGCATCGGCGGTGACCCGGGCAACGGCAACACCGCGACGTTCACCGTCGCCGCCGACCGGACCGGCATGTACGCGCTGCGCATCCGCTACTCCAACCCCGAGCAGTCCGAAGCCACCCACTACAACCCGGACCCGCTCGCCCGCCACGCCGACATCACCGTCAACGGCGGCGACCTGCGACGCGTCAGCTTCCCGCACACCTTCCATCAGAACAATTTCTGGGAACTGACCGTCCCGGCGCGCCTCAAGAAGGGGCAGAACACGATCGCCTTCCGTTCCGAGGAACTGCCGAACTTCGACGGCACCACCTACGCCTCGGACACCTTCCCCGGGGTGCTGCTCCGCTCCCGCTACGCGCCGCTGATCGACCGGATCACCGTCGCGCCGTACGCGCGGGAGGTGGCGATGAGGCGCTGACCACCGGCTGGACGTGACGTGCACGTAGGGCGGGCAGCAGCACGCCCTGCGACCAGCACCTGGGGCGCCCCGGTTCCGGTCGGGACGCCCCAGGAGTTCAGTCCTGCCTCACCAGGCCCTCGGGTACCAGATGGCGGGCGACGAGTTCGTCGCGGACCAGGCCGGCGTACACCGTCGCGCCGTGCACCGAGGTGTGGGTGTTGTCCCGCTCCTCGTTGTAGAGATAGACCGCCTTGGATCCCTCGACGCCGAGGGACTCGACGAGCGTCTTCGTCCGGGCCGTGAGGTCGATGAGGGGGACGCGCTCGGCGGCGGCGACGGAGCGGATGACGGCCGGCTGGTCCACCCCCAGGCCGTTCACCAGCAGCGCGATGTCGTTGTTCAGGGTGCCGTCCGCGTTGAACCAGCGGCGGACGATGGGGGTGACCAGGACGGGTTCGCCGCCCTGTGCGCGGACGCCCGCGACGAGCTTTTCCAGGTTCGCGCGATACGTCACCTCGTCGGTCGTCTTGTCGTTGTGAGCAAGCTGGATCAGCACCAGGTCGTGCCGCCGGACGAGCGGCTGGACGGTCGGGAAGAGCGCCGGGTTGGCGAGGTAGCTGACCGTACTCTCGCCGGAGTCCGCATAGTTGGCGACCGACAGTCCGCTGCGGAGGTACTGCGGCAGTTGCTGGCCCCACCCCGAGTACGGAGCGCCCGGCTGGTCGCAGACCGTGGAGTCACCGACCAGGAAGATCTGCCGGGTATGCGGGCGGGCCGGCGTCACCCGGATGTCGGCGAGCGCGGGGGCCGAGCCGCCGAGGGTGAGGTCGAGGCCCGGCGTGCCCTCGGGGCCGGTCGGCTCGCCCTCCGGGGTGCGGACGTTCACCGTGAAGCTGCGGGCCACCGAGCGACCGGCCTCCGTCGCCGTCTCCGGCAGCAGCGAGCGGCGTGTCTCGCCACTGATGCTCGTACGGGACGCCGCATTCCCGCCGAGCAGCACGCGCACGTCGTACGTGCCGGGTGGGACGTCGAAGTGGCAGGCCGTTGCCGTGCAGTTCTCCGGGCCCAGAGCATGTCGCCCGCTGTAGTGGGACTGCGCCCGCGCCGGCGCGACCGACAGCACGGTGGCTGCGGTCAGTGCCCCGAGTACAGGAATCATGAAACGTCTCATTACGCTCCTCCGCACGGCGGAAAACCTAACGGCTGGACTGTACTGCTGCCAGCAAGCGCTTTCTAGTAGACCCTTCGAATTCGGTGAAAGCCCTTTCCCAAAAACGATTCAGTCTGCCAGTCTGCCAGGCACTCGCACCCCCACACCCTCCCCAAGGAGGTACCCCCATGTCCGGATCCGCTCCCGGACCGGTCCGACGCCGCACCTTCGTGCTCGGCAGTGCGGCCGCGGCCGGCTCGGTCGCCCTCGCCGGTGCGTCCGCCTCCACGGCGAGCGCCGCGAGCTTCGGCTACACGGACGACGGCTCGAACTACGTCATCAACACCGGCGCGAACCTGATCCTCAAGGTCAGCAAAACCAATGGCGACCTCACCTCACTCCTCTACCGGGGCACTGAGTACCAGGGTTACGGCGGCAAGAACTCGCACATCGAGTCGGGGCTCGGGACTTCGACCGTGACGATCAAGCAGTCCGGTTCGACGATCCTGGTCAGCGTCGCGCACGGCACGCTCAAGCACTACTACGCGGCCCGCAGCGGCGAGAACAACGTCTATCTGTGGACCAACAAGGCCGACACCTCGGTCAGCGCGACCCGTTACATCGTGCGCGTCAAGGCGGGCAAGTTCCTCAACGACGAGCCCGATTCCTACACCTACGCGCCGACCACCATCGAATCCGCCGACGTGTTCGCCAAGTCGGACGGCCAGACCCGTTCCAAGCACTACTCGAAGCACCGCGTCGCCGACTACGACTACATCGGCTGGAGCGCCGGCAACGTCGGCCTGTGGATGGTGCGCAGCAACCACGAGAAGGCCTCCGGCGGCCCCTTCTACCGCTCCCTGCTTCGGCACCAGAGCGCGGACGGCGGCGGCCTGTACGAGATCCTCTACTACGGCGAGAACCAGACGGAGGCCCAGCGGTTCGGGCTCCAGGGCCCGTACGTCATCGCCTTCACGGACGGCGGCGCGCCCTCGTCGTCGCTGTACCACGGGAACCTCGCCACGCCGTGGGCGGACTCGCTCGGCATCTCCGGTTATGTAGCCGCCGGCGGTCGCGGCAGGGTCGCGGGCGTCGGCATCTCGGGCCGCGACACCGCCTATGCCTACACGGTCGGGCTCGCCAACTCGGCGGCGCAGTATTGGGGTTCGGCCGGGTCCTCGGACGGCTACTTCTCGATCGGGGGCGTCCTGCCGGGGACGTACACCCTGACCGTCTTCAAGGGCGAACTCGCCGTCCACACCACCTCGGCGACCGTGGCGGCGGGCGGCACGACCACCCTCAACACGATCACCGTGCCGTCGTCGAACGACCCGAGCAACGGGAAGGCGATCTGGCGGATCGGCGACTGGGACGGCACGCCGAGCGGCTTCAAGAACGCGGCTCTGATGACGTACGCGCACCCGTCCGATGCCCGGGCCGCCGCCTGGAAAGGCAACGTGGTGATCGGCAGCGGCAGCGAGACCTCGGCGTTCCCGGCGTACATCTGGAAGGACGTCAACAGCGGCCTGCTGGTCTACTTCAAGCTCAGCGCCGCCCAGGCCGCCGCCGCGCACACCCTGCGCATCGGCGTGACGACGGCCTATGCGAACGGTCGGCCGCGCGTCACGGTGAACGACTGGGTCTCGGCCATCCCCTCGCCACCCAGCCAGCCGAGCACCCGTTCACTGACCGTCGGTTCGTACCGGGGCAACAACCACACGTTCACCTACAGCGTTCCGGCCGCGGCGTGGCTCACGGACACCGGACAGTACAACGTGTTGAAGATCGACGTGGTGAGCGGCTCGGGGACGACCGCCTACCTCAGCGCCGGGACGTCCATCGACGCGCTGGATCTCCTCGCCTGACCAGCCGATGGCGCGTCATGTCCAGTGAGCAGAGCGCTGGTTGGTTCCTGCGTTGCTGGTGTACCTGATCAGGCGGCGGAGTCGGCGGTGGTATCCGGGAACGATGGCCCCGACCGGTCGCGCGAGTGGGTCCGGCTCAGGCCGCGTCGAGCAGGGCGCGCTCCAGATGCGCGGAGACGACCCAGTTGGGGGCATCCACCACCTCGGAGATCTTGAGATCCGCGGCCACGCTCGCCAGCAGATACGCATCCTCCGGGGTCAGCCCGGTGCGGGCGGTGATCTCCTCGATCAGTGCGCGGACGGCGTCCTTCGCCGCCGCCATCAGGTCGGGGCCGATACCAGTGGTCGCCAGCGCCGCGCCGGCCCGGGCGGTCATCGCGTCGGTCTCGATGACGGGGGTGCGCGGGGCCGCTCCCTTCCGTACGTCCACCCGGAGCCGCACGGTCGCCGCGGTCTCGATACCGGTGCCGCAGACCTCCCCGTCGCCCATCGCCGCGTGTGCGTCACCGGCGGACAGCAGCGCGCCCTGTACACCGACCGGCAGGATCAGCCGGGCGCCGGGGCCGATGTGCCGGATGTCCATATTGCCGCCCCAGCGTCGGGGTGGGATGACCGAGTGCGGTCCCGGCTCGGGCGGGGCCACGCCGATCGTGCCGACCATCGGTACGACGGGAATGCTCAGCCCCGGCAGTAGTTCGGCATAACCCCCGGCGATGCGGGAGATACGCAGGTAAGGGTCGGGGTAGTCGTCGGCGAGCAGCCCGAACCCCGGCAGGCAGGCCGTCCAGCCCCACTCCTCCACCCGTATGTCGAGGATGTCGACGACGAGTGCGTCACCGGGCTCCGCCCCCTCCACATACAGCGGGCCGGTCACCGGGTTGAGGCGGCCGAAGTCGAGCTTGGTCAGTTCGGCGGCGGACGAACCCGGTCGGAGCTGTCCACCGCTCGCGTCCTGCAATTCCAGGACCCCTTCGGCGCCCGGAACAAGGGTGGCGACAGGGGTGGTGGCACGGTCCCATGTGTGATGTATCCGGTCGCTGTGGACGCTGAATTCAGACATGGAAGGGTGGTTCCTCCGGGGCGAGTGCGGTGCGGGTACGGGTCCGGGTGCGGGCTGCTTCAGGCCGTGTCAGCGATGAACTCCCGCAGTGTGGTGGTGAGCTGTTGCGGCTGGTCCTCGGCGATCAGTGTGCGGCTGTCATCGATCTCCACCAGCCTGCCCTGTGGCAGGAGTTCGGCCAGTCTGCGGCCGTGCGCCCGTGGCATCATGCGGTCCTCGGTCGCCCATACCACCAGGGCCGGCTTGTCGAACTTTCTTAGTCCATCCGCTGCTTCGAGCAGCTCGGATTTGCGCACGCCCAGCGTGTAGCGGCGGAAGTCGGCCCGGATCGCCGGGTCGGTGAGCAGCGGACGCAGCCAGCCGTCCACGATCTCATCCTGCACCGGCCGCTTGGTGAGCGCGCCGACACCCACCGGGAGTCGGCGGAGCGGTTTGAGCGCGAGCGTGCGAGCCAGGAAGGTGATTCCGCCGGGCACCCGGCAGGCCACCCCGATGAGCTTGCCCGGGACGCCCGGCGGGTAGTTGTCGAAGGCCTCGCAGGAGATGAGGACGAGTCGGGCGAGGCGTTCCGGATGGCGCGCGGCGACGGACTGCGCGCGGCCGCAGTCGCTCTCGACGAGGGTCACGCCGGTCAGTTCGAGACGGTCGAGGAACTCGGCGATGAGCTCCGCCACCGAGTCCGGGGTCAGCGGCACGTCGGGGCGCATGGGCGTGCGGTGCGAACCGTACGGCAGGTTCGGGGCGAGCACCCGGTGGTCGGACCGCAGGTCCGCGATCACCGCGCGCCAGACGGTGGCGTCGTGGACGAGTCCGTGGAGCAGGACCACCACGGGGCCGGATCCCCCGGTGTCCTGGTAGCTGACGGTGCCTGCGGTGAGCTCGATCTCGGGCATGTCAGGACAGTACGGCGACCCCGTCGATTTCCACCATGGTTTGCTCGTCCCAGAGCCGCATGGCGCCGATCACGGCCATGGCGGGATAGTCACGTCCCGCCAGTTCGCGCCAGATTCGGCCGAGTTCGGCGGCGTGAGCGCGGTACTCCGTGACATCGGTCGCATAGACGGTGACCCTCGCTAGGTCGCCCGGGGCGCCGCCCGCCGCGCGCAGCGCGGTGAGCAGATTGGTCAGTGCCCTCTCGAACTGGTCGGGCAGGGTGGTGCCGACGACCTTGCCGTCGCCGTCCAGCGCGGTCTGCCCGGCCAGGAAGACCAGCCTGCTCCCGGTGGCGGCGACGGCGTGCGAGAAGCCGGTGGGCGGCGAGAGCTCTGCCGGGTTGATGCGGTCGAGGCTCATCCGTACAGCTCCTTGGCGATGATGGTGCGCTGGACCTCGGTGGCGCCCTCATAGATCCTGGGCGCACGGACCTCGCGGTACAGGTGTTCCAGCAGATGGCCGCGTTGCAGCGCGCGGGCGCCGTGCAGTTGGACGGCGGCGTCGACGACGTACTGTGCGGTCTCGGTGGCGAACATCTTGGCCATCGCGGAGCGCTTCGCGATTCCGTCGGCGCCCGCGTCGTACGCCGAGGCTGCCGCATACACCAGCAGCCGTGCCGCTTCGGTCCGGGTGGCCATCTCGGCGACCTGGTGGGCGACGGCCTGCAGGTCCTTCAACGGACCGCCGAACGCCGTACGGCTCGCGGTGTGCGCGAGGGTGGCGTCCAGCGCCGACTGGGCCATACCCACGGCGAAGGCGCCGACGCTCGGGCGGAACAGGTTGAGGGTGTTCATGGCCACCCGGAAGCCACGGTCGGGCCCACCGAGCAGGTCGTCACGGGTGACCGGAACGCCGGCGAAGGTCAGCGCTCCGATGGGGTGCGGGGAGAGCATGTCGAGCGCGCTGCCGGTCAGCCCCGGTCGGTCGGCGGGGACCAGGAACGCGCTGATGCCGCGGGCCCCGGCGCCTTCGGTGGTGCGTGCGAAGACCGTGTAGAAGTCGGCTTCGGGAGCATTGGAGATCCAGCACTTCTCGCCGGAAAGCCGCCACCCGGCGGCATCCGGTTCGGCTGCGAGCGCGAGGGCCGCCGCGTCGGATCCCGCGTCCGGCTCGCTCAGCGCGAAGGCCGCCACCGCGCGGCCCGCGATCACCTCGGGGAGCAGCCGCTTCCGCTGCTCCGGGGTGCCTGCCTGCACCAACGGGTAGCTGCCCAGGCCCTGGAGAGCGAGGGCGGTCTCCGCCTCGGTGCAGCCGTAGGCGAGCGATTCCCGCATCAGACAGAGGTCCAGTGCACCGGCTCCGAAGAGCCGCTCCAACAGGCCGGCTGCACCGAGGGCGGCCACCAGGGGACGGTTGATCCGTCCCGGCTCGCCCTTCCGGGCGAGTGGGTGCAACTGCTCGGCGGCGAGCGTCCGCAGCTCCTCGCACCATCGCTGCCGGCCCTTTTCCAGCGCGAATGCGGGCATCGACGATCCCCTCTATCGTGAACCGTTGACTGTCGTCACGCAAACGATACGCTCCATAGGCGACAAGGGGGCGATCCCGTCATGGAGCTGAAAACATCAGCGCACGTCGACACCTTTCCCCGCGAGCAGCTGCCACCCGCTCACCAGTGGCCGAAGCTGCTCCTCGACCCTCCCGACCTTGCGGAACGGGCGCGCCCGGACGGGGCCGCTGCCGACGGGGCTCCTGCGGACGGTACGTATCCGGACCGGCTCAACTGTGGCGCCGAGCTCCTCGACCGGACCATCGAGCGCTTCGGTGCGGACCGCCCTGTCTTCCGTACCGCCGCGGGCGAGGTGTGGACATACGGCGAACTCCGCGCCGAGGTCGGACGGATCGCCCATGTCCTCACCTCCGACCTCGGGGTCGTGCCGGGCAACCGGGTGCTGTTGCGCGGGCCGACCACGCCGCATCTGGCGGCCTGCTGGCTCGCGGTGATGAAGGCGGGCGCGGTGGCGGTGACCGTGCTGGCCGCGCAGCGTTCGCACGAGCTGGCCACGATGTGCGAGATCGCCCGGATCAGCCACGCCCTGTGCGACATCAGATCGGTGGACGATCTGGCGAAGGCCGACGTGCCGGGCCTGCGGATCACCACGTACGGGGGCGAGGGGCCCGAGGACCTGCTGCGGCTGGCCGCAGCCAGGCCCGACGACTACCGGGCCGTCGATACCTCGGCCGATGATGTGGCGCTGATCGCCTTCACCTCGGGTACCACCGGGCGCCCCAAGGGCTGTATGCATTTCCACCGGGATGTGCTGGCGATCGCCGACACCTTCTCGCGGCACCTCCTGAAGCCTCAGCCGGACGATGTCTTCGCGGGCAGCCCGCCGCTCGGGTTCACCTTCGGCCTCGGTGGCCTGGTCATCTTCCCGATGCGGGCCGGCGCGTCGGCCCTGCTCCTCGAACAGGCCGTTCCCCGGCAGTTGTTGCCCGCGCTCGCCGAGCACCGGGTGACGGTGCTGTTCACCGCCCCGACCGCGTACCGCACGATGCTCGGTGAGATCGGCGCCCACGATCTCTCCGCCCTGCGGCGCTGTGTATCGGCCGGCGAGAACCTGCCCGCGCCCACCTGGCAGGACTGGTACGACCGGACCGGCCTGCGCATCATCAACGGCATCGGCGCCACCGAACTGCTGCACATCTTCATCTCCGCGGCGGACGACGCGATCCGCCCCGGGACGACCGGGCTGCCGGTCCCTGGCTGGCAGGCTCGGGTGGTGGACACTGCGGGCCGGCCGGTACCCGACGGCGAACCCGGTCTGCTGGCTGTGCGCGGCCCGGTGGGGTGCCGCTACCTCGCTGATGAGCGGCAGAGCGACTACGTCAAGGACGGCTGGAACCTGACCGGCGACACCTACACCCGGGATCCGGACGGCTACTTCCGCTATGTCGCCCGGGCGGACGACATGATCATCTCCGCCGGGTACAACATCGCGGGCCCCGAGGTCGAGGACGCACTGCTGCGGCACCCGGATGTGGTGGAGGCCGCAGTGATCGGCAGGGCGGACGACCGGCGGGGGCAGGTGGTGGCCGCCTATGTGGTGCTTCGGGAGGGAGCGGAGCGGCACCCGGAGGCGCTGAAGGAATTCGTGCGGGGCGAACTGGCGCCGTACAAGTGCCCGCGCGAGGTGGTCTTCCTGGACGCGCTGCCGCGAACGCCCACCGGGAAACTGCAGCGATTCAGGCTGCGCGAGGGGTGATGCCGCGGTCGGCGATGAGAATCCCGCGCTGCGCGGGTCTGCACTGGTACGGGTGGCGGACGCACAGGGAAAGGTGGTCCAGCCCATGTCCTTCACACATGTTCTCGCGGTGGCCCCGGTGAGCGACATCGGGACGGCGGTGGCCTGGTACGAGCGGCTGCTGGGAAGGCCTGCCGATAGGCGACCGATGCCCGGGCTGGCCGACTGGCATATTTCTCCGAGCGGATGGATCCAGGTGTTCGTGTCCCCCGAGCACGCGGGATCGACCCTGCTCAACCTGGTGGTCGACGACCTGGACACCACCCTGTCGGAACTTGCCGCTGTCGGAATCGCCGCCGGCGCGATTCAGCCGGGCGGCGTGAACGTGCGGTTCGCCGCCGTCCATGACCCCGACGGCAATCGGGTCACCCTGCTCGAGAACCCGGTGTCCTAGCGCCGCTCCCGGCAAGCTTTGCCCCGTCGGGCGTGACAACTCAGGTGCCGGGCCACCACCGGGTCCGGCATGCTGAGGCATGTCCTGGACATTCACCCATGATCTCGACGCCTTCCTGGCCACGGCGGGCCCCGCGCTCGCCGCTCACCCCGCCGAGAACACCGTGCCGCTGACCGTCACCGAAGGTCTGCAGCGGCGGGGTCTGCAGGTGTACGGCGATGCGGCCCCCCTCTTCGGCTGGTGGTGCGGGCGGGACGGAACCGTGAACGGGACCGTGGCATGGACACCGCCGCATCCGCTGCTGGTAGGCGTGAGCCCCGCCGAGGCGCTCGGGCCCCTTGCCGAGGCGCTCGAAACGCTGGACGTGACCGCCGTCAACGCCGAGCGTTCGGTCGGCGAAGCACTGACCGCCCGGTGGCCTTCGGCGGTGACCGAGGGAGAACAATGTCTCTACCGACTGGTCGAGTTGGTGCCGCCCCGACCGGCGCCTCCGGGTTCGCCCCGCACCGCAGGCGCGGACGATCGGGCACTGCTGACGGAGTGGTACACGGCCTTCGGCCGGGAGACCGGGCAGCCGGCGCCGGCGGGGGCGGTGGACGACCGGGTGTCGTACGGCGGACTGGTCCTCTGGGAGATCGACGGCCGTCCGGTCTCCCTGGCCGGGTTCACCCGGCCGACCGCCGGCTCGGTGCGGGTCGGCCCCGTGTACACCCCGCCGGAGCAGCGCGGACGGGGCTACGCAGCGGCCGTGACAGCGCACGTCAGCCGGGCGGCGCTGGACGCGGGCGCCGCCGGGGTGCTGCTCTTCACCGACCTCGCCAATCCCACCAGTAACGGCGTCTACCGGCGCATCGGATTCCGCCCGATCGCCGAACGCGTCGTCGTCAGCCGAGGCTGAGCCGCGGCTTGGGCGCGTCGGTTCTGCCCGTCTGCGGCGGGCGGCTGCCTGCCCGGTATGGCAACGGCCAGGGTGCGGCATCGCCCGCATAGCCCTGTTCCGCTGCCGCGTGCAGCGTCCAGTGCGGATCGTAGAGATGCGGGCGGGCCAGCGCGCACAGATCGGTACGCCCCGCCAGCAGCAGTGAGTTGACGTCGTCCCAGGAGGAGATCGCGCCGACCGCGATCACCGGGACGTTCACCTCGTTGCGGATACGGTCGGCGTACGGGGTCTGGTAGGAGCGGCCGAAGGCCGGCTTCTCGTCCGCGACGACCTGACCGGTCGACACATCGATGGCGTCCGCGCCGTGCGCCGCGAAGGCGCGGGCGATCTCCACTGCCTCGTCGGCCGTGTTGCCGCCCGGTGCCCAGTCCGTCGCCGAGATGCGGACTGTCATGGGCCGTTCGGCGGGCCAGATCTCCCGGAGAGTGTCGAAGACCTCCAGCGGGAAGCGCAGGCGGGCCCGGAGCGACCCGCCGTAGCCGTCGGTGCGCCGGTTGGTGAGCGGGGAGAGGAAGCCGGAGAGCAGATAACCGTGTGCGCAGTGCAGTTCGAGGAGATCGAAATCGCACCGCAGCGCATGCCGGGCTGAGGCGGCGAACTGTTCGCGGACCTCATCGAGTCCGGCCCGGTCGAGCATGCCGGGCACTTGGCTGACGCCGGGGAGGTAGGGGAGCGGGGACGCCGCCGAAAGCGGCCACTTGGCGCCCTCGGGGAGCGGCTGGTCCATGCCCTCCCACATGAGCCGGGTGGAGCCCTTGCGGCCCGAGTGGCCGAGCTGGACACCGATGGCCGCGCCGGGTGACTGCTGGTGGACGAATCCGGTGATCCGCTGCCAGGCGGTGACCTGTTCGGCGGTGTAGAGACCGGTACAGCCCGGGGTGATGCGGCCCTCCGCGCTGACACAGACCATCTCGGTCATCACCAGTGCGGCCCCGCCGAGCGCCCGGGCGCCCAGATGGACGAGGTGGAAGTCGCCGGGGACCCCGTCGACCGCCGAGTACATGTCCATCGGTGAGACCACGATGCGGTTGCGCAGTTCGAGGCCGCGCAGCCGGAAGGGGGTGAACATCGGGGGCCGGTCCGGCAGGCAGCCGAAGTCCCGTTCCACCGCGTCGGTGAAGGCGGCGTCACGCAGCCGGAGATTGTCGTGGGTGACACGGCGGCTGCGGGTGAGCAGGTTGAAGGCGAACTGGCGCGGCGGCTGGTCGAGATACGTTTCCAGCTGCTCGAACCACTCCAGGCTGGCGCCGGCCGCCCGTTGGGTCGAGGCGACCACGGGCCGGCGCTCGGCCTCGTAGGCGGCGAGGGCGGCCGGCAGGTCGGGCTGCTCCTCGATGTTCGCGGCCAGCGCCAGAGCGTCCTCGACGGCGAGCTTGGTGCCTGAGCCGATGGAGAAATGGGCGGTGTGCGCGGCGTCACCGAGCAGCACCGTATTGCCGTGCGACCAGCGGTCGTTGACGACGGTACGGAAGGCGGTCCACGCCGAGTTGTTGCTGGTGAGAGGCTGGCCGCCGAGCGCGTCGGCGAAGATTTTGGCGCATCGCTCGGTGGACTCCCGCTCGTCGCAGCGGTCGAATCCGGCGGCCCGCCAGACCTCCTCACGCATCTCGACGATGACGGTGGAGGCATCGTCCCGGTAGGGATAGCCGTGCAACTGCATCACGCCGTGTTCGGTCTCGGCGATCTCGAAACGGAAGGCGTCGAAGGCGAAGGGCGCGGAGAGCCAGATGTAGCGACACCGGTGGGTGGCGATCCGGGGTGCGAAGGCGTCCGCGTATGCCTCGCGGGTGGTGCTGTGCACCCCGTCGGCGGCTATCACCAGGTCGTGGGTGACCGCCAGTTCCCCGGCGGGCGGTGCCGTCTCGCGGAAACGCAGCCGCACGCCCAGCGAGGTGCAGCGCTCGTGCAGGATCTCCAGCAGGCGGCGCCTGCCGAGCGCCGCGAAACCATGGCCGCCCGAGGTGAGCACCGTGCCGCGGTGCACGATGTCGATGTCGTCCCACCGCACGAATTCGGCCTGCAGCGCCCGGTGCACGACCGGATCGGCGTGCTCGATGCCGCCGAGCGTCTCGTCCGAGAGAACCACGCCGAAACCGAAGGTGTCGTCCGGGCCATTACGCTCCCAGACGGTGACGGAGCGCGCCGGGTCGAGACGCTTGAGCAGCGCGGCCGCGTAGAGACCGCCCGGGCCGCCGCCGACGACCGCGACCCGTAGGGCCGGTGGCACGGCTACCTGCCCTGCCACTTCGCCGGCCGCTTCTCGGTGAAGGAGGCGTGAAACTCCGCGTAGTCCGCACCGTTCATCAGCAGCGCCTGCGTCGCGGCGTCCAGCTCCACGGCGGCGCCGAGCGGCATGTCGAGCTCCGCGGTGAGCAGCGCCTTGGTCTGTGCGTACGCGAGGGCGGGGCCTTCCGCGAGGTGGCGGGCCAATGCGGCGGCCCGCTCATCGGTCCGGCCCTCATCCACCAGCTCGCTGATCAGACCGATGCGCTCGGCCTCCGGGGCCCGGACGGGCTCGCCCAGCATCAGCAGCCGGGTGGCGTGGCCGAGCCCGACGACCCGGGGCAGCAGATAGGCGGCTCCCATGTCGCCTCCCGACAGCCCGACCTTGGTGAAGAGGAAGGCGAACCGGGCGGACGGATCGGCGATCCGGAAGTCGGCGGCCAGCGCCAGCACCGCTCCGGCGCCCGCCGCTACCCCGTGTACGGCGGCGATCACCGGGAAGGGGCACTCACGCAGCGCCCTCACCACCTGCCCGGTCATCCGGTTGAAGTCCAGCAGCTGGGCGGTGTCCATGGCGAGCGTGGCACCGATGATCTCGTCGACATCGCCGCCCGAGCAGAAACCGCGGCCCTCCCCGGCGAGGACCAACGCCCGCACCGATCGCTCACGGGAGAGCTCGGCGAGCAGGTCACGGAGATCCGCGTAGCCTCCGAAGGTGAGCGCGTTGAGTTTCTCGGCGCGCGCCAGGGTAACCGTGGCCACACCGTCCTGCCTGGTCAGATGGAGGTGGCGCCACTGCTCCGTGCGGCTGGACGAACCGGAAAAGGGGCTCATGAAAATGCGGCCTCCTATGATCGGAGAACCCAAAATATCACTTCTCCGTGACTACCGTCACGGGTACGCAATAAAGAAGTAGCGGGTCGGCTCCTGCCGAAATTCACGGCCGGATGTGTCGCATATCCCTTTTCCTGTTGGTCGCCGTCCCTTCTCGCACGGGTCAGCCGTTCGTAAGGTTGAAAGCAGGACATTCCTCGACACCGAACGCCGTATGACCCCTGTGCCTCATACGACCCATGCGCCTTGTACGACCCGAAGGACACCGAACGAGACCGATCGGAACTCCGCTGTGCCCGACCTCCATCACCCCGCCGCCTGGCGTCTGGCGCTGCCGCACAGCGCGGCTGCCGTACCCATCGCGCGTGCGCTGATCCGGACGGTACTTGCCGACATCGAGGGCGAAGCGGCCTCGGCAGACCGTGACACGGCCGAGCTGCTCACCGCCGAGCTGGTGGGCAACGCCGTGGAGCACACCGTCGGCGACGGGCCCATCGAGCTGGTCATCGAGTTGCTGCCCGCGGGCTGCCAGGTCGAAGTGCACGACCGCGATCCGGTGCCACCGGGCGATCTCGTCCGCCCGCCGCCCTCCGGGGTGCCCGACCCCTGGCAGGAGCACGGCCGCGGCCTGCTGCTCATCCGTACGCTCAGCTCGGACTACGGCCACCGGCCCACCGAACACGGCAAGGCGATCTGGTTCACACTGCCGCCGGCTCCGTCCCGCTGAGCCGCGAGTTGCGGCGGCCGTACCCGGCGTAGACGACCAGGCCGACGACGAGGAACGCCGCGAACTGAGCCCAGGCCTGCCGGCCCGTCCCGTACATCAGGTACACGCAGAAGCCCACACCGGCGATCGGGCTCAACGGGAAGAGCGGCACCCGGAAGGAGCGCGGCAGCGCGGGGTGGCTGCGACGCAGCACGATCACGGCCACGTTCACCGCGACCATGGTCGCCAGCGCGCCGATGGTCGTCAGATTCACCACCACGTCGAGCGACGCGAAGGCGGCCGGCGCCGCGAAGACGGACGCCACGATCCAGGTGTTGGCAACGGGCGTCGAGGTCCGCGTCGAGACCTTCTCGAAGACTCGGGGGACCAGCCCGTCGCGGGACATCGACATCAGGATGCGGGTCTGTCCGTACATCACCGCCAGCACCACCGAGGCGATGGCCACGACCGCGCCGAAGGCGATGATGCCGCCACCGATCGTCGAATCGGTGACCTGGTCGACGATCAAGGAGAGCGCGGCGGGCTTGCCGCCGACGGCATCCGCGCCGAAGGCACCGATGGCTGCCACCGCGACCGCGCAGTAGAGCACCGTCACGACCCCGATACAGACCATGATCGCGACGGGGATGTTGCGCCGGGGGTTCTTGACCTCTTCGCCTGCCGTGGTGATCGCGTCGAAGCCGATGTAGGAGAAGAAGGCGACCGACGCGCCTGACGTGATGCCGCCGACGCCGGCCGTCGCGAACGGAACGAGGTGACCGGCCCGGAACGCGGTGAAGGCGATGGCGCAGAAGAAGAGCAGGACCCCGATCTTGAGCACCGCCATCGCCGTGGTGGCCCGTGCGCTTTCCCGGACCCCGCGAACCAGGAGCACGGCGGCCAGCGCGATCACGATGACAGCGGGGAGATTGATCACGCCCCCGTCACCGGGTCCGCTGGAGAGTACGGCGGGCAACTGCACGCTGATGATGCTGTTCAGCAGCTCGTTCAGGTACTGGCTCCAGCCGACGGCGACGGCGCTGACCGAGACGCCGTACTCCAGCAACAGGCACCAGCCGACCAGAAAAGCGGCGCGCTCACCGAGCGTGGCGTAGGCGAAGGAGTAGGAACTGCCGGACACCGGGATGGCGCCGCCCAGCTCGGCGAAGGAGAAGGCGGTGAAGACGCAGGTGATGGCCGCCAGCACGAACGAGACGATGACAGCGGGACCGGCCTCGGCGACGGTGTCGGAGAGACCGACGAAGATGCCGGTCCCGACGATGGCGCCGACACCGAAGCACACCAGCTGGAAGAGCCCCATGGTGCGCCGCAGACCGTGCCCCTCCAGGTCCGCGCCGGATTCGGCGATCAGGGTTTCCGGGGGCTTGATGCGCAGCCCGGACGGACGCAGCGGACTCATCAGGTGGTTCTCTCTCTGGGCGTACAGCTCGCTGCGGGGCCGGCCGGGGCGGTGGCCCGGCCGGATGCGAACGCAGCGAAGGGGGGTTCGAGCGTGCGAGCCCGAACCCCACCGATCGGCGACACACTAACCGCCGCGACCCATATTCACCCAATTGGCGGAATTTCTATGCTTTGCCCGCCAGCGTGGCGACCATGATCGCCTTGATGGTGTGCATCCGGTTCTCGGCCTGGTCGAAGACGATCGAGTGCTCCGACTCGAACACCTCGTCGGTGACCTCCAGCTCGCTCAGCCCGTACTGCTCGTGGATCTCCCGCCCGACCGCGGTGCCCAGGTCGTGGAAGGCGGGCAGACAGTGCAGGAACTTCACGTTCGGGTTGCCAGTGGCCCTGAGCACATCCATCGTCACCGCATACGGCGCGAGGTCGGCGATACGTTCCGCCCAGATCTCCTTGGGCTCTCCCATGGAGACCCATACATCGGTGATGACGAAGTCGCAGCCGCGGACGCCGGCCGCGGTGTCCGCGGTGAGGGTGACGGTCGCACCACTGACCGCGGCGAGCTTGTTGGCCCGGGCGATCACGTCCTCGGCGGGCCAGTACGCCTCAGGCGCGACGATCCGTACGTCCAGGCCCAGCAGCGCGCCGGTGATCAGGTACGAATTGCCCATGTTGAAGCGGGCGTCACCGAGGTAGGCGAACGAGGTCTGTTCCAGCGGCTTGTCGCTGTGCTCGGTCATGGTCAGTACGTCGGCCAGCATCTGGGTGGGATGCCAGTCGTCGGTCAGGCCGTTGTAGACGGGCACCCCGGCATACGCGGCGAGCACCTCGACGTCGGGCTGGCTGTCGCCGCGATACTCGATGGCGTCGAACATCCGGCCCAGCACCCGAGCGGTGTCCTTGAAGGACTCCTTGTGCCCGATCTGGGAGCCGGAAGGGTCCAGATACGTCGTCGACGCACCCTGGTCGGCGGCTGCCACCTCGAAGGCACAGCGGGTGCGGGTGGAGGTCTTCTCGAAGATCAGGGCGACGTTCCTGCCGCGCAGCCGCTGCACTTCGGTGCCGGACTTCTTGGCTGCTTTGAGTTCGGCGGCCAGCTCGACCAGACTGCCGAACTCCTCCGCGGTGAAGTCCAGCTCCTTGAGGAAGTGGCGGCCTGCGAGGTCTATCGCCATGATGACTGCTCCTGGGTCGCGAACGCACGCATAACGGAAGTGTATGCGATCGAGTGCATCACTATACGACATCACCTCCACGCTGCCCCTCCCCGCCGCCCTGCCCGCCCCGCGCCTCCCCTACGCGGCACCCCGTTCGACGGGGCAGCTCATACAGCGGGGCCCGCCCCTCCCCCGGCCCAGCTCGCTGCCGGGGATCTCTATGACCTCGATCCCCTCCTTGCGCAGATGCGTGTTGGTGGTGACATTGCGCTCGTAGGCGACGACCACCCCCGGCTCGACCGCCAGCACGTTGCAGCCGTCGTCCCACTGCTCGCGCTCCGCGGAGTGCACGTCCTGCGTCGCGGTCAGTACCCGGATGTCCTTCATACCCAGGGCTGCCGCGATGGCGCGGTGCATCTCTTCGGGAGCATGGTCGGTGACCGTCAGTTCGCTCTCGCCGTCGCCCGGCTCGATCGTGTACGACCGGAGCATGCCGAGCCCGGCGTACTGGGTGAAGGTGTCCGCGTCGACCATGGTCATCACCGTGTCGAGATGCATGAACGCCCGGCGCTTCGGCATGTCGAGAGCCACGATGGTGTGCGCGGAGCCGGCCGCGAAGAGTCCCCTGGCCAGCATCTCCACCGCCTGCGGGGTGGTGCGCTCGCTCATACCGATCAGCACCGCGCCGTTGCCGATGACCAGGACGTCGCCGCCCTCGATGGTCGACGGATAGTCGACCTGCCCCTGTGACCAGTGATGGAAGGCGCCCGAGCCGGTGAAGAGCGGGTGGTGGCGGTAGATCGCCTCGAAGTGGACGGTCTCGCGCTGCCGGGCCGGCCAGCGCATCGCGTTGATGGAGACACCGTCGTAGATCCAGGCGGAGGTGTCCCGGGTGAAGATGTGGTTGGGCAACGGCCGGAGCAGAAAGTCGTCCAGATCCATCACATGGAAGCGCACCGAGGTCGGCTCGTGGTACCGCTCCAGGAACTCGCGCTTGGTCATCCCACCGACCAGTGCCTCGACGAGTTCGGCGACCGACAGGTCGTCGAAGGCGGTGCGCAGATGGTGGGTGGCGAGCGGCCCGTACTCCTTCTCGTCGAATACCCGGTCCAGCACCAGGGTGCGGGCCTCGGGGACCTCGAGCGTCTCGCGCAGCAGGTCACCGAAGAGGTGCACCTGTACCCCCTGGTCCCGGAGCACGTCCGCGAAACCGTCGTGCTCCTGGCGGGCGCGCCGCACCCAGAGCACATCGTCGAAGAGCAGCGCGTCCTTGTTGCTCGGGGTGAGCCGCTTCAGCTCGAGATCGGGCCGGTGGAGAATGACGCGGCGCAGCGGCCCGGTCTCGGAGTCGACATGGAATCCCATGCCTCCATCCTGTCCCCCGGCCGCTGCGCTCACCCCCCGAACGCTCCGTTCAGAGCCGCGGGTCGACCGGTTCCGACTCCAGGGCCAGCACCGCGAAGACGGCCTCATGGACCCGCCACAGCGGTTCGCCGTCCGCCAGCCGGTCCAGCGCCTCCAGGCCGAGCGCGTACTCGCGCAGGGCGAGCGAACGCTTGTGGCCGAGGAAACGCCCGCGCAGCCGGGCCAGGTTGTCGGGCCGGGTGTACTCGGGGCCGTAGATGATCCGCAGATACTCCCGGCCGCGCACCTTGATGCCGGGCTGGACCAGTCGGCCCTTTCCGTCCCGGGCCAGAGCCTGCAGCGGCTTGACGACCATGCCCTCGCCGCCGCGTCCGGTCATCTCCAGCCACCAGTCGGTACCCGACCGCACGGACTCCTCGTCGCCGGTGTCGACGATCAGCCGCCG
The DNA here is from genome assembly GCF_040682175.1 of Streptomyces sp. NPDC051320. Taxonomy (NCBI): domain Bacteria; kingdom Bacillati; phylum Actinomycetota; class Actinomycetes; order Kitasatosporales; family Streptomycetaceae; genus Streptomyces; species Streptomyces sp. NPDC051320. The sequence continues at coordinate 344,090 of NZ_JBFBAL010000003.1, forward strand.
GGTGGTCTGCAGCAGACCGCTCTGGTCGTGCTCGACGAGTCGGTCGAGCCAGCACAGCTGCTCGTCGTGCGGTACGGCCGCGAGCGAGCGGCCCTGTACCGCGAGGAACTGGAACGGCGCGATCCGCACCCCCTTCAGGCCATCGGTGGTCCAGCAGTACCGGCGGTACGCCTCGGTGAACGCGATGGCGTCCTCGGCCCGTTCACGCTGCCTCGCGAGCAGCCCGTCCACCTCGACACCACGGGCGGCCGCCGCTTCGAGGGCCCCGGTGACGGCGGGGAAGACGGCGCGCGACGCAGCGCCGACCGGGGCGTACTGCTTGCGCAGCAGACCGGTGGCCTTGAGCGACCAGGGCATCAACTCGGCGTCGAGCAGCACCCAGTCGGTGGCCAGCTCATCCCAGAGTCCGGCTTCGGTGACGGCGGTGCGCAGCCTGGCCAGGATCTCCTCGGTGACTGAGGGCCCCCCGGCGGAACCGCTGACGGGCTCCGTGAAGAACGGGCGCCCGGTACGGGTGTGCAGCGACCCCGTGACCTCGCCGTCCGTACCGAACCGTTCGCGCGCCGCATCGGCGTCCCGGCAGACCAGGGCAACCGCCCGCGAGCCCATGTGCTTTTCCTCGCACACGACCTTCGCCACCCCGTGAGACCGGTACTGGGCGAAGGCCTCAGCCGGATGCTCGAGGTAACCGTCGGCGTGCGAGGTCGCGGTGGGCGACATGGTCGGCGGGAGGTAGGCGAGCAGCCGCGGGTCGACGGCGAAGCGGCTCATGACCTCCAGCGCGGCCGCCGCGTTCTCCTCGCGGACCGCGATCCGGCCGGAGTACCGGGTCTCCACCGCCCGGCGGCCCTGCACGTCCGCGAGATCCAGCGGGCGGCCGTCATGGCCACCGGGCGCCTCGGTGGTCAGCGGCCTGGACGGCTCGTACCAGACCTGCTCGGCCGGTACGTCGACGAGCTCGCGCTCGGGCCAGCGCAGGGCCGTCATCCGACCGCCGAAGACCGCGCCGGTGTCCAGGCAGATGGTGTTGTTGATCCAGCTCGTGCTGGGCACCGGCGTGTGCCCGTAGACGACGGCGGCGCTGCCGCGGTAGTCCTCGGCCCACGGGTAGCGCACGGGCAGGCCGAACTCGTCGGTCTCGCCGGTCGTGTCCCCGTACAGCGCGTGCGAGCGGACGCGGCCCGAGGTGCGGCCGTGGTACTTCTCGGGCAGGCCGGCATGGCAGACGACCAGCTTGCCGCCATCCAGGACGTAGTGGCTGACGAGCCCGTCGATGAACTCCCGGACCTGCTCGCGGAAGGTGTCGTCCTCCTTCTCCAGTTGTTCGACGGTCTCGGCGAGGCCGTGGCTGTGCTGGACCTTGCGTCCCCTGAGGTAACGGCCGAGTTTGTTCTCGTGGTTCCCGGACACGCAGAGCGCGTTGCCCTCGGCCACCATCGACATGACCCGGCGCAGCACCCCGGGACTGTCGGGGCCGCGGTCGACGAGGTCGCCGACGAAGACGGCGGTGCGTCCCTCGGGGTGGGCGCCCTCCACGTAGCCGAGTTCGGTGAGCAGGGTGTCGAGCTCGGAGCGGCAGCCGTGGATGTCACCGATGATGTCGAACGGACCGGTGAGGTGGGCGAGATCGTTGTAGCGCTTCTCCAGGACCACTTCGGCGGCTTCGGCCTCCGCCGCGCTGCGCAGTATGTGCACCTTCCGGAAGCCCTCGCGCTCCAGACCGCGCAGCGAACGCCGGAGTTCGCGGCGGTGGCGCTGGATGACATGGCGGGGCATCCCGGCACGGTCGGGCCGCGCCGCGTTGCGCTCGGCGCAGACCTGCTCGGGCAGGTCCAGCACGATCGCGATGGGCAGCACGTCGTATTCGCGGGCCAGTCGGACCAGCTGCTTACGGCTCTCCGTCTGCACGTTGGTCGCGTCGATCACGGTCAGCCGCCCGGCGGCCAGCCGTTTCCCGGCTATGTAGTGGAGGACGTCGAAGGCGTCGCCGCTGGCGCTCTGGTCGTTCTCGTCGTCGGCGACCAGGCCGCGGCAGAAGTCCGATGACATGATCTCGGTGGGCTTGAAGTGGCGGTGCGCGAAGGTGGATTTTCCGGATCCGGTGGCGCCGACGAGGACCACCAGGGAGAGGTCGGTCACCGGCAGAGTGCGCGCGCCGGGTGTGGTGCATTCGCCGGGGGTGCCGGTCGTGTCCGGTGTCATCGGTGTGCTGTTCATGCCGCCTTCGCCTCCTTCATGGTCGTGTCCTTGGCGGTCGCGTCCTTGGGGGTCGTGTCCTTGGGGGCCCTGCGGAACACGGCCAGCTGGGTCGGCGGGCCGACCTCCGGGTCGTCCGGCCCCACCGGGACGAACTCCGTTTCGTAACCGTGTCGCTGCGCGACCTTCTGCGCCCAGCCGCGGAACTCGTCACGGGTCCACTCGAAACGGTGGTCACCGTGGCGCTTCTGCCCGGCCGGAAGGCTTTCCCAGCGGACGTTGTACTCGACATTGGGGGTGGTCACCAGGACGGTCTGCGGCCGGGCCGCGCCGAACACCGCGTACTCCAGGGCGGGCAGCCGCTCCGGGTCGACATGCTCCACGACCTCGCTGAGCACCGCGGCGTCATAGCGCTTCAGCCGTTTGTCGGTGTACGCGAGAGAGCCCTGCATCAGCTTCACCCGCCCGGACTGGCGCTCGCCCATCTGCTCGAGGCGCAGTCTGCGTGCTGCCACCGCGAGCGCGCGCATGGACACGTCCACGCCGACGATCTCGGTGAAGCGCACGTCCTTCAACAGCTCGCGCACCAGCTGGCCCTGCCCGCACCCCAGGTCGAGCACCCGGCTCGCGCCGCTGGTACGCAGCGCCTCCAGAATCGCCTCGCGACGCTGCACCGCCAGCGAGGCCGGCTTGTCCTCGTCGGCTTCCGGCTCCGCTTCCGACTCCGCCGTCGTCGCCGCGACCGCGTTGTCGATCTCCTCGATCTCGGTGTCGTCGGCCTCGGCGAGCCTGACCAGTTCCAGTGCCTCCATCGCCTGGCGGGTCAGTCCCCAGCGGCGCGACAGGTAACGGCTGGTGATCAGCTGCTGCTCGGGGTGGTCGGCCAGCCAGCCCTCTCCCGCGCGCAGGAGTTTGTCGACCTCGTCGGGCGCGACCCAGTAGTGCTTGGCGTCGTCGAGCACCGGCAGCAGGACGTAGAGCTGCCGGAGCGCGTCGGCGAGCCGCAGTTCACCCTCGAGCAGCAGCTTCACGTAACGCGACTCGCCCCACTCCGGGAACTTTTCGTCCAGTGCGACCGGTTCGGACTTCACCCGCTGCCAACCGAGCGGGCCGAACAGTTTGTGCACCAGCTCCGGTCCCCCGCGCGCGGACAGTGCGGGCACCTCGATCCGCAACGGCATCGGAGCCGCCGCCCGCTCGGGCAGGGCCTTGCAGACCCCGCGCAGGGCGCTCTTGAAAACGGTGGTCATGGCGACGGACAGCAATGAGGAGGCGGCGTACGGGCGGTCGTTGACGTACTGAGCCAGCGCCGAATCGGGAGCGCCACCACGACCTTTCCCCTTGCCTCGTCGCACCAGCGCCACCGGGTCCACCTCCAGCAGCAGCGCCGCCGTGCAGCGCTCAGGGGTGGCCTCGGGATAGAGCACATGGGCCGTGCCGTGGGAGGTGGAGAACGTCTGCGCCTTGTCGGGATGCTTGTGCAGCAAGAAGCCGAGGTCGGTGGCGGGACGGTCGGGGGTGCCGGTGGTACTGATCGTCAGGAACACCCGTACGAGTATCGTCCGCTTACCCCGTCCCGACCAGAGGTTTTCATCTCTTCCCGGGGCGGTGGATGCGCCGTGCCGGGCAGCCCCGTCACCCCGCCGCCAACAGCTCCGCGAGCTCGGCGATCTCCGCGGGGCCGACCCGGCAGCAGCCGCCCACCAGCCGGGCGCCGGCCGCCTCCCACTGCCGCACCCGTTCTGCCTCGTAGGTGGACCCGCCGCGCCAGCTGCGGCCTCGGGCGTCCCACTGCTCGCCGCTGTTGGGATAGACCACCACCGGCTTGCCGGTGGCTGCGGCGAGCTCCACCGCCCGCTCCGTGTCCAGGGGCTCGCAGCAGTTCACCCCTACGGCGATCACCTGGTCATGGCCTGCGGCGAGCGCGAAGGCATCAGCCAGCGGCTGCCCGGCCCTGGTCCGGTCTCCCGTGATGCTGTACGACAGCCAAACCGGGACCCCGCACCCCTCGACCGCACCCAGCAGCGCCTCCGCCTCGTCGGTGTCGGGGACGGTCTCCAAGGCCAGCACATCGGGCCCCGCCGCCGCCAGCGCCTCGATACGCGGCCGGTGGAAGAGCTCCAGCTCACGTACCGAGAGCCCGTACCGCCCGCGGTACTCGCTGCCGTCCGCGAGCATCGCGCCGTACGGCCCGACGGAGGCCGCGATCCAGACCTCCCGCTCCACCGACCCGCCGGCCGCGCGGGCCAGGTCGACGCTGCTGGCGATCAGGGCCGCTGCTTGGCCGCCGGTGATTCCGCGTCGCTCGAAACCTTCGAACGTCGCCTGATAACTCGCCGTGATCAGCACCTGTGCACCCGCCCGGAGGTAGGCCCGGTGGGCCGCCTCGATCTGCCGCGGATCGTCGGCGAGCAACCGGGCCGACCAGAGCGCGTCGGACAGATCGCACCCCTGCGCGCTCAGTTGGTTGGACAGGCCCCCGTCCAGCAGGACGGTGCGCTCGGCGAGCGCGGTGGCGAGTGGGCGGACGGGCTGCACAGGTGTCTCCTACGTCTGCTTCGGCCGTCTACTTCAGCTGGGAAAGGACCTGCGAGGAGATCAGCTCCAGCTGGTCGAGATCACCGAGGTCGAGAACCTGAAGGTAGATCCGGGATGCCCCGATGGCCCCGTAACGGCCGATCTTGTCGACGACCTCGGCGGGCGAGCCAGCAAGGCCGTTCGCCTTGAGCTCGGCCGGTTCCCGTCCGATGACCGCCGCCCGGCGTGCCACCTCCGCGTCGTCCTTGCCGACACAGACGACCAGGGCGTTGGAGTACACCAGATCGCGTGTCCGGCCGGCTGCCTCGGCCGCCAGCTTCACCCGTCCGAACTGTCGCTCGCTGTCCTCGATGGAGGCGAACGGGATGTTGAACTCATCGGCGTACTGCGCGGCCAGCCGCGGGGTACGGGTCGCGCCGTGTCCGCCGATCAGCACCGGCACCCTGGACTGCGCGGGCTTGGGCAGTGCCGGGGAGTCGGTCAGCTGGTAGTAGGTGCCGTCGTAGCTGAACGTCTCACCGACCTCGGTGCCCCACAGCCCGGTGATGATCGCCAGTTGTTCCTCGAGCCGGCCGAACTTCTCCTTCGGGAAGGGGATTCCGTACGCCCGGTGCTCGTCCTCGAACCAGCCGGCGCCCAGGCCCAGTTCGACCCGGCCACCCGACATCTGGTCCACCTGCGCCACCTGGATGGCCAGGACACCCGGCAGCCGGAAGGTGCCGGCGGTCATCAGGGTGCCGAGCCGGATCCGCTTGGTCTCACGAGCGAGTCCGGCCAGGGTGATCCAGGCATCGGTCGGGCCGGGCAGCCCGTCCCCCGGCCCCATGTGCAGATAGTGGTCGGAGCGGTAGAAGGCATCAAAGCCGAGGTCCTCGGTGGCCTTGGCGACGGTCAGCAGCGTGTCATAGCTCGCCCCTTGCTGGGGCTCGGTGAAGATTCGAAGATCCATGCATCCATCCTGCACCTTCACCTGCGACCCGACGGCCCTCGCATCGCCCGCCGTCCCGGAGCCGCATCAGCCCCGCGACCTCTCCGCGTCCCGCGCCTCCAGTCTGCGCAGCATCCCCCGCACCCGGTCGCCCGACTCGTCAGCTGCGTCCATGGCCTCGATGCACTGCCAGTAGACGCCCTCGTCGTCCGTGCCGCACGCGACGCCGACCAGGGCAATGCTCACTTCTCCCAACAGCACCCCGAGCTCGGTCAACACGGCATGGACGTCGGCGACCTCGGTCAGCTGGGCGGCGCGTATCCGCCCGCCCTGCGGCGTCGGAAGTTCGGACCCCCCGCAGCCCCTGCCACCCGCCTCACCCAGCGCCCGGGCCTCCGCCCGCAGCTCCGGCGGACCCCGCAGCGCCAGATGCCCGCCCAAGGCCTGAGCGAGCGCCTGCGCCTGCCAGGCCTCCACCATGGTGCCCAGCTCCGGCAGACTGCGCGCCAGAGCGTCCCGGCTGATCGCGACGAGCCGCACCCCGTCCATCCCGGCCCCCGTTCATAGGACTTTCCGTCTCTCTTTCCATTACCCAGAGTGAGGTCAGGAAGTCCCAAAAGCCAGGGGAATTCGCAAATCTGTGGACTCGCAGCCGGTTGTTGATAACTCACTCACTCCGGAGAGTGACGATCGTCGGTGTCTTTCGCCGGAAACCTCTTCTCATTACGGTCGATTTTGACAGAAAGTGCCCCAAGTACATCGATCTCCAGCACCTCGCAGAACTGCAGCAGATAGGCCAGCACATCGGCGACCTCGTCCCGCACCCGGTGTGCGGTCCCGGGATCGTCCATCACCCGCGCAGACTGCTCGGGGGTCAGCCACTGAAAGATCTCCAGCAGCTCCGCCGCCTCGACGCTCAGCGCCGCCACCAGATTCTTCGGCGTGTGGTACTGCTCCCAGTCCCGCGCCGCGGCGAACTCGGCCAGTCGACGCTGCAGTCGCGCCACATCCAGTTCCGTCACGCGCTCAGGTCTACCACCGTGGCGCCCGCCACCTCGCGGGCCGACGAGTTGTGCGCCGCCGTCCCCACCACGCGGATATGGCCCTGGCCGCAGATCGCCGCCGCCAGCGCCACCAGCTCCCGCGTCTGCCGCCCGTCCAGCGAGCGGTCGAACCCGTCGGCAAGGACGGTGAGTGACTGCATCGCCGGGGGCACCTCACCGGCCGGGTCCACCGCCAGCACGCCGGGCCCGGTGAGCAGCACCAGTGCGAGTGCCAGATACCGCAGCTCGCCCTCGCCGAGTCGGCCGACCGGGGTCGCCGACCGGTCGCCCCGGCCGAGCACCGCCTGTACGGTCCCGTTCAAGAGTTCCTCGGCCTGCACCGCGTCCACCGGTCCCGAGCATCCCGCCCGGGCCGCGGCGACCAACTGCTTGTGCCGGATCGCGCATTCGGACTGGGTCCGGTAGAGCACCTCGGCGAGGTTGTCACAGCCGCGCCGCAGCCGCCCCTCCCCCACCCTCGCCGGACGGCGCATCCGCTGCGGCTGCGGATCACAGGCGAACACCGACCGCAGCGCGACCACCACCTGCTCGGCCGCGGCCAGCACCTGCCGCTGGCCCTCGGTCCTGCCCGCGACGCGCAGCGGGAGGAGTGCGGTGCCGAGCCGGTCGTCGGGCAGCGGAGCCCGGGTGACCGGGACGTTGCCCGCGGTGTGCCAGGCGGCCTGCACCGTCGAGCGCCCCGGATCACGCAGCGCCGTGGAGAGCAGCAGCTTGCCGCCCGCCGTCAGACGTTCGCCGACGATGCGCAGTCCGGGCTCCGCCTGGACGGCGAGATCGAGTTCCACCGGGCCTGCCGGGCCGTCGACGGTGCAGCCGATCCTGAATCCCCGCCGCCCCTGAGCGTCCGCGTCCGCCTGCTCCGGAATGCAGCCGGCCGGATCGTCGAAGACCTCACCGAGTTCATCCCCGGCGCCGAGCCGCGCCAGTGCCTCGTACACCTCGAGGACACTCGACTTGCCGCTCCCGCTCGCTCCCGCGAAAAGCGTCAGGGGAGCGAGCGGGAAAGCGGCGCGCCGGTGCGACTTGAAGGCGGAGAGCCGCAGTTGGGTGACGGTCGGGCGTGCTGGGGATGCATCCATGCTCCGGACCGTATGCGGGCACCGGAGTGATGAACCGTTCCGCCTTCCGACCTTCCTACGATCGGGGGACGGCCGCCGCCGCGATGCCCTCCACTTCGGTGCCCACCGGAGCCAGCAGGAAGACGTTCTTGTCCACTCGGTGCATCCCGCTGCCGAGACCGAAGACCACGCCGCTGCTGAAGTCCAGGATGCGCTTGGCCACTTCGGTCTCCGCACCCGTCAGGTCGAGCAGCACGGGGACCTGCGCGATGAGGTACTGCGCGACTTCACGGGCGTCCGCGAAGACCTGGACGCGCAGCACGACGAAGCGGCGCTGCTCGCTCTCCGCGTAGTCGTTGGGGATCGTCTCGTGGTCGACTCGCGACGGCCATTCATTACGGCCACGCAACGGAACGACCTGGGCGAGCCCCTCCCACTGTTCGTCGGTGACGTCGTACCTGTCGTACCTGCTCACCGGACCACCTCGGTTGGGCTCTCTATCTGCATCAGCCAATTCTGACGCCACTCACCCGTTCAGCCCAACACCGACACGGTCTATACCTTGATCAGCTCGGTTACCGCGGATTCACCGGGTGCCCACGCGCGCCATCGCCTCCGCGACCGAGGTGATAAACCGGGCATGAGCTCGATCGGTACAGGGTGCTTCCGGGTTCCACGGCACCACTTCCGCACCGCTCTCGATGGACCGCCAGTCCGGATTCGCGCCGAGCTCGGCGAGCGGCGTGGCATTGGACCGGACGTCGACAAGCACGACCTCGGGCCGCAGCGCCGCGGCCCGGCTCCAGCTGACGGTGGCCCAGTTCGCTCCGGCCCCCTCGGGCGGCTGCACCATGTTGACGCCTCGCTCCGTCAGATCGGCCAACTGCGGCCAGCCACCGGGGCGGGCGAGGTGCACCTGGTCAGGCCCGGCGGGCGAAAGGGCCAGAACCGTCGGCCGCGAGGGGCCGGTAGCGCTCAGTTGCCGCTGCGCGCCGGCCAGCAGCCGGCCCGCCTCCGGGTCCTCTCCGGCACCGAGCGAGCGCGCCAGCGCGTCGAACCGTGCGTTGATTCCGCTCATGGTGCGCGACCGGCCGACATCGATGACCACCACGGGGACATGTCCCTCGAGGTGTTTGGCGGTGTCCGGATCCAGCCCGTAGACCTGTCCCCCGCCGTAGCTGACGGCCACCACCAGTTCGGTCCCCCCGCTCAGCAGGGTCTCCAGGCCCAGATCACCGCCGGCCCCCAGATACCCGGTCCGGTCGAACGACAGCGAGCCCGCCTTCGCCGGGTCGGGCAGCGCGCCGTCGTGCAGCGAGCCGAAGACCGCCACCGGCGCCCTGCCGAGCTCCCGGAGCGTCGCCCCGGCCTGTATGTAGGCGACCAGACGGGTGGGCGGCCGGCCCGCCGCCGACAACTGACCGCGGTCGTCGGTGAACTGCCACGCGATCTCCTGCATGACGTGATGCACCCCCTCCAGGTGTGCACCGTCCGTCTGTCCGCACGGTGCACACCGGTACCTGCCCAGCTCCCGACGGGACCATTCGGGCACTGCTGCCGTCCGGCAGGGAACCGTGGGGCCGGATCGCCGCCGGCCTGCTGATCCGGGTAGCGGTGGACACCGCGTTCGTCCCGCATCAGGACGCCTCGTTCGCCGGTGTCGAGCCGATCATGTTTCACCGCACCGACCGGCCTGCTCTTCCTGCTAGGGGATCGAGGGCCCGGGCGTCTTCGAGCTGCTCGCCCGGGCGGCGGTGGTCAACTCAATGGTCATCGGCCTGGTCGTCCGCAAGGCCGGCGGCCACCGGACCGGGCGGTCGGCAGGTCCGGTCCCGGCACGCTGAGAGGATTCAGGCGGTCCTTCCACGTGGTTCAGGGGGGTCGTGGGCGAGACTGGTCTCATGCAACGATTTTCGCTCGATGCCCTGGCCCGCCAGCAGATGGAACTGGCGGCTGCCGCCGGGGGCGGCCACACCGCGGACACCGTCTACGGCGGTCATGAGAAGGTGCTGCGCCAGACGGTGATCGGAATGACCAGAGGTTCCCGGCTCGCCGAGCACGAGAATCCCGGCGAGGCGACCGTGCAGGTCCTGCAGGGACGGGTGCGGCTGACGGCGGGCGAACTGTCGTGGGAGGGCCGGCAGGGAGACCTGATCATCGTGCCCGACAGCCGGCACGGCCTGGAAGCGCTGGAGGATTCCGCGGTACTGCTGACGGTCGCCAAGCTGCTCTGACGCCGATCGGGCCCCCGCCCGCCGGCTCAGACCTTGCGCCAGCGGGCGCTCGCCCAGGAGAACACCCCGAACGCCGCCAGCCCCAGTGCGATCAGCCCCAGCAGCCAGGGGCCGGCCGGTGTTTCGGTGAAGGACCGCAGCGTATCGTCCATGCCCTTGGCCTTGCCCGGCTCACGCTGCACCGCCGCGGCGATGGCGAAGCCCCCTGCGGTGGCGAAGACAATGCCCCGGGCCGTACCCCCGGCGACTCCCAAGCAGTCGACGGCCCGGCGGGTGCGCCGCGACATCTCCGCCATTTTCAGACGCTTGCGATATTTACGCATCAAGGCGCGCGCGGCAATCCACAGCCCGGCACACACCACGGCGACTCCGGCGGCCCCGACGATCCACTGACCGGCCGGCCAGCCCAGCACTTCAGCCGTCACATCATTGGAGCGGTGGTCGCTCGACCCGCTGCCGCTGTTCTTGTCCCCGGCCGCATACGACAGCACGGAGTACGAGACGAAAGCGTAGAAGACAGCGCGCCCCGCGGCCAAGGTCCGCTTACGCGCCTTGCCGCCGTCCTGTCCCGACTGCCCGAAGAACGCCTCGGAGAGCCGCCAGAGCGCCATTCCCGCCAGAGCCGCCCCGAGCAGCCACAACAGGGCGCTTCCGAAGGGCTTGTGAGCGATCTCAGCGATCGCGCCACCGCGGTCAGCCTGTTGTCCTCCGCCGTCGGAGAACGCGATACGCAGGGCCAGCACGCCGACCAGTACGTAGATCAGGCCGCGAGCGACGAAGCCGGCACGCGCCCCCGCTTCCACCACCGGACCGTTGGCGGTGCGTCTGGCCCGGCCCTTACCGCTGAATGCCACTGAACGGGTTGTCATAGCTCTTCGGCTGCCCTGTTCACGGGCAGGAACACGTGGTTCCCCCGCAGGAACACCGGTCGCCCTGCGGTGGTGCCCGGCGCGGGTGCACGCCGGGAACGCGGTCGGCCGGCGGGCGCGGCGCGGCGCGCATGCTGTTCAGCCGGGCCTCCGATCGATCACGACCGGCCGCCAGCTCCGCCCGTCCGGTTTGGCCGCGACGCCACCTGCCGCGTCCGGTTCCTCCTGTCGGCGGCGCCTGCCGCCACGGGCGAAGAAGTCGGCCAGTGGCAGCGTGGCGGCGCCCCGGGTGACCGCGTCGGCGCCGAGCCGGCCCAGCTCGATGGTGACGCGCTCGGCCGGATGACGCATCGCGTACTGCGTCGCATAGCGGCGCACCGCCGGCAACAGCGCGGGCCCCAGCAGCAGCCCGGCCCAGCCACCGATCAGGATGCGTTCGGGGCGGAAGAGATTGACCAGATCGGCGATGCCGGCGCCGAGGTATTCGGCGGTCTCGTCGAGGAGCCGCGCGGCAGCGTCGTCGGTAGGCGGCCCGCCTTCGGCGGGGACCGCGGCGGCCAGCAGGGTGGCCAGCGCCGTCTCCTCGTCGGTCGATGCGGGTGGCCTGCCGGTCTCCAGCCAGCGCTCGCGAATGGCCTCGGCCCCGACGTACGCCTCCAGACAGCCCGGCGATCCGCAGCGGCAGCGGCGTCCGCCCACGCGCACGGTGGTGTGGCCCCACTCGATGGCGCGGCTCTGGGCGCCTCCGTAGAGCGTGCCGTCGACCACCACGCACGCGCTGACACCGGATCCGAACAGCACGACGACGGCATCGCTGACGCCACGTCCGCCGCCGAACCACATCTCGGCCTGGCCCAGTGTCTTGGCGCCGTTGTCGATGAAGAACGGCACGTCGGAAGGGAGTTCGGCGCAGTCGCGCAGCATGGCCTCCAGCGGTACGGCGTCCCAGCCGACCGTCTGGCCGTGCACCACGACACCGTCCGGGTCGCTCCGGTCGACGATCCCCGGCACGCCGACTCCCACGCCCACCAGCCGGTCCGTCTCGATGTCCGCTTCCCGCAGCACATCGGCGACGGCGTCGCGGATGTGGGCGACGACCCAGCCCACGTCGTAACCGTGGTGGATCAACGGCCGGTCGGTACGCGCGAGTTCGGTCAGGGCCAGATCGAAGAGCTCGACTCGGACCCGGGTCTCGCCCACGTCGATGCCGATGAGGTAGCCGCTGCCGGGCGCGACCCGGAGCAGGGTACGCGGGCGGCCGCCCTCCGAATCAACGATTCCGGCTTCCTCGAGGAGGCCCTCGGTGGCGAGCTCCGCAACGACATTGCTGATGGATCCCGAGCTCAGCCCGGTGGTGACACCGAGCTCCTGACGGCTGAGCGGGCCCTCGAAATACAAACGTTGCAGAACTTCGGCGCGGTTGCCCCGCCGCAGGTCACGCACGGTTCGCCTGCTCTGTTCAGCCATGTGACTCCTTCCTCGGTTGCAACATACCCTCGCCGGAGGCCTTGACGCGAACTTCCCTTACTACTTAACTCACGATCTGGATTAAGCCATGAAGGCTGTTCGAACACTGAACGCAGCCCTCCCCGGGAAGGGGCCAACGAACATGCGCAGAATCAGAGCCGCAGCAGCAGTGGTCGTCACTGTCTCCACCCTCGCCGGAGCCACCGCGTGCGGCGGAGGCAGCGAAGCCGGCGGTAGCAACGAGTCCCCCAAGACGCTCACGTACTGGGCATCCAACCAGGGGCCGAACATCCCGGCGGACAAGAAGATCCTCACACCCGAGCTGCAGAAGTTCGAGAAGCAGACCGGTATCAAGGTCAAGCTCGAGGTGGTGCCGTGGGCCGACCTGCTCAAGCGCATCCTGGCGGCCACGACCTCCGGCCAGGGACCGGATGTGCTCAACATCGGCAACACCTGGTCGGCCTCCTTGCAGGCCACCGGCGCACTGCTGCCCTGGGACAAGAAGAACTTCGACGCGATCGGCGGCCGCGACAGGTTCGTCGACGCCGCCGTGGCGTCCGCGGGCGCCGAAGACAAGGACCCGTCCGCCGTCCCGCTGTACTCGCTGTCCTACGCGCTCTACTACAACAAGAAGATGTTCGCCGACGCGGGCATATCGAAGCCCCCCGCCACCTGGGACGAGTTGGTCGCCGACGGCCGGAAGATCTCCAAGAACGGCACCAGCGGCAAGTGGGGTCTGGGCGCCGAGGGCGGCAACCTGTCCAACAACATCCACCAGGCCTTCGTGCTCGCCAAACAGCACGGTGCCGACTTCTTCGACGCCTCCGGCAAGCCGACCTTCACCTCTCCGGGGGCCGTCGCCGCGGTGAAGCAGTACGTCGACTTCATGGGCAAGGACAAGATCATCGCGCCCGGCAACGCCGAGTACGCCCAGAACCAGTCGCTCAGCGACTTCTCCAAGGGCAAGACCGCGATGGTGCTGTGGCAGGCCGCGGCATCCACCTTCGCCTCGCAGGGCATGAAACCCGAGGACTGGGGGGCTGCGCCCGTCCCGGTCCAGTCCGGCACCCCCGGCCAGGGCAAGCAGGTCGACTCGATGGTGGCCGGCATCAACATGGCCGTCTTCAAGAACACCAAGAACACCAAGGGTGCGCTGCAGTTCGTCAAGTTCATGACCAGCACCGACGAGCAGCAGATCCTCAACAAAGCGTACGGATCGGTCCCGCCGGTCACCGCCGCGCAGTCGGACCCGGCCTTCAACTCCCCCGGTGTGAAGGTCCTCAAGGACACCCTCACGAACAGCGCGGCGCCGCTGCCACAGGTGGCATCGGAGTCGCAGTTCGAGACGACCGTCGGCACCGCCATCAAGGGCCTGTGGGCGGACGCCGCAGCCGGTAAGGCCATCACGACCGAGTCCGTCAAGGCCGCGCTCACCAAGGCCCAGCAGCAGATGACGCAGTGAGGGACTGAACCATGACGGCCACCGATACCACCTCACAGGTACCGCCCCCGGCCGGCGACGACGTTCTGAGGTCCGGGGTCGCGCGGAGACTCCCGCGCATCCCGGACCGGATCCGCCGGGGCGGCCTGCCCTATCTGCTGCTGCTTCCCGCCCTCGTGCTGGAACTCCTCATCCACATCCTGCCGATGGCCATCGGCATCGTGATGAGCTTCCGCGGACTCACCCAGTTCTTCATCCGCAACTGGAGCGATGCTCCGTGGACCGGGCTGCACAACTTCAAGGTCGCCGTCGATTTCAACGCCCCCATCGGCAAGGCCCTGCTGCACTCCTTCTACGTCACGGTGGGGTTCACCCTGCTCTCCGTCGGCCTCTCCTGGCTGATCGGCACGGGAACGGCGATCCTCATGCAGGAGGACTTCCGCGGCCGGGGCTTCCTGCGGACGGTCTTCCTCGTCCCGTACGCCCTGCCGGCCTATGCCGCCATCATCACCTGGGCCTTCATGTTCCAGCACGACAACGGCCTGGTGAACCATGTCCTGCACGACCAGCTGGGCATCACCGACAAACCGTCGTTCTGGCTGATCGGCGACAACAGCTTCTACGCACTGGTCATCGTCGCCATCTGGAAGTCCTGGCCGTTCGCCTTCCTGATGGTGATGGCCGCCCTGCAGAACATCCCCCGTGAGCTGTACGAGGCAGCGTCGATCGACGGCGCCGGACTGTGGCAGCAGATGCGCAGGATCACCATGCCGTCGCTGCGCGCGGTCAATCAGGTCCTGGTCCTGGTCCTCTTCCTCTGGACCTTCAACGACTTCAACACGCCGTACGTGCTGTTCGGCAGGTCGGCGCCGGAGGCCGCGGACCTGATCTCCATCCACATCTACCAGTCCTCGTTCGACACGTGGAACTTCGGTAGCGGCTCCGCCATGTCCGTGCTCCTGCTGTTGTTCCTGCTCGTCGTGACGGCCGCTTATCTGATCTTCACCTCACGCGGAAGGAAACCTTCCGATGTCTAGCCCCGCCCACGTCCGCCGGTCGCCCACCGCACCGCCGCCGTCCTTCATCTGGACCCGGCGCATCGTGCTCACACTGATCACGCTCTTCACACTCATTCCGGTCTACGTGATGCTCAGCAGCTCGCTGAAGCCGCTCTCCGACGTCTCGGGCAAGTTCAGCTGGCTCCCGCACGGGTTCTCCATCCGCCCGTACATCGACATCTGGAGCACCATCCCGCTCGCCCGGTACTTCCTCAACTCGCTGATCGTGGCGGGCGCGGCGAGCATCTGCTCGGTAGTGGTGGCGATCTTCGCGGCGTACGCGGTGAGCCGCTACCGCTTCCGCGGCAAGCGGGTCTTCACGGTCACCGTGCTCTCCACCCAGATGTTCCCCGGCATCCTCTTCCTGCTCCCGCTGTTCCTGATCTTCGTCAACATCGGGAAGTCGACGGGCATCGACCTCTACGGCTCACGCGGTGGCCTGATCCTCACCTATCTGACCTTCTCGCTGCCGTTCTCGATCTGGATGCTGATCGGGTACTTCGACTCGATCCCCAAGGATCTGGACGAGGCGGCCATGGTGGACGGCTGCGGACCGATCGGAGCGCTCTTCAGAGTCGTCGTTCCGGCGGCGACCCCCGGCATCATCGCCGTCACTCTCTACGCGTTCATGACGGCGTGGGGCGAAGTCCTCTTCGCCTCGGTCATGACGAACGACAACACCAGGACGCTCGCCGTGGGACTGCAGGGCTACTCGACGCTGAACGACGTGTACTGGAACCAGATCATGGCCGCCTCCCTCGTCGTCAGCGTGCCGGTGGTCGTCGGCTTCCTGCTCCTCCAGCGATACCTCGTCGCCGGGCTCACCGCCGGCGCCGTCAAGTGACCGTGGCTTCGCCGGTACCACACAGGGCACCGCACCGAACAGCGCATCAGAAAGGCAGTCCGTCCGTGAACGACTTCCACTCCCTTCCCGCCGACTTCACCTGGGGCGTAGCCACTGCCGCTTACCAGATCGAGGGAGCCGTGGCCGAGGACGGCCGGTCGCCCTCCATCTGGGACACCTTCTCGCACACCCCCGGCAGGATCGACAACAACGACAACGGTGATGTGGCCTGCGACCACTACCACCGCCGGAGCGAGGACATCGAGCTGATGAAGCAGCTCGGGGTCGACGCCTACCGGTTCTCCGTCGCCTGGCCGCGGGTGGTGCCCGGCGGCGACGGACCGGTCAACGACAAGGGCCTCGCCTTCTACGACGAGTTGGTCGACGACCTGCTCGAAGCGGGCATCACGCCCTTCCCGACCCTTTATCACTGGGACCTGCCCCAGGTCCTGCAGGACCGTGGCGGCTGGCCGGCCCGCGAGACCGCCGAGCACTTCGCCGCGTACGCGGCCGTGGTCGCCGAGCGGCTCGGTGACCGGGTGAAGGACTGGACGACGCTCAACGAGCCACTCTGCTCGTCGTGGATCGGCCACCTCGAAGGCCGGATGGCGCCCGGCCTCACCGACATCACGGCGGCCGTCCGCACCTCGTACCACCTGCATCTGGGCCACGGTCTGGCCACTCAGGCGATACGCGCGGCGGTGCCCGGGGCCCGGGTCGGTATCGTCAACAACATCACCACCTGCGAGCCGGCCACCGAACGCGCGGAGGACGTGGCCGCAGCCGTCCGCGCCGACGGGCACACCAACCGCTGGTGGCTCGACCCGATCCACGGCCGCGGCTATCCGCAGGACATGGTCGACCTCTACGGCGTCGACCTGCCGACCCGGTCCGGAGACCTGGACACCATCGCCGCTCCGCTCGACTGGCTCGGCGTGAACTACTACTTCCGCAATGTCGTCACGGACGACCCGACGGGTCCGCTGCCGCAGGCCAAGCAGGTCTATCTGCCGGGTGCGCGGCACACGGCGATGGACTGGGAGGTCAACGCAGACGGCCTGGAGAACATCCTGCTGCGGCTCACCGAGGACTACGGCCCGGAAATGATCTACGTCACGGAGAACGGCTCCGCCTACCCCGACGTGGTCCGCGCCGACCACTCGGTCGACGACCCGGAGCGCTCCCAGTACCTCGATGAGCACCTGGCCGCCTGCGTCCGCGCCACCCGCCGTGGTGTGCCGCTCGCCGGGTACTTCGCCTGGTCACTGCTCGACAATTTCGAGTGGGCGTACGGCTACGAGAAGCGCTTCGGTCTGGTGCACGTCGATTATCCGACCCAGCGCCGCACCATCAAGACGAGCGGTCACCACTACGCGGACATCGTCCGCTCCGCACGCCGGCGCGGCCGCCGGGCGGCCTGAACCCGCCCGGATCGCCGCGCCGGGAGCCCCGGGCAGACGCCTGACCGGTTTGCCCGGGGTTCCCTCGCGACCGCGCCCACCCCTTCGGGGGCTCGGCGTTCCACGTCCGCAGGGGGCCGCTGACCGCGAGCCGCGCCACCTCGTCGAGGACGGCGGCGTTGCGAGCACGTTCGACGGCTGAGCTCCCTCACTCCGATCGGTGCGGTGACTGCCGGTTTTCGCGCATGCCGAGGTTCGCGCAGCCGCGGCTCAAGTCGAACACCGGGGCTCGGGACGGGCATTCCCCCGTGCGTTGTCCGGTCCGACGGGTCAATCTGGAGGTATGTCCCCTCCCGCGCTGATCACCGTCGGTCATGGCACCGCGGACCGCGAACAGCTGGCCGGTCTGCTGCGCGGCGCGCAGGTCGCCGCGGTGGTCGATGTGCGCACCGCACCGGGCAGCCGGCACAACCCCGACGTGGGCCGGGAGCGGCTCCGGGCCTGGCTGCCCGAGTACGGGATCGACTACCGGAGGGAGAAGGACCTGGGCGGCTTCCGTAGGACCGCGCCCGACTCCCCCGACGTCGTATGGCGCAACGATTCCTTCCGGGGGTATGCCGGCTACACCCGTGACCCGCACTTCCTCGCCGCGATGGACCGGCTGCTGGCGGAGGCAGCCGGTACGAGGACCGCGGTGATGTGCGGGGAGAGCGTCTGGTGGCGCTGCCACCGGCGGATCATTGCCGACTTCGCGGTCCTGGCCCGCGGCGTGCCGGCCCTGCACCTGATGCACGACGGCAGGCTCACCCCGCACCGGCCGACGCCCGGCGCACGGCTGCGCGACGACGGCCTGCTCGTCTACGACGACGAAGCGGCCGCTGCGTCCGGCACCTAGGCCGACCGGCCGCGCGGCACCTCACACATAGTCCTTACCGGTCTTCTTCCCTTCCTCTTCGACCTCATCGGGCAGGTCTTCCTCGGCCTGCTCCCGTAGCGCGGTACCGCTCGGCGACTCCGCCTCGATGAGCCGCCAGTGCGCCCGCCGCCGCTCGGCCTCCAGCTCCTCCGCAGCCTTCGCGGGTGCTTCGGAACCGGTCGGGCGCGGGTCTTGGGCCTTGTCGTTCATGGCTACCTCCTTCGTCATGCCAGTGGCGCGGGTTTCCCGCTCGCCGACGCTTACACATGCGGTACCGGAAGGCATGCCGTCCCGTCCCGGTGCCACCGTCCGAAGGGCTGCACCTGCCCACCTAACCGCCCGTCGACCGCCCCCGGAACTCGGCGGAGCCGCGCACGATGAAACGGGTCAGCAGCACCACCGAGCGGGGCGCGGAGCGGTCTCCCGCTATGCGGGCGAACAGCAGGTTGGCGGCGGTACCGCCGAGAGCGACCGGGTCCTGGCTGACCACGGTGAGCGGAGGGCTGAGCCGTTCGGCGAGCGGCAGGTCGTCGAAGCCGACGATGGCCGGCGGGGTGGGATCGTCAAGACCGTCGAGCACCCCCATGGTGATGATGTCGTTGCTGGTGAACAGGGCGGTCGGCGGGTCGGCCAGGGCGCGCAGCCCGGCCAGGGCGGCCCGCGCGCGGTGCGGCGAGCGCAGTTCGTGGCGGACCAGCGAGAGGTCCTGCGGGATCTCGTGGGCGGCGAGTGCGTCGAGGTAGCCGGCGTACCGCTCGGTCTGGGTCCAGATGTCGAAGCGGTCACCGAGGTAGGCGATGCGCCTGTGCCCGTGACCGATCAGATGGGTGACGGCGCGCTCGGCCCCTGCCCGGTTGTCGACGGTGACGGTGTCGACGGCGAGTCCCTTGGCAGGGCGGTCGACGCAGACTACGTGTGTGCCGCCCGCCATGGGCTGCTTGAGGAAGCCGTGTCCACCGATGGTGGGAACTATGATCATCCCGTCCACCTGACGGGCCGTGAAGGCAGCGATGATGTCGCGCTCGCGCGCCGGCTCGTCGTTCGTACTGCCGACGAGGACGACATATCCCCGGCGGTGCGCCTCGTCCTCGACGGAGCGGGCCATGAGGGCATAGAAGGGGTTGGCGAGATCATCGACGACGAGCGCGATCGTGGAGGTGCCGAGGTTCTTCTGGCGCAGGTGACGCGCGGTGTCATTGCGCTGATAGCCCAGCTTGCGCACCGCCTGCCCCACCTTGGCCGCGGTGCCCGGCGAGACCCCCGGCTCGCCCGAAACGACACGCGAGACCGTCATCGGACTGACCCCCGCCGCGCGGGCCACGTCCTTCATCGTCGGGCGCTTCACGGACATCACCGTCAACATCCTCCCGGCAGCTGCCTCGGCCGATGCGTCTCCCGGGCGATCTCACCGGCCCAGCACACCGCCCGATAGGAGTATTCACCACCGGCCGGAATGGTCATGCGTCGCCGTACGTCCACCGGGAGTTTCTTCCGTTTCTTGGTAACGATCCCATCTGCTGTCGACTGCCCCGTGAGTCTGGCGGACCTTCTTCCGCCGCCATCGAACCAACTCGTGCCGCTGGTAGATACCTTGACAAGCAGTCAGGTACGCGTCAACACTTTCCTCGAGTTGGTAACGTTCACACGCGCTCAGAGCAGCCCCCCACCCCAGGCCGCGCGTACGACATCCACCACGGGCGGCCACCGCGAGAAGGTGTGGTCCTCCGTGCTCCCTCCTGTGCTCAGATCCCGAACCGCCGGCGCGGTCAGCTCCCTCCTGCTGGCCACCCTGGGCATCGGCGGTCTCGCCGCGGCCCCGGCTCATGCGGCGACGCTGCCCCTGACCCAGTACGCCGATCCCTTCGTCGGCACCGACGACAGCAACGCGCCCAACCCGGTGGGCGGCGGCGCGGGCGGCAGCACCTATCCGGGGGCGGTAGTGCCCTTCGGCGGGGTGCAGTTCAGTCCCGACACACCGACGGCCTCCCCCTCCGGCTACCGGTACTCCGACAAGACCATCGAGGACTTCAGCCTCACCCACTTCGACGGCGCCGGCTGCCCGAACAACGAGGATCTGCCGCTGCTACCGGTCACCGGTGCGCTGAGCTCGTCCCCCGGCAGCAACTGGACGAGCTACGCGTCGGGTTACACCAAGTCCAACGAGACGGCGTCCCCCGGCTACTACAAGAACCGCCTCGACAAGTACTCCACCGACGTCGAGCTGACCGCCACCACCCGCACCGGTATGGGACGGCTGGTGTATCCCTCGTCCACCTCGTCCCGGCTGCTCATCAACACCGGCCGCAGCGCGACCGGCAACCGCTCGGGCTCGGTGGACGTCAACGGCTCCGAGATCACCGGAAGCGTCACCGCGGGCGGCTTCTGCGGCTCGTCGAAGACCTACCAGATCTACTTCGACCTGCGCTTCGACCGCACACCGACCGGCCACGGCACGTGGTCCGGCGCCACCATCGACTCGGGCTCGTCGAGCGCGAACGGCACCAACACGGGTGCTTACGTCACCTTCGACACCAGCAGTTCCGCGACCGTCCAATTCAAGATCGGCCTCAGCTATGTGAGCGTGGACGGCGCGAAGGCGAACCTCACGGCGGAGAACAGCGGCTGGGACTTCGGCGTGGTGCGCACCGCGGCCGACGCCTCCTGGAACAGCGTCCTCAACCGGGCGCAGGTGACCGGGGGCGCGGCCGCCGACCTGCGGAAGTTCTACACCTCGCTCTACCACGTCTTCCAGAGCCCGAACGTCTCCAGCGACGTCAACGGCGACTACCGGGGCTTCGACGGCGCGGTCCACAACTCCTCGCACCCCGTCTACCAGAACTACTCCGGCTGGGACATCTACCGCTCCTGGGCGGCGCTGATCGCCCTGATCGCGCCGACCGAGGCCGCCGACATCGCCAAATCCATGGTTCTCGACGGGCAGCAGGGCGGTCTGCTGCCCAAGTGGTCACAGCAGACCAGCGAGGACTTCGTGATGACCGGCGATCCGGGACCGATCATCATCAGCAGCATGTACGCCTTCGGGGTGCGGGACTTCGACACCTCGTCGGCGCTGTCACTGATGGAGAAGGCGTCCAACGGCGGTACCGCGCAGGGATCTCCTATCCGCGGCAACCAGTCGACGTACACCAGCCACCACTACATCCCCGGGTCCCCTTCGGACTCGCTGGAGTACTCCGCGTCCGACTTCGCCGTGGCCCGGTTCGCCAAGGCGCTCGGTGACACCGGCAGTTACACGACCCACATGGCCCGGGCCCAGTGGTGGCGCAGCACCTACGGCGCCGATTCCGGCTATGTGCAGCCACGGAACTCCGACGGCAGCTGGAGCTGGCCGCTCGACCCGGCGAGCCAGAGCAACTTCACCGAGGGCAACGCGGCGCAGTACACCTGGATGGTGCCGTACGACTTCACCGACCTGATCAACTCGATGGGCGGCAGCCAGACCGCGGTGCAGCGGCTCGACCACCACTTCACCCAGGTCAACGCCGGACAGAGCCTGCCGTACTACTACATCGGCAACGAGCCGGAGCACGGCGTGCCCTGGGCGTACGACTTCGCCCGCGACCCGGCGGGCGCCTCGGACGCCGTACGCAAGGTGATGACCGAGTCGTACACCACCGGCGCGGGCGGTCTGCCGGGCAATGACGACCTCGGTGCCACATCGGCCTGGTACGTGTGGGCGGCGCTCGGGATGTATCCGGCGACGCCGGGCGCGGACACCCTCGCGGTCAACGGACCTCAGTTCCCCTCGGTACTGCTGCAGCGGCCCGGTGGGAACATCACCATCAACTCCTCGGGCAGCGGCGGCTACGTACAGGCCCTGAAGCTGGACGGAACTTCCACCAGTCACACCTATCTGCGGTACCCGGACGTGGCCGGTGGCGCCACCATCGACTACACCATGGGTGCCACGCCGAGCGCGACCTGGGGCACCGGCGCGTCCGATGTGCCGCCCTCGTTCCAGGACGGCGCCACCCCGGTCCCGGCCGCCCCCGAACTGGGCACCGACCTCGCCCGGGGCAAACCGGTGACGAGCTCCACACCCTGCGCGGCTTCGGAATCCGGTGACAAGGCCGTGGACGGCACCCTGAAGAACAACAGCAAGTGGTGCTCCAAGGACGCGAATCCGTCACTGCAGGTCGACCTGGGATCGACTCGGACCGTCTCCTCGTTCGTGGTCGAGCACGCCGGCCTCGGGGGTGAGAACACCGCCTGGAACACCGCCGCGTTCCAGATCCGGACCAGCACCGACGGCAGCAACTGGTCGACCGCCGTCACGGTCTCCGGATCGCGCGCCAGCCGCACCTTCCACGCGGTCGCGCCACGCCAGGCGCGCTATGTGCGGCTGGACATTTCGTCCCCCACGAACACGGGGGGTGATGGCGCTGCCCGGATCTATGAGTTCCAGGTGTACGGCGGCGCGGACGACCTGGCGGTGGGCCACCCCGCCACGGGATCCGCCTCCTGCAACACCGCGGAGACCGCCGACAAGGCGGTCAACGGCAGCTACACGGGCGGCAATTCCGACAAGTGGTGCTCGACGGCCTCGGGTACGAAGACACTTCAGGTGGACCTCGGCGCAGCCCACGCACTGTCCTCGGTCACCGTCCGGCACGCGGGCGCGGGTGGTGAGAACGCGTCCTGGGACACCAAGGACTTCGACATCAGCACCTCGACCGACGGCAGCAACTGGACCACGGCGGCGCAGATCCGCGGCAACTCCGCCGAGACCACAACCAACACCGTGACCACTGCGGCGCGTTACGTCCGGCTGAGTGTGATCACGCCGGCCCAGAACACCGATCCCGCGGCGCGGATCTACGAACTGGAGGTCTACGGCAGCTGACCGCACTCCGACAAGTCAGGCGGCCGCCGAGCCCGACGGCGGCCGCTCACCGGCGATCGGCCTGGATCGCCTGTACCGGGAGGACCGAGGGCGCGACGTCCGGACGGTCCGCTCCGCGGCCGTTCACCCCGTGAAACGGTTCCGCAGCGGTTCCCCGGCCGCGAACCGCCGTACCTGGTCGGCCACCAACCGCTCCGCACGCGGCCGGAAAGACGCCGAGCCCCCTGCCACGTGCGGAGTGATCAGTACGCCGGGTGCGGTGCGCAACGGGTGGTCGGCCGGCAGCGGCTCGGGGTCCGTGACGTCGAGTGCGGCGCGCAGGCGGCCGGAGGCGACCTCCGGGAGCAGGGCATCGGTGTCGAGTGTCCGGCCGCGGCCGACGTTGACCACGAGCGCGTCGTTCGGCAGCGCCGCGAGTTCGGCGGCGCCGAACATCCCCACCGTGGAGGCGTTTTCCGGCAGCGTCAGGACGACGATGTCCACGTCGGTCAGCAGCTCCGTCAGCTCGCTCACCCCCCGCACGTGCTCCGCCGGGCGAGCTCGCCGGGCGACGCGGATCACCTCGGTCTCGCAGGCCAGCAGCCGGCGCTCCACCGCCCGGCCGATCGAGCCGTGGCCGACGACGGCGACGCGGCAGTCCGCGAGTGAACGCGTGAAATGCGGGTCCCATCGCCCGGCAGCCTGGTCGGCGAGCCAGCGTGGCAGCTCGCGCTGGGCGGCGAGGATCAGGCCGAGGGCGTGTTCGGCCGTACTGGCGTCGTGCAGGGAACGGCCATTGTGCACGGAGACACCCTCGGGCACCCGCGGCACGAGCTTCTCGACGCCCGCGCTCAGCGACTGCACAGCGCGGAGTGCGGGCAGCCGCGGAAGCAGTACCTCGCAGCCGGGCACCGCGTACGGCATCACCCACAGGCCGACCCGGCGCAGGGCCTCGTCCGGCAGGTCGTCCGGTGGAGTCAGCCCGTCCCAGACGTGCACGCGGACGCCGGCGGGCCAGGCACCGTGCCGGTGGTCCAAATCCGGCCACGGCAGCAGGACGTCAACGGCGGGGTCTGCGGCAGTGCTGGGCGCGGCGTCGGTCATGGCTGCTCACCTTCGTGCGGGGACTGCGGGGGTGCTGGGCGGCGGTTCGCCGCCCCCTGGCCTAGGACATTCGTGAGCGGCGCCTCGTCCCAAACCATTGACCGGGTCCGGCCCGCCTCGTAACGTCCTTCCCGCCAAGTGAAACACTTTCCATCACACGGAAAAGAGAGGGTGTGGCGATGACGACGATGTCAGCCACCCGGTCCGGGAGCGGCTTCTGGTCCTCGTCCCGGGCCCGCCATCTGATGCCGGTCGCGTTCGTGACGTACTCGCTGGCTTACCTGGACAAATCGAACTACTCGATCGCCTCCGCCGGTGGCATGGCCGACACCTTGCACCTGTCGGCCGGGCTCGACTCGCTCATCGCCGCGTCGTTCTTCCTCGGCTACTTCCTTTTCCAGATCCCCGGCACGATCTACGCCGAGCAGCGCAGCGCCCGGCGCCTGGTCGCCTCCTGCACCGTGGTGTGGGGCATGCTCGCCGTCCTGCAGGGCGTGCTGAGCAGCCCCGGCCAGCTGATCGCGGTGCGCTTCGCCCTCGGCATGGTGGAGGGAGCGGTACTGCCGTCGATGGTGATGCTGCTCGGCCGCTGGTTCAGCAAGCGTGAGCGCGGCCGGGCGAACACCCTGCTCATCCTCGGCAACCCGATCACCGTCATGTGGCTGTCGGCCTTTTCCGGCTGGCTGATCTCGGTGTCCGACTGGCGGCTGATGTTCATCCTGGAAGGCGTGCCCTCCGTCATCTGGGGGCTGCTCTGTCTGCGGCTGATCAAGGACCGCCCTGCGGACGCCCGGTGGCTGGCCCCGGAAGAGCGCGCCACGCTGGAGACTTCGCTCGCGGCCGAGCAGCGCACGTCCGACCAGCGCACGTCCGGCGGGGCCCCGCGAACGGGCGCGACCACCGCTGACGAGTACCGCAAGGTGCTGCGCGCACGTCCGGTACTGGTGCTGGCCGCGCAGTACTTCTTCTGGTCCTTCGGCATGTACGGCTTCATCTTCTGGCTGCCGGCCATCGTCAAGGACGGCTCCGGTGCGGGCATCGGCGCCACCGGCCTGCTGACCGCCGTGCCCTACGCGTTCGCCGCCGTGGCCATGCTGCTCAACTCCCGCTTCTCCGACCGCAGCGGCCGCCGCCGCATCGCCGTCTGGCCGTGGCTCGCCGCGGGCGCGGTGGCGCTGGGGTGCAGTTACGCGGCGGGCTCGGACTTCCCGCTCGCTTTCACCCTCCTGATCGTCGCCGGGCTCTGCATGTACGCGCCGTACGGTCCGTATTTCGCCCTGGTCTCGGAGCTGGCTCCGGCCGGGGTTTCCGGTGCGGCGGTCGCCCTGGTCAACTCGCTCGGTGCGCTCGGGTCGTTCGCCGGTACCTACCTGGTGGGCTGGGTCCGCGGCACCTCACTCGGCGATGCGGGGGCGTTCGCCTTCATGGCCGTGTGCACCCTGATCTCCGCCGCGCTCATGCTCACCGTCCGCGAACCGCGCCTGCCGGATGCCGACGGCCTCGCTGCCGCTAAGGTGGGGCGATTCACGCCGAATCGGGCCCCGGCCGACGGCGCCCATGGCTGACCGCGCCCCGCGGCGCGAGGGAATGGACCGCGACATGGCGGATCGGGAGCACGAGAGAGAAGGCGGCGCGCGGTGAGCACCCCACCCGGTGACGACATGCTCGGCCGAGGACTGCGGCTGCTGACGGTGCTGGCCGATCTGCCGGCCGGTGCGGGTGTCAGCGCGATCGCCCGCCAGGCGCAGCTCCCGGTCAGCAGCGCGCACCGACTGCTGGGCCGACTGACCGCAGAGGGGTTCGTGGCGTACGACGAGGACGCCCGGCGGTACGCCCTCGGCGTGCGGGTCCTCGAACTGGCCCGGGGCTTCCAACGCACCGAGGCGGGCTGGGCCGGCGCGTCGGCCCCCCTGCGCCGGCTTGCCTCGCGTACCGGGCTGCCCGCGATCGCCGGCGTGCTGGACGGCGACGAGGTACTGCTCGTCCTCACCGCCGAGGGAACCCAGCACCTCCAGCTGCGCAGCGCCGAGGGGACCCGCAACCTCTGGCACGCCACCTCGCTCGGCAAGGCCCTCGCCGCCGCGCTCCCCGACGAGGAGCGCGAGAAGCTGCTCGCCGAGGGGCTGTCCGCCGTCACCCCCCGGACCTGCGTCGATGCCGCGGACTTGCGCGAACAGCTGGTACAGGTACGGGCGCGCGGCTGGGCTGAGGTGGACGAGGAGAACGAGATAGGAGTCCGCTCGGTCGCCGTGACCGTCCCGGACATGGGCCGGGGTGGCCGCCCCCGGCTGGCGGTCTCGCTGGGCGCCGCCGTCGCGCTCACCTCACAGCAGGAGCTCCGGGCGCATGTGCCCGCCCTGCACGCCTGCGCTTCGGACATCGCCGCTCGGCTGGGGTGAAGCCGCTTCAGCTGCCAGGTGTGACGAACTCCGGCTGGTCCAGCAACCGCAGCCACGTGCCGTCCGGCTGCCTGCGTACCACCTGCGCCCGGGCACCCACACGGTCCTTCGGGGGCGTCGAGGTGAGCGCGATGTCCCCGCTGATCAGCGTCGGCAGCGGGGGTTCCGGCTCGAAGCGCACTGCCTGCCCGGACAGTGCCTCCGCCCAGAACGCCCGAATCGCCTCCCGGCCCACCGTCTGAGTGCCGGGCGGGTACGCCATGACGGAGTTCTCCTCGTACAGCGCGGCGATGCCGTCCGCGTCGCCCGCGTTGGCGCGTTCGACGAACAGCCGGGTGAGGTCTTCCGGTTTCCGGGCCTTCTCGGTCTGCGACACGATGTGTTCCTCCGGTTCCGATGGCGGACGGGAGGAACACGCTAAGCCATCAGGTCCTTCGGGTCGCGGCCGCGACACAGGCCATGAGCTCGGCGTCCAGCACGGAGGGGTCGCCGAGCCGGGTCGGGGCGGCGTAGGAGTTGAACACCGCTTTAGTGACGCGCAGGGCGGCCTCCGGGCGGCGGACGATCGGTCTGGTCCAGGCGGCGACCGCCTCGTCGAGGCCGTCCCGGGACACGACACGTTGCAGGACCGACAGCTCGTGGGCCTCGGTGGCGTCGAAGGCCCGGCCGGTCAGGATGAGTTCGCGTGCGCGGGCCGCGCCGACCTCGTGGATCAGGCGCGGGAGGACACCGCCCCAGGCGGTGGGCAGTCCGAGCGCCAGCTCCGGCAGCCGGAAGACGGCGGTGTCGGCGCCGACCCGCAGGTCACAGGCGAGAGCCAGGGCCAGACCCGCGCCGATGGCTCTGCCGTGTACGGCGGCGATGGTCACGGCATGGTTGCCGGAGATGGCCTCGCACACCCGGCGGGCCTTGTCGACCGAAATGCGGATACCGCGCCCGGTGGGGTCCTCGTCGAGCCAGTCGGTGAACTCGGTCCGGTCGCCCCCCAGGCAGAAGTCGTCTCCGGCACCGCTCAGTACCAGTACCCGGACCTCGGGGTCCGGTACCGCCAAGATCTCCAGCAGGCCGTTCAGCATGGCGTCGGTGACCGCGTTGCCGTTCGCCGGGTCGTTCAGTTCCACACGCAGGACAGCGCCCTCCCGCGTGGAGCGCACCGTGCCGGCCCGTCGGCCCTGCGGGTGCAGGTAACCGGGGAGCGAGACCTTCATATCGTCACCCGCAGCGAGGTGACCCGTCTGAAAACCATGCGAGCGGCGTGTTCAGGGGGCGAAAGGGCACGCAAGGTGGGGAAGCGGCGCAGGAGTTGGGTGAGCATGGTGCGGGTCTCCAGACGGGCGAGGGCTGCGCCCAGGCAGTAGTGCGCGCCACCTCCGAAGGTGAGGTGGTTTCCGGCGCGGAGAATGTCGAAGCTGTGCGGGTCCGCGTTACGCCGTGGATCGTGGTTCGCCGCCCCGTACATGACATGGACCATGGTGTCCTTGGCGATCGGGACGCCCGCCAGTTCGGTGTCGGTGGCCGCGACCCGGGTGTTGATGTGTATCGGCGGATCATACCGAAGGGCCTCCTCGATGGCGGCTTCGATGTGCTCGGGCCGCTCCCGCAGCCAGCTCCACCGGCCGGGCTCCCTCAGTAACTGCCAGACCACCGCCGACAGCAGGGTCGCGGTGGTCTCCAGTGAGGCGATGGTGACGAACATCGTGAGCCGGTACAGGGTTTCGTCCGCCGCTTCGCGGTCCGGCTCGAGCGAGTCCCAGGTACGTATCCATCCGCTCAGCACGTCGTTCCCCGGCGCGGCCCGGCGTTGCCGGATCAGGTCGGTGAAATACGTCCGCAGCAGGACGGTCGCGTCGGCGGATACGCCGAGTTGGCTCTTGGTGGGCAGCAACTCCTGGGCGTACACCTGGTTGTGGGTGATCTCCAGGATGCCGGGATAGTCCTCGGGCGGAATTCCGAGCCACGATCCGACGGTGCTGATGGGGAGCTGTTCACTGACGATTTCGGCGAAATCGGCGCTTCCGCCGCGCAGTTCGCCGGCCAGCTCGGCGAGGAGCCGGCTGACGTCCCGCTCGACGTGCGGGGTCAGCCGCTGGATGGTCGAGCGGTCGAAGAGGTTACCCAGGCTGCGGCGTTGGCAGGTGTGCTCCGGAGCGTTGAGACGGGAGAGGGTTTTGGTCATCTCCCGGGTGGCCGGCGCTTCCCAGCGTTCCGTATGCGCCTGACGCTCCTGCCAGGCGAAGTCCGGAGCCAGCCAGTCCCGGCCGCGGAGAACCTGGCTGCAGGCATCGAAGCCGGTGACGAAGTACGCGCCCCAGGGAGCCGGGACGACGTCGCCCATGGCCCTCAGCTCGGCGAAAAGCGGGTACGGATCGGCCTGCCCTGCCGGTGAGTTCAGACGCCGGAGCAGGGAGACGAGGGCGCGGCGGTCGACGGGCGGCCGGTCTAGATCACACAGAGTGCTCACGCAGAGTTCCTTGCCCTGGGCTCCTGGTTATCGCCCAGAACCTACCCCTCCGCATATCTGGGGCATGCGTCGAACTTTGTTGCCCATGTCACAGAAGAGATGCTCGATACAGGGGTTGCGGATGGTGTTGGTGGTACGGACGTTGCCACCGCGGCCGTACCGCGGTGGCCGCCCCGTCACGCGCGGAACACGTCCAGGAAGGAACTCCACCAGCCCTTGGTCTTCTTCTGCGGCTCCACCGGAGCGGCGTGCGCTGCGGAAGACGCACCGGGGGCGGCGGCCGGCAGCGATGAAGGAGTCTGCGGAGTTGCCGCGGAGCGCCGCGCGGCGCTCGGGGTGAAGCGGACCGGCAGGGAGACCAGCGCCCGGTGGAAGGGGCCGCGCCGCCACTCCGCTTCCGCGGCGGGCCGGGCGAGGGTGACGTCCGGCAGTACGTTCAGAATCTTCTCGATCGCGGTGAGGGCGATGAGCTGGGCGGGTGACTTCGCCGGGCAGACATGGGGGCCCGCCCCCCAGGCGAGGTGGGCACCCTTGCTCAGGGTCCGGCGTGCGTCGGTGAGAGCGGGATCGCTGTTCGCGGCCGCGAAACTGATGAGTACGGGGCTGCCCGCCCGGAGCACCATGCCGCCCAACTCGACGTCCTGGACCGGGTAGTGCGTCGCGTAGTTGGCGATGGGCGCGTTGTCCCACAGCACTTCGTTGAGGGCGTCTTCGACCAGCATCCCCGGGCCGCCCCGGGGTGATTCCGGCTCGTCGCCGGCCAGCATGAGGAGCAGCGCGTTGGCGATGAGATTGCGCTCCGGCTCGACGCCCGCGCCCATCAGCATGACCAGCTGATCCTTGAGTTCCTCGTCCCGCAGGCCCGCCGGGTGCTGAATGAGCCAGGAGGTGATGTCTTCCCCGGGCTGCCGCCGCTTCAGCGCGACGAGCTCCATCAGGCAGGCCGTGAGCTCGGCGTTGGCCCGCAGCACGTCCTCGCCGTCGAAGATCGCGGACATGTGGCGGGTCAGCCGGTCACCGATATCGCTGGGGCAGCCGAAGAGCTGGTTGAAGAGCAGCAGCGGCAGGAGCTTCGCGTAGTCGTTGAGCAGGTCGGCGCTGCCGCGTTCGATGAACTGGTCGATCAGGTAGTCGCCGATGCGCTCGACGTCCCGGCTCAGCCGGCTGGAGTTGAGCCGGGCGAGGCTTTCGGTGACGGCCTTGCGCAGGCGCAGATGCTCGGTGCCGTCGGTGAACAGGCAGTTGGGACGGTAGGCCATCATCGGCAGCACCGGGCTGTCGAGCGGCACCTGTCCCTCCTGCAGCGCGTTCCACCGCCGGGAGTCCCGAGCGAAGAGAGCCGGATTCTGCAGCACGCGCAGCGCGGCTTCGTGCTGGACCACCAGCGTGGCGGACACCCCCGGCGCCAGTTCGATCGGCGCGGCGGGACCGTGCGCCCTGAACTCGTCGTAGATGCGCTGCGGATCGGACGCGAACTCCGCCCCGTAGAGCGAGGTCTGCTGCCGCTCCTGGTGCATCGGACACCCAGTGGGGGCGTTGTATGGAGTGGCTCTCGACTGAGAGTCCATGTGTGCTTCCTCTGTGTGATCGCGGTCCGTGCGGGCCACGGGCGGTGGACGGCGGAAGGGAACGGGGTCAGGCCACCCGGGCGAGAAGGTGCCTGACCAGGGTGATCAGTGTCTGTGCGGACGAGTTCCGGTCCCGGGCGTCGCAGTACACGACGGGGGTGTCCGGCAGCAGGTCGAGGGCCTCACGCAGCTCCTCCTCCGCGTGGCGGGTGTGCGGGTCGAAACTGTTGACCGCGACGGCGTATTCGAGGCCGTACTTCTCGACCAGGTCGATGACCGGGAAGGTGTCCGCGAGACGGGCCGGGTCGACGAGGAGCAGTGCGCCGAGCGAACCCCGCGCCATGTCCTCCCAGAGCTCGACGAAGCGCTGCTGGCCGGGTGTGCCGAAGAGGTACAGCACCAGCTCGTCGCTCAGTGTCAGACGGCCGAAGTCCAGCGCGACCGTGGTGGTTTCCTTGCCCGGAGCTCCCCGGAGGTCGTCGATGTCGGCGGCGGCCTGCGTCATCCGCTCCTCGGTACGCAGCGGAGTGATCTCGGAGAGGGTGCCGATCAGCGTCGTCTTGCCCACGGCGAAGTGTCCGACGACGAGAATCTTCACCGCGCGCTGCACCGCGTCCGGCACGTAGATGCTTTCGATCGGACGGAGCTCAGCCGAACCGGGCATGGAGTCCATGCAACACCTCCTCGAGGATCTTCCTGTCAACCAGCTGCGCGGTGGGCGGTACCTGGCGGCGCAGTAAGTGACCCTGGTCGGCCAGATCCTGCAGCAGGAGCCGCACCACACCGACGGGGAGTTCGAGTCGGCCGGCGACTTCGGCCACCGACAGATAGCCGCCGGAACACAGGTCCCAGATCGCCTGGATCTCGGGGCTCGGATTCCGGTAGGGCTGCCGGTCGGGTGCGATGGTGACCAGCGTGACGAGGGTGAGGTCGTCCGCGTCCGGCAAGCCGCGGCCGCCGGTGATCACGTACGACCGGACGAACCCGCTGTTGACCGGACGCTCCTCCCCCGACGCCGTCACGTGCTGCTTCCCGCACTCTGGCGCGGAGGTGTGGTCATCGCCTTTCCGAGGGCGCTGACTAGCTGCTGCATCCGGAAGGACATGGCCTCCATGTCCACCTCGGCCGCGGCGGCGGCGGCGAGGTAGGCGCCACTGCCGGCCGCGATCAGGAAGATCCAGCCGCCCTCGTACTCGAGGAGTGTCTGCCGCCACCGTCCGGGCGTCTGCTTGCCCACGAAGGGGGCGACAGCCCGGCTCAGTGACTGCATCGAGCTCATGGCGGCGGCGACGGTCTCCGCGTCGTCCCTGCCGATGTCGTCGGAGCTGGCCAGCAGGAGGCCGTCGGCGGAGACGAGGATCGCGTGTTGCGCGCCGGGTACCTGGAGTACGTCGTTGAGCACCCAGGACAGATCGGGGTTCACTGGCTCTCAGGTCCTTCCATGGTCGTCATGTCACGCCCCGACCGGGTGCCGCGCTGGAACGCGCCCAATCGGGAAGCGGTCGCCTCGTTGCTCGGCACCGGCTCGGGATCGGCTGACGGCACCATCGACACGGGGCTCTGGCGACGACGTTTCGGCAGGCCGCCGGGGGTGGTGTCGTGCACCACGGGCTGCGGGGCCGGAACGGCCGGCTGTGCGACGGGGGGAAACAGCGGAGTGGGGGCCGGGGCGGCAGGCTGCGGCTGCGGTGCGTCGGCCTGGTAGGTGTGGCCGGCTGCGGGCGACGGGGGGACGTCGCCGGTCAGAAGCTCATCGGGCAGGAGAACCACCGCGCGCACGCCTCCATAGGGGGATACCGAGTCGACCGAGACCTTGAACCCGTAACGGGCTGCCAGCACGCCGGAGACGGCGAACCCGAAGCGTGGCGGGATGCCCAGACTGGACACGCTGATCGCGGCCTGCGGGGCGAGCAGTTCCGCCGCGCGATCCTTCTCCTCCTGGGCCATGCCGAGGCCGGCGTCGTCGACGATGAGGCAGACGCCCTTGGGGACGGCCTGGATGTTGATCTCCACCGGGGTGCCGGGAGCGGAGTAGTTGGTCGCGTTGGCCAGCAGCTCGGCGAGAACCACCGCCACGGGTTCCACGGCCCTGCTGACGACCGAGAAGTTCACCTGCCCGTTGATGCGTACCCGGTCGAACTGCCGGATACGGCCCTGAGCACTGCGGGCCACGTCGAAGGCCGACGCCACGGTCTCCCGGCGTCCGAGCCAGCCACCGCAGAGCACCGCGATACCTTGCGCGCGCCGCCCGAACTGGCTGTTGGTGTGATCGATGGCCATCAGGTCGGCGAGGATCCGCGGGTCGTCGCCGTACTTGGTCTGCGCCTTCTCGATGACCACTTGCTGCTCGTCCGCGAGGCCCTGCAGGGTGCGCACCGCGGCCTTGAGGACTGCCTTGGTCTCCTCCTCGGCGTCCTTGCGGACTTCGGCCAGTTCGAATGACTGACGCTTCGTCAGGTCGGAGTTGACGGCATGGAGTTCGTCCCGGTGCCGCAGCAGCGTTTCGCGCTCCCGCTGCAGTTGGTCGTTCCGCCTGCGCAGCCCGGCGTTGGTCGTGCGAGCCCGCAGAACGGCGCCCACTGTGACCAGTGCGATCAGCGCTACGACAACCAGCGCCCAGGCGACGAGGCTGTGGGGAAATGTCATGAGACTCACTTCAAGTGCCATGGCTATGGATACGGCTCGGTACCCGCTCGGCATGCCGCACGGACCGTGGCTGGAAATGCCGCGGAGCGGGCATGGCCGGGAGGGCCACTCCAGGAGTGGAACTGCGGAATGCATCCCTCCGGAATGCCCCCGCACGCCGTCAGCCCAACTGGAAGTCAGATGATCTTATCATTGGGTGGAAGGCCAATCCCCGTTCCCTACTGGCCGGTTACACCGAATTGGGAGCCCACAGCCCCATCCACACAATGTGAAGATTTAGCGGTGGTCGCGGCCCCTGCCGTACACGGGACGGCGCCGGGGGCCGGGGACGGCTGTCAACGAGCAACGGTTCGCCGCCCCGACGAGCCGAACGTCCCGGCCGAGCCGGCCTCCGGCTTCACGCCAAACCTCATGTTCCGGCAGCCGACGGGCAGCACCCCGCCCTTCATCCAGCCGCAGAGGAACCTGTTGCGGCTGGACAGCGAAGCCTGGACCGTCGAGGTCGGCAAGACCGGGAAGACCCTCCCTCCGGCTCGGCCCGCATTACGCCGGCTGCCCAGCAGCCCCGGCGAGCGGGTGCGCCCCTGGCGGTGCGGCCGTTCGGCGTATCGAGGCATGTCTCGATGACCAGCGGGTACACAGCGCCGCAGCATGACATCCCGGAACGCCGCACGGCCGAGCGGAGGAGGTACACGTGGGCCCTTCGTCCCGAGAGCCGTCCGAGTCCCCCACCGGCTCCACCGGTCCCTCAGTGGCTGACGGCCACGGAGGGGGCCGGGGCCGCGACAACCCGGAGCCCGACCCGCACCGTTGGCAGGCGCTCGCCGTCTGTCTGATGGCCGGTTTCATGACGCTGCTCGACGTCTCCATCGTCAACGTCGCCCTGCCGTCGATCCGTGAAGGGCTCGGCGCCCACGAAGCCCAGTTGCAATGGGTGCTGTCCGGCTATGCCCTCGCCTTCGGACTGTTGCTGATTCCGGCGGGGCGGATGGGCGACGCCCGGGGCAGACGCGCGGTCTTCATGACGGGGCTGGCCCTGTTCACGCTGGCCTCGGCGGCCTGCGGCGCGGCCCAGTCGAGTACCTGGCTGGTGGTGGCGCGGGTGGCACAAGGGCTGGCCGGTGGCCTCGTCTCCCCGCAGATCTCCGCGCTGATCCAACAGATGTTCTCCGGCGCGGAGCGCGGTCGCGCGTTCGGGATGTTCGGCACCGTGGTAGGCATCTCGACCGCCGTCGGTCCCGTGCTGGGCGGTCTGCTCATCCAGGTCGGCGGAGCGCAGGAGGGGTGGCGGTGGGTCTTCTACGTGAACCTGCCGCTGGGCGTCGTCTGTCTTTACCTGGCTCGCCGGCTCCTGCCGGACACCCCCTCCGCCGGCCGGGTGACACTGCGCAAGCTCGATCCGGTGGGGGTCCTCCTGCTCGGCTTCGGCGTGCTCGCCCTGCTGCTGCCCTTCGTACAGGCGCAGCAGTGGCACAGCAGCCTCAAGTGGCTACTGGTGCTGCTCGCGGCGGTCCTGCTGGGGGCTTTCGTCGCATGGGAGCACCGCTGGGGGGCGCGTGGCCGGGACCCCGTACTCCACCTCTCGCTCTTTCGGGTGCGGAGCTATTCGGCCGGCTGCCTGCTCATCCTGCTGTACTTCGCCGGTTTCACCTCGATCTTCTTCATCACCACCCTTTACCTGCAGAGCGGCCTGCACTACAGCGCCTTGCTGGCCGGCCTTTCCGTCACCCCCTTCGCCCTGGGTTCCGGGTTCGCGGCGGCGGTCGGCGGCCGGCTCGTGGCGCGATTCGGGCGTCCACTGGTGGCCGCCGGGCTGACCATGGTCGCCGTCGGACTCGGTGGGACCGCGCTGGCCGTTCACCTGGTGCCGGGCAAGGGGGCCGGCTGGGCGATGGCCCTGCCGTTGCTCTTCGCCGGCCTGGGCAGCGGACTGGTCATCGCCCCCAACCAGGCCCTGACCCTCTCCCGGGTGCCCGTGGCGTCGGCCGGAAGCGCCGGCGGGACCCTGCAGACGGGACAACGGGTGGGATCCGCCATCGGCATCGCCGCCGTCGGGTCGGTGTTCTTCGCCCAGGTCGCCGGGGCCGGATGGGCCGTCGCGTACGACCACGGCCTCATCGTCTCCCTCGCCTTCGTGGTCGCCGCGCTGCTCGTCGCCCTCGTCGACGTCCGCGTCCGGCACCACACGGATCCGGCCGACAGCCCCCTCGACTGAACCGTCGGGCCGAACATCGGGTGGTCCACAGACGGTTCACAGGTGAGCTTGAAAGTTGAAGCACATCCCTGGAGCGGTTAGTTTGAACTTTCAAGTTCATTGGACGGACGCCGCTCAGCGCAGCGTGGCACCGGCCGCCCCCACACGAGGAGACCCCACGTGACCTCAGGAACGATCCTGTCCCGCTCGGCCGCCACCGCCGGCGCGCAGGCAGCATCCCCCCACGCGCACGACACAGGACTGCTGGTGCTGCGCCTGGCCCTCGGCCTCACCATGGCCGCCCACGGTGCCCAGAAGCTCTTCGGCTGGTTCGGCGGAGGCGGCCTCCACGGAACCGGACAGTTCTTCGCGGCCTCCGGCTACCCCTCGCCGCACGCGTTCGCGGCCGTGGCCGGACTGACCGAGACGCTCGGCGGGCTCGGGATGGCCCTCGGCCTGCTCACCCCGCTCGCCGGCGCGGGTCTGCTCGGCACCCTCGTCAACGCGATCGCGGTGAAGTGGGGCGGCGGCTTCTTCGCCCCCGCCGGCGTCGAGTACGAACTGTTCCTCGCCCTGGCCGCGCTGGCCGTCACCCTCACCGGCCCGGGCGCGTTCGCCGCGGACCGGCTGCTGCCGGGCCTGCGCGCGCACCGCTTCTCCTACGGCATCGCCGCGGCCGTCCTCGGTCTCGTCGTGGCCGGCGTCACCCTGATGCTGCGCGACTGACGCCTGCCCTCCCCGGCTCACGGCCGGACGGGACGCACCCGCGCGGAGGGGGCGGCACACGGATCACCGCCCGATTGCCCGTCCGCCTCCGCGTACGGGGCGACCTGCGGTCGATAGGCTGAAACCATTCACCCGGCACTATCCGAACACCGGTGGTCGCCCGCCCGCAGACGACTACCTGCCAAGAAATACCCGCGCGCTCCATTGACCCCTTCGACACACACCTCTACCTTCACGCCGTGAATCGATTCACCACTACTACGTGAGGGGTCGCAGTGATCAGTAGGAGAAACGTCCTGGCGAGTGGAGCGGCAACGGTCGCAGCCGTGGCCGCCGGAGCCGGATCGGCCACTGCCGCACCGGCGTCCGCACCCGACCGGGCGCCTGCACGGCGCGCCGCCCTGCGCTTCACCACGCCCACCGTCGAGTACGTGCAGCACCCCCTGGGCCTCGACGTCCGGCACCCGCGCCTCAGTTGGCCGATGGCCTCGGACACGCCGGACGTACGCCAGAGCTCGTATCAGATCCGCGTTGCCTCCAGTGCGTCGGGCCTGTCGCACCCGGACGTCTGGGACAGCGGGAAGGTGACGTCCGCCGAGTCCGTCCTCGTCCCGTACGCAGGCCCGGAGCTCAAGCCGCGGACCCGCTACTTCTGGTCCGTACGCGTGTGGGACGCCGACGGCGGTGCCTCCGGCTGGAGCACCCCGTCATGGTGGGAAACCGGCCTCATGGACGCCGCGCAGTGGACCGCGGAATGGGTCTCCGCTCCCCCGGCCCTCACTGACGCGCCGTCTTTCGAGGGCAGCGCATGGATCTGGTTCCCCGAGGGCGAACCGGCCAACAGCGCTCCGGCGGCCACCCGTTGGTTCCGTCG
The DNA here is from genome assembly GCF_040682175.1 of Streptomyces sp. NPDC051320. NCBI lineage: Bacteria > Bacillati > Actinomycetota > Actinomycetes > Kitasatosporales > Streptomycetaceae > Streptomyces > Streptomyces sp. NPDC051320. The sequence continues at coordinate 380,918 of NZ_JBFBAL010000003.1, forward strand.
CACCCTCGACATCCCGGACGGTGTCACGGCGGCGACGCTGGCCATCAGCGCGGACAATGTGTACGCGGTCTCGGTGAACGGCACCGAGGTGGCGCGCACCGACCTGGCGACGGACAACGACGGATGGCGTCGCCCGGCCGTCCTCGACGTCCTCGCCCAGGTGCGTTCCGGCCGGAACGTGCTCGCGGTCTCGGCGACCAACGCGACCGAGGGACCTGCGGGCCTGGTTGCCGTCCTCACCCTCAGCACGGCCTCCGGCGAGCAGCGGATCGTCACCGACTCTTCGTGGAAGTCGACGGACGCGGAACCCGCCGACGACTGGCGCGGGGCCGACTTCAATGACAGCGGCTGGCCGGCGGCGAAGGAGGCAGCCGCGTGGGGCGCCGGACCCTGGGGAAAGGTCGTCCCGACGTCGTACGCCGCCCCTCAGCTGCGGCGCGCGTTCACGCTGCCGGGCAAGAAGGTGTCCCGAGCGCGCCTGTACGCCACGGCTCTCGGTCTGTACGAGGCCCACCTCAACGGCCGCCGGGTGGGCCGCGATCAGCTCGCTCCCGGCTGGACCGACTACCGCGAACGCGTCCAGTACCAGACCTACGACGTCACCACGCTGCTGCGCCCGGGCGCCAATGCCATCGGCGCTCACCTGGCCCCTGGCTGGTATGCGGGCAACGTGGGCATGTTCGGGCCGCACCAGTACGGTGAACGACCGGCGCTGTTGGCACAGTTGGAGGTCGAGTACGCCGATGGGACGAGCGAACGCATCACCTCGGGCACCGACTGGCGGGCCGCCGCCGGGCCGATCGTCGCCGCCGACCTGCTGGGCGGCGAGACATACGACGCCCGCAAGGAGACCCCCGGCTGGACCTCGCCCGGCTTCGACGACCGCGACTGGCTGGACGTCCGCGGTGCGGGCGACGCCGCTCCCGACCTGATCGTCGCGCAGGTGGACGGCCCGGTGCGGGTGGCGAAGGAACTCCCGGTCCAGCGGGTGACCGAACCGGCCCCGGGCGTCTTCGTCTTCGATCTGGGCCAGAACATGGTCGGATCGGTCCGGCTGCGCGTCTCCGGCGATGCGGGTACGACCGTGCGGCTGCGGCACGCCGAGGTACTCAACCCGGACGGCACCCTCTACACGGCGAACCTGCGCACCGCCGCCGCGACCGACCGATACACCCTCAAGGGCGGCGGCGAGGAGACGTACGAGCCGCGCTTCACCTTCCACGGTTTCCGTTACGTCGAGGTGACCGGGTTCCCCGGCACTCCCTCAGCGAAAGCCGTGTCCGGTCGCGTCATGCATACGTCCGCGCCCTTCACCTTCGACTTCGAGACCAACGTCCCGATGCTCAACAAGCTGCACAGCAACATCACCTGGGGCCAGCGCGGCAACTTCCTCTCCATCCCGACGGACACGCCTGCGCGCGACGAACGCCTCGGGTGGACGGGCGACATCAACGTCTTCGCGCCCACGGCCGCGTACACGATGGAGTCGGCCCGCTTCCTCACCAAGTGGCTGGTGGACCTGCGCGACGCCCAGACCAACGAGGGCGCCTTCACGGACGTGGCCCCCATGGTCGGCACGGTCGGCAACGGCGTCGCGGGCTGGGGTGACGCAGGTGTCACCGTGCCCTGGTCCCTTTACCAGGCATACGGGGACCAGCAGGTGCTGGAGGATGCCTGGCCGTCCATCAGGTCCTGGCTGCAGTACCTGGAGCAGCACAGCGACAACCTGCTGCGGCCGGCCAGTGGATACGGCGACTGGTTGAACGTCTCCGACGAGACCCCGAAGGACGTCATCGCCACCGCGTACTTCGCACACAGCGCCGACCTCGCGGCCCGGACGGCCACGGAGCTCGCTCAGGACCCCACCCCCTACCTCCACCTCTTCACCCGCGTCCGCACGGCATTCCAGAACGCCTATGTCACCGCCGACGGCAAGGTGAAGGGCGACACGCAGACGGCCTACGTCCTCGCTCTGTCGATGAACCTGCTGCCCGATTCGCAGCGGAAGGCGGCAGCCGACCGACTCGTCGCCCTCATCGAGGCCAAAGACTGGCATCTGTCGACGGGCTTCCTCGGTACGCCCCGGCTGCTTCCGGTCCTCACCGAAACGGGGCACAACGACGTCGCCTACTGTCTGCTCCAACAGCGCACCTTCCCCAGTTGGGGCTACCAGATCGACAGGGGCTCCACCACGATGTGGGAACGGTGGGACTCCATCCGGCCCGACGGCAGCTTCCAGAGCCCGGACATGAACTCCTTCAACCACTACGCCTACGGTTCGGTGGGCGAGTGGATGTACACCAACATCGCCGGCCTCTCGGCGGGCCGGCCCGGGTACCGCGAGATCGTCGTACGCCCCCGTCCGGGCGGGGACGTGACCTCGGCCCGCGCCACGTTCACCTCCGTCTACGGTCCGATCTCCACGCACTGGCAGCAGCGGCCCGGCGACTTCGCCCTGACGTGCACCGTGCCTCCCAACACCGCCGCCGAGGTGTGGATCCCGGCCGATGTCCCGGCCACGCGCACCCCCGCCCACGCGACCTTCCTCCGCAAGGAGGACGGCTGCACGGTGTACCGGGTCGGCTCGGGCAGCCACCACTTCACGGCCTGACCCGTATCACGGCCTGACACGCATGGGGCCTGACACTCATCGGGGGCCTGCTCGCAGCACCTTGCTGCGGGCAGGCCCTTCGCCGTTTTCGGCGCCTGGTCGACGGGCGCGTTCCAAGAGAACGGTTCGAAACTTTCGAAGAAAGCAGTCTTCGTGCGCGATCCAAAGATCCTGGATTTCGCCAAGAAACTCGGAACCTCACTCCCCATATACGCGCGGCCAGCATGAATGACTTGATCAAAGAGCCGTCACCCATTCGGCAGTTTCGTAGTACGTGCCGAAATTATTGACAGTTGATGAGGTCAGATCAACACTGTTCCCCGTTGACGGATCTCAGTCACTGTTCGGGCGACATCACCTTCCGGTCGCCTCATCGCCCGTTCGAAGGCGCTCCCCCCGCAGGGGCGTGTCACGCTGCCTGGCCCCCACCGGCCTCACGAGGACGAGGAGGAAGCACGCACATGAACGATGCACCCGCCACACATCCGAGGACCTCCCGACGCGGTCGCTTCGCGCCGCTCACCCGCTTCAGGCTGCTCATCAGCAGTGTCGGCGCCATGGCGATGGTCGCTATGGCCGCGCTCGCGGTGCCCGCCACCGCCAGCGCCGACACGACCATCTCGTCCAATCAGACCGGCACCAACAACGGTTACTACTATTCGTTCTGGACCGACGGCGGCGGTTCGACCTCGATGAATCTGGGATCCGGCGGCAACTACAGCACGTCGTGGAGCAACGTCGGGAACTTCGTCGCCGGAAAGGGCTGGAGCACCGGCGGGCGCAAGAGTGTGAACTACTCGGGCAGCTTCAACCCGTCCGGAAACGCTTACCTGTCCCTCTACGGATGGACGACAAATCCGCTCGTGGAGTACTACGTCGTCGACAACTGGGGCACCTACCGGCCCACCGGAACGTACAAGGGCACCGTCACCAGCGACGGCGGCACGTACGACATCTACGAGACGACGCGCGTCAACGCCCCCTCCATCGAGGGCACTAAGACCTTCAACCAGTACTGGAGCGTCCGGCAGTCGAAGCGAACGGGCGGCACCATCACCACCGGCAACCACTTCGACGCGTGGGCCCAACACGGCATGAACATGGGCAACTTCAACTACATGATCTTGGCCACTGAGGGTTACCAGAGCAGCGGGAACTCCAACATCACGCTGGGCAGCTCATCCGGCGGTGGCAGCACCGGCGGTGGCGGCGGGAGCAGCGGTGGCTGCACCGCGACCCTGTCCGCAGGCCAGAAGTGGAACGACCGCTACAACCTCAACGTCACCGTCACCGGCTCCAACAACTGGACCGTCACCATGAACGTCCCCACCCCCGAAAAGATCACCGCCACCTGGAACACCAGCACAAGCTACCCCAACGCCCAAGTCCTCACCGCAAAACCCAACGGCAACGGCAACACCTTCGGCGTCACCCTCCAAACCAACGGCACCACCACCTGGCCCACCGTCTCCTGCAGCGCCACCTGACCCCCACCGACGTAGTCCACGACGGCCCCGTCCATCAGGCGGGGCCGTCCACGTCCACCCGCCTCGTGGGCCGGCACCTCCAAACTGTGGAGATCCACTCAGGGGATGGCGGGTTTCCTGACCACGCCTTGCGTGGACCACCCGCGCTGAAATAGCTAATTGGTCCATGAACCTTTTCAGCCGCAGCACCTCAGCCCGACGCGTGGCGGCATCCGCCGCTCCCGCAGCTCCCCAGGGTGCTGCACCCCATGGGGCCGCCCTGCCGGACCCGGCCATGGCGGCGCTCACCGGAGAGTGGATCGTCGACCCGGCGCACAGCAGGATCGGGTTCTCCGTACGACACGCCATGGTGACGACGGTGCGCGGTGCTTTCACCGAGTACGAGAGCCGTCTCTACTTCGACGGCCACAATCCCGCCCGCTCCCAGGCCAGGATCGCTCTGTCCACCGCCAGCGTCGACACGGGCGTGGAGCAACGAGACGCCCACTTGGTCGGCCGTGACTTCCTCAACGCCGCGAAATACCCCCGACTGACCTTCAACAGCACAGCCGTGCAAATCGCGGAGCCTGACGTCTTCCGCATGATCGGCGATCTCACCATCAGGGACACCACCCGTCCCGTCGTCCTGGAACTCACCTACATCGGTCACGTCACCGACCCGTTCGGGTACGAGCGCGTCGGCTTCGACGGCACGACCACCATCAACCGTTCCGAGTGGGGGCTGACGTACAACGCCCGGCTGGCCGAGGGCGGAGCCATGGTGAGCGAGAAGGTCCGCCTTCAGTTCGACATCGCCGCCATCCGCACCACCGGCGCCGAGTGATCAACGTCCTCCCGGCACGTCTCAGGCGCTCACGTCGCCGTCCTTCACGGCGGACACGAACGACGACCAGCCGTCCGTCGTGAAGGTGAGCACGGGGCCGTGCGGGTTCCTGCTGTCCCGGACGGGAACGACGGTGGCCAGGTCATGGGAGACCTCGATGCACGCGCCACCGTCCGAGTTGCTGTAGGAGCTCTTGCGCCAGTTAGCGGCGCTCAGGTCGAGGGATCGCAAGGTACTTCCTCCAACATGCTCAGGATGAACTTCCGTGACTCGGCCGGAGACAAGGCCAGATCACGCACCGCATCGTAGGCACGTTGAAGCCGTTCAACCGGCACGTCTGCCTCGATGAGTTCACCCCTGTAGGCGTTCTCTGTGTAGGCCACGGTACGCCCGCCTGCCAGGCGCAGGAACCAGACATCGGTGCTGTCCAGTCCGTGCGGCCCCGCACTGAACGGGAGCACCGGAACCGTCACCTCGTCCCGCTCCCCCATCTCTTCCAGATACTCCAACTGCCCTCGCCACTCCTGGAGGTTACGCAACTGCGTCCGAAGCACCGCCTCGGACACGATGGTCCGGAATGCCGGTGCTCCTGTGCCCTCCAACAGCTCCCGCCGCCCCACCCGCGCTTCCACCTGCTGCGTCAACTCGGGCTCCTTGATCCCGCCCGCCGCCAGCACCTCCCTCGCGTACCCCGGTGTCTGCAACAGCCCCGGCAGCACGCTCACCGCGAAGTGCCACAGGCTTGTCGCCTCCGCCTCCAGCGCCATGTACCGCCGGTATCGCTCCCGGACTGTGTCTGGGCGCTGACCGCCAGTTCCCACAGCGCCAGCAGCAACCCCGGTGTCCCGTAGTACTGGTCCAGTGCCTGGACGACCTCCGGGCCGCCGACCGTCTCGCCCTTCTCCATCTTGCCGAACAACGACCAGTCCCAGCCCAGCCGTTCGCCCAGCTGCCGCAGACTTTCTCCGCGCGCGGTACGCAGGAGCCGCAGCTCCTCCGCGAACCGCGCGCGTGGCTCCCTGCTGCGGCGCGTTACCGCCCGCCTCGTCGGCATCGCGCCCTCCGTGGAACGTGTGGAACTTGGTTCGCGGAGCGGGGAAGCACACCGCGCCCTCGGTGTGTCGCGCCGCCGACCGGGCCATTGTCGTAACGACCCCCTCACGCACCGTAGTCCAGGGCGTGTGACCAGGCCGGGGATTCCGCGAAAGAGCAACCGAAGGAAGAAGACGCACCCATGACGCCGTCACCGCAGAAGCCGCCCCTGCCCCGTAGGAGTCCACGGGCCGTCCTCACCCGCACGGCCAAGATCCAGGAGGCCGGTCGAGGCGCGCGATGCCCTGGCTCTCGCCCTGAGTGCCGCCGGGCATCCAACTGCCCGTGATGGACGTCCGCACCCCGGGGCCGGATCAGGACACCGGCGCGTGCGACGGCGACAGCGCATGGCAGCACCGTTACGCCCTCGTCCACCTCGGCGTTTGCTCCGCCCCCGTCGCCCTGGCCCTCGCCGCCGTGATCACGGACGGGGCGACCCGGTGACGGACGTCGACGTTCCCCGGGTCGGGACGGCCGTGCACGACGGCGGCAGCGGCCGGGCGGGGCTGGTGATGGGCCACGAGGGCCCGTACCTCCAGCTCCGGCCACTCGGCGGGGGCCGTGAGTGGGACGCGGACCCCGCCCGCGTACGGCCGATCGGCCCGGCCGAGTAACTGAGCGCCCGCGTCGCCGAGACCAACGCCCGCAGCCGCACCGGCATCGTCGGCGGGCGGGAGACCCCGCCGTCCCGGCCCGAGGACGGCGCCCGGTGAGCGCGGCACAGAGGTCAGGAGGGGGCTGAGTTGCCGGACCGGCCCGGGGTCATACAATCACTTGCTAGGCACAAGCAATCATGTGAATGTGGAGGCGGGAGGATGGGCAAGGGGACGGTCCGTGATCGCACAGCGGTGGCGATCCCGGCCACCGGCAGCTCCAGTGCCGAGGAGGCTGCGGCCGGGCTCGGGAGCCAGATTATGCGGTTCTCCCGGCTGCTCACAGCCCGCAGACACCGGGCCAAGCTCGAGCAGGGCGCCGGCGAGCGAGTGCTGCTGGCCCGGCTGGTGCTCGACGGCGAACAGCGAGCCACCGATCTGGCGGCGGACACCTTCCTGGACCTCTCGACCGTCAGCCGTCAGGTGCGGTCGATGGTGGATCGCGGTCTGGTCGAGCGTCGCCCGGACCCGGAGGACCGGCGTGGTGCCTTGCTGCGCGCGACCGAGGCCGGAAAAACTGCGTTCGGGGCGTACCGGCGCCAGCGCGACGCGGAGCTGGCGGAACTCCTCGGACCATGGCCCCCGGAGGACCGGTATCAGCTCATCCGGCTGATGGCCCGCCTCAACGACGACCTGGCAGAGCATGAACACGCACGCCACTACTCGGGAAACCCCTCCGAAGCGGCGGCGAAGCAGGGAGCAAGCAAGAATGACTGAGGCCGTGTCCGCACCACGCGGAGACACCGCAACACAAGCAATACCCACCAGCCCGGGCGGCCTGAGCCACCGGCAGATTCTGACCATCCTGAGCGGCCTCATGCTGGGCATGTTCCTGGCTGCGCTCGACCAGACGATCGTCTCCACCTCGATCCGCACCATCGCGGACGATCTGCATGGCCTGAGCCAGCAGGCGTGGGCGACGACCGCCTATCTGATCACGTCGACGATCGCCACGCCGCTCTACGGCAAGCTGTCCGACCTGCACGGACGCAAGCCGTACTTCCTGACCGCGATCACCGTGTTCATCGTCGGCTCGGTGTTGTGCACCTTCTCCACCTCGATGACCGAACTGGCCTCATTCCGCGCCCTGCAGGGCATCGGCGCAGGCGGTCTGATGTCGCTGGCCCTGGCGATCATCGGCGACATCGTGCCGCCCCGCGAACGGGCCCGTTATCAGGGCTACATGCTGGCCACCTTCGCCACCTCCAGCGTCGCGGGGCCGCTGATCGGCGGCTTCCTGGCCGGACAGACCACCATTCTGGGGGTCACCGGCTGGCGCTGGGTCTTCCTGGTCAACGTCCCGATCGGCATCATCGCACTGTTCGTCGTCGCCAAGGTCCTCAACATCCCGCACACCCGCCGCGACCGCCGTATCGACTGGTGGGGCGCGCTCACCATCGCGATCGGCGTGGTGCCGCTGCTGCTCGTCGCCGAGCAGGGCCGCGAGTGGGGCTGGGGCTCGACGCAGTCGCTGACCTGCTACGGCATCGGGGTGCTGGGCATCCTCGCCTGGATCCTGGTGGAACGCCGGACGGGCGACGACGCGCTGATCCCGATGCGCCTGTTCCGCAACTCGATCTTCAGCAAGACCAGCCTGCTGTCCGTGCTCATCGGTGCGGGCATGTTCGGCGGGATGCTCATGATCCCGCAGTACCTGCAGATCGTGAAGGACGCCAGTCCCACCCGGTCCGGCCTCGAAATGCTGCCGCTGATGCTCGGCATGATCATTGCTTCGGTCGTGACCGGTCAGCTGACCGCGAAGACCGGCCGCTACAAGATCTTCCCGACCATCGGCACCGCCCTGATGGTCGTGGCGCTCCTGCTGTTCCACTACAAGGTCCAGTGGGACACGCCCCTGTGGGAAACCATGATCTTCATGCTCGTCTTCGGTCTGGGCCTGGGTGGCTGCATGCAGACACTGGTCCTCGCAGTGCAGAACGCCGTGCCGCCCCAGGACATGGGCGTGGCGACCGCATCGTCCACGTTCTTCCGCCAGATGGGCGCCACGGCCGGTACCGCGATCTTCTTGTCCGTGCTGTTCAGCGATGTCGGGGGCAAGATCTCTTCGGCGTTCAGGTCGGCTGCGCAGACCCCGCAGTTCCAGGCCGCGCTCCATGATCCGAAGGTGCTGTCGAACCCGGCCAACAAGCCGGTGCTCGACATGCTGCATCACCCCGGCGCGAGCGGCGGGCCCAGCGTGCTGAGCGACTCCTCGTTCATCCAGCAGCTGGACCCGCGCCTGTCGGAGCCCTTCAAGCAGGGCTTCGCCGACTCCATGCACCTGGTGTTCCTGATCGCCGCGGGGGTGATCGCGCTCGCCTTCCTGATGGTCCTGTGGACCAAGGAGGTCCCGCTGCGCAACCTGTCGGGCCTGCAGGCCCGCGCCGCCGAGGAGGACGGCGCATCGAGTGCCGCCGCCGAAGCCGCCCCCGAACCCGTCCCGGCCACCGCCTCCGGACACCTGGAGGCGTCCCCGTACGAGACGGCCGTGACCGCCGGGACCACCATGGTGGACGTTTCGGGCACGGGCGTCGGGGGATGTATCCGCGACGGCGACGGCTCGCCCGTGCCCCAGGCCGTGGTCACCCTGATCGACCTGCGCGGGCGCCAGCTCGGCCGCACGACGACAGGGCCGGACGGCCGGTACTTCGTCGCGGCGCCGGCCGACGGGACGTACGTGCTGATCGGCTCAGGGGGCACGCGGCAGCCGCAGGCGACGACCGTGACGGTCGGTGACGGCCCTACCGACTACGACCTGGTGCTCAGCGGCTCCGTGGGACTCACCGGCACGGTCCTGGCGACGCCCGGCGACCGGCGGCTGCCGGGCGCCCTCGTCATCGCGACCGACGTGCGCGGTGAGGTCGTCGCCTCCGGCACCGCCGACGAGGCCGGCGACTTCGGCTTCGAGGACCTGGTGCCCGGCGGCTACACCCTTGCGGTGAGCGCCGCCGGGCACCGGCCGGCGGCCATGCCGGCGGAGGTCGTCAGCGGCTCTGCCAACCGTTACGAGGTGCGGCTCCACCCCGGCGCCCGGATCCACGGCACCATCCGCGACAGCGCGGGCCGGCCACTGGACGACGCCCGGGTCACGCTGCTCGACGCCGCCGGGAACACCGTGGGGTCGACCGTCACGGTTGCGGACGGCGTGTACACGTTCAACGACCTCGACACCGGCGCCTACACGGTGGTGGCCAGCGGGTACGCGCCCATCGCCATTCCGCTGCTGGTGGACAGCGAGGGCGGGCACGACGTCGACCTGGACCTGAGCCACTGAGGCGGCCCCGTCGGTGAGACCAGACCGGGTACAGCCGTAGATCCGTCCTGAGCCTTGCGAGTCGGGGCGGTCGGGGCAGGGGCCTGCCGGAGGCCGTGGGGTGAGACAGGGGTCTCGCACCACGGCCTCAGGTGGGGAAGCCACGCCTGCCGGGCCGGGTTATCGGCCGGGCCGGCGACGTCCGGATGGCCGTCCTCCGCAATGACTTCGCTCCGGGGCCACTCGGTCTCCACGCCGAGCGGTGATGCAGGCGGCCCCCGGGAGCGCCTCACCCGGTTGGCGGACGCTCAGCAGCGCGCCGGCCGGCATGTCCGGAGGCGAGGGCGGAGCGCCCAACGGCCACGGGCAGCAAACTGGGGGCATGGGCAACCCCAATGCGCCGGGGGCACCGTCCCGCCGCTTTCCTCAGCGGACGGAGAGCGTGTCGCTGGCTCGGCGTTTCGTGCGGGCCGCTCTGGACGGTCTCGCGTCAGAGGTGGTGGACACCGCTCAGCTGCTGGTCAGCGAGCTGGTGACCAATGCGGTGCTGCACGCGTGCACTGAGGTCGAAGTGTCGGCTTCGGTCCTTGACGGCAGGGTTTGTGTGCGGGTCAGCGATCATCAGCCGTGCCGCGTATTGATGCCGCAGTACAGCCATCCGTACGCCGGTACGGGATACGGCCTGGACGTGGTCGAGCAGCTGGCATCCCGCCACGGGGTCGATACCGGCGAAGAGGGCAAGACGGTGTGGTTCGAGCTATGGCCCGAAGGACCGCCGCCGCCGCCATCCGCATGGGAGACCGCTGTGTCGCCCTCCTGCCCCACCGGCACCGTGGTGCTGATCGACCTGCCGCGCGCGCTTTACTGGACGTCCCAGCAGCACTGGCACGCGCTGCTGCGCGAGCTCACTCTCGCCGCATCCGCCGGAGACCGGTTGGGTGTGCTGCCGGAGGACCTTGTCACCGCTGTCGACATGAACAACGTGATCAGCGCTTCCGTGACGGCCGCGCTGGAGAGGCAACCGTCCGACTCCGCTCCCCGCTCCCTGCTCCTGCCGGTCACGGCGGATGTCACGCTGGCAGTGCTCACCTTGCGCCGCGTGCTCGACCTGGCCGAGGAGGCGGCCCGGGACGAGCGCCTCCTCACCCGGCCGGCTCTGCCGCAGAGTCGCGCCTTCCGCCAGTGGCTGTTCGACCAGATCATCAGCCAACTCGCCGACGGACCCCTCACAGCATGGACGATGGCCCCCCGCGAGTCGGCCGCCAGCTCCTCGGAGCTGGTGCCTTGGGACGCCGACCACGTGCAGGCCAGCAGGATCCCGACCGTCGCCGCCGATGACGGGAATCGGATCATCGCGGTGAACAGAGCGGCGGCGGAGATGCTCGGCTGGCAAGCGGACGATCTCGTCGGGCGGCGGCTCACCACCCTCATCCCGGAGCATCTGCGGCAACGTCACAGGGCGGCGTTCGACTCCTTGCTGCTCACCGGCCAGCCCCGCATCCTGGGTCACTCGGTGCCACTCCCGGCGCTGCACCGTGACGGCCGGGTCGTCCCCGTCCGCCTGTTCATCCAGACTCAGGAGACGACCGACGGCCGTACCGTGTTCGTCGCCCAGCTCACCCCCCGGACGACTGCATCCGCCTCCTCGCCGCCCACGCCCGGAAGCGGCTGGCGCGAGGGGCCGCAGAAGCCGGACAGACCGTATCCACCGACCGCTCCGCAGCGCGACACAAGGACCAGCGGGGCTGAAGTGGGCGGCATGTCGGCAATCGAGCGGCTCTCCCTGCTGGCCGACACCGGAGACGTACTGAGCAGCGCCCCGGACCTGGATGAGGCGCTGCAGCGAGTGGGCCGGACCCTGACTCAACGGCTGGCCGACTGGTGTGCGGTGGACCTGCTCGATGAGCACGACCGGCTGGACCGGGTTTGCGTCGTCTTCCGCGATCCCGTGGGGCTGATTCCCGAAGCCTACGAGGGCAGGCTCCCGCCGGTATCCGAGGCCGCGCGCGGGCCGTTGGCCCGGGTGCTGCGCGGTGCGGGTCCGCTACTGCTCACTGCACCCGTACCGCCGAGCCAGGCCGAGAGCCCACTGGACGCCCGCCACCTGGAGCTGTTCGAGCAACTGGGTGGAAGCAGTGCCGTAGTCGCCCCGCTGAGGGCTCGCCGAAAACTCTTCGGGGCCCTGACCGTGGCCCGCGTCAGCGGTGAGCGGCCGTTCACCGACGAGGATGTGTCGCTGATCGACGGCCTGGCCCGCAGCATTGCCATGGGAGTGGACAATGCCCGCCTGTACCACGAGACCCGGAACATCGCCGAACGCCTCCAGCACTCACTGCTGCCCGTGCTGCCGGACATCGAACACCTGCAGCTGGCCGCCCGCTACGTGCCCTCATCCACCACCGCGGAGGTCGGCGGCGACTGGTACGACTGTTTCAGCCTGCCCAGCGGCGACACCGCAGCGGTCATCGGCGATGTCACCGGGCACGACCTCGATGCGGCCGTCACCATGAGTCAGCTCCGCAGCATGCTGCGCGGCATCGCCATCGACCGCCAAGAGCCTCCCGGAGAGGTCCTGCGCCGCGTGGACATGGCCAACCACAGCCTGTTCCGAGAGGCCACCGCCACCTGTATCTACGCTGTCATCAAGGGCCCCGAGGCTGGCTGCTGGAAACTGGAACACTCCTCCGCCGGGCATCTGCCACCGCTACTGACCACCGAGGAAGGCGACACCGACTACCTCGAGGATGGCGCGGGCCTGCTGCTCGGCGTGGACCCCGACCTGCCCCGCCCCCAGGCGAAAGATCCACTCCCAGCCGGCTCGACCGTGCTGTTGTACACCGACGGCCTCATCGAACACCGCGGCGAATCTCTCGACCACGGCATGGCCCGGCTCCGCCATCACACCGCTGCCCTGGCACGCGAACCCCTCGACGTGTTCTGCGACGAACTCCTCATCAGACTGGGCGCCGACAACGCCGACGACATCGCCATCCTCGCCATCCGTCCTACGCCGCCCTCCTGATCAGCGGCTGCTGTCACCGGGAGTTGAGCAGGCCAACGGCCTTGCCCCGGGCGGCAAGCGGCCGCTCCGATCCCGACGTGATATCAGCGCTGCATGGCGTCGGCTACGCGACAGCAGGATTCGACGCAGTTCTGCTCCGCCAGGGACGCCCGGGGGCGGGTCAGTCAGCGGGGCGGCACCTGACGAACGAGAGGGCCTGGCCCTGTTGGCCGTTGGTTCCGGTGTCGGTCCGGTGGGCCTGCGCGAGGAGCTTTCTGCAGGTGTCCTGGGCCGCCGCGCCGGGGCAGTCGTTCTCGACTCGCTGCTCGCACACGGCTTGCGGGTCTGCGTGTCCGGACGGCTGCGGCGAACTGCCGGTCTCCCAGGAGCCGATGCCGTAGGAGACGCCGACCACCATCAGGACGATCACGGCGAACACCATGAGCGGCCGGAGACGCCAGGCTGCTTCGCGTATCCGCCGCCTTCGGGTACGGGCCGGGGCGGCTCCCCCCGGTATCCCGCGAGCCAGTCTTCGTTTCCAGTACACAAGACGGTAGTAGTGCTTGAGCACCGTCACCCCTCCTCCTTGATCGGTGCCGGAGCGGTCACCGTACAAGGGGCTGGTGACAGTGCGGCCCCCTGCCCAGGTGTGGGCAGGGGGCCGCAACGGCCTGCAGGAAAGGCGGAGTTACTGTCGCGTGCCGAGTGGCCGCACGGTGTCGGTGCTCAGATCGCCGGGGCCGGGTAGGTCGGGTACTCCACCCCGGAGACGTACTGGACGACGCGGATGACCTGGCAGGAGTAGCCGAACTCGTTGTCGTACCACAGGTAGAGGATCGCGTTGTCGCCCTCGACCTTGGTGGCGCCGGCGTCGACGATCGAGGCGTGGCGCGAGCCGATGAAGTCGCTCGAGACGGCGTCCGGGGCGCTGGTGAAGTCGATCTGACGCTTGAGCGGCGAGGACAGCGACACCTTGCGCAGGTAGTCGAGGACCTCCTCGCGGGTCGCCTCACGCCCGAGCCGCAGGCTGAGGATCGCGATGGAGACGTCCGGCACCGGGACCCGGATCGAGCTGCCGGTGATCTTCGCGTCGAGGTCGGGCAGCGCCTTGGCGACGGCGGAGGCGGCACCGGTCTCGGTGATGACCATGTTGAGCGGCGCCGAACGGCCTCGGCGGTCGCCCACGTGGTAGTTGTCCAGCAGGTTCTGGTCGTTGGTGAACGAGTGGATGGTCTCCACGTGACCGCGCAGGACGCCGTACTCGTCCGCCATGGCCTTCAGCGGGGGGACGATCGCGTTGGTGGTGCAGGAAGCGCAGGACAGGATCTGCTCGTCCGGCTTGATCATGTCGTGGTTGACGCCGTGGACGACATTGGGGACGTCACCCTTGCCCGGCGCCGTCAGGACGACCTTGTCGATGCCCGGGCGGAGGTGCTGCGAGAGGCCCTCGCGGTCGCGCCACTTGCCCGTGTTGTCGATGAGGATGGCGTTCCTGATGCCGTACGCCGTGTAGTCCACCGAGGTGGGGGCGTCGGAGTAGATCACCTTGATCTCGTTGCCGTTGGCGATGATGGTGCTGTTCGCCTCGTCGACGGTGATCGTGCCCTGGAACTGGCCGTGTATGGAGTCGCGGCGCAGCAGCGAGGCGCGCTTGACGATGTCCGAGCCGTCCTTGGCCGCGCCACCCCGGCGGACGACGATGGCGCGCAGCCGCAGGCCGTTGCCGGAGCCGGCCTTCTCGATCAGCAGGCGGGCGACGAGGCGGCCGATACGGCCGAAGCCGTAGAGGACGACGTCACGGGGTTCGCGCCGCTCGATCTTGTCGGCACCGGTGGCGCCCGCGACGGCCTCGGCGGTGAACTCCTCCACCGACAGACCGCGGTCGTCGGTCTTGTACGTCGCGGCGAGCATGCCGAGGTCGATCTGCGAAGGGCCGAGATCGAGGGTGGTGAGGGCATGCAGGAATGGCAGCGTCTCGGTGACGGAGAGTTCCTCACCGGCGATCTGCCGGGCGAACCGATGGGTCTTGAGGATGCTGACCACCGACTTGTTCACCAAGGAGCGGCTGTGCAGCAAGACCGTGACGTCCCGCTCCCGGTGCAGCTTCCCGATGATGGGGATCATCGACTCCGCGATCTCCTCGCGGGTCTTCCAATTGGTGAACGAGTCGTCGTTGACAGTCACAGGTTTATCTTTCGAGCTAGGCGGTGCTCATATGCTAACCGGCGGCTCCCTCGGTCGGTCCGGCAGGCCCATGACGACGCCGACGGCCGTCTGCTCCCGCCCTGACCGCCGTCGTCACCCGCGCCTGCGGCCTCGGCGCAGTCGGCCCTCGGCCTTGTCGTAAGCACCGGCAATCGACAGGAACCACCGGGTTCCGTTGTGGAAGGGGACGGGGCCTCGGGAAGCCGAGCCCACACAGTGCGTCGGCCTCGGGGCGGGCACCGGCCGTCACCCGCCGGCGGCCCACCCCGGGACCGTCGGCAGCACCTTCTCCGCGACGCGGAGCAGTACCGCGTCGTCCGGCACCCGGCCGTCCGCACGCCACAGCGTCACATCGAAGGAGCCACCGCTGTCTTTTGCGTCCTGGGCCACAGTGAGGGCGCCGGCCGGGACACCGGGCCTGCTGTCGCTGTCGCTCCCGTCGAAGCGGAAGGTGATCTTCGTAGTGCGGTCGGAGTAGAGGACCGCCGGGCGACCCAGAAACTTCTGCTGCCGCGCGCCGTACCCCAGAAGTGCGGCGGACCCGTCCACCCGAAGACGGTCGTAGGTGGCCGACAGCGTCACCGTGTAGGTCCCGAACTCGACCCGGGCAGAGGGAGTGGCGATCTCCTCGCCGCCGAACGTGACGGACCCACCGCTGCCGCCGGCGGTCTTCGCGATCTCCCCCGGCGTGCCCAGCAGTTCAGCAAGGTTGGGGCGGTTCAGCGCCTCGCACAGCTGAGCCCCGGAGACCCCGCGAGCCGCCTTCCCCGTCTTCTCCGCCTCCCCGCCCGAGCACGTGGCGGGCGACGGGTCACCGTCCGAAGCCGACGTGCCCCCGAGCGCCCAGGTACCGACCCCGAGCGCGCCTATGAGGACCACGGCCGCGACGGCCTGCCTCCACGCGCCCGCCTTCGTGAGCGCGTCTGTTTCGTCGGCCATGTCCCCCACCTGCTGTGATCCCCCGATACGTGCCCGGGCACCTTAACCGTGCCGGGCGCGGGCGCGGGATGCCCCGACGATGAGAGCGGCCTTGGCACTCATGCCCGGGTCGCCGGCTTCAGGACCTCTTCGCACCATGCGCGGAAGGTCGTCGGGCTCGCAGTCCGCGAGGTGCGCGGTACACCGACGTCAATGCCCTCGTCCTTGGAGCGCATCATCTCGACATAGCCGTCAATGACCGCCTCCCCGAAGCCGTATCCGGTGAGTCCGGCGCGGAAGTCGTCGAGCGACTGCCGCTCGTAGCGGACCGGGCGGCCGAGCACGTCGGACATGATGCGAACCATGTCGTTCGCCGAGAGGTCCTCGGGGCCCAGCACCGGGACCTCGTCCGTCCCCGTCCACGAGCGGTCGAGCAGCAGACCTGCCGCGGCTGCGGCGATGTCCCCGGTGGCGGCCATCGGTACCTTGCGGTCGGCGGCGACGGTGTCGGTGAACACGCCGTCGTCGCGGATCGAGGTCACCTGCCGCAAGAGGTTGTCCATGAAAGTCGGGTTCGCGAGCGCCCGGTAGGCCACGCCCGTACTCGCGATGAGGTCGTCCATCGCCAGCGACGCCGTCACGTGCCCGGCGTGGCCCGCGGCCGCAGTGCCGCGGCCGAGGGCCGAGACGCCGACGACGTGTCCGACTCCGTGCTCCGTGAACGCCTTCGCGGCGGCGCGGGTGAACCCGGAGTACGCGGCGTCCAGGCTCGGTGCCCGCGGGGCCGGCGGGACCACCCAGAAGACGGCGTCCGTGCCGGCGAACGCCCGGTCGACGACCTCGGGGTCGCCGTGCGAACCGGTGAGGATGTCGACGCGGCCGCGGACCGTGTCGGGGAGCTTTTCGGGGTCGCGCACGATGACGCGCAATTCTTCGCCGCGAACGGGGTTCTCGTTGAGCAGGATGTCCAGGAGCCGGCTGCCGATCCTGCCGGTGGGGGTGGTGATGAGGATCATGCTTCGAGTCTCGGTGCGGCCGCCTGTGGCGTCCAATACCCTTCCCGGCGATTGATACCTTCAGGGCATGGATCTCGATCTGCGCAAGCTCCGCTACTTCGTCGCGGTGGCCGAGCACCGGAACTTCGGGCGAGCGGCGGACCAGCTCTACATCGCCCAGCCGGTACTCAGCCGTCAGATCAGGGCTTTCGAGCAGGAGTTGGAGTGCACCCTGTTCGTCAGGACCACCCGCAGCGTTGAGCTGACCACCGCCGGGAAGCAGCTCTACGAGGAGGCGCAGGGCGTCCTCGCGACCGTCGCCGCGGCGGTGCGGCGCGTGCACGACGTCGATCGGGGCGTCCAGCGGCTCATTGTCGCCTTCTCCCCCGGGCTGCACGTGTCTGATGCGATCCGGGCGTTCACGTCGCGCCACCCTGACGTCGAGACCGATGTCGTCCCGGCGCCCTGGTGGGAGCAGGACGCACCGCTCCGGAACGGCCGGGCCCAAGTCGGTTACCTGCGGCGGCCGTTCGACGACTCGGGCTTGCACACCATCCCCATCGGTCACGAACCACGGGTCGCCTGCATGCCCGCGGCGCACCCGCTGGCGTGTCGCCAGGAACTCACCTCTGCGGACCTCGACGGCGAGCGTTTTCTCGACGCACCGGAACGGCGGACGTCTTCACTCGAGGAAAAGCTGGAGCTCATCGCCCTCGGGCATGGCATCGCGCTCATCCCGCTGAGCGTCGCGCGGTCCTACTCCCGCCCCGACCTCGTCCACCTCCCCGTCACGGACGCACCGGGGATCGAGACGTGCCTTGCGGTCGCCGCGGGCCGGCGCGAGAAGCTGCTGCGCGATTTCCTGGAGATCGCCACGGCGACGCTGCGGCCCGCCTGAGCGGCGGCCGGGCCGGCAAGACCGCCCCTCCGCGGTTCCCGGCGTGAGCGGTGCGCGGCTGGTCCCGTCGTCGCCTGCAAGGGAACGCTCACGCAGGTACAACGCCGCCGTGCGACGCACAGGGCCGCTGAACGTTGCGCAAGGCAATCGAGCCATGCTTCCGGTCAGCCGCCATGTACTCCGCCCGGTCCTTGGAAGGGCGGCACTACCAGTACTCACCCGGGATGCAGGACAGGGACCTCGCGTGTGCCTCATCGATCTCGGCCGGACTGCCGTCAGCACGTCTACTCACCCGGAACCCGAGGATGATCCCGACCACTTTCCCGGTCCGGACGTCCGTGACCGCAGCACCGCTGAATCCAATGGAAGGAGCCGCGCCCTTCAATACGAGCAGAGACTCTTCATCAGACCCTTGACATATGTAGTCCTGCACTACCCGGAACGCTCTGTCGGGCCCGTTGCCATGAGGGTCTTCGATGACCCAGCCAGTAACCTTCACCGGGGACCCGGAATCCGGAAAATTCATCGAAATCCGAGCCTGCCAAGGCCAGTCCTTGTCGGCTACCAACAGCGCAAAGTCGAGTTCCTCGTCACGGTGGATGACGCGCGCCTGGGACCAGGCATCACCGAGTTTCAGCTTGATAGCGGCTTCCGCAGACACCGCGTGCGAAGCCGTCACCCAGCGTCTCGGAGCGATCTGCAGTGCGCTGCCTGTTTGATAGGGGCGCCCCTCACGCGTCCCCGAATACAGGCGCACAGTGGCACCGACTTCAAACGCCACGGGATCACAACTTCTCTGTTGATTACCTGCGTTCCGCTCACCCCGGCAGCGACGGCCGCGGCGATGGCCACCCAGGTGTCGAGCCCTGCGCGCGTTCACGGTGGCTGCCTGGGCCTTCAACCAGGGGGCGGAAAAGATCGTTCTTACTGAATCGCTGGACGAAGTCCTGGCGCTCAAGGCGCACCATCCGGATTGGGCGGCGCTCAAAGACGGTCCGCCCGCGCCCGGGTTCGACACCGTCAACTCGCCGGGTCTGCTGCGGTCCCTCGACCTCGGCGGACGGACCGTTGCGCAGAAGACCACGGCAGGAACGGTCGGCGCCCTTGCGGTCAAGGAGGCGTCGCTGGTGCTGTGCGCCGGCTTCGTGGTGGCGGAGGCAACGGCTCGGCTCTTGCGGGCGCGCGAGTCTGACAGTGTCACGTTCGTGGTCACCGGCGACGACGGGCACGCCGATGAGGATCTGGCGTGCGCTCAATACATCGCTCGGAGGACCACCGAGGCCGGGACGGACGCGGCCGAGTTCCTCCGCCGCGCCGGTGAGTCGCGCGCCGCCGCCGAGATGGCGGAGGGGGTGCGTCAAGGAGCCCACCCTGATGACGTCGCACTCTGTCTCGAGCTCGACCGGTTCCCCTTTGCCATGGTGGCGACCCCGGAGGACTCACTCATGGTCCTCCGTCCATGCGCTGTGCCTTCACTGACCGAGTGAACTCGTCGGGGAAGCAATACGCGCTCGTCGGCCCATCCCGGCGGCCGAATCCTCGGCCGGTACGGGCCCGGAACGGGCCACGGCGTGGGTGGCTATTGCCCCAGGGCGGCGAGGGTGGCCTCCAGGTCGGCCGGGCGGGGGCGGTTGTGGGGCAGCTTGGCGAGGACCGCTGCCATGCCGCAGGTGTTGGTGAGGGCGGAGAAGACCAGGCCGCTGCCGATGGCTGCGGAGAGCCAGCGGGCGGGGCGGTAGCGTGTTCCTGCGGCGAAACCGAGGACGACGAGGGATCCGGCGGTGAGACGGACCTGGCGTTCCATGCTCCAAACCCGCGAGGCCCCCTCGGGCCGGTGAAGGGTGTGGCCCTGTTCTGCCCAGGCGGTGGTGCCACCGGTGAGGGTGGCCGCGGGAATGTCGGCGGCGGCCAGTTCACTGCAGGCGGTGGCAGAACGGTTGCCCGAGGCGCAGACCATCAGCAGGTCCCCGCGGGCGGCGGCCGCCTTCAGTGCGGGCAGTGCGGCGTGCAGGTGGTCCAGGGGGATGTTGTAGGCGCCGGGGACGTAGCCGGAGGCGTACTCACCGGGGGTGCGGACGTCGATGACGGTGTAGTCGCCGAGCCGGGCCGCTGCCTGGGCCGGGAGAACGGGAGGGGGGGTGGTCATGCGCGGTGTTCCCTTTCTGTGCGAGCCGGGGGCTAAGAGCCCCGAACACGATAGGATATACCCCTCGGGGTATCAACGGAGGAGGCAGTGTGGAACTGGACATGGCGGCCGATGAGCTGAAGTCGGTGCTCAACCGGCTGAAGCGGGCCCAGGGCCAGATCGCCGGAATCATCAAGATGATCGAGGAGGGCCGGGACTGCGAGGACGTGATCACGCAGCTGGCGGCGGTCTCCCGCGCTCTGGACCGGGCCGGGTTCGCGATCATTGCGACCGGTCTGCAGCACTGCATGGCCGATGGCGAGCAGGCGGTCGGGGACCGGGACCAGATGCGGGCCCGCCTGGAGAAGCTCTTCCTCTCCCTCGCCTGACGCTGCCGGTCATGTCAGCGCGTCGGCAAGCATGAACGCGGCGACTCCGAGGAGCACAACGGCGAACAGCCGCTGCAGCCCGCGCCCGGACACCTTCGCCGCCAGCCGCTTGCCGTCCCAGGCGCCCAGGACCGCGGCGCCCGCGAACGGCGCTACGACTGCCCAGTCCAGCCCCGACGCACCACCGGAGCGGCTGAACAGGGACGCCAGCGAGTTGACCGTGATGACCAGCAGGCTGGTCCCGACGGCGGCCTGCATCTCGAATGCCAGCACAGTGACCAGCGCGGGAACGGCGAGGAATCCGTCGCCTACTCCGAGCAGTCCCGTGACCGCTCCCAGGCCCACTCCGGCGCCGCCTGCCTGCAGCGGCCGCACGGCCTGCGACGGCCCGTCGGCCGGCGCACGGGTGGTGCCCAGCATCTTCAGCGCGGCGAGGGCGGCGATCGCGGCGAAGGCCGCGGTGAGTACGGGTTGGGGGAGACGGGCGGCAAGCATTCCGGCCAGCGCGGCGGGGATGATGCCCGCGGCGGCGAACGCCGCTCCGGTTTTCCAGCGGACGTGTCCGGCGCGGGCGTGGGCGTACAGGGCGGTCGCGGAGGTGGCGGTGACGATGAGCAGGCTCGCGGTGGCGGCCGCGGCCGGGGTGAAGTCGAGCAGATAGATCAGGGCCGGGACGGCCAGGACGCTGCCGCCTCCCCCGAGCGCGCCGAGCGCCAGACCGACCACGGCCCCGGCCATCAGGGCCAGGATCAGCGCACTCACGCTATCGAACCGCCCCTGCCGCCGGAAGCGGTGACCGTCAGGCCCGCCTGCACCCGGCCACTCATGCCGCCCGTGACGTCCCCCGGGCGGAAGAGCGGCCTGTGCACCGCCGACGGGGTATGCCCGGCCTCCCACTCGTGGACTTCACGGGCGCCCAGGAGGACCGCTTCGCCGGTGCTCGTACATGGGTGTGCTTGGTCAGGGCTGAGGCGACCGGGGCCGCGCGGGAAGAAGAACATCGTCATCCTTGCTTTCTGCTCACGGGGGTTCAGCTGTTCGCGGTGACGGTCAGACCGGCGCTCCGGGCGGCGTCGAAGCCGTCATCAACGGCGACCACGTCACGGCCTTCCGCGTCGAGGAGGGACGCAGCGATCGCGGCGCGCATACCGCCGGCGCAGTGCACCCACACCACTCCGGCCGGGACCTCGCCGGTACGCTCGCGCAGTTCGTGGATGGGGATGTGCACCGAGCCCCGCACGTACGCGTCGGCGCGTTCGGAGTCACGGCGCACATCCAGCACCACGACGTCTTCGCCGCGTTCGCGGGCCTGCTTCAGGGCGGCGAAGTCGGCGCGGGGGAAGGACCGCAAGTCCTCACCCGCCCGCAGCCAGGAGGACGGCTCGCCCGTGGCGGCGGCAGCGGGCCGCTCGATACCGACCCGCACCAGCTCCCGCTGGGCCCCGGCGAGCTGCTCGGCGGAGCCGGCAAGCAGGGTGACGGGTCGGCCCCACGGGATCAGCCAGGCCAGATAGGTGGCGAGCCGGCCCTCGGCCTCGAAGTTGAACGTCCCGGCCACGTGCCCTTGCGAGAAGGCGGTACGGCTGCGCAGGTCGACGACCCATTCACCGGCGGCCAGGCGCTCCGCGATCTCCTCGGCGTCGGCGACCTCGGGCGGGGCGAGGTCCACCGGCGCCGGGCCCCCGGCGTTGACCGGGCCCATGTGCGCGTAGTAAGCGGGCACATCCTCCAGCCCGGCCAGCATCTGCGCCACGAAGCTGTCGACGTCCTGGGTCAGGGCATCGTTACGGGTCCGCTCCTTGCCGATGGTGGTGGCATCTCCTTCAGCTTGGGAGGAGGAGCAGAAGCTTCCGAAGCCGTGGGTGGGCAGCACCCGCACGTCGTCGTGGAGCTCACCGGCCAGCCGGTGGGCGGAGGCGTGCTGGGCGCGGGCCAGCTGTTCGGTCAGCCGCGGCTCCACCAGGTCAGGGCGCCCCACCGTGCCGATCAGCAGCGACCCGCCGGTGAACGCGGCTACCTCCCGACCGTCCTCGACCAGCACGTACGACGTGTGATGCGGGGTGTGACCGGGGGTGGCCAGCGCCCGCAGGCACAGGCCGGTGTCGACGGTGAAGCTGTCGTAGTCGGCCACCGGGACCCGGTCGAAGGAGACCCGCGCCGCGGCAGGCACCAGATACCGCGCGCCGGTCAGCCGTGACAGCTCCAGCCCACCGGTGATGTAGTCGTTGTGCACGTGGGTCTCCACCACGCAGCCGATTCGCACTCCGCGGCCGGCCGCTGCCGCCAGGACCCGGTCCACATCGCGTGGCGGGTCGATGACCACCGCCGTCGTAGCTCCGCCGGCGAGGTAGCTGCGGTTGCCCAGGCCCTCGGTCTCCAGGATTTCCACGAAGAACACGGTCGACTCCCTCCATAGTTTTTACCCCGGGGGGTATCCTTTCCTTCACTGTAACAGCGATACCCAGGGGGGTATTTTCGAGGTCAGGGACATCCCTTTCACAAGCGCTCACTCCGTCCTGACAGGCATCCGGCGGGGTATCAAGGAAGCGCCCTGGGCCGCTGCCGCACAGAGGAGAGACCAGACATGTCCTACGACCGCACCGTCAGGCTCGACACCGATTTCGCCGCCACCGTCGCCGCCGTCCGAGAAGCCCTGGAAGGCCAGGGCTTCGGCGTCCTGACCGAGATCGACGTCACCGCCACCCTCAAGGCCAAGCTCGACCACGACATGGAGGACTACCTGATTCTCGGCGCCTGCAACCCGCCCCTGGCCCACCAGGCACTGGAGGCCGACCGCGCCATCGGTCTGCTCCTCCCCTGCAACGTCGTCGTCCGACGCGACGGTGACACCACCCTCGTCCAGGCCCTCGACCCTGCGACGATGGTCACCCTTACCGGTCTGCCCGCCCTTGAATCCGTCGCCGCCGAGGCCACCGCACGCCTCGACGCTGCCCTGGCGTCACTCGTCGAGCAGGGCTGAATCCGGCAGGCGTTCGGCGACCGGCCCCAGCAGAGTGTCCCTCCCGGTGACGAGGGCACCGGGGTGCGCAGGTCGATCGGACTCAGCCGGTGGGCCGACACGCATCGTCAAGGAGTCGGAAGACATCGGTGTTGTGCAGGCGCTGCGCCGGCAGATGAAACTCGCGCTCGGCCTGCATACGGACCCGGCGTGGCGTCCCCAGCCGCCGGCGAGTCCGCCGACCTGGGCTTTCGCGGAGCGGTGAGGGCCCGACCGGCATATCCCGGTCGGGCCCTCAGCATTGCTTTGACGGCGGCTCGCGCCTGCCTGTCGGTCAGACGTCTGCGGGGGCTCCGAGCATCGCGGACGCCTGTTGCATCGGGCTGAGGATGCGTGTGGGAGCGGCGTCCTGGGGAAGGCCGCGGCAGGTGAAGCCGAGTCGGGTCATGGCACGGATGACTTCGCCGGCGCTGAAATCGCGGCGGTTCTGGCGCGTGACGACCTGGCCGACCTGTTTGACGGGGTAGGTGCGGCGGCCAATGATCACGGACTCGCCGGAAGCCAGCTCGGGCTTGACACCCTTCATCGATTCCAGGACACCGCTCCTGGTGAGGTCAAACGGGAAGCGGGCGATGACACAGCGCATGATGCCTCACAGGGAGAAGCGAAGGGGAGGATGGTTCTGCTGCGGTTGGGGCGTTTCAGCGGGCAAGGGCGAGGACGCCCAAGGCGCTGCCGTGTTCGTCGACCACAGGCAGGGCGTCGAGCCGGCGGCGGCGCATCGCATGCTCAGCTTCGGCCACGGTGGTCACGGGCGAGGTGAACGGCCCTCGGTTACCGAAGATGTCGCGCAGCTGAACCCGGTCCGTGTACGCGGAGCTGTCACGGGCTGCGGTGAGCTGGGCGTGGGTGAGCAGTCCCGTCCACAGGCCGCCGTCGTCGCAGACGAGCAGGTGCCCGGTGCGGGCGCCGGCCATGACGGACAGGGCCACCTCGACGGTCATGTCGTCACAGACCTGCGGTCCTGCGGTGTCCATGGCTTCGGCCACCGTACGGTGCACGGGGGTGGCACTCGTCGGGCCGGGCTGCAACTGAATCAGCGTCAAAAGGTGCCTCCTGCATGAGTGGGTCAGCTTCCTGATCACGAAGTCGTATCAGGCCGCCGCGTCGAAGGACGCTTGCCGCACGGTCACGCGCCGGGCAGCCGGGACGGGGCTGCGCCGACCGCGTGAGGCCGTGCTGCGCTGACGCCGCTGGGCCGCCGGTGCGGTGATCGTCACGGGAATGCCGGAGGGAGTCCGGGCGCCGGTGATCCGGCTGAGGGCCTCTTCGCCGGAGCGGACCTGAGTGGTATGGGGCACGATGCCTGCAGCTGTCATGAGGCGGGCCATGTCGCGGCGCTGGTTGGGGGTGACCAGTGTGACGACGCTGCCGGACTCGCCGGCGCGCGCGGTGCGACCGCCGCGGTGGAGGTAGTCCTTGGGGTCGGTCGGTGGGTCGACGTTGACGACGAGGTCGAGGTTGTCGATGTGGATGCCGCGGGCGGCGACGTTCGTGGCCACGAGCACGGTGACGTGCCCGGTCTTGAACTGGGCCAAGGTCCGGGTGCGCTGCGGCTGTGACTTGCCGCCGTGCAGGGCGGCGGCCCGGACACCGCTGTTCAGCAGGTCCTGCGTCAGTCGGTCGACGGCATGCTTGGTGTCAAGGAACATGATCACCCGGCCTTCGCGCGCCCCGATCTGCGTCGTCGTCCGGTGCTTGTCGGCACCGTGAACGTGCAGCACGTGATGCACCATCGTGGTGACCGCGCCTGCGGACGGGTCGACGGAGTGGACGACCGGGTCGGTGAGGTACCGGCGGACCAGGCGGTCGACGTTGCGGTCGAGGGTTGCGGAGAACAGCATCCGCTGGCCCTCGGGGCGCACCTGGTCCAGGAGCGCGGTGACTTGTGGCATGAAACCCATGTCGGCCATCTGATCGGCCTCGTCCAGGACGGTGATCGCGACCTGGTTCAGCCGGCAGTCACCGCGGTCGATGAGGTCCTTGAGCCGTCCCGGCGTTGCGACGACGACCTCGGCGCCATCGCGCAGCACGTTGGCCTGCCTGCCGATCGGCATTCCGCCGACGACGGTGGCCAGCCGCAGCTTCACCGAGCGGGCATAAGGGGTGAGTGCGTCGGTCACCTGCTGGGCCAGCTCACGCGTCGGCACAAGGACCAGGGCCAGCGGCCGGCGGGGCCCGGCGCGCTGCCCGGCGGTACGGGCCAGCAGGGCCAAGCCGAAGGCGAGCGTCTTGCCGGATCCGGTGCGCCCGCGTCCCAGGGCGTCGCGGCCCGCGAGGGTGTTGGGCAGGGTCGCGCCCTGGATCGGGAAGGGGACGCTCACGCCTTGCGCCGTCAGCGCGGCCAGCAGCGGACCTGGCATGTCGAGATCGGCAAACGCCTCGACCATGGGCAGCGCGGGAGTGGTCGTCTCCGGCAGGGCGAACTCGCCCTGCCCCCCTGCGGGCCGCCGGCCCTGGCCGCCTGATCGGCTAGGTCCCCCCGAACGGCTCGGGGCGGGCGAGCCGAAGCGGCCACCCCGCCCAGAACCAGCGCCGGAGCCGAAAGCGGGACCTTCGGTCCGGCGGGCGTGGGAGGAGCGGCCGTTCGTACGTGTGGGGTTCATCGAGAACCTTCCTTGATACGCGGCACGTAGCAAGGAATTCCCGCAGCAAAAGATCAGTACGGGGAAACACAAGAACGGCCGAACGGAATGCGGAAAAAGAATCTGACGATGCAGTGAATTGCGGAAGGCCAAGGACGAAGCGGATGAGGTCGCGTGGATAATAAATCCCTGACGTCGACCGGTTGTCGCCCCGAAGAGGCGCGGATCCGTGGAGGAAGGAAACGGGCGGGGCTCAGGTGACACCACTGCGGGAAGTGCCGTAGCCGGGGCCCGCACCCCGAGGGATGCGGGCCCCAGCTACGCACGCGTGTCAGCGTCAGGCGAGAATGATGTTCTCGGCCGTCGGGCCCTTGTGTCCCGGGTCGACATCGAAGGTGACCTTCTGGCCCTCGAGCAACTCGCGGAAGCCCTGGGAGGCGATGTTCGAGAAGTGGGCGAACACGTCAGGGCCCCCGCCGTCCTGCTCGATGAAACCGAAACCTCTGGCTGCGTTGAACCACTTCACGGTGCCTGACGCCACGTCATATCTCCTCCGGGGCAGTACGCCGGGACCCGCGATGCGCGGATACCAGGTCGCCGCGATGATGCCCCGTCCGGAAAACAACCGGAATGACAAAAAAGCTTCCCACGGCCAGCAAATACTGACGAAGGCGCTTGAAGTTTTGGGAACCCACAACTGCAACTGAGATTGACAGTAGCACGAGGTAGCGGTCCGAGTACGCTAAATAATTCCACTCTGCCGGTCGCAGTAAGCACTCTCCCTGTATGACACGCCAAACCCTTACCTCGCGGTCATAGATATTGGCCCATCCGGGGCGCAGCGTTTCAGAAGAGCAGTCTCTGTTCCCGGCTCGAAGCACAGACCTTTTCAGTGGCATCGGCCCGCATCGGACCGTGCGCCCATCTCGACCCGGATCAGGCCGCCCAGCTGCTGCTACCCGCCGCTGATCACCCGCCGCCCAAGATCCGGCCACCGTGTACCCGCAGGCCGGCGCCCACTGCTCGGGTCAACAGGGACAGCAGAACCCACGCCAGTACAGCCAGCCGCTCGGCCTCCCCGGCCCAGTGGCCGGACCGCCCGATGAGCGAAGTGATCAGCTGTCGGGTGTCTTCAAGCGCCGAGGGGCCGCGGCCTGGGCGGGACGAGCGCCGGCCTCGATCTGCAGGGCGTAGACGGCGTTCGTCACGAGCTCGCGCGCGTATGCGGCGTCCAGTCGGCCGGGGCGGAAGAGGATGCGGTACATGATCGGCGCCACCACACGGTCGATCAGCAGTTCCGTCTCGGGCACCGGCTCCCCCCGCTGCACCGCACGGGCCAACACGGTGTCGATCTGCTCTGCGGCATACGCCGAACACTGACCGGCATTGGTGCCGTCGGGGTCGCCGAGCAGGGCGTCCCGGATGTAGGCGCGCCCGGGCGGCGAGGCCATCTCGTCGAGGAACTGTTCCGCCCACGCGTCGAGATCGGCCCGCAGGCTTCCGAGATCGGCCGGATCCGTTTCCGGGCGCAGTCGCTCGACGGCCACGTCGGACAGGAGTTCCTGCAGGTCGCCCCAGCGACGGTAGATCGTGGAGGGGGTCACGCCCGCCCGAGTGGCCACCATCGGGACCGTGAGCGCGTCGCGGCCCACCTCCCCTACGAGTTCACGCACCGCCACATGGACGGACTCCTGTACGCGTGCGCTGCGCCCGCCGGGACGGGCCATGGGCTTGGAACTCATGCGATCCACCTTAATGCGAATCCGTTGCTTCTAGGCGGTGGCCGGCGTCGGCTACCCGCAGCGCTACGTGTCGAGGCGCCCGAGCACGGCGGACGCCCTTGCGGTGACGCGACCGCATGCCGGCTGGAACGTCCGCCTTCCCTCAGGCAGCGACGGGAGCAAGCCGCCCCGCGCCGGCCACCGACTCCTCGTAGACCCGGCCCACACGGAGCACCGTCGCGTCGCGGAAGGGGCGCGCCATCAGCTGCATACCGATCGGCAGTCCAATGCTGTCGTGACCGACCGGCAGGGTGAGGGCCGGGACGCCGGTGATGTTGGCGGGGGCGCAGAGGCGGACGTAGCTGTCCGACACGGCCTCGGTCGTGCCATCGGCCCACTCGACGGCTCCCTGGCCCGCATCGGCGGCGGTCATCGGCACCGTCGGCGCGGCCAGAACATCGATTCCGTCGAACATGCGAGCCCAGGCGTCTCGCATCATGGTGCGGGCCCGCTGGGCGCGGAGGTAGTCGCCCGCAGAGGTGAGTTCACCGGCCTCCAGCAGGATGCGAACGTCCGCCGCGTACAGGTGGGGGGTGGCCCGCAGCGACCGCTCGTGGTACGCAGTGGCTTCGGGGACCATCAGACCCCACTGGACGGCCTGGATGTAACGCGCCATCGGGATCTCGACGTCGACGAGCTCCGCCCCGAGCTCCGCCAGCCGCTCGATCGCGCCGCGTACGGACTCCTCGACGTCGGGCGTGACCCGGTCGAAGTAGTGGTTTCGCGGTACGCCGACCTTCAGTCCTCGCAGGTCGCCTCCCGGGAAGCGGTCCAGCATGGGGCCGGACACGCTCGCCGGGTCGCGGGGGTCGTGGCCGGCGGTCGCCGACAGCACCAGCGCGGCGTCCTGGACGGTGCGGGTGAGAGGGCCCACATGGTCCAGGGACCAGGACAGCGAGGTCACGCCGGTGCGTGGGACCAAGCCGTAGGTCGGCTTGAGGCCCACCACGCCGTTCAGGGCCGCGGGTACCCGAATGGAACCGCCCGTGTCCGTGCCCATGGCGAACGTCGCCCCGCCCGCGGCGACGGCTACCGCCGAGCCGCCGCTCGATCCGCCCGCGACCCGGCTGTGGTCCCAGGCGTTGTTCGTCTGCGGAGTGGTCAGGCCGTAGGCGAACTCATGCGTGTGTGTCTTGCCCAGGAGGACGGCCCCGGCGGCGCCGAGCCGTTCGGCCACCCGGCTGTCGTGTTCCGCCATGTGCCCTGCCCGGACCTGCGAGCTTGCCGTGGTGGGCATGCCCTCGGCGTCGATCAGATCCTTGAGCGCCATGGGGATCCCGTGCAGCGGCCCGCGCGGTCCGCTTTCGGAGATCTCCCGTTCGGCGCGGACCGCTGCGGCCAGGGCCGCGTCGGCGGCGACGGTGACGTAGGCGCCCAGCTGTCCTTCGACGGCGGCAATACGGGCGAGCATCGATTCGGTGAGTTCGACGGGGGAAAGTTCCCCTGCGCGCACCGCACGGGAGGCTTCGGTCAGCGACAGCTCAAACGGTTGCATCGGTGTCCTCCTGTCCGGCTCGGTAGGAGGACGCGGGAGGGGTGTCGCCGAAGTCGAGGTCGCGCAACGTGCTGATCACGGAGTGGATGTAGTTGGCCGTCAGGGCCACTTCTTCGTGTCGGCCGTCCCCGAGGGGGAGCCCCGCCCGCAGCGCCCATCGGGCTGCCTCTTGGGGGGTGAGTTCGCTGGTCATGGCGTCCTTCCGGATCTGTGCGGCGTGACGGGCGGGGGCTGGTCAGGGTCCCCGAGTGACTTAAACGCGAATCGTTTGCTTTAGTCGACCGTAGGGCCTACGGTCGACTAAAGCAAACCAATTGCCTTTAGGCCGGGAAGGACCCTGATGCAGAGCGTCTCCGCGGGCCCCGCGTCTCCCCGCACCTCCACATCCGGACGCCCCCGCTACCAGGCTCAGTGGCAGTGGTCGGCCCTCGTCATCACCGTG
Source organism: Streptomyces sp. NPDC051320 (assembly GCF_040682175.1). Lineage (NCBI taxonomy): Bacteria > Bacillati > Actinomycetota > Actinomycetes > Kitasatosporales > Streptomycetaceae > Streptomyces > Streptomyces sp. NPDC051320. The sequence goes on from NZ_JBFBAL010000003.1 coordinate 410,690, forward strand.
GTCTTCAGCGCCTACGCCCTGGCGCTCCTGATCGCACTACTGACGACCGGAACCCTCTCCGACCATGTCGGACGCCGCCCCGTGCTCCTGGGCGCGCTCGCGGTCCAGGTCGCCTCCATAGCGCTGTTCGCGACGGCCGGCGGCCTGACCACCCTGATCGGCGCCCGGGTACTGCAGGGCATGGCGACCGGCGCGGCGACCGGCGCAGCGGGTGCGGCTCTCCTCGACATGGAAGACCCCGCTCGGCCGGGTCGCGCCGCTCCGGCCAACAGCATCGCGCCGGTGACGGGCATGGCGGCCGGCGTCCTGGCAGCCACCCTCATGGTGCGCTCCGCCCTCGTTCCGACGATCACGGTGTACGCGGCCCTGATGGCCGTGTTCACCGCTCAGGCCATCACCCTCGTCGCGACGTCCGAGACCGTCCGCCGCCGTCCCGGCGCACTGCGCTCGACGCGGCCCCACCTGGCGCTGCCGTCGGCGGCCGCCCACGCTCTCCTGCTCAACGGCGCCGGCGCCCTCACCGCGGGCTTCGGACTGCGGGCGGCAGCACTGACCTACGCCGGCTGCCTGGCCGTACTGGCGACCGTCGCGGTGGCGGTACTGACCGTGCCGCTGCACGGTCGGCGCCGGACACCGCCGCCGGACGCCCGCGGGGGCCCGGCAATGAGCAACCACCCATCCGCCTCAGCCGGCACACCCGCTCCAGACATCTCCGTCCTCACAACTCATCACAGGTAAGGAAGTCTCCGTGTTCACCTCATCGCAGACGACCAGGTCCACCACTTCCCCCGCCCCTTCGTGGACGGTGGGCGACCACACCGTGCGACGCATCGACGAAGTGGTCCTGCCCGCCCGGACCGGTCCGTGGCTGCTGCCCGGGGCGACCACCGACCTCGTCATCCGGACTCCCTGGCTGAGCCCCGAATTCGCCGACGAACAAGGCGTCCTGCGCCTGGCGAGTCACAGCTTCGCCGTCGAGGTGGACGGCATGCGGGTGCTGGTGGACACCGGCATCGGAAACGGGAAGCGGCGCGCCAACCCTGCCTGGCACAACCTGAACAGCGACTACGAAGCACGGCTACGGTCGGCGGGCTTCCCGCCGGAGAGCGTTGACCTCGTGGTCCTGACCCACCTCCACGCCGACCACGTGGGGTGGAACACCCGTGCCGAGGGTGACGCCTGGGTGCCCACCTTCCCGAACGCGCGCTATCTCACCTCGCGCACCGAGTGGGATTACTGGGCGGGTGTCGACATGGAGGAGGCGCGTCGGCAGATGTTCCGGGACTCGGTCCATCCCGTCCGGGAAGCAGGTCTGTTCGACCTCATCGATGTCGCGGACGAGGGCACGGACGTCGCGCCGGGCATCCGTCTGCTCCCCACCCCCGGCCACACACCGGGGCAGGTAGCGGTGGAACTGAGCAGCTGTGGCGAAACCGCACTGGTCACCGGCGACAGCATCCACCACCCGGTCCAGATGGCGCATCCGGAGCTCAGCAGTTGTGTGGACATCGCTCCCGAACTCGCGGTCAGGACCCGGAACCAGGTGCTCGACTCACTGGCCGGTACGTCAACCCTCCTGCTCGGAAGCCACTTCCCGCAGCCGACCGCCGGACACGTGCGACGCGAGGACGGCGGGTACCGACTGGTCCCGGCGCCCTCAGGGGTCACGCCCATCAGCGGCTGATGCGGATCGGAGCACCCGGGACGTGCTGCGCACCGAGTCCGTGCGGGTGACGTCCTGGGCGTCCGCGCCGGACGGCCACGGAGCGGCTATGAGAATCCTTTGGCAGGCGCTCTGCCGGCCCCTCTCGCCCATCGCCGGCCGAGCAACGCGGCCCCGCTTCAGTCTCACGAACCGAGCGTCGTTCGAGCGTCAAGAATGATGAACGCACGTCGCCACCATCATTCGTACGAACCCGCTGCCCCGTCTCGCGAAAGCATACGAATCAACCCCCTGGACGAACGGGTCCCACAACGGGATCAGTCCGCCCGGCGGACTGCCAGGAGCCAGCACCGCTCACGGAACCTTATTCCGTCCCGTACCTCACGACGTCGAAGGTCGGGAAACGGGGAACCAGGCCGACAGGCGCTTGGCAATGACCGGTACATCGATGTCGTCCTGCGCGACTTCCTCGACGAACGGGCCGGCAATGGAGACCGGCGGCGGAGCGATACTGGCGCTGACGCCGTTGAGTCGCAGAGAGACGCGCATGGCGAGCCAGGCGGTTCGCTTGTTGCCGTCGATCAGTGCGTGATTTCGGGCAACGGAGTGGAGCAGCGCTGCCGCCTTTTCGTGCAGCGTGAGATACAGCTCGGCTCCGAACACGTTGGTCCGGGGCCGTTCGATCGCTGATACCAACAGTCCCATGTCACGCACGCTGTGCTCGGTACCGTTGACCCTGCGCACAACCGCCAGGATCTCGTCGATCTGGATATAGCGCACTTCGGTCACTTCAGGTAGTCCAGGATCTCCGCATCGCTGTCCATCAGCTCGGCCAGGACGTCGTCGACCTTCAGCTCGGCCCGGTCCTGGGCGTCACGGATGGCCTCGACAGCGAGTTCCTGCTTGCTGCGGCCCTCCCGACGAGCACGCTCGGTGAGCTTCGCGTCAAGGTCGTCGGGGAGCCGGAGTGTCATCGCCATACAGCGATGATACCGGACTGGTATCTAGGTGGCGAGGTGAAACCAGCTACTCGAGACGAGACCTCGGACCACGGCGTCTCTCTGGCCCGGACGGACCACGCTCTCGGCTCCAAGGACTGTGGGGCTCGAATGGGATCTCGCGCCGCCGCTGGGGAGGTGCAGCGGGGCGCCCGTAGCGGATTCCTTGTTCCCATGCCGATGGTCCAGTCCGCACAGCCCCCAGCCGGGGGGTTCGTGAAGTTTGGGCTTCCGTTTCGAGCGTCATCTGAGCGTCAAGAATTTCCGAACGAGACCCTGAAGGCGTCGCCGCTGCAAGCACCTTCCTCATGAATTCGCAGGTCAGGCAGCCTGCAAGCGTCAATCCGTCCGCTTGACCCGCTGCACGGAGGGAAACAGGTCGAGCAAATCCACCCGGGCCACAAACCCGCAGGTCATGCCCCCTTGTCAGCAGGCTCAAGGATCGCGACGCACTCCACATGGTGCGTCATCGGAAACAGATCGAACGCCCGCAGCACCCGCACCTTGTACCCGCCCTCCCGGAAGTACGCGAGGTCCCTCGCCAGCGCCGCCGGGTCGCAGGCGACGTAGGCGATGCGGCGGGCGCCGAGGCCGGCGAGGTGCTTGACGGTCTGCTTGCCGGCGCCCGCGCGGGGCGGGTCGAGGACGATCAGGTCCGTCTCGGTGATGCCGGTGCGCGGCAGCGCGGACTCGACCTTTCCGTGCTCGATGCGGACCCGGGGCAGGTCCTTGAGGTTGTGTCGGGCGTCCTCGCAGGCGCGCTTGGAGGATTCGATGCCGAGCACCGCGCCCTGCTCGCCGACGCGTTCGGCGATCGCGCCGGCGAACAGGCCGACGCCGCAGTAGAGGTCGAGGGCCGAGTCGCCCTTGCGGGGCATCAGGCCCTGCATCACGGCCTTGAGCAGGGTCTCGGCGGCCTGCGGGTGGACCTGCCAGAAGCCGCCCATGCCGACGCGGTAGGTGCGCTCGTCGGCCCGCTCGCGGACGAAGGGGCGACCGTGGACGCGGTGCACTCCCCCGTCGCGCTCCTCGACCCGCAGGACCGAGACCGGCTTGTCGAGCTCGACCAGGGGCAGCCGGCCGCCCGGCTTCGGGGTGAGGACGACCTGGCGGTCGTTGGATCCGGTGGCGGCGATGGCCTCGACGGAGGCCAGCTGCGGCCACTCGCGCTTCTCGATGCCGAGTTCGCTGACGCCCGGTGCCGCGATCATGCAGTGCTCGATGACCTCGACCTCGTGCGAGCGGTGCTTGCGCAGTCCGGCCCGGCCCTGCTCGTCCACCGTGTACTGGACACGGGTGCGCCAGGCGGGCACCTGGCCCGCGGGCAGCTTGTCGCCCTCGGCGGGCATCACGGTGCCGTCCCAGCCCGCCTCCTCGGGGGTGAGACCGGCGAGGCGCTGAAGCTGTTCGGCGATCACGTCGCCCTTGAGCCGGCGCTGGGCGCCCGGCTTGGCGTGCTGCCAGTCGCAGCCACCGCACTTTCCGGGGCCGGCGTACGGGCAGGGGGCCTCGACGCGGTCCTTGGCCGCCTCGATGACCTCGATGGCGTCGGCGCGCAGGAAGCGGGAGCTCTCGTCGCCGTCGGTCACCCGCACCCGGACCCTCTCGCCGGGCAGCGTGTGCCGTACGAAGAGGACGCGGCCCCCGGCGTTACGGGCGATGCAGTGGCCGCCGTGTGCGACGGGGCCGACCTCGACCTCGTACTCCTCCCCGACCAGCGATGACGTGGGTTCTGTCTGCATGGCGGGGGGACTCCAGAGGATAAGAAGAAAACAGCCGGACAACGACCGACCAGTCTACGTCGGTGTTGCCCGGCCGCTCACCGGTCAGTCGCCGGTCCCACCGTTCCTGCCCTTGGGGGCCGCCGTACCACTGTGCTCCTTCGGCCGCTGGCTCACCGGACCGCGTCGCACCGACCCGGGGGCGATCCAGTCGGCACGCCGCTTCGCCCGCTGCTTGGCGAGCTCCGAGGACTCCAGCTGGTACGGCACCGATGTGACCATCACACCCGGGGTGAACAGCAGTCGGCCCTTGAGGCGCAGGGCGCTCTGGTTGTGCAGGATGTGCTCGTACCAGTGCCCGACCACGTACTCCGGGATGTAGATGGAGACGACATCGCGCGGGCTCTCGCGGCGCAGCCCCTTCACGTACTCGATGATCGGGCGGGTGATCTCCCGGTACGGCGAGTCGAGGATCTTCAGCGGCACATTGATACCGCGCTGTTCCCAGTCGTCCTTGAGCGCCTTGGTCTCGGCCGGGTCGACGCCGATCGAGAGCGCCTCCAGATGGTCGGAACGCATCAGTTTGGCGTAGGCGAGAGCGCGCAGCGTCGGCTTGTGGACCTTGGAGACCAGCACGATCGAGTGGACACGAGAGGGGCGCAGGCTGTCGTCGGACGGCTCGTCGGGCGCCGCGATCTCCTCGGAGACCCGGTCGTAGTGCTTACGGATCGCGGTCATCGTCAGGAAGAAGATCGCCATGCCCATCACGGCGACCCAGGCGCCGTGGGTGAACTTGGTGAGCAGGACGACGACGAGCACCAGTCCGGTGAAGAAGGCGCCGAAGGCGTTGATCGCGCGCGAGCGGATCATGTGGCGGCGCTTGGACTGGTCCTGCTCGGTCGCCAGGTGACGGTTCCAGTGCCGCACCATGCCGATCTGGCTGAGCGTGAAGGAGACGAACACGCCGACGATGTAGAGCTGGATCAGCCGGGTGGAGTCCGAGCCGTAGATCACGACCAGCAGCGCGGCCGCGCCGGCCAGCAGCACGATGCCGTTGGAGAAGGCGAGCCGGTCGCCGCGGGTGTGCAGCTGGCGGGGCAGGTAGCGGTCCTGGGCGAGGATCGAGCCGAGCAGCGGGAAGCCGTTGTACGCGGTGTTGGCGGCCAGGAAGAGGACCAGCGCGGTGGCGGCCGACAGCACCACGAAGAAGAACGTGCCTTCGCCGAAGACCGCGGCGGCCACCTGGGAGATCACCGGGTCCTGGGTGAAGCCGGAACCCACCGCGACGCCGTGCCTGAGCAGGTCGACTGCCGGATTCTCCGCCATCTTCACGTCGGTGGTCATGGCCAGCACGATGATGCCGCAGAACATGGTGACGGCCAGCAGGCCCATCATGGCCAGCGTGGTCGCCGCGTTCTTGCTCTTGGGCTTGCGGAAGGCCGGTACGCCGTTGCTGATGGCCTCCACCCCGGTCAGGGCCGCACAACCGGACGAGAACGCCCGGAGCAGCAGGAAGATCAGCGCGAAACCGGCGAGGCCGGTCTGCTCGGTGTGCACCGTGAGTCCGGCGGTCGGCGCTCTCATGGTGTCGCCGAGCACCAGGCCCCGGTAGGCGCCCCAGATGATCATGATGAAGACGCCGGTGACGAAGATGTAGGTCGGGATGGCGAAGAGCTTCCCCGACTCCTTCATGCCGCGCAGGTTCATCAGCGTCAGCAGGACGATCATGACGACCGCGCAGAGCACCTTGTGCTGTACGACGAAGGGGACCGCCGAACCGAGATTCTCGACCCCCGACGCGATCGACACCGCGACGGTCATGACGTAGTCCACCAGCAGGGCGCTGGCGACGGTGAGCCCGGCCTTCGGCCCGAGGTTGGTGGTGGCGACCTCGTAGTCACCGCCGCCGCTCGGGTAGGCCCGCACGTTCTGCCGGTAGGAAGCCACCACCGTGAACATCAGCACCACGACAGCGACCGCGATCCACGGGCTGAAGTGATAGGCCGACACACCCGCGAGGGAGAGGACGATCAACACCTCTCCCGGCGCGTACGCCACTGACGACAGCGGGTCGGAGGCGAAGACGGGGAGCGCGATGCGCTTGGGGAGAAGGGTCTCTCCCAGCTTGTCGCTACGCAGCGCCCGGCCGATCAGGATGCGTTTGGGCACGTCGGTCAGTTTGGACACGGTGAGGATCGTAAGCGTTCGATATCCAGAGCGCCCACCCCGCACCCCCCGGTTCCGGTGGAATCTCCGAGCGGGGCACCTGCAGGGCTCCTCACCGGCACCGTGCGTGTGTAGCTTGGGCCCGCGTCTGAGACCCTTTATTCCCCGGCGGGAACTTTTTCCGGCGGAACATTTATGACCGAACATTTACGGACGGGTGGAAGGACGGTCGTGCACATCGTCATCATGGGCTGCGGGCGAGTGGGAGCCGCTCTCGCGCAGACCCTCGAACAGCAGGGGCACACGGTCGCGGTCGTCGACCAGGACCCCACGGCCTTCCGCCGCCTGGGCGCCGGGTTCGGCGGCCGCCGTGTCACCGGGGTGGGGTTCGACCAGGACACCCTCCGCGAGGCAGGGGTCGAGGAGGCCGGTGCGTTCGCCGCGGTGAGCAGCGGGGACAACTCCAACATCATCGCCGCGCGGGTCGCCCGCGAGATGTTCGGCATCGAGAACGTCGCCGCCAGGATCTACGACCCCCGCCGGGCCGAGGTCTACCAGCGGCTGGGGATTCCCACCGTCGCCACGGTCCGCTGGACCGCCGACCAGATGCTGCGGCGGCTGCTGCCGTCCGGCGCCGAGCCGCTGTGGCGCGACCCGAGCGGCGCCGTGCAGCTCGCCGAGGTGCACACGTCGGAGGCGTGGATCGGTCGCAAGATCAGCCAGCTGCAGGACGAGACGGGTGTGCGCGTCGCGTTTCTCACGCGACTGGGTGAGGCGACGCTGCCCACTTCCCAGACCGTCCTCCAGGAGGGTGATCTGGTGCACGTGATGATGCACAGCGACGAGGTCGCGAAGGTCGAAGCGACCTTCGCGCAGGGCCCCGAGGAAGGCGGTCACTGATGCGGGTGGCTATTGCCGGGGCCGGCGCGGTGGGACGTTCCATCGCGGGCGAGCTCCTGGAGAACGGGCACGAGGTCCTGTTGGTCGACAAGGCCCCCACCGCCATCTCGGTGGAGCGGGTACCGCTGGCCGAGTGGCTGCTGGCCGACGCCTGCGAGATCACCTCGCTGGACGAAGCGGCGCTGCAGCGCTGCAATGTGGTGATCGCGGCGACCGGCGACGACAAGGTCAACCTGGTCGTCTCGCTGCTCGCGAAGACGGAGTACGCGGTGCCCCGGGTGGTGGCCCGGGTCAACAACCCCAAGAACGAGTGGCTCTTCAACGAGTCCTGGGGCGTCGATGTCGCGGTCTCCACGCCGCGGCTGATGTCGGCCCTGGTCGAGGAGGCGGTGAGTGTCGGCGATCTCGTACGGCTGCTGCGCTTCAGCCACGGCGACGCCAACCTCGTCGAGCTGACGCTGCCGCCGGAGTCGGCACTGGCGGGCACCCAGGTCGGTGAGGTGGCCTGGCCGGAGGACACCTCGCTGGTCACCATCATCCGGGGCACCCGGGTGTTGACGCCGAGCCTGGAGGAGACACTGGAGCCGGGCGACGAGTTGCTGTTCGTGGCCGCGCAGGCGCGCGAGGAGCAGCTCGAGGACCTGCTGTCGGTGCGGCGGGAAGAAGACACCGCCGACTGAGTGGGCCCGCCCGGGCCGGTGGCCGAGCGGCCGGTATGCAGAACGTGAAGGGCCCGGGAACCTGACCGCGGTTCCCGGGCCCTTCTTCGTACGCCGCGCCGCTGACGCAGCGCCGCCGTTCAGGCCTCGCTCTGCTGCGCCTCGGCGGCCTTGCGGGCCTCCTTCGCGGCCTTCTCGGCCTGCTCCTCTGCTTCCATCTCCGCGAACACGTCGATGGGAGCGGGCGCCTTGGCCAGGAAGACCCAGGTCAGATAGACCGCCAGCAGGAACGGCGGGATCTTCAGCGTGATCAGCACCCAGCCGAACTGGGCGGTGTCGGCCCACCAGTACAGCGGGAAGAGCACGGCGCACTTGGCGAGCAGGATCAGCCCCCAGGCCCAACTGGCCTTGGTGTAGGCCTTCTTGCGGCCGGGATTGCGGTCACGCCAGGAGAGGTTCTCCTTGAACACCGGGCCGAGAATCACACCGATCAGCGGGAAGCCCACGAGAGCGGTGATGAGGTACGCGGCTGCCAGGCCCAGCGTGTAGAGCATGCCGGGGAGGTAGAAGTCCTTGGCGTTACCGGTGATCATGGCGAAGACCACGCCGAAGGCGACGCCGAAGATACCGCTGAAGGCGTGCTTGACTGTGTCCTTGCGGGCCAGCCGTACGACCAGGAGCACCAGCGAGACCGCCACCGCAGCGATCGCCGAGGAGCGCAGGTCCTTGTGGATCGTGAATATGGTCACGAACAGCAGGCCGGGAAGCACGGTCTCCACCATGCCCCGCACGCCGCCGAAGGCCTCGAAAAGAGCCGCCTCCGTGACGGCTCTGGCGTCGGTGTCCTGGTCGGTTGTGGTCGGCTTGTCACCAGACGTCACCGGCTACTCCTGTCCGAGCGGTCGCAGTTCGTACTTGGGATTGAACAACACCCGCCGGCCGTGGCTCATCGAGATCCGGCCGGAGGCGATCAGCTTGCGGCCGGGTTCGATGCCCACGATGGAGCGCCGCCCCAGCCACACCAGGTCCAGCGGGGCCGTGCCGTCGAACAGCTCGGCCTCCAGAGCGGGCACACCGGCCCGAGGGCGCAGAGTTACCGTGCGCAAGGTACCAGTCACCTTGACGATCTGGCGGTCGTTGCACTCGGAGATCCGGCTGCACCCCGTGGCCTGCGTGTCCTCCTGCAGCTCCGCGGAGTGCAGTTCCTCCTGCGAGGTCGACAGCCGGTCGATCATCCGACGGAAGCGGCCGGACGGCTTAGCACTCATGACTGAAGCGTACCGGGGATCCGAGTACCGGAACTCCGGGGTTCAGCGCTCGAAGCGGTACCCCATACCGGGCTCGGTGACGAAGTGCCGGGGGTGCGCGGGGTCGGCCTCCAGCTTGCGGCGCAGCTGGGCCATGTAGACGCGCAGATAGTTGGTCTCGGTGCCGTAGGAGGGGCCCCAGACCTCCTGGAGCAGCTGCTTCTGTCCGACCAGACGGCCGGTGTTCCGCACCAGCACCTCCAGCAGATGCCATTCGGTGGGTGTCAACCGCACGTCGCGGCCGTCCCGGTGGACCTTCTTGGCCGCGAGGTCGACCGTGAAGCCCGCGGTCTCGACCAGCGAGACGGCGTCCTCGCCGGTGCCGTACCCGGGGGCAACCGGCTCGGCCCTGCGTACCGCCGCGCGCAGCCGGGCGAGGAGCTCGTCCATGCCGAAGGGCTTGGTGACGTAGTCGTCGGCGCCGGCGTCGAGCGCCTCGACCTTCTCGTCCGAGGTGTGCCGGGCCGAGAGCACCAGGATCGGCACTCTGGTCCAGCCGCGCAGCCCCCTGATGACCTCGACCCCGTCCATGTCGGGCAGGCCGAGGTCGAGGAGCACCACATCGGGGTGGCGGGCGGCGGCCCGCTGGAGCGCGGTGGCGCCGTCCGGCGCCGCGTCCACCTCGTACTTACGGGCCTTCAGGTTGATCACAAGGGCGCGCACGATCTGCGGATCGTCCTCGACCACGAGCACCCGGGTCATAGGGAGAGCTGCCTTTCTGCTGACGGTTCCGGCCGTGCCGACGCGGCCGGCCGCACGGGAGTCCGCCCCGTGACTGCCTTGAGTGTGAGGACCATGGTCATGCCACCGCCGGGGGTGTCCTCGGCGTTCAGCGTGCCTCCCATCGCCTCGGTGAAGCCGCGGGCCACCGCGAGGCCGAGGCCGACACCCACGCCGCGCGGGGCGTCACCGAGGCGCTGGAAGGGTTCGAAGATCCGCTCCTTGGCCTCGTCGGGCACGCCGGGGCCGCGGTCGACGACGCGCAGCTCCACACGATCGCCGATCGTGCTGGCGGCCACGGTGACGGGGACCTCTCCGGGGTGGTACTTGACGGCGTTCTCGACGATGTTGGCGACGGCCCGCTCCAGAAGTCCGGGGTCGACCGCCACCATCGGCAGGGTCTCCGGGATGTCGAGTTCGGTGCTGCCCTCCGGAACCCCGCCGAGAGCCATCGGCACCACTTCGTCGAGGTCGATCTCACGTATCAGCGGGGTGACGGTGCCGGTCTGCAGCCGGGAGACGTCGAGGAGGTTGCCCACCAGGTGGTCGAGACGGTCGGCGCCCTCCTCGATGCCGGCGAGCAGTTCTGCCTCGTCCTCGTCGGACCAGGAGACGTCGTCGGAGCGCAGTGAGGTGACGGCCGCTTTGATGGCGGCCAGCGGAGTCCGCAGATCGTGGCTCACGGCGGCGAGCAGGGCGGTCCGGATGCGGTTCCCTTCGGCGTGCCTGCGGGCGGCCCCCGCTTCGTCGACGAGGCGCTGTCTGTCCAGGACGACGGCGGCCTGGGCGGCGAAAGCACCGAGTACACGCCGGTCCTCCGCGGGCAGCACCCGCCCGGCGAGCGCCAGTGCCATGTGGTCGCCTATCGGCATGTCCACGTCGGCGTCCTCGGGGCGGGCGAGGGGGCGGGGACCGACGCTGCCCGCGCAGGTCCACGGATCGACGTCGCTCTTGCGTTCGAGGAGTGCCACGGACTCCATGGCGAAGGTTTCCCGCACCCGCTCGAGCAGGGCGTCGAGTGTGGTCTCGCCGCGCAGCACACTGCCGGCCAGGAAGGAGAGGATCTCGGACTCGGCCCGCAGTCTGGCCGCCTGATGGGTGCGGCGGGCCGCCAGGTCCACCACGGAGGCCACCGCCACCGCCACCGACACGAAGACCGCGATGGCCACGATGTTCCTGGAGTCGGAGATGGTCAGCAGATGCAGCGGTGGGGTGAAGAAGTAGTTCAGCAGCAGGGACCCGAAGGCGGCCGAGGCGAGCGCCGGCAGCAGACCGCCCAGCAGCGCCGCCGCCACGGTCAGCGTCAGGAACAGCAGCATGTCGTTGGCCAGGCCGAGGTCCGCGTTCATGTTGGTCAGCAGCACGGTGAGGACCACCGGGCCGACCACACCGGCCAGCCAGCCCCAGACGATCCGGGCCAGCCCCAGCCGCGCCCCTCGGGCCACCGGCAGACCGCGCCCCTTGGCGACCTCCTCGTGGGTGACGATGTGAACGTCCAGGTCGGGCCCGGAGTCACGGGCCACCGTCTGGCCGACGCCGGGGCCGAGCATGTACTGCCAGGTCTTGCGGCGGCTGGAGCCGAGCACGATCTGGGTGGCGTTGACCCCCCGGGCGAATTCGAGCAGCGCGGACGGGATGTCCTCCCCTATGACATGGTGGAAGGTTCCGCCCAGGTCCTCGACCAGGGTCCGCTGCACCGCGAGTTCCCTGGGGGACGCCGAGGTCAGGCCGTCGCTGCGGGCCACATAGACGGCGAGGATCTCGCTGCCGGAGCCCTTGGCCGCCATCCTGGCCGCCCGGCGGATCAGCGTGCGGCCCTCGGGCCCGCCCGTCAGCCCCACGGCGATGCGTTCGCGGGCCTGCCAGGTGGAGCGGATGTTGTGCTCGCCGCGGTAGTGCTGGAGGTATTCGTCGACCCGGTCGGCGACCCAGAGCAGCGCGAGCTCGCGCAGAGCGGTGAGGTTGCCGGGGCGGAAGTAGTTGGACAGCGCCGCGTCGACCTTGTCCGACTGGTAGATGTTGCCGTGGGCCATCCGCCGGCGCAGCGACTGGGGCGACATGTCGACGAGCTCCAGCTGGTCGGCCCGCCGGACCACCTCGTCGGGAACGGTCTCCCGCTGGCGCACCCCGGTTATCGACTCCACCACGTCGCCGAGCGACTCCAGGTGCTGGATGTTGACGGTGGAGACGACGTCGATACCGGCCTGCAGCAGGGCTTCGACGTCCTGCCAGCGCTTGGCGTTGCCGGCGCCGGGCACATTGGTGTGGGCGAGTTCGTCCACCAGGGCAACGGCGGGCGCGCGGTCCAGGACGGCGTCCAGGTCCATCTCGGTGAACACTCCGCCCCGGTAGTGGATCTCCCGGCGGTGGATCTGTTCGAGGCCGTGCAGCATCACTTCGGTGCGCGGCCTGTCGTGATGCTCGACGAAGGCGACGACACAGTCCGTGCCGCGCTCCACCCGGCGATGGGCCTCCGACAGCATGGCGTAGGTCTTTCCCACGCCCGGTGCCGCACCGAGGAATATCCGAAGCTTGCCGCGTGCCATACGACGACCTTACGGCCACGGATCACGACATTACGGGCGGACCGGGTGACCGGTGATCGTCTTGACGTATTTCTGACACCGGGCGACGCCCGATACGGATCAGCCGTGGTCGACGATGTGCCCGTCCCTGAGCTCGAGCACCCGGTCGGCGAGCCCGAGCAGCTGGGCGTCGTGGGTGGCGACCAGCGCCGTGACGCCCTCGCTCCGTACTACCGCGCGCAGCAGCTCCATCACCGCGAGCCCGGTCTCCGCGTCGAGCTGGCCGGTGGGCTCATCGGCGATCAGCAGCGCGGGCCGGTTGGCCAGCGCCCTGGCGATGGCGACCCGCTGCTGCTGTCCACCGGAGAGCTCACCGGGGCGCTGCGCCGTGTGGTCGGCGAGACCGACCAGGCCGAGCAGCAGCGAAACCCGCTCCTCGCGCTCGCGCGGATCGGTCCTGAGCAGCCGCATCGGTACGCCGACGTTCTCCGCCGCCGACAGGATCGGAATCAGCCCGAAGGACTGGAATATGAAGCCGATCCGGTCCCGGCGCAGCGCGAGCAGGCCGTTCTCGCCGAGGCCCACCAGTTCGGTGCCATCCACACTGATCCGCCCCCGGTCCGGGCTGTCGAGGCCTCCGACCAGATTGAGCAGGGTCGTCTTCCCGGAGCCCGACCGCCCCTTGAGCGCGACCAGTTCGCCGCGCGCCACCTCGAAGGAGACTCCGCGCAGCGCGTGGACGGCGGCGGCCCCCGCGCCGTACGAGCGGTGCAATTGCTCCACCCGCACCATGGGTCCGGCGACCCGGTCCCCGGCCACGGCCGTACTGCTGCGTCCGCTGGTGTCTTCGGTCATGGTCACTCCCCCGCACGGTCCTGCCGGTCCTGCCGGACCGGCGTCAGTATGGTCGGACGGGGCCTCGGCGGGCAATGGCGAACGACGGAGCGGCCGCTCGTCAGGGATTGGCCAGCTGCTTGAGCGCGATGTTGAGCTCGAGGACGTTGACCCGGGGCTCACCGACGAAGCCCAGGAGTCGGCCGGTGGTGTGGTCCGCCACCAACTTGTCGACCCGCGCCACGGTGAGGTGGTTCCTCTCGGCGACCCGGTGCGTCTGGATCCTGGCGTACGCCGGGGAGATGTCCGGATCGAGACCGGAACCGGACGAGGTGACGGCGTCGGCCGGCACCTCCGCCGGCGCGACCCGGTAGCCCCCCACCGAGTTGTCCCTGACGACCGCGGCCTTGGTGTCCTTGACCCACTTGATCAGTTCGGCGTCGTCACCGGCGCGGTTAGTACCGCCGGACACGAGCAGCTTGTCACGGGTGTTGACGCTGTTGGCGCCCAGTCCGTTGGAGGGGCGCGGCTGGAACCAGCGGAGGTCGGGCGCCGGCGTAGGGCTGCCGCTTTTCAGCGGCAGGTCGTACCGCTGTCCGATGAGCGACGATCCCACGGTCCTGCCGCCCGATGTGATCTCGGAACCGTTGGCCCGGTGGCCGAAGAACGCCTGCGCCACGCCCGTGACGGCGATCGGATAGATGACGCCGCACACGACGGTCAGTACGAGGAGGGCACGCAGGCAGGCCCAGAGCAGCCGCCCGGTGCCGCGCACGGAGTTGTTCATGAGGGTCACCCGATGCCAGGAAGAAGGGAGAGGAGCAAATCGATGATCTTGATGCCGATGAACGGTGCGATCAGACCGCCGAGTCCGTAGATCCCGAGATGGCGCCGGAGCATCTGGTCGGCGCCGGTCGGCTTGTACCGCACGCCCCGCAGCGCCAGCGGCACCAGTGCGACGATGATCAGCGCGTTGAAGATCACCGCGGAGAGGATCGCGGACTCGGGGGAGGACAGGTGCATGACGTTGAGCCTGTCCAGACCCGGATGAGCCGCCACGAACATCGCGGGGATGATCGCGAAGTACTTCGCGACGTCGTTGGCGATCGAGAAGGTCGTGAGTGCGCCCCGGGTGATCAGCAGTTGCTTGCCGATCTCCACGATCTCGATCAGCTTGGTCGGGTCGGAGTCCAGGTCCACCATGTTCCCGGCCTCCTTGGCGGCCGAGGTTCCGGTGTTCATGGCCACCCCGACGTCCGCCTGGGCCAGCGCGGGTGCGTCATTGGTCCCGTCGCCGGTCATCGCCACCAGCTTGCCGCCGGCCTGCTCGCGCTGGATCAGCGCCATCTTGTCCTCGGGGGTCGCCTCCGCGAGGAAGGCGTCGACGCCCGCCTCGCCCGCGATCGCCTTGGCGGTCAGCGGGTTGTCCCCGGTGATCATGACGGTCTTGATGCCCATGCGGCGCAGCTCGTCGAATCGCTCCCGCATGCCCGGCTTCACCACGTCCTTGAGGTGGACGACGCCCAGCACCCTGGCCCCGTGCGCGTCCTCGACCGCGACCAGCAGCGGCGTACCACCGGCCCGGGAGATGGCCTCGGTGAGCGGTAGTACGTCCGGCCCGGCCGCGCCGCCACGTTCCTCGACCCAGGCGATGACCGAGCCGCTCGCGCCCTTGCGGACCCGGCACCCGTCGACGTCCACGCCCGACATCCGGGTCCGAGCGGTGAAGGTCACCCAGTCGGCGCCCGCCTGCTCGGCCCGGGCCCGTGCACGCCGGTGGTACTTCGCCTCGGCGAGTACGACGATCGAGCGGCCCTCCGGTGTCTCGTCGGCCAGCGAGGACAGCTGCGCCGCGTCGGCCAGTTCGGCCTCCGTGACGCCGCTGACCGGTACGAACTCAGCGGCCTGCCGGTTGCCGAGGGTGATGGTGCCGGTCTTGTCCAGCAGCAACGTGGAGACATCACCGGCGGCTTCCACCGCACGGCCCGACATGGCCAGGACGTTCCGCTGCACCAGACGGTCCATGCCCGCGATACCGATCGCGGAGAGCAGCGCCCCGATCGTGGTGGGGATGAGACAGACGAGCAGAGCGGTCAGCACGATCAGCGACTGCTCGGCGCCCGCGTATCTCGCGAAGGGCTGGAGGCTGACGACCACGAGCAGGAAGACGACGGTGAGCGAGGCGAGCAGGATGTTCAGCGCGATCTCGTTGGGCGTCCTCTGCCGCGCCGCGCCCTCGACAAGCCTGATCATCCGGTCGATGAAGGTGTCCCCGGGTTCGGTCGTGATCCGCACGACGATCCGGTCGGACAGCACCTTCGTACCGCCGGTGACAGCCGAGCGGTCGCCGCCCGACTCCCTGATGACGGGGGCCGATTCACCGGTGATCGCCGACTCGTCGACCGAGGCGACGCCCTCGACGACATCGCCGTCACCGGGGATGGTGTCGCCCGCCTCGCAGACCACCAGGTCCCCGACCCGCAGACCGGTGCCGGGCACCTGCTCCTCGCCGGAGCCGGTCACTCGTCGCGCGATGGTGTCGCTCTTCGCCCTGCGGAGCGTGTCGGCCTGCGCCTTGCCGCGGCCCTCGGCGACGGCCTCCGCCAGATTGGCGAAGACCGTGGTCAGCCACAGCCAGCCGGTGATCGCCCAGCCGAACCAGTCCCCCGCGTCCCGGAGAGCCAGCACGGTGGTGAGGACCGAGCCGACCTCGACCACGAACATCACGGGTGACTTGATCATCGTCCGCGGGTCGAGCTTCCTGACCGCCTCCGGGAAGGATCTGATCAGCTGCCCCGCGTCGAACAGCCCGCTCGCGACGCGCCCTTCGGCCCCGTCACCGGTCGGCTGCGCGGTGGGCTCGTGCTGCGGTACGCGGGCCGGAGTGACGGCGGACATCGGGCCCTCCCGTCTCGGGTCGTCGTGTTGCCGGTCATCGTGTTTCGGGTCGTCCCGCTGCGGGAGTGTGGTCATGACGCCAGTCCCTCGGCGAGCGGTCCCAGCGCCAGCGCGGGGAAGTAGGTCAGGCCGGTGACGATGAGAATGCTGCCGGTCAGCAGTCCGGCGAAGAGCGGCGTGTGGGTACGGAGCGTGCCCACGGTCGCGGGCACCGACCGCTGTTCGGCGAGCGAGCCGGCCAGCGCGAGCACGAACACCATGGGCACGAAGCGGCCGAGCAGCATCGCGATTCCGATGGTGCTGTTGAACCACTGGGTGTCGGCGTTGAGCCCGGCGAAGGCCGAGCCGTTGTTGTTCGCGCCGGAGGTGTAGGCGTAGAGGATCTCGGAGAAGCCGTGCGCACCGGAGTTCGTCATCGAGTGCGCCGGGGTGGGCAGGGCCATCGCGGCTGCCGCGAAGCCGAGCACCAGCGCTGGGGTGATGAGGATGTAGCAGGCCGCGAACTTGATCTGGCGGGTGCCGATCTTCTTGCCCAGGTACTCCGGTGTACGGCCGACCATCAATCCCGCGATGAACACCGCGATGATCGCCATGATCAGCATTCCGTAGAGGCCGGAGCCGACGCCGCCGGGCGCGATCTCACCGAGCTGCATACCGAGCATCGTGATGCCACCACCGAAACCGGTGAAGGACGAGTGGACGGAGTTGACCGCTCCGGTCGAGGTGAGCGTCGTCGCCACCGAGAAGACCGACGAGCCGGCTATGCCGAAACGGTCCTCCTTGCCCTCCATGGCGCCGCCCGCGATGGTGAAAGCGGGGCCCCCGTGGTGGAACTCGGTCCACATCATCAGTGCCGTGAAGCCGATCCAGATCGTCACCATCGTGGCGAGGATGGCGTGGCCCTGCTTGACGGAGCCGACCATCCGGCCGAAGGTGCGGGTCAACGCGAACGGGATCACCAGGAGCAGGAAGATCTCCAGGAGGTTGGACCCGCCGTCGGGATTCTCGAAGGGGTGGGCGGAGTTGGCGTTGAAGTAACCGCCGCCGTTGGTGCCCAGCTCCTTGATGGCCTCCTGGGAGGCGACGGCGCCGCCGTTCCACTGCTGGCTGTGCCCGCCGGCGAACTGGCCGACCTGGTGGATTCCGGAGAAGTTCTGGATGACGCCGCAGGCGACCAGCACCAGTGCGGCGACGACGGCGATCGGGAGCAGGATGCGGACGGTGCCACGGACCAGGTCCGACCAGAAGTTGCCCAGTTCACCGGTACGGGTGGGGGTCCCCGGGCTCGAGCGAAGCCGGGAGTGGGGGATGGCGAAGGCCCGGACCAGCGCGATGGCGACAGCCATGCCCACCGCCGCCGAGACGAAGTTCTGCACCGCGAGACCACCGGTCTGCAGGACGTGGCCCATGGTCTGCTCGCCGGAGTACGACTGCCAGTTGGTGTTCGTGGCGAAGGACACGGCGGTGTTGAAGGCCTGCGCCGGGGCGATCGAGGAGAAGCCGAGCGAACCGGGGAGCGAACCCTGCAGTCGCTGCATCAAGTAGAGGAAGAGAACGCTCACCAGGGAGAAGCCGAGGACTCCGCGCAGGTAGGCCGGCCACCGCATTCCGGTGTCCGGATCCGCGCCGATGACTCGGTAGATCCACTTCTCCACCCGCAGATGCCTGCCGGAGGCGTAGACGGCGGCCATGTGGTCGCCGAGTGGGCGGTATGCCAGGCCCAGCGCCACGATCAGCGCGAGCATCTGGAGCACACCGGAGAGGACGGGGCTCATCGGGGCTCAGAACCTCTCCGGACGGACCAGGGCGACGACGAGGTATCCCAGCAGGGCAACGGCGATGAGCAGACCGACGATGTTCTCGGCAGTCACAGCTTCGCCACCCCCTTGGCGATGAGCGCCACCAGCGCGAAGACCGCGAGCGTGGTGACGACGAAGGCCACATCGGCCATCGTGAGCTCCTGAAAGAGTGCGACGGATCGGACTCTTCGAGGAAACCTCCACGCGCGGCGCCCGAGCCGTCCGTTGACGGCCCTCATACGTGAAGCGACCCGCCCTTGACGCGATCCCTACGCCCGCGGGAGCGGCCGACTACCGCCACAGCGAGAAAGCCGGTGGCCCGCACTCCCCTGCGGGAGTGCGGGCCACCGGCCTCTGATGTCGTTGCGGATCGGCGCCTCAGCGCACCTCGGTGATCTCGGGTCCGCGCTGAAGCTGGCCCATGCCACCGGAGAAGCGCGAGCCCTCCTGGTCCTCCTGCTGCACACCGTCGGGCATCATCTGGGCGTCGTCGGGGAGCTTGAGGACGATCGGATCCCGGGGGGCCATCGGCCCCTCACCGCGGACCACCACGGTGTCCCGGAAGATCTGCTCGAGCACGCCGGCAGCCTCCGGCTGCACCGCGCCCTGGCCGGAGATCACGCCGCGCAGGAACCAGCGCGGCCCGTCCACGCCGACGAAGCGCACCAGTTGCACACCATTGGTGCCGTCCGGGAGCTGCACGGGCACCTGGGCCCGCAACTCCCAGCCGAGCGGGCCCTCGACCTCGTCGATGATGCCGCCCTGCTGCGTGATGCCCGAGGCGATCTCCTCGCGTACCTCGCCCCAGATGCCTTCCTTCTTGGGAGCCGCGAAGGCCTGCAACTGGACGGCGCTGTCCCGCAACACGACGGTGGCCGCGACGATGGCGTCACCGGCGACCTCCACGCGCAGCTCCATGCCTTCGACTCCGGGCACGAAGAGGCCGCCGAGGTCCACCCGGCCCTCGCCTGCCGCACTCACCTCGGAGCTGTCCCAGGGACCGTCGGGCCGGGGGGCGGGCGGCAGGTTCGACCTGTGCGGCTCGCTCACGTCAGCCCGCTCGCTGTCGACTTCGTCGACGACCTGCTCGGCCTCGTCCGCCGTGTCCTCGGCGGAACCGCTCTTCTTGCGACGTCCGAACACGTCACTGTCCTTCCCGGTCGGATACGACCGAAGCGTATCGATTCCCACCCGTTGTGGCGCCCACAGCGGCATGGCCGCCGGTGGACCCGAAGCCCCCGCCGGCCCGTGCCGAGCCGGGAAGTTCCGCCACCTCGTGGAAGCGCACCTTCTCGACCTGCTGGACGACCAGCTGGGCAATCCGGTCGAAGCGCTCGAACCGCACGCTCTCGCGCGGGTCGAGATTGACCACGATCACCTTGATCTCCCCACGGTACCCGGCATCAATCGTCCCTGGGGCATTCACCAGGGCTACTCCGCAGCGGGCGGCCAGACCGGATCGCGGGTGCACGAAGGCCGCGTACCCGTCGGGGAGCGCCACAGACACCCCGGTGGGAAGCACCACGCGTTCGCCGGGCGCGATCTCGGCGGACTCGGTCGTCACCAGATCCACCCCCGCGTCGCCGGGGTGCCCGTATGCCGGGACCGGCACCTCGGGATCGACCCGGCGGATCAGTACGTCGACGGGGTCACGGCTCATGGGTTCACCTCGAAGGCCCTGGCGCGCTTGGTCTGGTCGGGGTCGGCCATCGCCGCCCGGATATCCTCCGGGCGTCCGTTCTCGGTGAAGTGATCGACCTTGACCTCGATGAACAGGGCGTCGGCACGGACCGCGACCGGCCCGTCCGGGCCACCGATCCGCCCGGTCGCCCTGGAATAGATTTTACGTCCGCGTACAGCGGTCGCCTCGGCCTCCAGGTGGAGCAGAGTGCCCACCGGCACCGGCCGCACGTAGTCGGTCTCCAGCCGTCCGGTCACCGCGATCACCCGCAGCAGCCAGTTCAAGGAACCCAGCGTCTCGTCCAGCGCGGACGCCAGCACTCCGCCGTGCGCCAGGCCCGGCGCGCCCTGGTGGGCGGATTTCACGGTGAACTCGGCGGTCACCCGCACGCCCTCGCCGGCCCTCGCCTGCAGGTGCAGTCCGTGCGGCTGCCCCTCGCCACAGCCGAAGCAGTGCGCGTAGTGCGCCCCGAGAAGCTCACCGGGTGCCGGGGCATCGGGATGGCGCACCGGCGCTATGGCGTCGGCCGGGGGCGTCAGCGCTGCAGATGTTCGTGTCACAGGCGCGAACATTACCCGCGCGAACACACAGCGGCCGCACCATGCCAAGCTTGACCGCATGCAGCCCTACGAAGAACGTCTCACCGCACCCCGCGCCTGGTGGCTGATCGCCCTCCTCGTCGGCATCGCGGGTGCGCTGATCCTGCTGCCGCTCGGTACTCTGCCGATGCTCGGCGGGCTCGTCGGGGGCGCCGCGGTGGCGGGCGCCGTGGTGAGTTCGTACGGCTCGGTGCGCATCCGGGTGGTAGCGGACTCACTGGTCGCCGGCGACGCGAAGATCCCGCTGTCGGCGCTCGGGGAGGCCACGGTGCTGGATGCGGAGGAGACCATCGCCTGGCGCTCCTACAAGGCCGATCCGCGGGCCTTCATGCTGCTGCGCAGCTACGTGACGACGGCACTGCGGGTGGAGATCACCGATCCGTCCGACCCGACTCCGTACGCGTATCTCTCGACCCGCGACCCGGAGGGGCTCAAGGCCGCGCTCTCCGCGGTGCCGGCCGCCTGACCGCCCAGCGGGCCCGCCGGGCCCGGCCCCGCTAACGCTCCAGCTCTTCGGGGTGCTTCAGCGGCGGCAGCTCGGGGAGCGCGTCCCAGGTGATCTGGCGCTTGCGCATGTCCTTGCGGACCTTCTCGGCAAGTCTCCTGGTGTCGCGCCTGTTCATCGCGGCGCCGACGGCCGCACCCACCATGAACGGCATCAGGTTCGGCAGGTCCCGGATGGTGCGCTTCATGATCTGCTGGCGCATTTCCCGTTTCATCTGACCACCGAGTGCCGCGTTCACCGTGTGCGGCTTGGTGATGTCGAAACCGCGCTCCCCGGACCAGGCGTTCAGATACGCCATGGAGCGGTCCTTGATGTTCCCCGGCGGGCGCATGCCGTAGACCTCGTGCAGCTCCGCCATGAGCTTGAGCTCGATGGCGGCCACACCGATGATCTCGGCGGCGATCTCCGCGGGCATCGCGGGCGGTACCGGCAGCATCGCGGCGGCGCCGATGCTCGCGCCGACGGTGGATGTCGCGTTGGCCGCGCCGAAGACGAGTTTGTCGGCGATCTGCTCCGGGCCGAGGCCCGGGAACTGCCTGCGCAGCGTCGCCAGATCGCGGACCGGGATTCTGGGCGCGGCATCGATGATGCGGTCGGCGATGTAGGCGAGTCCTGCCTTCGCGCCGGCGCTGCCCTTGTGTATTCCGTGGTGCATCCCGTGCTTCAGGGCGTCCAGGCGGCGGCTCCTGGTCAGGGGGCCGGCCTGCACGCCCTGCTCTGCGACCTCCGGTACCAGGACTTCTCGTGCTGCTGCATTGAAAGGTTCCGCAGCGTCGAAAGCCTCCGCTGCGTCGAGCGAGGCCGGCCGGCCTCGCTCGTCGTCACGTGCGCTTCCGCTCGGCGCGCTCTCCCCGTGGTCGTCGACCCCCGGCAGCCGGAGGGCGCAAGGCTCCGAGGAAGGCGCCTGGGCGCCTTCTGCAGAGCCTGTGCCGCCCTGTGGGGCCTCCGGGGAACCCTGCCGCCGGAAGCGCCGCTTCCGGGGTGTGGAGCCTGCCACGGTCGACCCGCTCAGTCGCAGTCGCGGCAGATGGGCTGACCGTTCTTCTCCCGCGCCAGCTGGCTGCGGTGGTGCACGAGGAAGCAGCTCATGCAGGTGAACTCGTCGGCCTGCCGGGGCAGGACCCGGACCGAGAGTTCCTCGTTGGACAGGTCTGCGCCGGGCAGCTCCAGACCCTCGGCCTGCTCGAACTCGTCGACGTCCACAGCGGCTGTCGACTTGTCGTTCCGACGAGCCTTGAGCTCCTCCAGGCTGTCCTGGTCGCTGTCGTCATCGGTCTTGCGTGGAGTGTCGTAATCCGTAGCCATGTCGCGCTCTCCCCCTCTGGGTATTTGCGGTGTCTCCAGCGCACGTAACGCGTGAGAGGCCGGACTTTGTGCCCGACCTGAGGCGGAGATTTTGCCTCACATCAAGGTCTGTTACTCAATCGACACCCAACCGGATCCCCCGGGAGAGATCGATTTGGATGGCGAACGGGACCGTACACGGTCCGTAGGTAGCACCTCACAGGCGCCACCCCGTGTACTTCCCGTGATTCACCCCCTCGGAAACCCGGGTTTTTCCCGGATTTTCGGGGATTTGGGGATCACGGAGAGTAGGGGTCCCGAAACCCTGCCCTGTGACGGATCGCACATATGTTTCTCGGGAACGATCCTCGAAAATTCCGCGCAAAGCGAACATCCGAACGCTTCGAGCCGTTACTCAGACCGGCAACGTGACACGCATCACGAGGCCACCCCCCTCGCGGGGCTCCGCGATGATACGGCCCCCGTGGGCCCGCGCGACGGAGCGAGCGATGGACAGCCCGAGGCCGACCCCCTTGTCGCTGCCGGTCCGCTCGGTGCGCAGCCGGCGGAACGGCTCGAAGAGGTTGTCGATCTCGTAGGCCGGGACCACCGGTCCGGTGTTGGACACCGTCAGAAGGGCGTAGCCGGACTGCAGCTCGGTGGTGACCTCCACCCACCCCTCCTCCCGGATGTTGTAACGCACGGCGTTCTGCACCAGGTTGAGGGCGATCCGCTCCAGCAGCACACCATTGCCCTGAACGACGGCGGGCGCCTGCTCCCCGCGGATCTGCACGTCCTTCGCCTCGGCCTCCGCAAGTGTCTGATCGATGGCGCGGGTCGCCACCTCGGCCAGGTCGACCGGTTTGCGTTCGACGATCTGGTTGTCGCTGCGGGCCAGCAGCAGCAGCCCCTCGACCAGCTGCTCGCTGCGCTCGTTGGTCGCCAGCAGCGTCTTGCCGAGCTCCTGCAGCTCGACGGGCGCCCCCGGGTCGGAGAGATGCACCTCGAGCAGCGTGCGGTTGATGGCGAGCGGCGTACGAAGCTCGTGCGAGGCGTTCGCGACGAAGCGCTGCTGCGCGGTGAAGGCCCGCTCCAGCCGGTCGAGCATCTCGTCGAAGGTGTCGGCGAGCTCCTTCAGCTCGTCGTCCGGCCCGTCCAGCTCGATCCGGCGGGTCAGGTCGGTGCCTGCCACCCGGCGGGCGGTACGGGTCATCCTGCCCAGGGGGGACAGCACGCGGCCCGCCATGCCGTAGCCGAACGCGAAAGCGATGATCGTCAGGCCCACCAGCGCGTAGAGCGAGCGGGTGAGCAGGTTGTCGAGCGCGTGCTGACGCTGGTCACTCATGCATGCCTTCAGCACGCTGTTCAACTGGTCGCTGTTCTGCGTCTGGCCGAGATTCGGACAGGTCGGGCTGGAGATGGACACGTTCTGCCCGGAGACCTGGAAGGCCGGGGTGCTGCTGCCGTTGTGCAGTGCCTGAGCGGCCAGCATGTAGATGATCGTGAGCAGCAGGATCCCGGCGATCAGGAACATCCCGCCGTACAGCAGCGTGAGACGGATACGGATCGTCGGACGCAGCCAGGGGAAGACCGTCTCGGCTTCTTTCGGGTCCCAGGTCGGCTTGGGTGGCGCGGTCGGTGGCGCCGGGCTGGAGGCCACCGGCGATCAGATCCGGTAACCGGAGCCCGGCACGGTCACGATGACCGGGGGCTCGCCGAGCTTGCGGCGGAGAGTCATGACGGTGACCCGGACCACATTGGTGAACGGGTCGGTGTTCTCGTCCCAGGCCTTCTCCAGCAGCTGCTCCGCGGAGACCACCGCGCCCTCGCTGCGCATCAGCACTTCGAGGACCGCGAACTCCTTGGGTGCCAGCTGGATCTCCTTGCCGTCCCTGAAGACCTCGCGGCGGTTCGGGTCGAGCTTGATGCCGGCCCGTTCCAGTACGGGGGGCAGGGCCACAGTCGTACGCCGCCCGAGAGCCCGCACCCGGGCGGTCAGCTCGCTGAAGGCGAAGGGCTTGGGCAGATAGTCGTCCGCTCCGAGCTCGAGGCCCTCCACGCGGTCGCTGACGTCACCCGAAGCGGTGAGCATCAGGATGCGGGTCGGCATGCCGAGTTCCACGATCTTGCGGCAGACGTCGTCACCGTGGATGACCGGCAGGTCACGGTCGAGGACCACGACGTCGTAGTCGTTGACCCCGATTCGTTCCAGGGCCGCGGCGCCGTCGTACACGACGTCGACGGCCATGGCCTCCCGGCGAAGTCCGGTGGCCACCGCATCGGCGAGCAGCTGCTCGTCCTCGACGACGAGTACGCGCACGTCGTTGTCCTTCCTCTGAGCCCGTGTTCAGGGCAGGTCCCGGCACAGGTGTGTGTATCCATCCTGCCCCGAACGGCTATAAACCGGCTGTAAGGCGATACCGGGCTGCGGTGCCGCGGGAGGGGTCCTTCGATTTCCGGGTCTCTTGAGGTTTCTCTGAGCTCCAGCCAGGGGAGGACGACTGCACACCCGCCGATCACCCGCCGTATGCGGCGTGCCACAGGCCGCTCCGCCGACCGGGGTGCGTGATCAATTCGATGACCCTCGGCACACCCCCGTGCCACCGACCCACGACGAGGGGGCGCACATGGACGCATTCACCGCAGGTCTGCTGCAGCGGATAAGGGCAACGGAGACCGACCTGACGCGTGCTCGTGAGACCGGCGACGACTTCCTGGCGGAGGTCGAGCAGGGCGAGTTGGACGATCTGCACCGTCTCGCGGCGGAACACGGTGTGGAAGTCCGTACCGCGGGCGTCTGAACCGTACAGCGTGCGGGGCCCCGACACCTTGGGATGGGTGCCGGGGCCTTCGCGTGTGGTCCCGGGCCGGTCCGGGCGGGGCGTGCCGCAGGGCTCAGTCGTGCCAGGCCCCGTACTGCTCGAGCAGCGTCTGCAGCGGTCCGAACACGCCGGGGGATGCCGCGACCGTCAGGTCGTCCGTGGGGGGCCCACCGGGTCGTCCGCCGGTCACCGCGCCCGCCTCCCGGGCGATCAGGCCGCCGGCCGCGCGGTCCCAGGGGTGCAGGCCCCGCTCGTAGTACCCGTCGAGCCGGCCGGCTGCCACGTCGCAGAGGTCGACCGCCGCAGAACCGCCCCGGCGGATGTCCCGCAACTGCGGGATCAGCCGCTGGGCCACCGCCGCCTGGTGAGTGCGCACCGTGGTGACGTAGTTGAAGCCCGTGGAGACCAGCGCCTGGTCGAGCGGTGGCGAGGGCCTGCACCGCAGTCGCCGGTCACCCAGATACGCCCCCGCGCCGCGCACCGCGTGGAAGGTCTCGCCGCGCATCGGGGCCGCGACCACGCCCACCACCGTCTCGCCGTGCTGCTCGGCCGCGATGGACACCGACCAAGTGGGCAGGCCGTACAGGTAGTTGACAGTGCCGTCCAGCGGATCGACGACCCAGCGGACGCCACTGCTGCCGGTCGAGCTCGTGCCCTCCTCGCCGAGGAAGCCGTCGTCCGGCCGGAAGTCGCCCAGATAGCCGGTGATCAGCTTCTCGGCGGCGATGTCCATCTCGGTGACCACATCGATGGGGCTGGACTTGGTCGCGGCCACCGCCAGGTCCGCGGGTCGCCCGTCCCGCAGCAGCGTGCCCGCGCGCCGGGCGGCCTCCTGGGCCAGTTCGAGGAGTTCGGTGTGGAGCGGGTCGGTCACGGAGTCGGTCACGGTTCTCCCTCACGCGTACGGGCTGTCGGCGCCCGCGGCCGCGGGCTTGGGGACACGGGCCGGGCAGCACCCGACCGGGCACAGGTCGTGCGAGGCGCCCAGCGTCCCGAGCGCGCAGCGCCGCACCGGCCGGCCGCGTTCGCTCGCCGCCCGCTCCAGCAGCAGATCGCGCACCGCGGCCGCGAAGCGCGGATCGGCGCCGACCGTCGCGGACCGCACGGCGGGCAGCCGCAGTTCGGCGGCCCTGGTGAGTGCTTCGGTGTCGAGGTCGTAGCGGACTTCCATGTGGTCGGAGACGAAACCGATCGGCACCATCACGACCGCCGGCGCCCCGGCGTCGTGCAACGCCGTGAGGTGGTCGCAGATATCGGGCTCCAGCCACGGAATGTGCGGGGAGCCGCTGCGCGACTGGTAGACCAGCTCCCAGGGATGGTCCACCCCGGTCTCCTGCCGGATCCGCTCGACGATCAACCGCGCCACGTCCAGGTGCTGAGCGACGTAGGCCCCGCCTTCGGGTCCTGAGCTGTCGGCGGCCGCCGTGGGGATGGAATGGGTGGTGAAGGCCAGCCGCGCCCCGGCGCGCACCGCTTCGTCCAGCTCGGCCAGCGATGCCAGTACCCCGTCGACCATCGGCTCGATGAACCCGGGGTGGTTGAAGTAGTGCCGCAGCTTGTCGACACGGGGCAGTTCGAGGCCCTCTGCCTGCAGGGTGGCGAGTGCTTCCGCGAGGTTCTCGCGGTACTGCCGGCAACCGGAGTAGGACGCGTACGCGCTGGTGGCCAGGACGGCGATGCGGCGGTGGCCGTCGGTGGTCATGCGGCGCAGTGTGTCGGTCAGGTAGGGCGCCCAGTTGCGGTTGCCCCAGTACACCGGGAGATCCAGGTCGTGCGCCGCGAAGTCCTTGCCGAGGGCATCGAGGAGGGCGCGGTTCTGGGCGTTGATGGGGCTGACGCCGCCGAACAGGAAGTAGTGCTGCCCCACTTCCTTCAGCCGTTCCCTCGGGATGCCGCGACCGCGGGTCACGTTCTCCAGGAACGGGACCACGTCGTCCGGGCCCTCCGGGCCGCCGAAGGAGAGCAGCAGGAGCGCGTCATAGGGTTCTGGATCAGGCTGTTCGGACATGTCACAGATCCTGCCACCCGCGTCCGGCGGCCGGACGGACGCCCCGCTCCGGCTCGTGGCGGCGCTGAGTAGGATCCCCCTCCAACCGACCGGGACGGGCCGGCCGGAGGGCACGGCACGGCAGGGCACGAGGGGAGCGGCCGAATGACCGGGGCATCGAGGACGTCGGGCAGCTGGCGCAACTGGGCGGGGAACGTCACCGCCCGCCCGGCGCGGGAAGTCACCCCCGCATCGGTGGACGAACTCGCCGCCACGGTCAAACGGGCCGCCGACGACGGCCTCAAGGTGAAGGCCGTGGGGACCGGGCATTCCTTCACGGCGACGGCCGCGACCGACGGCGTACTGATACGCCCCGGTCTGTTGACCGGCATCCGGCAGATCGACCGTACGGCGGGCACCGTCACCGTCGAGTCGGGCACCCCGCTGAAGCGGCTGAACCTCGCGCTGGCCCGCGAGGGGCTCTCCCTCACCAACATGGGCGACATCATGGATCAGACGGTGGCGGGCGCCACCAGCACCGGGACCCATGGCACCGGCCGCGAGTCGGCATCGATCGCCGCGCAGATCCGCGGACTGGAGCTGGTGACGGCCGACGGCACGGTACTGACCTGTTCGGAGAAGGAGAACCCCGACGTCTTCGCCGCGGCCCGGATCGGTCTCGGCGCCCTGGGGGTGATCACCGCGATCACCTTCGCCGTCGAGCCCGTTTTCCTGCTGACCGCGCGGGAGGAGCCGATGGGCTTCGACCGGGTGACCGCCGAGTTCGATCAGCTCGTCGCGGAGAACGAGCACTTCGAGTTCTACTGGTTCCCGCACACCGGCAATTGCAACACCAAGCGGAACAACCGCAGTGCGGGCCCCGCCGCCCCGCCGGGAAAGCTGGCCGGCTGGATCGACGACGAGTTCCTCTCCAACGGCGTCTTCCAGGTCGCCTGCACCCTGGGCAGAGCCGTCCCGGCGACGATCCCGGCCATCGCCAGGGTCTCCAGCCGCGCGCTCTCCGCCCGCATGTACACGGACATCCCGTACAAGGTCTTCACAAGCCCGCGCCGGGTGCGCTTCGTGGAAATGGAGTACGCCCTGCCGCGCGAGGCAGCGATGGGGGCGCTGCGCGAGGTGAAGGCGATGCTGGAGCGCTCACCGTTGCGGGTGGGCTTCCCGGTCGAGGTGCGTACGGCTCCCGCCGACGACATAGCGCTGTCCACGGCCTCGGGCCGGGAGAGCGCGTACATCGCTGTGCACCTCTACCGGGGCACCCCGCACCAGGCGTACTTCACCGCCGTGGAACGGATCATGACCGCGCACGGCGGCCGGCCGCACTGGGGCAAGCTGCACACACGCGACGCCGGATACCTGGCCGAGGTGTATCCGCGGTTCGGTGAGTTCTCCGCGCTGCGCGACCGGCTGGACCCGGAGCGGCTTTTCACCAACGACTACCTCCGCCGGGTCCTGGGCGCCTGACCACAGCCGCGGCGCGGCCCGGTCCGGCTCCGCGCGCCGAAGCTACCCGGCGGTCCCGTTGCCGCTCGTCCCGCCGTCGGACGGGTCCGAGGGTGTCGGCGTCGCTGCCCCTTGATCCGGGCTCGACGGGTCGGGGGTCGGCGAAGGGTTCGCCGACGGGCCGGCCCCGCTGCCGGAACCGGGGGTCGCCTGCCCGGCGCCGTCCGTGCTGCCGCTCGGCGAAGGGTCGGGGCTCCGTCCCTGCCCACCGTCCCGGTTCGTGTGCCGGTGCTGCCGCTGTTCCGTGGTGCCCGACGGCTCGGACGAGTGCCCCGGCTCCTTCGGGTTCCCGCGCACCACCGAGCTCACCGTCGTGCCGCTGCCGCCGTTGAGTTCGTGCCCGGAGAGCAGTTCGTACCCGGTGACCCCGCTCATCGTCACCAGGAACACGACGACGGCCGCGAGCGACGAGCGCTTCCATCCGCGAACCCGGGTGCCGTGGGTGGTGGCTTCGCCGAACTCACCGCTCGGCCACCGGGCCTCATCGGCGGCCCCGGGGCGCGGAACCTCCGGCGGCGTCACCGGCACCTTCAGGACCTTCGGTCTCGCTTGGACGGTGACCACCCGGATCTGCTCCCCGGTCCGCCGGAAGAGATGCGAGAAGACCGTGCCGCCACACGTGGCGATCACGCTCATCACGCCCGCGCCGACGATCGTGCCGTACACACCGAGCTTGGATGCCAGCACCGCTGCGGCGACTGCGGCAAAGGCGCTGCCCGCCACCTGCGGCACGCTCAGATCGAACCGCTTCCTCCTCGTCTCGCTGGTCCCCTCAGCGTTCGGCTGCTGCGCCATCCCCAACCTTTGTTTGTCCGCCTTCTTGCACCCCGCACCAGAAAGGGACAGATGAGCGAAGTGGATAGTTCCATTTCGGGCGATTGTGTGAAGGACGCCACCGAAGGCATACCCCGTCCGCACTTACCGGACGGGAGACCGCCGCCCTGCCGGAACTTCGGCGGCGAGCCGTCCACCCGCTTGGCCCGAATGGAGTACTGTGACGAGCCCTGGGCCCGGCCTCCCTCAGGGGTGTCCGGATCAACGGGAGGGGGCCGAAGGCGGCACTCGAACCGGCGGCGCCGTGGCACCGCACGGGCGCCTGCTGCACAGAGTGACGAATGGTCGCTCTGCGTCGCAAACAGGTAACCGTGCCATAACGGCGATCCAGGGCCGAGGCCCGACACGCCGGGCAACTCGGCAAGGTTGTGGCGTGCCGCACCCGGGCAGGCCACACTCGACTAGCGGAAGCGACGCACGTGACGTCGGCAGGCACCACCCGGGAGGTTCCCATGCCCGAACTGCGTGTCGTGGCCGTCTCGAATGACGGCACACGACTGGTGCTCAAAGCTGCGGACAGTACGGAGTACACGCTTCCGATCGACGAGCGGCTGCGTGCGGCGGTCCGTAATGACCGTGCCCGCCTCGGCCAGATCGAGATCGAGGTGGAGAGCCACCTCCGTCCCCGCGACATCCAGGCGCGCATACGAGCCGGAGCCTCCGCCGAGGAGGTCGCCCAGATGGCCGGCATCCCGGTCGACCGCGTCCGCCGTTTCGAGGGTCCGGTGCTCGCGGAGCGCGCGTTCATGGCCGAGCGGGCCCGCAAGACCCCGGTGCGGCGGGCCGGCGAGAACACCGGAACGGGACCTCAGCTGGGCGAGGCGGTGCAGGAGCGGCTACTGCTGCGTGGCGCCGAGCGGGAGACCGTGCTGTGGGACTCCTGGCGCCGCGACGACGGCACCTGGGAAGTGCTGCTGGTCTACCGGGTCGCCACCGAGACGCACTCGGCGAGCTGGAGCTACGATCCGCCGCGCCGGCTGGTGCAGGCCATGGACGACGAGGCGCGGTCGCTGATCGGCGAGTCCGACGATTCGCTGATGGCGCCGGAGCCGAGCTTCCCGTTCGTGCCGAGGATCGCCAGGCTGCCGCGCGACCGGCCGCTCGACCGTGCTCTGGACCGGCAGATGGAGCGCCCTACGGCGCCCGCTCCGCCCACGCCGGACGAAGTCGGCGAGCGGGACTCGCTGACCAGCCTGCTGGAGGCGGTACCGAGCTTCCGGGGCGACATGGTCGTACCCGAGCGGCCGGCGCCGGCGGAGCTTCCGCCGACCGAGCCCGCTCAGGAGCCGGAGGCGGAGGAGCCGCCCGCGGCATCCGCGAGCGCCGGCTCGGCGTACGCGGACGTGCTGATGCCGCGTGCGGTGGCCGGGCATCGCGACCGGCTCACCGGGACCACCGACCGGCAGGCCGAGGCCGACGGGGTACGGCCGGGACGGCGGGCGGCGGTGCCCAGCTGGGACGAGATCGTCTTCGGCACCCGGCGCAAGAAGCAGGACTGACCGGGTGTCGCGGGGGGTCCGCACGCGGCTGCGTTCGGACCCCCGTGTTCTCCCGCCGGACTTACCGGGGGTCCGGCCCGGTGGCCACCGGACGGGACGGGTCCGCCGACCACTCCGACCAGGAACCCGCGTACAGCGCCGCCGGGATTCCGGCGATCTCCAGGGCGAGTACCTCGTGAGCGCCGGAGACCCCGGATCCGCAGTACACCCCGACCTCGCCGCTGTCCGCCGACGCGCCGAGCCCGGCGAAGCGCGCCGTCAGTTCCTCGGCCGGGAGGAAGCGGCCGTCCGGGCCGGTGTTCGCCGTCGTGGGGGCCGAGACCGCACCCGGAATGTGACCGCCCACCCGGTCGATCGGCTCCACGTCGCCCCGGTAGCGCTCTGCGGCCCGCGCGTCGAAGAGCACGCCCTTCCCGGCCAGCTCGGCGGCGGCGTCCGCGTCGAGCAGCGGCACCGACCCCGGCTCCGGCACGAAGTCACCCGGCTGGGGATCCGGCGGGCTCGCCGAGAGCGGACCGGTCCAGGCCGTGAGCCCGCCGTCCAATACCCGGACCTGCGGATGGCCGGTCCAGCGCAGCAGCCACCAGGCACGCGCCGCGGCCCAGCCCAGTCCGCCGTCGTACACCACTACCGGGATGTCCCCGGAGACACCCGCGCGGCGCATCACGGCGCCGAAGGCCGCCGGATCAGGCAGCGGATGTCGGCCCCCGGAACCGGGCGGACCCGCCAGCTCCGCGTCCAGGTCGACGAAGACCGCGCCCGGGATGTGGGCGCTCTCGTACTCGGCACGCAGCGGCGGACCGTGAAGCTGCCAGCGCACGTCCAGGAGCACCGGTGGCCTCGGCCCGGACATCTCGTTCGCCAGTTCGGTCGCGCTGATGATGGGTCTCATACAGGCCATCCTCGCCCAGCGACCGGTCGCTGCGTAACGCCCGTCCCAAATACGGCGCGGCCGGACCACCCCGCACGATGCGCGGTGCAAGCATCTGGGCGGGGACCGGCAGACCGGTCCCCGGACGGCCACCACCGATGGTCCGAGGAGAGAGTGAAGATGACCGAGGCAGCCACTCGGCGCAAGCCCGGAACCCCTTGCTGGGTCAGTCTGATGGTGCACGGGCTTCCCGCCACCCAGGACTTCTACGGAGCCTTGTTCAACTGGGACTTCCATCCGGGCCCGCGGCAACTCGGCCCCTACGTGCGGGCGATGCTCGACGGCAAGGAGGTGGCCGGCCTCGGGCAGCTGCCACCGGACCACCATCTGCCCGTCGCCTGGACGACCTATCTGGCGACCGACGACGTCGACGCGACAGCCGAGACCATCAGGCACTGCGGGGGGACCGTGGGTGTGGGGCCGCTCGACGCGGCCGAGGCGGGCCGGCTCGCCATCGGCTCCGACCCCGGGGGCGCGGTCTTCGGGGTCTGGCAGGCGGCCGCCCATCTCGGCATCGCCGCGGCGGGCGCCCCGGGCACTCCGGTGTGGAACGAGCTGGTGACCCGGGAGACGACCGCGGTCGGCAAGTTCTACCAGGCGGTCTTCGGCTTCGAGACCGCGCCGGCCGCCTCCCCCGACGTCGACCGTTCGACGCTCTGCCTGGACGGCCGGGCGGTGGCCTCGCTGCACGGGGTGGGGTCGGCGCTGCCGCGTGACCGAGGCGCGCACTGGATGACGTACTTCGAGGTGGCGGACACCGATGAGGCCGCGCGCCGGGTGGCCGAGCTGGGCGGGCAGGTGCTCGAGCAGCCGCACGAGGCACGGACCGGGCGGCTTGCCACGGTCGCCGATCCGGAGGGGGCGGTCTTCACGATCGTCAGGTCGGCGCGCTGACCGTCCCGGCCCGGACGGTACCCGCAGGTCGGACCCGACGGACCGGCCAGTAGAGTTCCGCTCCGTCCCCTCCGAGCTCCGAGGTACCCGAGTGAACTCCGCGCGCCCCGCCCCAGCAGTGACCCTCGTCGGGATCGGCGCCGACGGCTGGAGCGGGCTCCCGGAAGCGGCACGGACCGTGCTGCGCACGGCGGACGTACTGATCGGCGGCTCCCGGCAACTCGCGCTGCTCCCCGCGGTGTGCGCAGGCACCCGTACGGCCTGGCCCAGCCCGCTGCGGCCCGCGGTGCCCGACCTGCTGGCTGCGCACCGCGGCCGCCGGGTCTGCGTACTGGCCAGCGGCGACCCGATGTTCTATGGCATCGGGCGGGCGCTCTGCGAAGAGCTGCCTTCCGGAGCGTTGTGGGTATTGCCGCACCCCTCGTCGGTCTCCTACGCCTGTGGCCGCCTCGGCTGGCCCGTGGAGGACACCGAGGTGGTCACCCTCGTCGGGCGCCCCACCGCCGGCCTCGCCGCCGCGCTGCACCACGGCCGCCGGCTGCTGGTGCTCAGCGCGGGTCCGGCGACGCCCGCGGAGGTGGCGGCGCTGCTGCGGGACCGGGGGTTCGGGCCGAGCCGGATGTCCGTACTCGAACAGCTCGGGTCCCCTGCGGAGCGGCATGCCGACGACATCGCGGACAACTGGGCGCAGCCACCCGGCGATCCGCTGAACGTGGTGGCGGTCGAGTGCCGCCGCGCGACCGGGGCGCTGCGGCTCGGCAGCTCGCCCGGCCTCCCCGACGAGGCGTACGCCCACGACGGCCAGCTCACCAAACGCCACGTCAGGGCGGCCACCCTCGCCGTACTCGCGCCCGCTCCCGGTGAGTTGCTCTGGGACATCGGCGGCGGCTCCGGCTCCATCGCCGTCGAATGGATGCGTACGCACCGCTCCTGCCGGGCCGTCACGGTCGAGCGTGACGCCGAACGCGCCGAGCGCATCGCCAGGAACGCGCAGACCCTCGGTGTCCCCGCGCTGCGCGTGGTGACCGGCGGTGCACCAGGCGCTCTCGCCGGACTTCCCACGCCCGACGCGGTGTTCATCGGCGGTGGCCTGACCGCCCCCGGTCTGCTGGACGCCTGCTGGGACGCGCTGCCGGCGGGCGGGCGGCTGGTCGCCAACACCGTGACGCTCGAGTCCGAGGCGCTGCTCGCCGACCGGTACCGCAGACACGGCGGCGAACTGGTGCGGATCGGCGTCTCGCACGCGGTCCCGGTGGGCGGCTTCACCGGCTGGCGGCAGGCGATGCCGGTCACCCAGTGGTCGGTCACCAAGCCGTCGGTCACCCGGTCGTCGGTCACCAAGCCGTCGGTCACTCGGCCGGAGCCGCAGGCAGGAACGGCCCCTCACGCAGGAGAAGAACGATGACGGTGTACTTCATCGGTGCCGGTCCCGGCGCCGCCGACCTGATCACGGTGCGCGGCGCCCGTATGCTGGCCGCCTGCCGAGTCTGTCTGTACGCGGGCAGCCTGGTGCCGCCCGAGCTGCTGGCCGAATGCCCCCCGGACGCCCGCCTGGTGGACACCGCCCAGCTCAACCTGGACCAGATCACGGCCGAGTCGGTGCGCGCCCACCGGGAGGGCCACGACGTGGCCAGGCTGCATTCCGGGGACCCTTCGGTCTTCAGCGCGGTCGCCGAACAGATGCGCAGGCTGGACGCGGCAGGCGTGCCCTACGAAGTGGTGCCCGGTGTTCCGGCCTTCGCGGCGGCCGCGGCCGCCCTGAAGCGGGAGCTGACCGTGCCCACGGTGGGCCAGACGGTCATCCTGACCCGGATCGCGCACCGTGCGACGCCGATGCCCGAGGGCGAGGATCTTGCCACGCTCGGTCGCAGCGGTGCACTGCTGGTACTGCATCTCGCGGCCCGGTATGCGGACCGGGTGGTGGTGGAACTGCTGCCGCACTACGGCGCCGACTGCCCCGCCGCGGTCGTCGCCATGGCGTCACGGCCGGATGAACTGGTGCTGCGGGGCACGCTCGCCGACATCGCGGAACAGGTGAAGGCGGCCGGCGTGGTCCGCACCGCCGTCATCATGGTGGGGCGACCGCTGGCGGCCGAGCAGTTCCGGGACAGCCATCTGTACTCGGCGGACCGGGATCGACACGTCTGCTGACCGGCGAACCGGGCCGCGCCCGCAGCGAACGCCGGTGCTCCGGCCGTCACCCGAGCTCCGCTCGCCCCACCACGTTGCCCGCGCGGTCGATGCAGAGGACGTCCACCGCGACAGGCGCTCCGCGCAGCACCGACAGCGCCTCGTCGCGGGCCTTCGCGGCGACGAGGTCACCGAGCGGCACCCCCGCCGCCGCGCACAACTGCAGGGCCGCGAGGCCGGTGTTGGCTTCGGCGATCTCCGCGCTCAGGGCCGCGTCCGCCCCGCCGCGGCGGGCCAGGCCCGCGAGGAACACCTTGTCGACCTGGGAGCGGCCCGAGTGCAGATCGAGATGACCGGCAGCCAGTTTGGACAGCTTGGCGAAGCCGCCGCAGAGGGTGAGGCGGTCGACGGGATGACGGCGCACGTACTTCAGGACCGCGCCCGCGAAGTCCCCCATGTCCAGCAGCGCGTCGAGCGGCAGTCCGTACTCGGCGACGACCGTCCGCTCCGAGGTCGATCCGGTGCAGCCGGCCACATGGGTGTGCCCTGCGGCGCGGGCCACGTCCACTCCGCGGCGGATCGAATCGATCCAGGCCGAGCAGGAGTACGGCACGACGACGCCGGTGGTGCCGAGCACCGAGAGGCCGCCGAGGATGCCCAGCCGGGGATTCCAGGTGGAACGGGCGATCTCCTCGCCGTCGTCGACGGAGACGGTGATCTCGACATCGCCGCTGCCGCCGTGGCGGGCCGCCACCTCGGCGACATGCTCCCGCATCAGCCTGCGCGGCACCGGATTGATGGCCGGTTCGCCGACCTCGAGCGGCAGGCCCGGCTTGGTGACGGTGCCCACGCCCGGCCCGGCCCGGAAGACCACCCCGGATCCGGGCGACAGCTCCCGTACGGTGGCCCGGACCAGCGCACCGTGCGTGACGTCCGGGTCGTCGCCCGCGTCCTTGACGACGCCGGCCATGGCCCGGCCCCCGGTCAACTCCTCGGTGGCCAGCGCGAAGGCGGGTGTCCGGCCGCCGGGCAGCGAGATCGTCACCGGGTCCGGAAAGTCCCCGGTCAGCAGGGCGGTGTACGCGGCGGTCGTCGCGGCGGTCGCACAGGCGCCGGTCGTCCAGCCGGGGCGCAGACCGGTGTGCTCGAGCTGGGCGCTGCGCCCTCCGGACGCCGCCTTTCCGGGCCCCACGTCTGCGGGCACCTCCTCCTCGGGCGCCTCTCCCCCAGGCGCCGCTTCCTCAGGCACCCTGCACCTCACTCATGGATGGACCGTCCTCGATGCATGTACTGATCCTCGGTGGCACGACGGAGGCCCGGCGCCTCGCGGAGACCCTGCACGGCGGTCCGGTACGGGTCACCAGTTCGCTGGCCGGCCGGGTCACCGCCCCCCGGCTGCCGCCGGGCGACGTACGGGTCGGTGGCTTCGGCGGCGCCGACGGCCTGGCCCGCTGGCTGCGGGAGCACCGGGTGGACGCGCTCATCGACGCCACACATCCTTTCGCCGGGACGATCAGTTTCAACGCGGCCGGGGCCGCTGCCGCCACCCATGTTCCTCTGCTGGCTCTGCGTCGTCCCTCCTGGGCGGCGGTCGACGGCGACGACTGGCATCCGGTCGGTTCGCTGGCCGAAGCCGCGGACGCGCTGCCCGCGCTGGGCAGCCGGGTGTTCCTCACCACCGGACGGATGGGCCTCGCCGCCTTCGCCCACCTCGACGGCCTGTGGTTTCTCGTACGGTCGGTGGACGCCCCGGAGCCGCCGCAGCCGCGGGAGACGCGGGTGCTGCTCGACCGGGGACCGTTCACCCTGGACGGGGAGCGCGAGTTGCTGCGGCGCCACCGCATCGACGTACTGGTGACCAAGGACAGCGGCGGCGCGGCCACCGCCCCCAAGCTCGCGGCAGCGCGCGAGGCCGGCATCCCGGTGCTGGTGGTACGCCGGCCGCCGGTGCCGGCCGGGGTGCCGGTGGCAGCCGGCCCCGATGAGGCGGCCGCCTGGTTGCGTCACTTCTCCGGGTAGCGGCGCGGTGTCCAGACGATCTGCTCGCCGTCCCCGCGCCGTACGGTCCGCGTCTGTGAAGACCCGACGATGAGCAGGGTCCGCATGTCGACCTCCGCCGGATCGAGGTCGGCCAGCCGGACGATGCGTACGGATTCGTCCGGGCCGCCGATGTCGCGCCCCAGCACCACCGGGGTGTCCGGGGCCCGCAGTTCGAGCAGCAGATCGCGGGCCAGGCCCACCTGCCAGGTGCGGCTGCGCGAGCCGGGGTTGTAGAGGGCGAGCACCAGGTCGGCCGATGCGGCGGCGCGCAGCCGTTCGGCGATGACGTCCCACGGCTTCAGGCGGTCGGAGAGCGAGAGGGTGGCGTAGTCGTGGCCGAGTGGTGCGCCGGCCTTCGCCGCGGCGGCGTTGGCAGCGGTCACACCGGGCAGCACCCGTACCGGAACGTCCCGGTACGGTCCCTCCGAGGCCACCTCGAGGACAGCGGTGGCCATGGCGAACACCCCGGGGTCGCCGCCGGACACCACCGCCACCCGTCGGCCGCGCCGGGCCAGATCCAGAGCCAACTCGGCCCGTTCCGACTCCACCTTGTTGTCGGAGCCGTGCCGCAGCTGACCGGGGCGGAGCGGCACCCGGTCGAGGTAGGTGGTGTAGCCGACCAGGTCGTCGGCGGCGGCCAGCGCGCCGCGGGTCTCGGGCGTCAGCCACAGTGGACCGGCGGGTCCGGTGCCCACCACGACGACCTCGCCGGTGTCCCGCGGTTCGGGCACCGCGTCGATCCGGCTCGGCAGCACCGCGACCGAGAAGTACGGCACCGAGTCAGCGGCCACCTCGGCCAGCCGGCCGCTGCGCTCCCCCGTCATGGTGGCCCGTTCCACGTAGCGGGCCTCGTCGAGCCGGCCGGCGCGCTCCAGCGCACGCCGCACGGACGGGAAGGTGCGG
The DNA here is from genome assembly GCF_040682175.1 of Streptomyces sp. NPDC051320. Classification (NCBI taxonomy): domain Bacteria; kingdom Bacillati; phylum Actinomycetota; class Actinomycetes; order Kitasatosporales; family Streptomycetaceae; genus Streptomyces; species Streptomyces sp. NPDC051320. Next base: position 448,510 of record NZ_JBFBAL010000003.1, read on the forward strand.
CCCAGCTTCATGATCACGGCGGAGTCGGTGGCGGCGAGCCGCGCCGTCAGCTCCTCCTCGGGCAGCGTGCCGGGAAGGATGGTCAGCACCTCCTCGGCCTCCACCAACGGCTCACCGAGCCGGGCTGCCGCAGCGCTGACCGAGGTGACGCCGGGGACGACCTCGGTCGGAAAACGGTGCGCGAGCCGCTTGTGCATGTGCTGGTACGAGCCGTAGAAGAGCGGATCGCCCTCGGCCAGCACGGCCACCGTGCGGCCGGCCGACAGATGGGTGGCGAGCCGGGCGGCGGCCTGCTCGTAGAACTCGTCGAGCGCCCCGCGGTAGCCGCCGGGATGGTCGGTGGCCTCCGTGGTGACGGGGTAGACCAGAGCCTCCTCGATGTGGTCGGGGCGCAGGTGCTCGGCGGCGATGGAGCGGGCGATCGACCGCCCGTGCCGGGCGCTGTGATAGGCGATCACATCGGCCGAGGCGATGACCTGCACCGCCCGCAGCGTCATCAGTGCGGGGTCCCCCGGGCCGAGCCCGACGCCGTACAGACGCCCCGGCTGTGGGTGGGTGCTGCTCACTCTTCTTCACTCGCAATCGCGTTGATCGCCGCGGCGGCGATGGCGCTGCCGCCGCGCCGTCCGCGCACCACCAGGTGGTCCAGGCCCGATGGGTGGGCGGCCAGCGCGTCCTTCGACTCGGCCGCACCGATGAACCCCACCGGGACGCCGATGACCGCGGCCGGACGGGGAGCCCCCTCCTCGATCATCTCCAGCAGTCGGAACAGCGCGGTGGGCGCGTTGCCCACGGCCACCACGGCGCCCTCGAGCCGGTCGCGCCACAGCTCCAGCGCGGCGGCGCTGCGGGTGGTCCCCAGCCGGGCGGCGAGGTCCGCGACGGACGGGTCGGAGAGGGTGCACAGCACGTCGTTGTCGGCCGGGAGACGCTTGCGGGTGACTCCGCTGGCGACCATGGCGACATCGCACAGGATCGGGGCACCGGCCCGCAGCGCGGCACGTGCGCGGGCCACCACTGTGGGGGTGTACGAGACGTCCGACACCAGGTCGACCATGCCGCAGGCGTGAATCATCCGCACGGTGACCTGGGCGACGTCGGCGGGCAGGCCGGTGAGGTCCGCCTCGGCGCGGATGGTGGCAAAGGACCGGCGGTAGATGGCCGCGCCGTCCTTCTCGTACTCGAACACGATGCTCTCGCTCATCTCTGTGCTGGGGGCGCGGTCTGTGCTGGGGACGCGGTCTGTGGTGAGGGTGCTGAAGGGGTACGGGCCGCCGCGACCGCGTCGGCGATCTCCGCCGTGGGCACACTCCGCCGGCCGGTCGCACCGGGGCCGAAGACGTCGTAGCCGTCGGATGCGGCGGCGACCACATCCACCCAGGCGGTCCCCGGCGGGTGCCCGCACCGGCGTGCGCAGCCCGACCAGTACACCGGCAGCCCGCCGTGACCGGCGGCGGCAGTGGCGGCCGCCTCGGCCCGTACGTCGGTCAGTGACTTGGCGCAGCCCGGCAACCCCGTACAGGCGCCGACTCCCCACCAGGGGGACGCGGTGTCGGTGATCAGTCCGGCCTCGGCGAGTTCGGACAGCACCCCGGGCGCCCCGGCGGTCGGCAGACCCGGGAGAACCACGCCCCGCCAGGGTGTCACGCGGAGTTCGTCCGCACCGAGCTGGGTGGCCACCGTGGCCAGGAGCCGCCACTGAGCGGACGTCAGCCGCCCCAGCGGCGCCACCACCGACAGCGCGCTGCGCTCGTCGGAGCCCGCGACGATGCCCGGCTGCGGCATCGAAGTGGGGCCTGAGGGCGCTGCGCTGTGCTGCTCCGCGGTGATGCCGGCCGCGGCGAGGCGGCGGGCGAACTGCGATGCGGAGAGCGCGAAGAGGTGATCGGGGTCGACGAGTTCGCGTACGCGCCAGGCGCGGGTACCGCCGTTTCCGGAGACGGCGAGAAAGACTTCGGCGGCGAGCAGCGCGGCCCGCGCGGCGTCCTTCGCCGGGATGCGGAGCGCGTCCGGGTCGTCCCCGATGCGGATCAGCGCCTGTCCGTCCGGCCGGGCCCACACCGTCACATCGGCGCCGAGCGCGGCCACGTCCTGGTGCCCGTCGTCGAATGCGAAGAGGAAACGCCCGGAGAGCGCGGTGGCCGTCTCACTCGCGCAGAGAAACCGGTCGAGTGACATTGCCCACGGCAGTACGTCCGTTCGACCCGTTCCGTTCGCCAGGTGCGCCGCGTCGAGTCCGGAGAGCGGCGAGGCGACGATGTTGCGGACGCGTTCGTGCCGGGGCGCCGGCAGCAGGCCCACGCCGTCCAGCAGGGCGGCCAGTTCGCCGCCGCAGTCGTCGCCCAGTCCGCGCAGCTGGATATTGCCCCGGGAGGTGATGTCCAGGCGGCCGTCACCCAGCCGTTCGGCGGCGTCCGCCAAGGCCCGGGCCTGCCGTCCGGTCAGTATCCCGGCCGGAATCCGGACGCGGGCCAGCGCGCCGTCGTCGGCCGAGTGCAGCCGCAGCGCGCCGGGGCAGGCGTCGCCGCGGTCCCGCATCGAGGAGTCGTCGCTGGTCGTCGCGGACGAGCTGGCCGGTGGCATGGCGGCGAGCATACCGACCATCACACCGGGCGACTGCCCCGCGCCGGGGCACCGGCCGCTAGTATCGGCTCGACGGGTCACTCGGCCCGTCAACGCCGAAGACGGCGTCAGAAGCTGTCGTCCGACCCCCGTTGGACCAGCTCAGGGCGTCTGGTGCGTGCGATCGCAAGGCGCCGGAGTGTCCTCATAGCGGAGCTATTAGGGCATTTTGGCAACGCCGCGAGCGTGCGTGCCAGACGCCCCGAGCCCAGCGGGGGTCGGACAACAGCTTCTCGGGGAGGAAGCCCGGTGAGAATCCGGCGTGGTCCCGCCACTGTGAATCCGGTGCGAACCGGATGAGCCAGGAACTCCCGCCGTTTTCTCACTGCCCGGGGCGCGGACCCCGAGGAAGGCCGGGCGCCGCGTGCTCCTGCTGTTGTCGACCTCCGACACCGACCTGCTCAGCGCCCGTGCGGCGGGCGGCCCCGTGCCGTACCGGTTCGCCAACCCGGCCAGGCTCGATCTGAGTGAGCTGCCCGCTCTGCTGGACGGTGCCGACCTCGTCGTCGTCCGGTTGCTCGGTGGGCTGCGTGCCTGGCAGGAGGGCATCGACCTGCTGCTCTCCGGTGACCGGCCGGTGGTGGTCCTCACCGGTGAACAGGCCCCCGACGCCCAGCTGATGGAAGCCTCCACGGTGCCCATCGGCATCGCCGCCGAGGCGCACGCCTACCTGGCGCACGGTGGTCCCGGCAATCTCGAACAGCTGGCCCGTTTCCTCTCCGACACCGTGCTGCTCACCGGCCACGGCTTCGACCCGCCCGCCGCCGCCCCCACCTGGGGCCCGCTGAAGCGCACCGAACGCGAGGGGGCCGGCGGCCCGTTGGTCGCGGTGCTGTACTACCGGGCCCACCACATGAGCGGCAACACCGCGTTCATCGACGCGCTGTGCGGCGCCGTGGAGGACGCCGGCGGCCGGGCGCTGCCGCTGTACGTCGCCTCGCTGCGCGCCCCCGAACCCGAACTGCTCGACGCACTCGGCGGCGTCGACGCGATCGTCACCACCGTCCTCGCGGCGGGCGGCACCAAGCCGGCCGCGGCGTCGGCGGGCGGCGACGAGGAGGCGTGGGACGCGGGTGCGCTCGCCGCGCTCGACGTACCGATCCTGCAGGCGCTCTGTCTGACCGGCTCCCGCAGCGCCTGGGAGGAGAACGACGAGGGCGTCTCGCCGCTGGACGCCGCCAGCCAGATCGCGGTGCCGGAATTCGACGGCCGGCTGATCACCGTGCCGTTCTCCTTCAAGGAGATCGACGAGGACGGGCTGCCGGCCTATGTGGCCGACCCGGAGCGGGCCGCCCGGGTCGCCGGAACCGCCGTACGCCACGCACGGCTTCGCCACGTGCCGAACCCGGAGAAGCGGCTCGCGCTGGTCCTCTCGGCCTACCCGACGAAGCACTCACGCATCGGCAACGCGGTCGGTCTCGACACCCCTGCCAGTGCCGTGGCCCTGCTGCGCCGACTGCGCGCGGACGGCTACGACTTCGGCGACGAGCCGGTACCGGGACTCGAGTCCGGCGACGGTGACGAGCTGATCTACGCTTTGATCGAGGCAGGTGGCCACGACCAGGAGTGGCTCACCGAGGAACAGCTGGCCCGCAATCCGGTCCGTATTCCGGCCGCCGACTACCGGCGCTGGTACGCCCGGCTCCCCCGGGAACTGCGCGACGCGGTCGAGCGGCACTGGGGCCCGCCACCCGGCGAGATGTTCGTGGACCGCAGCAGCAATCCCGAGGGCGACATCGTGCTCGCGGCGCTGCGCCGCGGCAATCTGCTCATCCTCATCCAGCCGCCGCGCGGCTTCGGCGAAAACCCGATCGCGATCTACCACGACCCGGATCTGCCGCCCTCCCACCACTACTTGGCCGCCTACCGCTGGATTCAGGCCGCCCGCGAGGACGGCGGCTTCGGCGCGGACGCGATGGTGCACCTCGGCAAGCACGGCAACCTGGAGTGGCTGCCCGGCAAGAACGCCGGGCTCTCCGCGGCCTGCGGCCCCGACGCGGCGCTGGGTGATCTGCCGCTCGTCTACCCCTTCCTGGTCAACGACCCGGGTGAGGGAACCCAGGCCAAGCGCCGGGTGCACGCCACCCTGGTCGACCACCTGGTGCCGCCGATGGCCCGCGCCGAGTCCTACGGGGACATCGCGCGCCTGGAGCAACTGCTCGACGAGCACGCGGCCATCGCCGCCATGGACCCGGCCAAGCTGCCGGCGGTCCGGGCGCAGATCTGGACGCTGATCCAGGCCGCGAAGCTGGACCACGACCTGGGCCTCGAGGACCGCCCGGACGACGAGGGCTTCGACGAGTTCATCATGCACATCGATGGCTGGCTCTGCGAGATCAAGGACGCGCAGATCCGCGACGGCCTCCATGTGCTGGGGGCGCCGCCGGCCGGTGCGGCCCGGGTCAATCTGGTCCTCGCCATCCTGCGGGCCCGTCAGATCTGGGGCGGTACGACCTCGCTGCCCGGTCTGCGCGAGGCGCTCGGCCTCGACGAGGCGGCCGCCACCCGGACTTCCGCCGACGCCGTGGAGGAGGAGGCCCGCGCCCTGGTCCAGGCGATGGAGGACGCGGACTGGGATCCGGCCGCGGTCGGCCGTGTCGCCTCCGGCCACCCCCGGGAGGTCGCCGACATCCTGGACTTCGCGGCCCGCCAGGTCGTTCCCCGGCTCTCCGCCACCACCGATGAGATCGACCACGCCGTGCACGCGCTGAGCGGCGGTTTCGTCCCGGCCGGACCATCCGGGTCGCCGCTGCGCGGACTGGTCAACGTCCTGCCGACCGGGCGGAACTTCTACTCCGTCGACCCGAAGGCCGTGCCGTCACGCCTCGCCTGGGAGACCGGACAGCTCCTGGCCGACTCCCTTCTCGAGCGCTACCGCACCGACAACGGTGACTGGCCGACCTCGGTGGGCCTCTCGCTGTGGGGTACGAGCGCGATGCGCACCTCCGGCGACGATGTGTCGGAGGCGCTCGCCCTGCTGGGCATCCGGCCGGTCTGGGACGACGCTTCCCGCCGGGTCACCGGTCTGGAGCCCATCCCGCTCTCCGACCTCGGCCGGCCCCGCATCGATGTCACCCTGCGTATCAGCGGCTTCTTCCGCGACGCCTTCCCGCACACCATCGGCCTGCTGGACGACGCGGTACGGCTGGCCGCCTCCCTCGACGAACCGGCCGAAGCGAACCACGTACGCGCGCACGCCCAGGCCGACCTGGCCGAGCACGGCGACGAACGCCGCGCCACCACCCGTATCTTCGGCTCCCGCCCGGGCACGTACGGCGCCGGTCTGCTCCAGCTCATCGACTCCCGGGACTGGCGCACCGACGCCGACCTCGCCGAGGTCTACACGGTGTGGGGCGGTTACGCCTACGGCCGTGAACTGGACGGCCGGCCGGCCCGTGCCGAGATGGAGACCGCGTACAAGCGCATCGCGGTCGCCGCCAAGAACACCGACACCCGCGAGCACGACATCGCCGATTCCGACGACTACTTCCAGTACCACGGCGGCATGGTGGCCACCGTCCGCGCCCTGAAGGGGGCAGCTCCGGAGGCCTACATCGGTGACTCCACCCGGCCCGAAACGGTCCGTACCCGCACGCTGGTCGAGGAGACCTCCCGGGTGTTCCGCGCCCGGGTGGTGAATCCGCGATGGATCGCCGCGATGCGCAGGCACGGCTACAAGGGCGCCTTCGAACTCGCCGCCACGGTCGACTACCTCTTCGGGTACGACGCCACGACCGGGGTGGTGGCCGACTGGATGTACGACAAGCTCACCGAGACCTACGTGATGGACCCGGAGAACCGCGCGTTCCTGCAGGAGGCCAACCCCTGGGCGCTGCACGGCATCGCGGAGCGTCTGCTGGAAGCCGAGTCGCGCGGTATGTGGGCCGAGCCGGATCCTGCCGCGCTCGCCGAGCTCCGCAAGGTGTTCCTCGAGACGGAGGGCGAACTGGAGGGGAAGGACTGAGTCCGCTCCCGGGCCCCGACCAGCCTTCGGTCAGCGCGGTGCGCCGGCCCGGGTCACGGTGGGGGCAGCACCGGAAGCGCCGGCCCGGGCCGCTCGGCCCGGGCGCAAGGTCCACGGCACCGGCGCGGTGCTGGTCAGCCATTCATTGGCGACGAGCCGTCGGACGATGAAGCTCCGCAGCTCGCTCGGCTGGTCTCCCCAGCCCACACCCTCGCAGAGTTGCTTGCCGGAGGGACCGTGGCCGTGTTCGGCGCGGAAATTCGCGGCGAATCGGGCCGCCCGGGGGCCGCGGTCGGGGTGGCTGTTCTTCCACTCACCGTAAGCGGTGCGCACCCAGGACAGGAACGGCGGAGGCACCGGTTTGGCCATGAACGCCTCCGCCACCCGTTCCGTCGGCACGTCACACAGCGGGCACTGTTCGACCGCCTCCACATGCCTGCGCAACGCCGCACTCGCCTCTTCCTTCCACGCCTTCCAGCGCAGGAGGTCCGCGGCCGCTTGGTACTCGGGACTGAGGTACAGACCTGACAGGTGCCCAACGGTCTCGGCGAGACGGTACCTGCTGTCATCGAGTTCGGTCAGGAAGCCCTTAGTGAGCAGTTCGGGCAGCGCGGCCCGGCCGTCCTCGGGCAGATCATCGGGAAGAACGCCCTGGCGGTCGGGGGAGCTGTGGGCAGCGAGGAAGAGCGCTGCGAGCCTGGCTGCCGGCGAGGCCTTCTTGACCGGCTTCGCGGTGAGGGCCCGGGTGGTCCACCCCGAGACCCGGGACCGCATCAGCTTCCCGAAGGGCAGCCTGCGATCCGTCTCGTCCGTCAGGTCGGGCACCAGGATGGCCACCGGGGTAGCGGGATCGCCGCCCAGCAGGTCGCCCTGCGCCTGCCATCCCAGATCGGCGACGGCGGTGAGGGCTCCTTCCGCGTCGGTCAGCCGCAGGGACCGCAGGTCCTGGCCGGTGAGATTGCCGACTCCGCTCCGCGCGGCACGGATGGCGACGACCACCGCGAGAAGCTGCGCATCGGCGCCGGCCGGCGGCAACGACGCCACGTAGGTCAGCAGGCGACGGGCGGCTTCACCCTGCGCAGGCGTCAACAGGAAGGGCGGCGGAGCGTTCGTCACCACGGGCGCGGCCGAGGTCTGGGGCGAGAGCGGAGAAGGATGGGGCACGTCCTGTACAACGCGCCCACCGGGCCGAAGTCACCACGTCCGACCGCCGGAACGGAACATACGCACGCTCAGGCGGATGGGACCGGCAGGACATCCGGGGACAGCGCGCCGGCGCGGGACGAAACGCCGGTCATCCGGCGGCGGTGGTGACGGCGGCACAGGACCTCGTAGCCGATCTCCTCCGCCGAGTGGCTCACGTCACCGACCACCACCTGTGCGCCCTCCACCACCATCTCCCCGCCCACCGTGCGGGCGTTGTGGGTGGCCCGGGCGCCGCACCAGCACAGCGCCTCCACCTGGAGGCTCTCTATCCGGTCGGCCAGCTCGATCAGCCGCTGTGAGCCGGGGAAGAGCTTGGTCCGGAAATCCGTGGTGATGCCGAAGGCGAAGACGTCCAGTCCGAGGTCGTCCACGATCCGCGCAAGCTGGTCTATCTGCTCGGGCGCAAGGAACTGCGCCTCGTCCACGATCACGTAGTCGACCTTGCCGCCCTTCGACAGCTGGTCCACGACATACGCGAACACATCCATGCCCTCGGCGGCCTCGACCGCCTCCGTGACCAGGCCGAGGCGCGAGGAGAGCTTCCCCTCACCCGCCCGGTCGTCCCGGGTGAAGATCACCCCCCGGAGGCCACGGGCAGCGCGGTTGTGCCCGATCTGCAGTGCCAGTGTGCTCTTCCCGCAATCCATCGTTCCGGAGAAGAAGGCCAGCTCGGGCATAGGGGAGGGAGACCTTTCGGAGTCTGTTCGGGGTGCGGGCGCGCCGGGCCGGCGGCAGGGCCTACGAGCGTACTTCGAGGAGCGGGACGAGCTGCTCGACGGGGGTCATGGAACCGTGCATGCCGACCATGGCCGACTCGTTCGGCTCGCGCCGGGACGCGGTGATCACCACATCGGCGTGGGCGGCCGCGACCACGTCGCCGATCCGCCCGTACACCCGCTCGTCGACGGTGGGACCGAACCAGCCGGCCTCGATGGCCTGGTCACGGCTCGCCACCCAGAACTGCTCGCCGAGTACCTCACGCCAGACGGTCAGCACATCGGCCGCCGCACCGGGGACGGCATAGACGTGCCGGGCACGGCCCTCGCCGCCCAGCAGAGCGACGCCCGCGCTCAGCTCCCAGTCCTCGTCGAAGTCGATCCGGGACTCCTCGTCGAACGGGACGTCGATCATGCCGTGGTCGGCAGTGACATAGAGTGCGGAGCGCGGCGGAAGCTGCTCCGCGAGACGCTGGACCAGCCGGTCGACATACATCAGCTGCCCGCGCCAGGCATCCGACTCCATGCCGAAGCGGTGGCCCTTGCCGTCGACCTCGCTGTAGTAGGTGTAGATCAACGAGCGGTCGGCCGCACCGAGTTGGGCCGCGGCCAGGTCCACCCGGTCCTCCCCGGACAGCTGTCCGCGAAAGGTGCCACCGCTCAGCGCGACCTTGGTGAGCGGGGTGTGCTGGAAGTCCGGCGACGACACCTGAGCGGTGTGCACCCCCGCCGCGTCGGCGAGCTGGAAGACCGTGGGATACGGCTGCCAGACGTACGGATCGGTCCAGGGCTTCCAGCGCAGCTGGTTCATCAGCTCGCCGGTGTCCGGATTACGCGTGGTGTAGCCGGTGAGTCCGTGGGCTCCGGGCGGCAGGCCGGTGCCGACCGAGGCGAGCGAGGTCGCCGTGGTGGCGGGGAAACCGGCGGTCAGCGGACGGCCGGTGGAGCCGCGTGAGGTCGGCAGCAACGAGTGGAGGTAGGGGGCCTCGTCCGGGTGCGCCCGGATCTGCTCCCAACCGAGACCGTCGATCAGGAAGACGCAGTTCCGGTCGGCCGGCTGGAGTTCCGGGATCGCCGCGCTGAGGCCGGGAACGCCCTGGCCCGCGGCGAGGGTCGGCAGCAGATCGGCGAGCGATCCCGCGCCGTACTCCGGGACCGGGGCGGTGGAGAGGGCGAGCGGTTCGGGGTCGGGCCAGACAGGCTGGGCCATCAGCGGCCGGCTGCCGCGGTCGCCTCGGAGAGTGCCTGGGAGAAGGCCAGCGTCTGCCGGACGGTGTCCGGGCCGTCGCCTGCCTCGCTCACCCGCAGGCTCAGGTCGTCCGCGGTGGAACTGCCGGTGTAGCCGTGGTCCGCCTCGCAGTTGGGATCGCCACAGGCGGCGGGCTCCAGGTCGAGGCGGGCGACCGCACCCCAGCCGATCGTCAGCACGACCTCGCGGGGCAGGGTGCCCGGGACGTACTTCTCCGGGTTGGCCACGACCCGGCTGAGGACCACCGAGGAGATCCGGTCCAGCTTCACGGACTCGGTGGAGGTGGTGGCGAACGGCGTGGGCGAGCCGCCGTCGGCGGCCTGCTCGTCGGTGTGGCTGACGATGAAACGGTTGCCCGTCAGGACGAGGACCGTGACGTGGCGTCGCACCTCGTTGGAATCGAAGGTCGTCTCCTGGTGCACCAGGTACGAAGCAACCGGCTCACTGCCGACAGCGGCCTCCACCGCCTCGGCCACGAGGGCCGGGTAATAGCCGCTGCGCTCGATCGCCGCGCGCAGCCCCTGGGTCGTCGTACCGGTCTTTGCCATGGGCTCCATCTTAGACCGACCGACAGAGAGGGGCGGCGGCCCTGCCGGGTGTGCTCAGTAGCTGGGGAGGCGGCGTGGGCCGAGGTCGCCGCGGGCGTGCGCGGGGGCCAGCCGTACCGAAGCGCCGAGCACGGAGAGGCCGGTGGGTCCGACGACGACCGGCTCGAGGGAGACCGAGACCACCTCCGGATGGTCGTCGACGAGGCGCGACACCCGGAGCAGCAGTTCTTCCAGTGCGGCGGTGTCCACCGGTGCCGAGCCGCGCCAGCCGAAGAGCAGCGGGGCCGTTCTGATGGTTCGGATCAGCTCGGCGGCATCGCGGTCGGTGGCGGGGATCAGGCGGTGCGCCGTGTCGCCGAGCAGTTCGGACGGTGCTCCGGCCAGTCCGAAGGACAGGACAGCGCCGACAGCCGTGTCGATCGCGGACCGTACGACGGTGTCGACGCCCCGGGGCACCATCGCCTGGACCACCGGGCGGACCTCGGCGGGCGCGCCGAGGGCGCCGGTCAGTTCGGCGTAGGCGCGGCGCAGTCCGGCCTCGGACGCGATGTCCAGGCGGACTCCACCGAGGTCGGGGCGGTGACGGAGGTGGGGGGCGGTGGCCTTCAGCGCGACGGGGTAGCCGAGAGCGGCCGCCGCTGCGACGGCGGCGTCGGCGTCCGGCGCCGGACGGACGGGCAGCACGCGGATGCCGTACAGGCCGAGGAGTTCGCAGGTGTCGTCGGTCGAGAGGGCCAGGCCACGGGCGACGTCGACGTGCGCGGTGTCGAGAAGTGCGTCGATCCGTGCCGCGGCGCCGGCCTCGTCGATGTCGTCGTATTCGGGAACCCGGCCGGCGTCGGCGGACTGACGGCGCCACTGCGCGTATCTGACGGCCTGGGCGAGCGCGCGGACGGCCCGCTCGGCGGCCGGGTATGCGGGGATACGGCGGGGACCGCCCCGGTGCGGGTCCACCGGGTCGGGGCCGGGGGCCGGGGCGGGCCCGGTGCTCTGCCCACCGGGCCGGGCGGGGGCGGGCTGCGCGGACGGCGCGGTGCTGGTGGCTGCCGCCAGCGCTTCGGCGAGGCCGCCGATCTCCAGGTGCACCACGGCCACCGGCTTGGCTGAGGGCGCCTGCGCCGCCGCCTCGCGGAGCGTGGCCGCGAGCAGCTCGCCGCCACCCGATTCCGTGGCGCCGTTCTCCCCCACCCAGGGGATCGCCGTGACCAGCACCGCGTCGCAGCCGTCGTCCGCCAGCGACCGGGCGAGCGCCTCCCGGAAGTCCTGCGGGGTGGCCCCCGTCGTCAGGTCGACGGGCGGCAGCGGGCGCAGACGTTCGGTGAGGCAGGCGTCGTAGGTCAGCAGTCCCAGCGACTCGGAATTGCCCAGGATGGCCACCCGCGGGCCGGCCGGCAACGGCTGGTCGGCGAGCAGCAGACCCGCGTCGACGAGTTCGGTGACCGTGTCGACCCTGATCACCCCCGCCTGTCGCAGCAGCGCCGAGACCGTGGCGTCCGGGATACGGGTGACCGGCACCGCGTGGCCCGGCGGAGCACTGCCGCTGTGCCGGGCGCCCTTGACCACGACGACCGGTTTCGCGGCTGCCGTGCGCCGGGCCAGCCGGGTGAACTTCCGGGGGTTGCCGATGGATTCGAGGTAGAGGAGGGCGACGTCGGTGTCCGCGTCGTCGTGCCAGTACTGCAGGAAGTCGTTGCCGGACAGATCTGCGCGGTTACCCGACGAGATGAACGAGGAGAGTCCCGCGCCGCGCCGGTGCAGCCCGGAGAGCAGGGCGATCCCGATGGCGCCGGACTGGGTGAAGAGCCCGATCCGGCCACGGGCCGGCGACTCGGGCGCCAGCGACGCGTTCAGCCGGACGGCTTCGGAGGTGTTGATGAGGCCGAAGGCGTTCGGGCCGATGATGCGCATCCCGTAGGAACGCGCCTGCCGTACGAGTTCTCGTTGGCGCCGCAGCCCTTCGGGGCCGCTTTCAGCATAACCGGCGGCCAGGACGACCAGCCCCTGCACGCCGCTCTTCCCGCAGTCGGCGACCGCGGCGGGGACGTGTTCGGCCGGCACTGCCACGACGGCGAGGTCCACGGTGTCGTCGATGCCGGCGACCGAGCGGTGGGCGGGGACACCGTCCACCTCCGTGAGGTCATCGGCGAAGGCGCGGTTCACGGCATGGACGCGGCCGGTGAATCCGGAGCCCAGAAGATTGCGCAGCACGGTCCGGCCCAATCCACCGGGCGCCCGGCCCGCGCCGACCACCGCCACCGCGCGGGGCGCCAGCAGCCGCTGCACCGAGCGGGCCTCGGCCCGCTGCTCCCGGGCGCGCTGCACGGCGAGGGACGCCTCGGTGGGTTCGAGGTCGAAAGTGAGATGGACCGAGCCGTCCTCGAAACTGCGCTTCTGCTCGTAGCCCGCGTCGGTGAAGACCTTGATCATCTTGTTGTTGGCGGGCAGTACCTCGGCGATGAACCGGCTCACCTCGCGCTCACGGGCGACCGCTGCGATGTGTTCGAGCAGCGCCGAGGCGACACCCCGTCCCTGGTGCGCGTCCTGGACGAGGAAGGCGACCTCGGCCTCGCCCTCGCCGATCCGGTCGTAGCGGACCGTCGCGATGAACTCGCCACCCACGGTCGCCGCGAGGCCCACCCGGTCGACGTAGTCGTGATGGGTGAAGCGATGGACGTCCTTGGCGGAGAGCCGGGGATACGGTGCGAAGAAGCGGTAGTACTTCGACTCGGGCGACACCTGCTCGTAGAAGCTGACGAGCCGCTCCGCGTCCTCGGTGGTGATCGGCCGGATCCTCGCGGTACCGCCGTCGCGCAGCACCACATCGGCTTCCCAGTGAGCCGGGTACACCTGGTGCGGGTTCTGCTCCAGCGGAGGCTGCATGGGGAAAGCGTACGGGTCACGGCGGTGGGAGGGGCGGTACAGTCGGGCACCGGGCAGGGCCCGAGCACCTCGGAGCGCATGCAAGAATGGTCTAGACAACTGCCAGAGAACTTGAAGGGCAACACCATGGCTGAGCGCCGCGTAAAGGTCGGTTGGGCCGAGGGTCTGCACGCCCGGCCGGCCTCCATTTTCGTCCGTGCCACCGCCGCTTCCGGCGTCCCGGTGACGATCGCGAAGGCCGACAGCAGTCCGGTCAACGCCGCGTCGATGCTCGCGGTGCTCGGCCTCGGCGCCGAGGGCGGCGAGGAGATCGTGCTCGCTTCGGACACGGAGGGCTCCGATGCCGCCCTGGATCGTCTGGCGAAGCTGGTCGCCGAGGGTCTCGACGAGCTCCCCGAGACCGTCTGACGACACCGCGCCGACCACCGGCGCCACCAGAGCCGCAGCCCCTTCTCCGGGCGCTGCGGCTTTGTTTTTTTCCGGCCGCCGGCCGGGAAAGGCCGATGAGCCGGATATAAAAGGGCAGCAGAAAACCCGGCTACCGCGTTACCGACCCGCGTTCTTCTGTATACGGCGCGATTGTTAATGCGGGCCACTCGCGGTGTTTACACCATGTTGCAAAGCCCTCACACCCGCCCGATTCCGCAGCCGGTACAGCGCGGTCCTCCGCTCGGCATGGCGTGCCGTCAGGAAGCGGGCCCGCTCCGCGTCGCGGCGTGCCACTGCCTCCGCGATCGCCCCGCACTCGGCCCAGAACTCGCCAGGATCAGCGGGCTGCTCAACGGTGTACATCCAGACGATCTTCTGTCCGAGCTGGGTGAGCAGTGCGGTCAACGCCACGCTTCCCGATGCCTGGGCAAGCGTCTCGTGGAACCACCCGCCCAGCGACCGCAGATCCTCGCCCTGTGCACGGCGGACCCGTTCCTGTCCCAGTCTCACCAGGCCCCGCAACACCTTGAGGTGGGCGTCGGTGCGGCGCTGGGCCGCCCCGGCCGCGCCCATGGGCTCCAGCAGTGTCCGTATCTCCAGCAGATCGGCGGCCTCCCGCTCGGTCGGCTCCGCGACACACGCACCGGCATGACGGCGGGTGACCACGAAGCCCTCGGACTCCAGGGTGCGCAGCGCTTCGCGCACCGGGACCCGGGAGACTCCGTAGCGGCGGGCGAGGGGCTCCTCGGTCAGCCGGCTGCCCTGTGCGAAGACACCCGCAATAATGTCGTCACGAATAGCCGTACACACCGAATGCGCGGGAATGCGCATGACCGAACCTCCGCCTTCATCCCCCGCGAAACGCGGTCGACCGACGCCTGTTCGGTGACTCTATGACAGGGCGGGTTAATTTCCGACGGCGTCCGGTAAACCGTGGATATCTTTTGGGACCGTCCGTCGTACGAATCCGTGCGTCAGACGTTGACGCCGTGCGAGCGGAGATAGCCGACGGGGTCGATGTCCGAGCCGTAGTCGGGGGCCGTGCGGGCCTCGAAGTGGAGGTGCGGACCGGTGGCGTTTCCGCTGGCACCGGAGAGACCGATCCGCTGGTTGGAGGTGACCGACTGACCGGTCGAGACGCCGATGGACGACAGGTGGCCGTACTGCGTGTAGCTGCCGTCGTTCATCTTGATGACGATGTTGTTGCCGTACGCGCCGCCCCAGCCGGCCTCGACGACGGTGCCCGCACCGACCGCGTGCACCACCGTGCCGCCGGCGGCGTGGAAGTCGATGCCGGTATGGCTGCCGGAGGACCACAGGCTGCCGCCGGTCCGGTAACCGGTGGAGACGTACGAGTTGGCTATCGGGACCACGTAGGCGTTCAGGCGCTTGCGGGCGGCTTCGCGCGCCGAGCGCTGGGCGGCCTCGCGTTCCTTCTCGGCCTTCGCTTCGGCCTTCGCTTCGGCCTTCGCCTTCGCGGCGGCCACGTCGGCCTCGTGCTGCTGTGCGGTGGCCTGGGCCTCGATCCGGTCGGCGACCGTGTCGCCGACGATGATGCTCCGGACGAGGTCGGCCCGGCTCGTGGCGGGGGCCTTTGCCTCGTCCGCCATGGCCGGCGAGGCAAGGCTTCCGATGACGCCCGCGGTGGCAAGAGTCGCGACGCCCGCGGCGGTCGCGGTCCTGCGGGCCGGCCGGTTCGGGGCACGGTGCTTACCGAGAGGGCGGGTGAACGCCATGGAGGTCTTGATCCTTTCGTTGGCTCTCGCCTACCGGGTCAGCGGCGGGGTCCCAGGCCGTCGACGGGGACTCGGCGATCGGTGTTCGGGCCACGGTTGCGGCCTGCGGAGGTGACGAACAGCGAGAGCGACCGTAAGGGGCTGGTCCTGGCGGGACCAAACGGACAAGAGGATGTGTCGCACATGCCACAGGACGGACGATCGATTCAGCCAACAAACCGGACATGCAACCGACCTGAGCCGGACACACCACCGGGGCTCCGGCGGCGCATTGGCCACCGGAGCCCCGGGGGGTGCTTCCGTTACTGCGAACGGCTCAGCCCGATACGACCGTCACCGCGCCGATTCCGAGTGCCTCGACGGGCTCCTTGATCTGCGCTGCGTCCCCGACCAGCACCGTCACCAGACGGTCCGCCGGGAAGGCGCTCACCACCGCGGCGGTCGCCTCGACCGTCCCGGTCGCGGCAAGCCGCGCATACAGCTGCGCCTGGAAGTCGTCCGGCAGGTGCTGCTCGACCTGGTCGGCGAGGGTGCCCGCGACGGCCGCGGCCGTCTCGTACTTGAGTGGAGCGACGCCCACCAGGTTCTGCACGGCGACATCCCGCTCGGCGTCGGTGAGACCGCCCGCCGCCAGGGTCCGCAGCACCGTCCAGAGGTCGTCGAGCGCCGGGCCCGTGGACTCGGTGTCCACCGAACCGCTGATCGCGAGCATCGCCGCACCGCTCCCGTCCGGGGCGGACCGGAGTACCTGGCCGAACGCGCGCACGCCGTAGGTGTAGCCCTTCTCCTCGCGCAGTACGCGGTCGAGACGGGACGTCAGGGTGCCGCCCAGGCAGTAGGTACCGAGAACCTGGGCGGGCCAGACGCGGTCGTGCCGGTCGGCGCCGATCCGGCCGATCAGCAGCTGGGTCTGCACGGCGCCCGGGCGGTCCACGATGACCACCCGGCCGGTGTCGTCCGCGGTGATCGGCGGTACCGGCCGCGGCGTGCCCGTGTTGCCCTGCCAGTCGCCCAGGGTTTCGGCGAGCACGGCGTCCAGATCGATCCCGGTGAAGTCACCGACGACCACCGCGGTGGCCGTCGCGGGCCGGACGTACCCCTCGTAGAAGGCGCGGACGGCGCCCGCGTCGATACGCGCGACCGTCTCCTCCGTGCCCTGGCGCGGACGCGACATCCGGGCGGCGGCCGGGAAGAGCTCCTTCGCGAGCTCCTTGGCCGCTCGGCGGGCCGGGTTGGCCTGCTCGTGCGGGATCTCGTCGAGCCGGTTGCCCACCAGACGCTCGACCTCGCTGTCGGCGAAGGCCGGCGCGCGCAGCGCGGCGGCGAGCAGGCCGAGCGCCTTGAGCAGCCGGGACACCGGGACCTCCAGGGAGATCCTGACGCCGGGATGGTCGGCGTGCGCGTCGAGTGTGGCGCCGCAGCGTTCCAGCTCGGCGGCGAACTCCTCCGCCGAGTGCTTGTCGGTGCCCTCGGAGAAGGCGCGCGCCATGATGGTGGCGACGCCGTCGAGTCCGTCCGGCTCGGCGTCCAGCGGGGCGTCGAGGTTGATCTCGACGGCCACGAGCTGCTGCCCGGGGCGGTCGCAGCGCAGCACGGTCAGACCGTTGGACAGGGTGGAGCGGACGGGAGCCGGAAACGCCCACGGCCTGGCGACACCCGGCTGGGGCTGCGGCTGGAAGGTCATGCTCACGGCTGCGGCATCGGTCACTGGTCCGCCTCGTCGTTCTCGTCGGTCGCGTCGTTCTCGGGCGCGCGGTTCTCTTCGGCTTCTTCGGCGGTGACGGGTTCGTACACCAGCACCGCCCTGTTGTCCGGGCGAAGGCGCGCCTTCGCTACCTCCTGGACCTCTTCCGCGGTGATGTCCAGCACCCGCTGGACTGCGGTCAGGGCGAGCTGCGGGTCATCGAACAGCACGGCGAACCTGCACAGTTCGTCGGCGCGGCCGGCGACCGTACCGAGCCGGTCCAGCCATTCGCGCTCCAGCTGCGCCTGGGCGCGCTCCATCTCCTCGGCCGTCGGGCCCTCGGCGGCGAAGCGGGCCAGTTCCTCGTCGACGGCCGCCTCGATGCGCGGTACCTCCACACCACCGGACGCCTTGACGTCCAGCCAGCCCAGCGAGGGCGCACCGGCCAGCCGCAGCAGGCCGAAGCCCGCGGCCACGGCCGTGCGGTCCCGGCGTACCAGGCGGTTGTGCAGCAGCGAGGACTCGCCGCCGCCCAGGATCGTCAGCGCGATGTCGGCGGCGTCGCAGGCCCGGGTGCCGTCCTGAGCAAGCCGGTAGGCGGCCATCAGGGCTCGCGAGGGCACCTCTTCGTGGATCTCTTCACGCAGCTCCGCCCCGACGATGTCGGGAAGGGACCCCTCCCGTGGCGGCTGCTTGCCGTCGTGGGAGGGAATCGTGCCGAAGTACTTCTCGACCCAGGCGAGCGTCTGCTCCGGGTCGATGTCGCCGACGACCGACAGGACCGCGTTGTTGGGCGCATAGTACGTGCGGAAGAAGGCCCGCGCGTCTTCCAGGGTCGCCGCGTCCAGGTCGGCCATCGAGCCGATCGGCGTGTGGTGGTAAGGATGGCCCTCCGGGTAGGACAGGGCGGTCAGCCGCTCGAAGGCCGTGCCGTAGGGCACGTTGTCGTAGCGCTGACGGCGCTCGTTCTTGACGACGTCCCGCTGGTTCTCCATCGACTCGTCGTCGAGCGCGGCGAGCAGCGAGCCCATCCGGTCCGCTTCCAGCCAGAGCGCCAGCTCCACCTGATGGGTGGGCATCGTCTCGAAGTAGTTGGTGCGCTCGAAGCTCGTGGTGCCGTTGAGCGACCCGCCGGCGCCCTGCACCAGTTCGAAGTGACCGTTGCCCTTGACCTGTGCGGAACCCTGGAACATCAGGTGCTCGAAAAGGTGAGCAAGTCCGGTACGCCCCTTGACCTCGTGGCGTGAACCGACGTCGTACCAGAGGCAGACCGCGGCGACCGGGGTCAGGTGGTCCTCGGAGAGCACCACCCGCAGGCCATTGGCCAGCCGGTGCTCGGTCGCTGTCAGGCCGCCGGAACCGGCCTCGGCTGTGGCCGTGTGACCCATGGGCATGTACGTCCCTTCGATCGCGTGTGTGACCGCGTTGAATGCAGTGCTGCCACTGTATGCAAGCGCACTCACAGCTGGCTAAGTTCCCGGGTCGCGGTCGGCGTTGTCAGTGGGACGGTCCACAATGGTCGGCGTCACTACCAGACCAGGCACGTGAAGGAGCCGCAGCAGCGATGGCCCGCCGCAGCACGAAGACCCCGCCGCCGGAGGACTTCGAGGAGAAGATCCTCGACATCGACGTGGTCGATGAAATGCAGGGCTCCTTCCTCGAGTACGCGTACTCGGTGATCTACTCACGGGCCCTGCCGGACGCCCGTGACGGTATGAAGCCCGTACACCGGCGCATTCTCTACCAGATGAACGAGATGGGGCTGCGGCCCGACCGCGGCTACGTGAAGTGCGCCCGGGTCGTCGGCGAGGTCATGGGCAAGCTGCATCCGCACGGCGACGCCTCGATCTACGACGCACTGGTGCGGTTGTCGCAGTCCTTCTCGATGCGCCTCCCGCTGGTCGACGGGCATGGCAACTTCGGTTCCCTGGGCAACGACGACCCGCCGGCCGCCATGCGGTACACCGAGTGCCGGATGGCCGACGCGACCTCGCTGATGACGGAGTCGATCGACGAGGACACCGTCGATTTCGAGCCGAACTACGACGGCCAGGAACGCGAGCCCGGGGTGCTCCCGGCGGCCTATCCGAACCTGCTGGTCAACGGCTCTTCGGGGATCGCGGTCGGGATGGCGACCAACATGCCGCCGCACAATCTGGGCGAGATCATCGCCGCCGCCCGCCACCTGATCAAGCACCCGGGCGCGGACCTCGAGACCCTGATGCGCTTCGTGCCGGGACCCGATCTGCCGACCGGCGGCCGGATCGTGGGACTCGACGGCATCAAGGACGCGTACGAGAAGGGCCGGGGCAGCTTCAAGATCCGTGCCACCGCCACCGTGCAGGACGTCACGCCGCGGCGCAAAGGCATCGTCGTCACCGAACTGCCGTTCGCCGTCGGACCGGAAAAGGTCCGCGCCAAGATCAAGGACCTGGTCGGCTCGAAGAAGCTGCAGGGCATCGCCGACCTGAAGGACCTCACCGACCGCTCGCACGGCCTGCGCCTGGTCATCGAGATCAAGAACGGCTTCGTTCCGGAGGCGGTGCTCGAGCAGCTCTACAAGCTCACCCCGATGGAGGAATCCTTCGGCATCAACAATGTGGCGCTGGTCGACGGACAACCGCTGACGCTGGGTCTCAAGGAGCTCCTCGAGGTCTATCTCGACCACCGCTTCTCGGTGGTCAGGCGCCGCAGCGAGTTCCGCCGGGGCAAGCGCCGGAACCGCCTGCATCTGGTCCTCGGCCTGCTGGTGGCTCTGCTCGACATCGACGAGGTCATCCGCCTCATCCGGTCCAGCGACAACTCCGCCCAGGCCAAGGAGCGGCTGATCTCGCACTTCTCGCTGAGCGAGACGCAGACGCAGTACATCCTGGACACACCGCTGCGCCGGCTCACCAAGTTCGACCGGATCGAGCTGGAGAGCGAGCGCGACCGGCTCAACAGCGAGATCGACGAGCTGACGAAGATCCTGGACTCCGACGCGGAGCTGCGCAAGCTCGTCTCCGCCGAACTCGCCGCAGTGGCCAAGAAGTACTCCACCGACCGGCGCACGGTCCTCCTGGAGTCGGCGGGCACGCCCATCGCCGCGGCTTCCCTGGAGGTCGCCGACGACCCGTGCCGGGTGCTGCTGTCATCGACCGGCCTGCTGGCCCGTACGGCGAACGCGGAACCGCCGAACGCGGAAGGCCAGAAGCGCACCAAGCACGATGTGGTGGTCTCCGCCATTCCGGCGACGGCGCGCGGCGACATCGGTGTGGTCACCTCGGCCGGCCGGCTGCTGCGGCTGGCGGTGATCGACCTGCCGCAGCTCCCGGACACCGCCGCCGCGCCGAATCTGGCGGGCGGGGCGCCGATCTCGGAGTTCGTCTCCCTCACGGATGACGAGTCGGTGGTCTGTCTCACCACGCTCGACGAGTCGTCGCCCGGTCTGGCGATCGGTACCGAACAGGGCATCGTCAAGCGGGTAGTGCCCGACTACCCGGCGAACAAGGACGAGTTGGAGGTCATCGGCCTCCGGGACGGCGACCGGATCGTCGGCGCGGCCGAGCTGCGGACCGGCGAGGAGGACCTCGTCTTCATCACCGATGACGCCCAGCTGCTGCGCTATCCGGCGGGGCACGTGCGGCCGCAGGGCCGCCCGGCGGGCGGTATGGCAGGTATCAAGCTGAGTGCCGGCGCCAAGGTGATCTCGTTCACCGCGGTGGACCCGGCGGCTGACGCCGCGGTGTTCACGGTCGCGAGCTCGCACGGCACCCTGGACGACTCGGTGCGTACGGCGAAACTGACTCCGTTCGATCAGTACCCGCGCAAGGGGCGGGCCACCGGCGGGGTGCGTTGCCAGCGCTTCCTGAAGGGTGAGGACCTACTGGTGCTGGCCTGGGCGGGCGAGACGCCGGTGCGGGCTGCCGCGGCGAACGGCGCACCCGCCGAGCTGCCGGAGCCCGACCCGCGCCGGGACGGCTCGGGGGTCCCCCTGGCCTCGCCGGTCGCCACGCTCGCGGGCCCGGTGTAGCCGGTCCGGCTCAGGGGCTGAGCCGGCTCCCTCGCCGGAGGCGGAAAGCCAGAGCCGTACCGCGGGACACCCCGCCCGGATTCGGGGCGGGGCCCCCGCGGTACCGGCTCCCGGCACCGCCCCGGATCAGGAGCCCGGTCAGCTCCGTACGGCCGCCGGCACCGGCTGCGGCGGGGGCGGCCCCACGTAGCGCGCCGCCGGGCGGATGATCTTTGAGTCCGCCGCCTGCTCCAGGATGTTCGCGCTCCACCCCACGACGCGCGCCGCGCAGAAGGTCGGGGTGAACATCTCGCGCGGCAGCCCGCACAGTTCCATGACGACACCTGCGTAGAACTCGACGTTGGTGTGCAGTTCACGGCCCGGTTTGAGCTCCGCCAGGATGGCCTCCACCCGCTCCTCGACCTGGACGGCGAAGTCCACCAGCGGACCGCCGAACTGCTGGGCGATCCCGCGCAGCATCCGGGAACGCGGGTCCTCGGTGCGGTAGACGGCGTGGCCGAAGCCCATGATCCGTTCCCCCGCTGTCACCTTTTCGCGGACCCAGGCGTCGATACGGTCCGGGCTTCCGATGGCATCGAGGGTGTCGAGGGCCCGGCTGGGCGCGCCACCGTGCAGCGGCCCCGACAGCGCACCGACCGCGCCGACCAGGCAGGCCGCCATATCGGCGCCGGTGGAGGCGATGACCCGCGCGGTGAAGGTCGAGGCATTGAAACCGTGGTCGACGGTGGAGATCAGATACTGCTCCACGGCTCGGGCCCGGACCGGGTCCGGCTCCGAACCGGTCAGCATGTAGAGGTAGTTCGCCGCATACGGCAGGTCGTCACGCGGCTCCACCGGATCGAGTCCCCGGCCGATCCGGTGCAGTGCGGTCAGCAGGGTCGGGACGGCCGCACAGACGGTGAGCGCGTCAGCGGTGCGCCGGCCGGCGTCGATGTCGTACACCGGCCGGAAGCCCGCTGACGCGCCGAGCAGGGAGAGCGCGGTGCGCAGACCGGCGAGCGGGCCGGAGCCCGCCCGGGCGATCAGGGGCAGCGCGTCGCGCACCTCGGCGGGGAGCCGGCGCATGGCGGCGGTCCTCGCGGTGAAACCCGTGCGTTCGGCGGTCCCCGGCAGCTCGCCGTGGACCATCAGGTACCAGACGTCCTCGAACGTGCGGGCCTGTGCGAGATCGATCGCCGAGTACTGACGGTAGTGATAGAACCCCTCGCGGCCGCGGACGTCACCTATCCCGGTGTCCGTGACGACGACACCCGCGAGTCCACGCGGAGCGGTGATGGTGGACATGGCTTCCTCCCACGATTCGCACTCTGTATTGAATCGACTGTCCATCCTTGACTAGAATCCTGTCAACATTGATTGAATCAATATGAAGGCGGCACGTCACATGACGGATCAGTCAGCCGAGGCGGAAGGCGAACGGCTCACCACCCGGGAGGCAGCCGACCGGCTCGGGGTGAAGCCGGAGACGGTGTACGCGTACGTCAGCCGCGGTCTGCTCCGCAGCCGGCGTGCACCGGGCGGGCGCGGCAGCACCTTCGACGCCAGGGAGGTGACGGCGCTGGCCCGGCGTGCGGGCCGTCGGGAGCCTCAGCCGGCCGGAACCGAACTCGCCTTCCGCACCGGCGTCACGCTGATCGATCCGGAGACCGGGCGCTACTTCTTCCGCGGCGTGGACGCGACGGAACTCGCCGGCCGGTACGGCTACGAAGAGGTGGCCGAGTGGCTGTGGACCGGGACCATCCGCCCCGGGACACGGTTCGCCGCCCCCCCGGAAGCGCTGGAGGCCGGGTGCCGGGCCGTGGCCGCACTGCCGGCGCACGCCACATCGATGGACCGGCTGCGGACGGTCACGGTCGCGGTGGCAGCAGCCGATCCGCTCCGCTTCGACCTCTCGACCGACGCCGTGCTCGGTACCGCCCGCAGCCTGGTCCCCACCCTGGTGGGCGCACTGCCGGTGGTCGGCGGTCCAGGTCCGCGGGGCGACGGGGAACGCGACGGACTGGCGCGCGGACTCTGGTCACGGCTGACCACGCAGCCGCCCGACGCGGCCTCGCTCCGGGTGCTCGACACGGCACTTGTGCTGCTCATCGACCACGATCTGGCCGCATCGACACTGGCTGCCCGAGTCGCCGCCTCCGCCCGGGCGCATCCGTACGCCGTGGTCTCCGCAGGGCTCGGCGCCCTGGAAGGACCCTTGCACGGAGCCGCGAGCGGGCTGGCCCACCGGATGCTGGCCGAAGCCCTGGAGCGGGGCGGTGCCGCACCGGTCGTGGCGGACCATCTGCGGTCGGGGCGCCGCGTGCCGGGGCTCGGGCACCGGCTCTACCGCGGGGAGGACCCTCGCGCCCGGGCGCTGTTCGCACTGCTCGAAGACGTACCGCGGGCCGGCCCTGCCCTGGCAGCGGCCCGGGACGTGGTGGCGACAACGGCTCGCCACACCGCGTTGCAGGCCAATGTCGATCTGGCACTCGCGGTGCTTTCGGTGTCGGCGGGCATGCCGGCGGAGGGCGGGGAGACGATCTTCGCCGTGGCGAGAACCGCGGGCTGGATCGCCCATGCGCTGGAGGAGTACGCGGAGCGACCACTGCGGCTGCGCCCCAGTGGTCAGTACCACGGCCCACGCCCGCCTCAGCCGTTGCCCGGGCCCGCACCCACGGGGGCGTGAGGCCGTGAGGTCAGACCCGCAGCCAGACCGCCGTGTCCTGCGGGAGCCGACCTCGGTCGTCCAGCGGGCCGCTGGTGAGCAGGACCTGCGCATGACCGGGAAGTTCGGCGGGCTCGGCAGCGAGGTTGACGACGCAGCGCAGGCCGTCGGACCGGGCGAAGGAGAGAACACCTTCCGCGGCCGGCAGCCAGCTCAGTGCGACGCCCTTGAAACCGGCCTCGGCACGGCGCAGCCGCAGGGCCGTGCGGTACAGCGACAGCATCGAAGACGGGTCTCCGGCCTGGACTTCGGCGGCATAAGCCGACCAGCCTGCCGGCTGCGGAAGCCAGGGCTCGGCGGCCGGCGCCTCGGTTGTCCAGGGCAGTGGCACCCGGCATCCGTCCCGGCCCGGGTCGCTGCCGCCGGAGCGGAAGTGCATCGGGTCCTGAATCCGGTCCAGCGGGATCTCGGCCTCGGGCAGTCCCAGCTCCTCGCCCTGGTAGAGATAGACCGAACCGGGCAGGGCGAGCGAGAGCAGCGCCGCGGCACGGGCCCTGCGGGTGCCCAGCTCCAGGTCGGTAGGGGTACTGAAGGTCTTGGTCGCGAAGTCGAACCCGGTGTCCGCCCGCCCGTAGCGGGTGACCGTACGCGTCACGTCGTGATTGCACAGCACCCACGTCGCCGGAGCGCCGACCGGTGCGTGCTCGGCGAGCGTCCCCTCGATGGCGCCGCGCAGTCGGCCGGCATCCCACGGGCAGGACAGGAAGGTGAAGTTGAAGGCGGTGTGCAGTTCGTCCGGGCGCAGGTAGCGTGCGAAGCGCTCGGAGTCGGGCAGCCAGACCTCGCCGACGAAGACGCCGCCGTACTCGTCGGCGACGGCACGCCATGAGCGGTAGACGTCGTGGATCTCATCCTGGTCGACATACGGGTGCGGATCGCGGCCCTCCACGAAGTCGGGCAGCCCCTCGGCCTTGGTGAGCAGCGCCGCGGAGTCGATCCGTACTCCGGCGACACCTCGCTCGAACCAGAAGCGCAACACGTCCTCGTGTTCTTTGCGGACCACTGGGTGGGCCCAGTTGAGGTCGGGCTGCTCGGGCGCGAAGAGGTGGAGGTACCACTCACCGTCCTCGACGCGGGTCCAGGTGGATCCGGCGAACTGCGACGGCCAGTCGTTGGGCGCCAGTTCACCGTTCTCGCCGCGCCCCGGCCTGAAGTGGAACAGCTCGCGCTCCGGGCTGCCGGGGCCGGCCGCCAGCGCCGCCCTGAACCAGGCGTGCTGGTCGGATACGTGGTTGGGCACGATGTCGACGATGGTACGGATGCCCAGTTCACGGGCCTCGGCGATGAGCTTCTCGGCCTCGCCGAGGGTGCCGAAGGCGGGGTCGATGGTGCGGTAGTCGGCCACGTCGTAGCCGCCGTCGGCGAGCGGCGAGAGGTACCAGGGCGTGAACCAGAGGGCGTCGACGCCGAGCTCGGCGAGGTACGGCAGTTTGCTCCGCACGCCCGCCAGATCACCGGTGCCGTCACCGTCCGCGTCGGCAAAACTGCGGACGTACACCTCGTAGATGGCGGCGGTTCGCCACCAGTCTTCGGTGGCCTCGGACGGGCGGATGTCTGCCACGTGACGGTCCTTTCGGGCAGGTGGGACTCCGCCGCCGGCCCCGGACAGCGGGGCGCCGGTGAAGGGCCGGCGACGGAGTGCTCAGAGAGGTGTGCTCAGAGAGGTGTGCTTCGGGAAGGGCCGCTCAGGAAGCGTGTTCCGGGTGCGCGGCCCGGGTGCGGTGGTCCGGGTGCGCGGTCCGGGTGCGCGGTCCGGGTGCGCGTTCCGGGTGCGGCGGTCAGCCCTTGAGGCTGCCCGCGGTCAGGCCGCTCATGATGTTGCGCTGGAAGATCAGGAAGATGATCAGCGTCGGTGCCGACGCCATGGCGAGTGCGGCGATGAGCCAGTTCTCCGGCACCCCCTGGGCCAGCGAGTAGATGCCTACGTTCAGGGTCTGCTTGCCCGGGTCGGGCAGCGTGAGCATCGGCCAGAGGAAGTCCTTCCAGACCCCGACGACCGCGAAGATCGAGACCACGCCCAGGATGGGACGGGATATCGGCAGCACCACGGAGCGCAGGGTCCGCAGGGGCGAGGCGCCGTCGATGGACGCCGCATCAAGCAGCTCCCGCGGGATCGAGTCGAAGAACCGCTTCAGCAGGAAGATGTTGAAGGCGTTGGTGACCGAGGGAAGCCAGATCACCCAGGGCGAGTTCAGCAGATTGCGCTGGAAGATCGGCACGTCGAGAACCGTGAGGTACTGCGGCACGACGAGCACCGTCGCGGGAATCATCAGCGTCGCCAGCATCATGCCGAGGATGACCTTGCCGAGGACGGGCCTCAGCTTGGACAGCGAATAGGCCGCAGCGACGTCGAAGACGAGTTGGAAGGCCAGTGCGCCGAAGGCGTAGTAGAGCGTGTTGAGGAGCAGCTTGGACAGCTGCATCACCTTCCACGCATGCGAGTAGTTCTCCGGATGGAAGCTCTTGGGGACTGTAGTGGGCGGCGACTGCGCGAACTCCTGCGCGGTCTTCAGGCCCCCGGTCACCATCCAGTACAGCGGGCCGAGGAAGACCAGAGTGAACAGCAGCACCACCAGGGTCAGAACGGTCCAGTAGACGGTCTTGCCCCGGGGGCGACCCAGTTGTGCCGGTGAGATCAGAGTGCGCTCTGCCATCGTCGTACTCCTAGCTCTCGCTGTCGCGGCTGAGTCGGACGTACGCCGCCGAGAAGCCGGCCAGCAGCACGAGCAGGACCAGGCCGAGGGCGGCGGCGCCGCCGTAGTTGTTGAAGTTGAAGGCGTACTGGTAGATGAGGTAGACGACGGTGGTCGTCGAACCCTCCGGGCCGGCGCCGTTGGTCAGCAGGAAGGGCTCGGTGAAGACCTGCATGGTCGCGATGATCTGCATCAGCAGGAGCAACGAGAGGATCAGCCGGGTCTGCGGGATCGTGACATGCCAGATCTTGCTGAGGAGCCCGGCTCCGTCGAGCTCGGCCGCTTCGTACAGCTCACCGGGTATGCCCTGCAGCGCGGCGAGGTAGATCAGGGTCGCGCCGCCCATGTTCATCCAGGTCGCGGCGATGACCACGGAGAGCATCGCGGTGCTCGTGGACTGGAGCCATTGCTGTTCGGGCAGATGCAGAAAGTGCAGGACACCGTTGAAGAGTCCGTATCCGGGGTCGTAGAAGTACTTGAAGAGCAGGACCGAGGCGACCGGCGGCAGCATGACGGGCAGGTAGACCAGCAGGCGCAGGAACCCCTGGGCGTGCCGGAATTCGTTGATCACGATAGCGATGACGAACGGGACAAGGAAGCCGAGGAGCAGCGCCAGGGCGGTGAAGAGCAGGGTGTTGCGCCAGGCCTGCCAGAAGGCCGGGTCGTGGAACACGTACTCCAGGTTGTCCAGACCGACCCAGGTCGTTTTTCCTGCTTCGGTCTTCTGGAAGGCCAGGAGGAATTCCCTGACCATCGGGTACCACGAGAAGAACGCGAAGCAGAGCACGGCGCCGATCAGGAAGCCGTGCGCCGAGAGGTTGCGGCGTACACTGCGGACGAACACCTCACGACGTGCTTCCGGTGGCGGGCCGTCATGGTGCGGCGGCTGCGTCTGCTTGCTGCTCACGGGCAGGGTGGGGGCCGACATGGTCTCTCCTTGGCGCCGGGTCCGGTCGGGTCCGGGCCGGGACCGCGAAGTCCCGGCCCTTGTCGGTCTCTTACTGGTTCGCCAGGACCTGGTTGACCTGCTGCTCGGCGGTGGAGAGCAGTTTGCCGATGTTCGCGTTCTTGTTCGTCAGGACGCCCGACATCGCGTTGTCGAGGACCTTGTAGATCTCCTGCGCCTTGGCCGGCTCGGCCTTGCCCTTGACCGGGTTGTCCATGAAGGGCTTGAAGTTCTCGACCGGCATGGTGGCGTTGTCGGTGCGGGACTGCAGGTCCTTCGCCTTGATGTCGCCGGTCCAGAAGTTCGGCTGCGGCAGTCCCACGGGCAGCGCGTCGGACTTCGAGCGCGCCCAGTCGAACTGCCCCTTGCCCGGGGTGAGTGTCTTGAAGTTCACCCAGGCGATGGCGGCCTTGATCTTGTCCGGGGAACTGCCCTGCTTGAACATGTAGTCGTTGCCGCCGAAGAGCGTGGCGTGCCCGCCGGGGATCGGTCCCATACCGTAGTTCTCGTACGTGGCGCCGAGCTGCTGGACCATGTACGTGAGGTCGTCCGGGGCGGCGAGGAACATCCCGAGCTTGTCGGTGGACATCTGCTTCTGCAGATCGCCCCACTTCAGCAGCTGGGTCTTGCCCATGCTGTCGTCGTCCCAGCGCATCGCCTTGAGGTTCGACAGGACCTGCTTGCCGATGTCGTCGTTGAAAGCCGCCTTGCTGCCGTCCGGCGTGACGACGTCGCCCCCGAGGCCGTACATCTCCGCGGTGAAGTGCCAGCCGCCCTGGTTGGTCGCGCTGTAGTCGCCGTACCCGGCGACGCCTTTGCCGAGACCTGCGATGGCCTTGGCGTCCTCGCGGACCTCGTCCCAGGTCGTCGGCGGCTTGTTCGGGTCCAGCCCCGCCTGCTTGAAGAGCTTGCGGTTGATCATCAGGCCCATGGTGTAGTTGCTGGTGGGCAAACCGTAGAGCTTGCCGTCCTTCTTGAGGACGCTCATCACGTCGGGGTCGATGCCGGCCAGCGCCGGGACGGTCTTCGCGTTCACATACGCCGAGATGTCGGCGGCGCCGTTGTTGTCCAGCACCTGCTGAAGATCAGTGAAGTACGTGTAGAAGACATCGGGCTGCGACTTGCCCTTCAGCGCCGCGGTGAAGCGGGTCGGCTCCTCGCACTGGCCCGGCGTCGACTTTCCTTCGATCTTGACGTTCGGGTACTGCTTGTTGAACGTCTTGACGTCTTCCTTCCACTCGCGCAGCTCAGCGGCTTTCGCGGTCGGCGGCATGCAGTCCATGGTCAGCGTGACCTTGGTCTTCGGATCGAGCGGAGCGGACGGGTCGGAGCTGCCGCCGCCTGATGCCTTGCTCTCATCGCTGCTGCTGGTGCCGCAAGCGGCAAGCGCGGTCAGTGCGAGAGCGGAGACAAGGGCCGCCGCCGTTGTACGGCGGTGGGTCGGGCGGAACCAGGTGCTTCTCATCGATGGTCCCCTTGTGGGCAAGTGCGCGGGAAGCCCACAACTGCGTCGCTGTGGGGCGGCGCAAACTCAACCACCGACAACCGCGCTCCGCAAGATGTCGCGCAGATTCCGCAAATATTTGACAATCAGCGGGCTCCCGGCCGTGACACCTGCGCGGTGGATCCGCGCACCACGAGTTCAGGTTCGAAGAGCAGCTCGTCCGAGGGCACCGCAGCGCCTCCGATCTGCACGGACAGCAGTTCCACAGCGGCTCGGCCCATCGCTTCGATGGGCTGGCGGACGGTGGTCAGCGGCGGATCCGTGCAGTTCATGAATGCCGAATCGTCGTAGCCGACGATCGAGACGTCCTTCGGCACCGCCAAGCCCCGCCGACGGGCGGCGCGCACGGCTCCGAGCGCGAGCGGGTCGCTCGCGCAGATGACTCCGGTGACCCCCTGATCCAGCAGCCGGGTCGCCGCGGCCTGACCGCCTTCCAGCGAGAACATGGCACGCACGACGCGCTCGTCGGGCAGTTCGGCGCCGAGTTCGGCCGCGATCGCCCGCGCGGCATCGAGCTTGCGCATGGACGGCACGTGGTCGTTCGGTCCGAGCACCAGACCGATCCGCTCGTGCCCCAGCGAGGCGAGATGACGCCAGGCCTGGTCCAGCGCGACCGCGTCGTCGCAGGAGACACCCGGGAAACCGAGATGGGCGATGGCCGCATTGATCAGCACCACCGGAATCCTGCGGTCCGCGAGCACCTTGTAGTGGTCGTGCGCGGCGTCCAGCTGGTGGTAGAGACCGCCGGCGAAGACCACGCCGGAGACCTGTTGCTCCAGAAGCAGCTCCACGTAATCGGACTCGGACACCCCTCCCTTGGTCTGGGTGCACAGCACCGGCGTCAGCCCCTGCTGCGCGAGGGCTCCGCCGACCACTTCGGCGAAGGCGGGGAAGATCGGGTTCTGGAGTTCCGGCAGCACCAGGCCGACCAGCCGGGCACGTTCACCCCGCAGCTGGGTCGGTCGCTCGTAGCCCAGGACGTCGAGGGCGGAGAGAACAGCCTGCCGAGTGGCCTCGGAGACTCCGGGCCGACCATTGAGCACCCGGCTGACGGTGGCCTCGCTGACCCCCACCTTCCGGGCTACCTGTGCAAGTCGTCGCGTCATGCGCGCAAGATTAGCGCAAGTGACGCAAGCGGTTTGCGTAACAGGGGAATCTTCCGGTTGTCGCCCCGGCCCTCTACCGTTCGTCCACATGAACACCGGACAGCCCAGGAGGCTCCGCATCGGCCTGCCTCAGCGTGTCTTCTCCCAGGTACTGCTGATGCAACTGGCCATAGCGGGCGGAGTCGCCGTACTGGCCACCGGTCTCTTTCTGCGTCCGCTCAGCGCGCAGCTCGACCAGCAGGCCATGCGGCGTGCCCTCTCGATCGCTGAGACCACCGCCTCACCGGCGATCGCCGAGGAGCTTCTCACCACGCCGCCCACGGTGGACGGCCCGGTGCAGGCCGACGCCGAGCGGATCCGTAAGGCGACCGGGGCGGAGTACATCGTCATCTGCGACCGCCATAGCGTGCGCTGGTCGCACCCCACCCTCTCCGAGATCGGCCGACCCGTCTCCACCAGCGCCGCCGTGCCGCTCTCCGGCCACGAGGTGATGGAGATCGATACCGGTACCCTGGGCCGCTCCGCCCGTGGCAAGGTGCCGCTCCGCGATGCCCGGCACCGGATCGTCGGCGTGGTCTCGGTGGGCATCAAGTACGACAGCGTGCGCGGCCACCTGGTCTCGATGGTTCCCGGCCTGCTCGCCTATGCCGGCGGCGCGCTCGCCGCCGGGGCGCTGGCCGCATACCTGATCTCGCGCCGTCTCCAGCGACAGACGCACGACCTGGCGTTCTCGGACATCGCGGCGCTGCTCGCGGAGCGCGAGGCGATGCTGCACGGCATCCGGGAGGGCGTCGTGGCGCTCGACCGGGGAGACAGGATCCGGCTGATGAACGACGAGGCCCAGCGGCTGCTGAACCTCGGCCCGCAGGCCATCGGGCTGCCCCTCGCCGAGGCGCTCGGCGAGGGACGCATAGCCGACGTGCTGGCCGGGCGGGTCACCGGCGACGATCTGCTGACCGTGCGCGGCCGGCGGGTGCTGGTCACCAACCGGATGCCGACCGACGACGGCGGTGCGGTGGCCACCCTCCGCGACAGGACCGAACTCGAACAACTCGGCCGCGAGCTCGATTCCACCCGCGGGCTGATCGACGCGCTGCGTGCCCAGGACCACGAGCACGCCAATCGGCTGCACACCCTCCTCGGCCTCCTCGAACTGGAGAAGCACGAGGAGGCGACGGACTTCATCACCGAAGTGGTCGGCGTGCACCGCACCACGGCGGAGCAGATCACCGAAAAGATCCACGACCCGCTGCTGGCAGCTCTGCTCGTCGGCAAGGCCACCGTCGCGGCGGAGCGCGGTGTCTCGCTGCGGCTCACCCCCGACACGCTGCTGCCCGACCGACTGGTGGACCCGCAGGGTCTGGTGACGATCGTCGGCAACCTGGTGGACAACGCCCTGGACGCGGTGTCCGCGACGGCGGGCGCCCAGGTCGAGGTGGAACTCCACGCTCAGGGGCGTAGCGCGGTACTGCGGGTCAGCGACAGCGGCGCCGGGATCCCCGAGAGCCAGCGCGAACTGATCTTCACGGAGGGCTGGTCGACCAAAAAGCCGCCTGCCCACGGCAAGCGCGGACTGGGGCTGGCCCTGGTCCGCCGACTCGCCGAGCGACAGGGCGGCAGCGCTCGGGTGGGCGAGAGCACGGACGGCGGAGCCCTGTTCACGGTCGTACTCCCGGAGGCACTGAGCGAGCCGGGACTCACCGCGGTGGGTGATGTGCGGTGAACCCCGGCCCCTCAGCGACTTCCGGCTAGTGGGCCTTCTTGGCGAACTCCGTCGTGTACGTCTTGCTGAGGTCCACCGTGGCGTTCTTGAGGTTGGGGTTGAAGGCCTTGAGGACCCTCTCGACCGTTTCCGGGCCGTTGGCGGGCATCACGCCGTCCTTGGTGAACATCGGCAGCGTCGACTTGATGGACTGCGCGTAGAGGGCCTTGCCGCCCTGTGCGTAGTCGGCCGGCATCTTCGCCGCAATCTCCTCCGGCGAGTGCGACGACATCCACTTCAGAGTCTTCACGAAGGCGTTCGCCAGCTTCTGCACCGTCTCCTTGTGCCCGTTGACCCACTCGGTGTTCATGTACAGGCTGGACGAGGGGTACGGGCCGCCGAGCGCCGCCTGTGAGCCCGCAGGCGTACGCATGTCGAGCAGTACCTTGCCGAGCTTCTGGTCCAGGATGTTCGCGACCGTCGGGTCGGTCGTCATCCCGCCCTGGATCGAGCCCTGCTTCAGCGCGGCCACGAACGTCTGCCCCGCGCCCACGGCGACCGGCGTGAACTCACTGGTCTTCACGCCGTTGTGGACCGCGAGGTACTTGGTGAGGAAGTCGGTGGACGAACCGAGACCGGTGACACCGAGCTTCTTGCCCTTGAAGTCCTTGGAGCTGGTGACGTCCCCGGCGGCCTGGTTGGAGACCATCTCGACCTCGCCGGGCGCATGCGACAACTGCACCACGGACTCCACATGCTTGCCCTTGACCTGAAGATCGAGGGTGTGGTCGTAGAAACCGACGGTGCCCTGAACATCACCCGAGACGAGTGCGGTCTCGGCCTGCACACCGGCCGGCTCGGTCAGCAGCGAAACGTCGACACCCTCGTCCTTGAAGTAGCCGAGCCGCTGGGTGAGCATCGCCGGCAGGTAGATGACCTTGTCGAGGCCGCCCACCATGATCTTGACCTTGTTGGCGTTCTTGCCCTCGCCCGCGGAGTCACCTCCGCAGCCGGTCAGCGCGGTGAGCGCGAGCACACCCGTTACCGCCGCCGCTGACACCTTCATGATGCTGCGCACATTCATCACGTCCCTGTGATCTACAAAATGAGTCGATTGGTGAACCGATGGGCCGATTCGTACCTCGTACGGGGCGGAGCGAGGCGCCCGCTGCTCTGCGCTCAGCGCTCGCTGCCGGCCTCGACGGGCCGCCACTTGAACAGGCGCCGCTCGGCGAAGGTGAGCAAGCCTTCGGTGAGCAGTGCCACGACCGCGAGGATCACCATCGCGGCGTAGACGCCGGCGGCGTTGAAGGTGCTCTGAGAGGCGGACACCAGCAGCCCGAGGCCCTTGGTCGCGCCGATGTACTCACCGACGATCGCGCCGATCAGCGCGAAGCCGAAGCTGACGTGGAGGCTGGTGAAGATCCAGGAGGTGGCGGAGGGGATGACCACCTGAAAGGTGACCCGCCGATTGCTCGCGCCCAGGATCCGGGCGTTGGCGACCAGGTTCCGGTCAACCTCCTTGGCGCCCTGGAAGGCGTTGAAGAAGACCGGGAAGAAGACCAGCACGACGGCGGAGGCGATCTTCGAGGTGGTGCCGAGCCCGAACCAGATGAGGAAGATCGGCGCCAGCACGATGCGCGGGATGGCATTGAGCACCTTGATGTACGGACCGAGTACATCGGAGAGGAAGCGGATCCGGCCGAGCGTGATGCCCAGGATCACACCGGCGATCACACCGACGATCCAGCCGACGAGGGCCTCGTACATCGTGTACCAGATCTGTTCCCAGAGGGAGCCCTGGGCGGTGCCGTGCAAGGCCCAGGACTGGATCTGGTCCCAGATCTTGGAGGGCATCGAGAAGTTGAAGGTGTCGATGACCCCGGCCCGGGCCAGCACCTCCCACAGGCCGATGACCGCGACCAGCAGTACGGCGCGGCTCGCGTACACCAGGAAGCGCCGGTTGCGGGCGGCCCGCTGACGTTCCTGGGTCCGGCCCGACCTCTTGTTCAGTGCCGGTGCCGGATCCAGGGCCGACCCTGCGACGCCCGGCTGGGTGGTCGTTCCTGTCGTGACGGTGGCCTTCGCGGCCGACTCGGTCTCAGGCGGCATTGACGGCACCTCGCTCACGCGTAATACGGACTTCCTCGCCGAGCGAGGACCAGATCTCCCGATAGATCTCGATGAACCGGGGCTCCAGTCGGACGGTCTCGACCTTGCGCGGCCTCGGCAGATCGATCTCGAAGACCTGCTTCACGGTCGCGGGACCCGCCGTCATCACGACCACCTTGTCGGCGAGCGCGATGGACTCCTCCAGGTCGTGTGTGACGAAGACCACAGATGACCCGGTGCCCGACCACAGTTCCAGCAGTTCGTCCGACATCAGCGCCCTGGTCTGGACGTCGAGCGCGGAGAACGGCTCGTCCATCAACAGGATTTCGGGGTCGTTCACCAGGGTCGCCGCGAGTGCCACCCGCTTGCGCTGTCCGCCGGAGAGCTGGTGGGGGTAGCGGTCCTCGAAGGACGACAGGCCTACCCGGGCCAGCCACTCACGGGCCTTCTCCTTCGCCTCGCCCTTCGGCGTCCCACGGAAGATCGGGCCCGCCATGACGTTCGACAGCACGGTTCGCCAGGGAAAGACGGCGTCCTGCTGAAAGACGAACCCGACCTTGTCGCCGATACCGCGGACCGGTTCACCGGCCACCAGTACCTCGCCCTCGGTGGGCTCCTCCAGACCGCTGACCAGGGTCAGCGTGGTGGACTTGCCGCAGCCCGTGGGCCCGACGACGGCCACGAACTCACCGCGGCCGACGGTGAGGTCCAGATCTCGTACCGCGGTGTGCGGCACGCCCGACGGGGTGCGGAAAATCTTGCTGGCGCCCCGCAGCTCAATGGCGGGGCTGTTGTCTGTGCTCATGGACCGGGACCGTAGATGTGGCAGACACCACAGCGGCAGTCTTGTAGGCACAAGGCAGTCTTGTGCCTGCAAGAGACTGTTGTGCTCGTTTTGCGCACGCTACAACTACGACGTTGCAACAACGCCCTAACAGAGAGCGGCCCGATGATTGATGTACTGGTGGTCGATGACGACTTCCGTGTCGCTGAGATCAACGCTGCGTATGTGTCGAGGGTTCCCGGCTTCCGTGTCGTCGCCCGTGCGCACAGCGCCGCCCAGGCGATGGCGGCACTGGAACGCGAGCGGATCGATCTGGTGCTGCTCGACCACTACCTGCCGGACGAAACGGGCCTCTCGCTGGTCCAGCGGATGCGCCAGCTCGGCCATCACACGGATGTGATCATGGTGACGGCGGCCGGAGATGTGGCGACCGTGCAGGCCGCCATGCGGCACGGCGCCCTGCACTACCTGGTCAAACC
Organism: Streptomyces sp. NPDC051320; assembly: GCF_040682175.1. Lineage (NCBI taxonomy): Bacteria > Bacillati > Actinomycetota > Actinomycetes > Kitasatosporales > Streptomycetaceae > Streptomyces > Streptomyces sp. NPDC051320. The sequence continues at coordinate 483,586 of NZ_JBFBAL010000003.1, forward strand.
GTTCACGTTTTCCGTGCTGCGCTCACGTCTGGACAGCTATGCCGCGCTCCGCCGCACGGTGAGCCGGGTGGGTGGCAGCGGGCAATCGGCCGGCCAGGAGCAGGTGGACCGGATCTTCGGCGCGCTGCGCACCGCAGGGCCCGCTGCCTCGTCCGGGCTGCCCAGCGGGCACTCGGTACCGACGTCCGAGCTGATCCGCGAGGTGCTGAGCGGTTCCGGGCAGCCGTTGTCGGCCCACGAGGTGGCGGCACGGACGGGCCTGAGCCGCTCCACCGCGCAGCGCTACCTGCGCCAGCTGGAGCAGACGGGACGACTGCGCCTGACACTGAGGTACGGCGACACCGGACGGCCCGAGCACCGCTACGCCTGGGCCGTGCCCGGCTCAGACGGCCCCGGCGCCGGTCAGTGACCGGACCTCCGTCTCGGCGTGCCTGACTGCGTCCGGCGGCTCGTCGGAGGTGACAGTGCCCAGCCAGCCCGCCAGGAAGCCGAGTGGAATGGAGACCAGGCCCGGATTCTCCAGCGGGAAGAACTGGAAGTCCACGCCCGGGAAGAGCGATCCCGGGCTCCCGGAGACAACGGGTGAGAGCGTCACAAGGATGACTGCGGGGACCAATCCTCCGTAGACCGCCCAGACCGCGCCCCGGGTCGTGAAGTTCCGCCAGAACAGCGAGTACAGCAGCACGGGCAGGTTCGCGGAGGCGGCCACCGCGAATGCCAGGCCGACCAGGAACGCGACGTTGAGGTCCTTCGCCAGCAGCCCGAGGGCGATCGCGACGGAGCCGATTCCCACCGCCGCGAACCTGGCCACCGCCACTTCGCTGTGCTGCCGGGCATGGCTGCGCTTGAGTGTGGCGTACAGGTCATGAGCGACGGACGCCGAGGATGCGAGCGTGATTCCGGCGACCACGGCCAGAATGGTGGCGAAGGCGACGGCAGCGACCACGGCGAAGAGCACGGTGCCGCCGGTCGAACCCGCTCCCCCGCCGACTTCGAGCGCGAGCAGGGGGACCGCGGTGTTGCCTGCGGGGTTCGCCGCCTTCACCTGGTCCGTGCCGACCAGCGCCGCCGCGCCGAATCCGAGCACGATCGTCATCAGGTAGAAGCCGCCGATCAGCCCGATGGACCAGACGACCGAACGTCGTGCGGCCCGGGCGGTGGCCACCGTGTAGAAGCGCGACAGGATGTGCGGCAGGCCTGCCGTACCGAGGACCAGGGCGAGTCCCAGGCTGATGAAGTCGAACCGCGAGGTCCAGTCCCCGCCGTATCGGAGGCCCGGAGCCAGGAAGCTCTTCCCGTGGCCGCTGTGGTCCGCGGCGGAGCTCAGCAGCTGATTGATGTTGCCGTGGAAGCGGACCAGGACGAGCACGGTGAGCAGAATCGATCCGGCCAGCAGCAGCACTGTTTTGATGATCTGGATCCAGGTGGTGGCTCGCATTCCGCCGAGGGTCACATAGATGACCATCAGAGTTCCTACGCCGATCACGGTCCATGCCTGGGAGGCCCCGCTGTCGCCCCCGAGCAGCAGGGAGACCAGGCTGCCCGCGCCGACCATCTGCGCCACCAGGTAGAGCACGGACACGGTGACCGACGAGGACCCCACCGCGATCCGGACAGGACGTTCTCTCATGCGGGCCGCGACCACGTCGGCGAGGGTGAACCGGCCGCAGTTCCGGACCAGTTCGGCGACCAGCAAGAGGACGACGAGCCAGGCGACGAGGAAGCCGACCGAGTAGAGCATGCCGTCGTAGCCGAAGAGCGCGATCAGTCCGGAGATGCCGAGGAAGGAGGCGGCCGACATGTAGTCCCCCGCGATGGCGAATCCGTTCTCCATCGGGGAGAACAGCCGGCCGCCCACATAGAACTCCTCCGCGGAGCCATGCCGGTTGCGACTCACCCAGGTGGTGATCGCAAGCGTCGCTGCGACGAACGCGCTGAACAGCAACAGGGCCAGCGTCTGGTGCTGCGTGGTGATCGTCTCGCTGCTCAACGGTGGGTCCCCCGTGTCAGTTCCTGCGTGTCCCAGCGGAGCTCGAGCGCGGTCCGGTCCCTGCGCAGGCGGGCATGACGGGTGTAGGCCCAGGTCAGCAGAAAGGTGGAGAGAAACTGCCCGAGGCCCGCCAGCATCGCCACATTTACCGCTCCGGTCACCGGGCGGGCCATGAACTCCGGTGCCGTCGTGGCCAGCACGACATACGCCAGGTACCAGGCAAAGAACGCGAGCGACGCGGGAATGACGAACCCCCGGTAGCGGCTGCGCACTTCCTGGAAGGCTGCGCTGCTCTGCACCGCCAGATAGATGTCGGCCGTGCTCGGGCTGTCCGCCGGCATTGTCTGTGCCGGTACAGCCGCGGGTGCGCCGCTACCGTCCAACTCGCCCCAGCCGGCGGCCAGCGCGTCGTACCAGGGGTCGTCGAGCCGCACCTCAGCGGCGTCGAGCCCTTCGTCCTTGTCCACCGAACACCCTCTCCCTGTGCGCAACCGCTGCGGTCGCGTGCCCAAGGATGGGTATTCCGAGGCACTTCCTATCCCCTATCGCCCCCTCTTCACCCCATTAGGTGACGGATGTACCGGGTGGGAGTGCAAGACCCTCCTTGTAGGCGTATCGCATGGCCTGCACCCGGTCGCGCACCCCTGTCTTGGCGAAGAGGTTGTTGATGTGTGTCTTCACCGTGGCCGGGGAGATGTGCAGGGCACGCGCGATCTCCGGATTGGAGAGCCCTTCGGCGATCAGGGCCAGAATCTCGGCTTCGCGCCGGGTGAGCCCGTCAGGCAGTTCTCCGGACCCCTGGACCTCATGCACGGGCGAAGCTGCCGTGACCCGCTCGACCAGCAGCCGCTGCACGCTGGGCGAGAGTCCCGCCTGCCCCGCCATGACGTTCTCGACGGCCCGGACGATCTCGTCGCCCCCGGCGTCCTTGGTGAGGTAGCCACGGGCCCCGGCCCGCAGCGCGGCAAAGAGTGAGTCGTCGTCCGAGAACGTCGTGAGCACAACCACTTGGGTGGACGGGTGCTCGGCCCGGATCCTGCGGGTGGCCTCCACACCGTCGCAGCGGGGCATCCGCAGATCCATCAGGACCACATCGGGGGCATGTTCGGCGACCAGCGCCACCGCGTCCAGTCCGTCCCTCGCCGCGCCGACGACCTCGATTCCGGGCAGCAGTCCCAGCAGCATCACAATGCCCTCGCGCACGACGGACTGGTCGTCAGCCACCACAACCCGAGCCGTCATGCCGGCACCCTCAGCCTCACAAGGAAGCCCTCCTCGTCCGGTCCTGCCTCCAGGGTCCCGCCGAGCAGTTCGGCGCGCTCCTGCATTCCGAGCAGACCGTAACCCGAGCCACTGACAGCCAGTTCGTCCACCGACGTCGTGGCACCTGAATCCCGGATCTCCAAGACGATCTCATCGGAGAGATACTCGAGCCGCGCCCGGACCTCGGAACCCGGCGCATGTTTGCGTACGTTCGTCATGGCCTCCTGAGCCACTCGACGCACCGCCTGAGAAGCCTCTGCGGGCAGCGGACGGTGTTCTCCCGCCACCGCGAGGCGTGCGCCGCCGACCACCTCCTGCGGAACTCCTCAACCGGTGTCATCTCGCCGCGCAGGGCGGACAGCGCCTGCCGGGTCTCGGCCAGCCCTTCCCGTGCCATGCCCCGGGCAGCCACCACGCGCTCCAGGATCTGCTCACGTCCCGCGTCCCGCTCGATGAGAAGCCGGGCGGCCTCCAGGTGCACCAGCTGGGCGGACAGGCTGTGTGCGAGGACGTCATGGATCTCCCGGGCGATCCGGGAACGCTCGCCCAGCGCGGCCGACTCGGCCTTCGCCGCCAGCGCGGCCCGCTCCTGTTCGCGCAGTCGCTCCGCGGCGCCCCGCGCCTCGCCGTCGAGACGCAGCACATAGCCGCCGAGAGCCAGCCCCGCGGTGGTGATCGCCGTCGTCAGCAGGGCGTCGCTGTTCAGCAGGGCGTATGCACAGAGCGCGGTGGCGGTGCAGGGGAGAGCCGCCGCGAGGGGCAGCCGCTTGAGCGCGCTGATCGCGCAACCGCACCACAGAACCGTCGCGGTAACGGAGAATCCCGTCTGCTGCGCGGCGACAGCCGCGCCCATCAGTACGGCCAGCAGCCCCACCGAGCGCCAGAGCCGGTGTTCCAGACTCGTCCGGTAGAAAGCCCAGACGACGAAGGCGCAGCCCACCACGCCCGCCACAGCGCCGGCCACGATCCAGTCGCTGACGTCGTCCCTGGTGAGAGCGCCCCAGATCAACACCCCGAGGCCGACGAGCCGCATGCCTCGCGCGAAATCACGACGAGGCTTGGTCAGGCCGCTCTGGGACAGCGCTTCGCGGGAGGGCCAACTCGTCCAGGCACTCGGCGTCATACGGGGTCCTTCCAGGCCGGCTCCGGCGATCCGGGGGCAGCAACACCGTACGACGGCCGAATTTGCCCGGCCCGCCACACCAGCACCCCCGACCGGACGAGCAAGGAGGCCGCCAACGCAAGCAGCAGCGCTCCCGAACCCAGCTTCACGCCCGCCAATGCCGCGATACCGGCCACTCCCAGCCGTATGCCAATTCCGAGCACCCACACGGCAGCGGTTGCCTTCGTGCCCCTGGCCCAGGCTGAGCCGTCGGGCTCGGTCCACACCTTGGTCGTCCAGGCCCAGGCCGCCCCCATGGCCAGCCCGGTGAGCAGCTCAGCCGCTACCAGCACGACGGACGCGGTGCGGTGATGCGCATCGAGCAGAGCATGCTGGCGCAAGGTGAAGAAGACCAGCACCGCCGGGATCAGCCACCAACGCCTGTCGTGCGCGATCTGCTGCGGTCGGAACTGCCGCACAAGCACCAGCGCGATGACCGCGACAATCACCAGGGCATCGGTGAATGTGGACGCTGACATGGGGAGCCTCCGTGAGCGGGGAAGGATTACGCCTTAGACGCTACGGAAAAGTCCTGGTCAGCAGATCGGAGCAGAGGTGGACCGTGGGTGGAGATGTGTCTCCACCCACGGGTGGACGTCCCGCGTATAAGTGGCCGGGACTCAGGCGTCGATGCGCGAGCGGTCCAGTGTCGCGGCCGAGCTGGTGATGAACTCCTTGCGCGGCGCGACCTCGTTGCCCATCAGCAGATCGAAGACTTGTTCCGAGGTTTCCAGATCACCGATGTTGATCCGCCGCAGCGTACGGAAGCGCGGATCCATGGTGGTCTCCGCCAACTGGTCGGCGTCCATTTCGCCCAGACCCTTGTAGCGCTGGATCGAGTCCTTGATGCGGACGTTCTTGCGCTGGAACTCCAGCAGCTTCTGCCGCAGCTCGTTGTCGGAGTACGTGTACACGTACTTGTCCTGGCCCTTCTTCGGCTGTACGAGCTCGATCCGGTGCAGCGGCGGAACCGCTGCGAAGACCCGGCCCGCTTCGACCATCGGCCGCATGTAGCGCTGGAAGAGCGTGAGCAGCAGGATGCGGATGTGCGCACCGTCCACGTCGGCGTCGACCAGCAGCACGATCTTGCCGTAACGCGCCGCGTCGATGTCGAAGGTTCGGCCGGACCCCGCTCCTATGACCTGGATGATGGCACCGCACTCGGCGTTCTTCAGCATGTCCGAGACGGAGGCCTTCTGGACGTTGAGAATCTTGCCGCGGATCGGCAGCAACGCCTGGAATTCGGAGTTCCGGGCGAGCTTCGCCGTACCGAGCGCGGAATCTCCCTCCACGATGAAGAGCTCGCTGCGCTCCACATCGTCGCTGCGGCAGTCGGCGAGTTTGGCCGGCAGCGACGAGGACTCCAGTGCGGTCTTGCGGCGCTGCGCGTCCTTGTGCTGGCGGGCCGCGATGCGCGTACGGGCCGCGGCCACGGCCTTTTCGAGGACAGCTCGGGCCTGCGCCTTGGCGTCACGCCGGGTGGAGGTCAGGAAGGCCTTGAGCTCTTTGGCGACAACATTGGCGACGATTCGGTTGGCCGCAGAAGTGCCGAGCACCTCCTTGGTCTGGCCCTCGAACTGGGGTTCCGCGAGGCGCACGGTCACCACTGCGGTCAGCCCCTCCAGGGCGTCGTCCTTGACGATGTCGTCCTCGGCCACCCGCAACAGCTTGGCGGAGCGCAGCACCTCGTTGACGGTCCTGGTGAGGGATCGCTCGAAGCCGGACACATGCGTGCCGCCCTTGGGCGTGGCGATGATATTGACGAAGGACTTGACCGTCGTGTCGTAACCGGTACCCCAGCGCAGTGCGATATCCACGCCGAGTTCCCGGCTGACCTCGGTGGCCGTCATGTGGCCGCGGTCATCGAGTACCGGGACGGTCTCCTTGAAAGTGCCCTGTCCGGTGAGACGCAGCACATCGCACACTGCCTTGTCCTGGGCCAGGTACTCGCAGAACTCGCTGATCCCGCCGTCGAAACGAAAGGTCTCCTCCGACGTGCCCGCACCGTCCAGTCCGCGCTCATCACGTACCACAAGCGTCAGACCCGGCACCAGGAAGGCCGTCTGGCGGGCCCGCTGGTACAGATGATCCAGCGAGAGCTTCGCGTCTTTGAGGAAGATCTGCTGGTCGGCCCAGTAGCGGACCCGGGTGCCGGTTCTGGTCTTGGGTACCCGCTTGCCCTTGCGCAGGCCGTTGGCCGGGTCGAAGGGGCTGCCGGGGCCGTCCTCGGTGAACATGCCGGGAACCCCGCGGCGGAAACTGATGGAATGCGTGGCGCTATTACGGTCCACCTCGACGTCCAGCCGTGCGGACAGCGCGTTGACCACCGAGGCACCGACACCGTGCAGGCCGCCGGATGCCGCATAGGAGCCGCCGCCGAACTTCCCGCCGGCGTGCAGTTTGGTCATGACGACTTCGATGCCGGAGAGGCCGGTCTTGGGCTCGACGTCAACGGGGATGCCCCGTCCGTTGTCCCGGACCTCGACGGAACCGTCCTCATGGAGAATCACATCGATGTGATCGCAGTGCCCCCCGAGAGCCTCGTCGACCGAATTGTCGATGATCTCCCAGAGGCAGTGCATGAGCCCGCGGCTGTCGGTGGACCCGATGTACATGCCGGGCCGCTTACGGACGGCTTCGAGCCCTTCGAGTACGAGCAGGTGCCGCGCGGTGTAGTTGGAGCCATCACGGTCTGCTCCGCTCAGCAGCGCAGTGGACGGCACGGACGTATCGGCGGTCACGCGGTTCGCTCCTCGCTGAATTTACTTTGGGGCCCAGTGGGTAAAGGCCGGGCGTCGGTCGCCCGTCAGAGGGTACCGAGCCCTGGTAGAGCCGTTGTTACGCCACCCTAGAAGACTTCCGCCCCAAACCAGCACCGTACACTTGTTCGATCCCTCCTTGGAGTGAAGCGCACATCACGTTCCCTTCGAGGCATGAACCATTTAGGCTCCGGGCACGTCCTCATCAACAACCGGCAGCCAGCCGGGAGGGCACAAGAAGACAAGCAACGCGAAACCGTAAAGCCAGCGCAATACGGCTCATTCGCCGCCAACCGGCAGCTGACGGCCACCTTGACAAAAAGTTTCGAGGAAAAGCCGAGAGCGGGAACGTTTTCGGCCTGGTTGGATGTTGACCCTGGTACGACAGCTCGTCGAGCTAGAGAAGAGGCGACGTGACTACTGTTCTGACCCCCGCGAGCCCGCTGACGGCCGCTGACCGCTGCGACCGATGCGGCGCCCAGGCATACCTGCGCGTCGTGCTGGCCAGCGGCGGCGAACTGCTCTTCTGCGCCCACCACGGTCGCAAGTTCGAGCCGGAACTCAAGAAGATCGCCGCGGACATACAGGACGAGACGGACCGCCTGACGGCCGTCCCGGGCCATTCCGAAGAAGAGGATCGCTGATACCTCGAACCCACGACGAGCCAGGGACCGGACTGAATCCGGTCGACGGGCGGCCTTGCCTGGAAGCAGGAGAGGTCGCCCGTTCTCATGTCCGGCTACGGCCCCGGCTTCCCCAGGCCACCGCCACGGGCGTCCCAGCCCCCGCCGGGAGCCGTGTACACCGCTCCCTGTGCCACCCGGCCGCAGCCGCGCGCCTACGAGACCGCCTCCGGTAAGCCTCTCCTGGGCGACCAAGCCGACCACCGCTGTCGCCTTGACACACGCCCCCGGCACGTCTCCCGGCGCACAGCGCGTGCGGCCGGCTCTGCCGGCTCCTTCGCCGGCCACCCGGTTGGCATGCGGAACCGGCCCGCCCGAAGGCCCCCGAAGCGGTCCCGAACGACAGTCCCCGGCCCGTCCGGACATGACAGCAAGCAACGGGCCCGGGCACCCCACGAAGGGGGCCCGGGCCCGTTACGGCGCCGTGGAGGCTCAGTCGAGGTAGTCGCGCAGCACCTGCGAACGCGACGGGTGACGCAGCTTCGACATGGTCTTCGATTCAATCTGCCGGATGCGCTCCCGCGTCACACCGTAGACCTTGCCGATCTCGTCGAGCGTCTTCGGCTGGCCATCGGTGAGGCCGAAGCGCATCGACACCACACCGGCCTCGCGCTCGGACAGGGTGTCCAGGACCGAGTGCAGCTGCTCCTGGAGGAGCGTGAAGCTGACTGCGTCGGCCGGAACGACTGCCTCGGAGTCCTCGATGAGGTCTCCGAACTCGCTGTCGCCGTCCTCGCCCAGCGGGGTGTGAAGAGAAATCGGCTCCCGGCCGTACTTCTGGACCTCGATGACCTTCTCAGGGGTCATGTCGAGCTCCTTGGCCAACTCCTCCGGGGTGGGTTCGCGGCCCAGATCCTGGAGCATCTGGCGCTGGACGCGCGCAAGCTTATTGATGACCTCGACCATGTGCACCGGGATACGGATGGTACGGGCCTGGTCGGCCATGGCGCGGGTGATCGCCTGACGGATCCACCAGGTGGCATACGTGGAGAACTTGTAGCCCTTGGTGTAGTCGAACTTCTCGACCGCGCGGATCAGACCGAGGTTGCCCTCCTGGATCAGGTCCAGGAAAAGCATGCCACGACCGGTGTAACGCTTGGCGAGCGAGACGACCAGACGAAGGTTGGCCTCGAGGAGATGGTTCTTGGCGCGGCGGCCGTCCTCGGCGATGATCTCCAGTTCGCGCTTGAGTTTCGGCGCGAGCTTGTCGGAGTTTGCCAGCTTGTCCTCGGCGAAGAGCCCGGCCTCGATGCGCTTGGCGAGCTCCACCTCCTGCTCCGCGTTGAGAAGCGGAACCTTGCCGATCTGCTTCAGGTAGTCCTTGACCGGGTCGGCGGTGGCACCGGCGACGGCGACCTGCTGCGCGGGCGCGTCGTCCTCGTCGTCGTCGGAGAGAACGAAGCCCTTGGCCTCGCCGCCCTCTTCCTCTTCCTCGCCGGCCTTGGCCGCAGGGCTCTCCTCGGCCTCGTCTCCGTCGGGTGCCTCGTCGGCGTCCTTCTTGGAGGCGGTCTTCTTCGCCGCCGCCTTCTTGGCCACCGTCTTCTTCACAGCGGCCTTCTTCGCAGCCGCCTTCTTCACGCCCGACACCTTGGCCGGCTCTGCGTCTTCGACTTCTTCAGCGACGACGTCCACGCTCTCGGCGGCCGGTGCCGCACTGGCCGCCACTGTCTTCGCCGTGGCTGTCTTGGCCGCTACGGTCCTGGTGGCGGTGCGCTTCACCGGGCTCTTCGCTGCGACGCTCTTGCGGGTGCGCTTCGGCGACTCCGCGGCACTGACCATCAGAGTCACACCCTCTTCCTCGAGGATCTGGTTGAGGCTGCGCAGAACGTTCTTCCACTGGGTGGCCGGAATCTGGTCGGCCTCGAAGGCCCGGCGCACGTCGTCACCGGCGATCTGCCCATCAGCCTTTCCCCGCTCGATGAGCGCCATGACAGACTCGGACTCGGCGATCTCCGGCGGGAGAGTACGGGATGTGCTGGCCGACACGAACAACCTCTCGAAACGATGGAAACGGCTTCCGGTTCCGCCCCTGGCGGGTCAGGAACCGACGACCGCCGGCTGGGGATGTACCGACGGCGCGGGCTGAGCCTAGGAGCTGTACAGCGCCGTCAACGACGCTTGCATTCCCTCTTCGGCCATCACCTCTTAGGTCATCGCGTTGCTTCGAGGAGTGTTACGCCCAATCTGCGTGGCCCGAGTCACACCTCATTCACGACCGACCTCGCCATACGGGACATCTACCCACAATTATGTCGCCGGACCCCCGGGATCCGGCGACACGATTGCGTGCGTGGCTGCACCCCCGAGCTTGCGGCTCGATCAGTGCTCTCGCGGCGCAGGGACGACTCGCTCCACGTCCGGGTGAGCCGTGAGCAGCTGCCGCATGGCCGCCTCAGCAGCCTGGGGGTCATTCGCGGCCAGCGCATCAGCGATGCGCGCATGCTGGACGAGTGAGATCTCGGTCGGCCGCTCGCATCCGGTGGCGGGGCCACCCGAGACCTGCAGGGCGCCGGAGACGATGCCCGAGAGGTGCTCGAGCATCCGGTTGCCGGCGAGCTGGATGAGCAGGGAGTGGAACTCGGCGTCGGCGCGGGAGAAAGTGATCGAATCGCCCTGGGCGAGTGCATGGCTCATGATCTCCACCATGTCGGCGAGACGCTGCTGCACGTCCTCCCGACCATGCCCCGCGGCGAGACGCGCGGCCAGTGGCTCGATCGTCCAGCGGAGCTCACTCAGCTCACGGCGCTGGTCGTCCCGCTGCGGCCCGAAAGCCCGCCACTCGATAATGTCCGCGTCGAGGAGATTCCAGTCGCTGACCGGCCTCACCCTGGTCCCGACATTGGGTCGGGCGCTGACCAGGCCCTTGGCCTCGAGCACGCGCAGGGACTCCCGGACAACTGTGCGCGAGACTTCGAAGCGCTGGCCGATCTCCTCGGGAACGAGTGGGCGGTCCGCGCCGAGATCACCGGACACGATCATCTGTCCGAGCTGCTGAACCAGTTGACCGTGCAGTCCGCGGCCACGGCTGCTTGTGGCGCGGCGGCCGGCCCGGCCCAACTCGGCTTCGCCGCCGCCCCAGGAGGGGGCACCGACCCGGTCGACACCGGGCGTTTCGGCGTACGGGTAGCGGTCGCGTTCGCCCGGGCCCGCGAGGCCTGACTCGGCGGAACGGGCGGGGCTCATCATGGAGTGCGCAAGGGTAGTCACGCATCCTTTGTCGGCTTGGCTCAGGCCGCCCTTGAGGTCTTTGGTGAAAAGCACACGAAAGGGTGATCACCGATCTCCCTGTACTTGACGCCTTATCGGAAAGATGTGGGCATTCTCCGAGAAGTTGTGCGCAGTCCGCTGCGGAGAGGGCCCGTGTCTCTCACCAACGGGCCCTGCCACGAACGCCAGTGAACAGAAATGCGCAGAGGAGAACCGAGAGCGACAGTGCGAGCGCCGCCGCGACGGGCTGGGTCAGCAGGCGCAGGATTGCGATCATCCAACGGTCCGCCTGGTGCGGCCACTCCACCCAGGCCAGTTCGCGCAGTCTCGTCGGGAGACCGACGACCGAGCGCGCAGCCGGCCCCGCAATCGCCGCCTGCAGCAGCGGCACCATGACGACCGGCACCGCCAGCACAGCAGCCAGCCCGGCGGTGGTGCTTCGGAACACGCCCGCGCCCAGCAACCCCGCCCACGCACAGCCCACGGTCAGCCCTGCCCAACTGACCAGGAGGTGAAGCCAGTCCTGCGGAGGACCGGACAAATCTCCGCCGTACAGGAGGTGCAGAGTTGCGAGATCGGCAACTGCGGCTGTCACGGCGAGGAAGAGCGCAGTGCCGGCCGACACCGCGAGCTTGGCAGCCAACAGGCCGAAACGACGGGGCACGACACCTTGCCGAGCGGCAAGGGCGGGGTAGCGGTACTCGTCGCCGAAGGCGAGTGAGCCCAGCAGACCGGCCCCCAGCGCGGCGGGCGGCAACGGCAGAATCCGAGGCCATGCTGCCAGCAGTTGCGGCACCGGGGTCTGCCCCGACCTGCCCAGGAGCGCCGCCAGAACGGCAGAGAGGAAGAGGACCGCACCCGCGATGAGAAGCGGCACCCGCACACCGAAGAGCCTGTGCAACTCGTAGCGCATCGGTCTGACCGGACCGTGATCCGGACGGCGGACGATAGGTGGCGACGTATCGGCGCCGCCCTCGAAAACTCGCCCTGCCGGGACGAGGGCAGCCGGAGGCGCAGGGAGCGACTCGGAGACCTCGGCCCTGAGCGGTTCGCGCGTCAGGCGCTTCACGGACTCCGGGTGATGATCGTCAGGCAGACCCGGAGGCTTCATGTCGCCGGTCTCGTCTGCGAGCTGATGGACAGGAATCCCGTGTCGGAAGGCCGTGTCCCCGACCTCGGCGCAACTGCTGCCGTATACGGAGAGGCGGCTGCCGCTCTCGGTCACGACCTCCACGGAGCGCTGACTCGCGCGGGCCTCTCGGGTCAGGAAACCGGCGAGACGGGCCGTGTGCGGCGTGCGAACCGCGACCCGCGGACGGAGCCGGGTACGTGCGAATTCGGCAGCGTCCTGGTCCGCCACCAGGCGGCCGGAGTCGATGGTGACGACATGATCGGCGTAACGAGCGGCTGCCTTGGGGTCACTGGTCGTGTACAGAACGGTGCCGCCCTGGGCGGCATGGCTGCGGAGCAGACCGAACAGCCAGCCCGTGTCGCTGGGCGCAAGTCCTGCCACAGGCTCGTCGAGCAGCAGCGTGTGCGGATCGGCCAGCAACGCCGCAGCAAGCCCGAGCCTTCGGTCCATACCCAGGGACAGTGCGCCGACCCGGTGCCCGGCCAGCCCACCGAGGCCGACCATTTCCAGCAGCTCGTCCGCACGGCAGCCCCGCACCCCGGATGCCGCGCACAGCATGCGGAGCTGGTTGCGGACGGTGCGCGCCGGATGGCCGGGCACGTCGCCCAGCAGGATCCCTACCTCCCCCGCAGGAGAGGTGATGCGGTGCAGCGGAAGGCCGCGGAAGAAGGTGATGCCGCGTCCTTGCTCCAGCTCGAGCATCAGCCGCAGAGCCGTGGTCTTGCCGGCGCCGCGGGCCCCGAGAAGCGCGGTGACACACCCGGGGTCGGCCTGAAAGCTCAGATCCTCCACGGCGAGCCGGCGATCCCGGCGGTGGGTGCTGGTGAGTCCGATGGCCTGGAGCATCGCTTCTCTCGCGGGTGGCGGAACCGCCTGGCGGCAGCGTGGCTACCGCAGCAAGATAACGCGACATTCATGACTTTCCACGCAGGATCGCGGAGAAGATCAGACCTCCGGGCGAAGCATCGGGGGGTTGAGCAGCGTGGCACCCCCCGCACGGAACAGCTGAGCGGGCCGGCCTCCTTGACGCGTCGTGGTCCCTCCGGAAGGGACGAGGAAACCCGGCGTGCCGGTCACCTTGCGGTGAAAATTGCGAGGGTCCAGGACTACGCCCCATACCGCCTCGTACACCCGGCGGAGCTCACCAACGGTGAACTCCAGCGGACAGAAGGCAGTGGCGAGTGATGAGTACTCGATCTTGGAGCGCGCTCGCTCCACCCCGTCCGCAAGGATGCGCGCATGGTCGAAGGCCAGCGGAGCGGGCGCATCGCCGACTCCGCCGAGGTTGCTCTCCCATCCGAGCAGTTCCTCCACAGGCGCCCACCGGGCACTGTTGGCGTCGCCCCCCGCCCTGGGCGCGGGCAGATCGGGCGCCAGTGCCAGATGCGCCACGCTGACGACCCTCATCCGCGGGTCCCGCTCGGGATCGCCGTAGGTGCCGAGCTGTTCCAGGTGGGCACCATTCCCGGCGATCCGGCCCGGGCCCGGCACCGGCGTCGAGGGGTCGTGAGCGCACAGCCCCGTCTCTTCCGCCAGCTCCCTTGCGGCTGCGGCTCCAAGGTCCTCGTTCGCCTTGACGAAGCCGCCGGGCAGCGCCCACCGGCCCTGGAACGGCGCCTCCCCGCGGCGAACCACCAGTGCACACAGCGCATGGCGCCGCACAGTAAGAACAACCAGGTCGACGGTGACAGCAAAGGCCGGGAAGGCCGACGGGTCGTAAGGCGACATGGCGCGATCATAGTCGTCTCACTGACGATAAACACGCTTCCCGACGTCATCGCCCACTCCTCGTGCCACGCCGACCGCCGCGCCGGCCGGCACGGCCACGGGCCCCGGCATTGTCGGGACGGACGGCGCCCGATGGCCCGTCGCGACGGGTGTCAGGGGATTTCGGAGGCTTCCTTCCACCGGGCTCACCAGGCTGCCCTCGCTTTGCCATCCGTCCGCTGCGCTCCTTCCGCAGACAGTGCCGCAGCGCCTCGGGATCAAGTCCCTCGTTGCATGCCTGATGAAGAAGCCGGGCGAAGGTGTACTGCGGATCAAGACGCAAGGCCTGGCCGAGAGCAACCCGAGCGCCCGGTTCGTCGCCGGTCGACCAGGCCACCCAACCAGCCAGAGTGAGCGGCGCCGCACCGTACTCGGCATACGAACCGACACAACGACGTGACAGCGCGCGCCACAGCCGCAGAACCGAACCGGCGGCCGGGCCTTCCATCCATTCGGCCGCCCGGTCCCGCGTTGTACGGTCCTGCAGGCCCAGGAGAACCGCTGCCGCTTCCGCGTCAGTGATGAGCTCGTCATCAGCAGCGTCTGCCTGGGCCCAACCGGGCGACTGAGGAGTCTGCTCAATGCGGCGGACCAGGCGCCGGGCGGATTCCAGAGTCTCGTCACCCACCAGCTCGCGGTCCGCCCCGGCAAGGATCCTGGGCACGAGAACCGCAGCTGCCTCGTCCAACGCCCGTTCCTGTGACGTCGTACGTGGCCGCTGCCAAGGAGTCAGCCTGGCTTCCATCTCCTCGAGGGATCCGCGCACCTGAATGCCTGCATAGGCGGCAGCCGCGGCCATGACCGAAGTACCCGGCAGAGCCAGTGCGCCTCCCTCGGGCGGACAGCAGCGGGCATCCGGACAGCAGTACGACCAGAACCTGCCATCGGAAATGCACAGCGCTTCGGGCACCGGGACGTCGAGGGCGCCACATGCCGTGCGCAACTGCTGGGCGAAGGGGCGAAGCCGCTCCATGACGGCAGCGGGCGTTTCTCCCGCTGCCGGGTCCTGACAAAGAAAGACGATGACCCCCTCAGGGCGTGGACCGCGCCGCTCGCTGCCGCTGATCAAGCCTTCGGCAAGCTGCTCGGCGACCGGCTGCCACTCGCTCGGCGAAGGAGGAATTCCGACCCTGAGCCGGCCGCCGAAGCGACCCCTCCGGCCGTGCAGCGCGACCATCACCACCGAGTTACTGGGATGGAAACCCAGCAAATACGGGAGAGCATCGGCAAGTTCGGCGGGGCCACGCAGGGTGACCTGCTCCTGGGTGGACGAAGGACCGGCAGATTCGTGGTGCTCGTTCATGACTCGAAGATCCCGTGATTGCCCCGAGCCCGCGACCCCTGTGGATAACTTTATCCACAGGGCCGTGATCGGCAGTCGCGGATTGTCGGTGCCACCGGGTTGCATGGGAGCATGACCAACTCAGACCGTTCCGATCTCAGGGCATCGGCCAATGCCGTCCTGGCCCGTCTCGTCGGTGGGCCCACCGGATCCGCCGTGCTGCGCGAGGACCAGTGGCAGCGTAGACAGCGGGCCGCCGGTCCCCGTGCTGGAGAGCCGCCTTGCGGCCGCACCTCATAGTCTCTCCAACAGGCATTCGGCATCCGCGAGCCACACGCGTTCCCAGGGCCGGACGTCACGATGGCGCGGAGAGCAGTGGTCCACCACATCGACCGCCAGGTCGCCCAACTGCTGACCGAACACCGAACTCCGGTTCACCACCTGGGCCTTCACCATGACGGGCGTCACCGCTGAGCGCGACTTCCTCGTGCCGCCTACACGAATGGACCCTGCTCGGAGCGATCAGCCTGTTGCCCGCCTACAACCGACTGTCCGCGTCAGGTACCTGCTGTTGCACAGCTATGCCTCGGAAACTCCTTGGCTGGTTTTCTTTTCCGGAATCCGGAGGTAAGCAGGCGGAACCCTGGGCCGCACCACCCCTGCGCTACGGGCCGCAGCGTGACCGGTTCCGGGATCTTCCCGAACCGGTCGGAGACGCTCTGTTGACTGGTGATACAAGTAGCGGATCGCTCATCGTTCCGTGGCGATGACCGGCCGGTTTGGCCTGCTGCGGTGTTCAAAGAAATCGATCTGCATGACCCTCGACATCTGAGGATGGTCGCCGAACTTGTACGACCCGAATTATTGAACCAGAACCTGGCATGGAGTCGCAGGCCGGGCGACAGAACGCCGGCCACGAACATGCGAGGAAAGGGATGCTCTGTGGTCCGAATGATGGGAGCCCAGTTCTTGAGAGTGGATAGCGCCGTCCCGGCAGTTAGGAATCGTTGTCTGTGAAGGGTGCGGCGGTGCGGGAGAGCGCGGCGCTCGACGTCGAGATGACGGGCCGCGCCATGGCGGGCTACCGGCGGCGGTCCGTGAGCTGGTGTGCCGTGGGCGGTGTTGCCGTTGTGGTGGGCCTGTTCGTCGGGTCTTTCGCGGCGCCGGGGTCTGTGGCGCCGAATGTGCTCAGGTTGAGGGCAGGGGAGGAAGCGGTACTCGGTCTGGCGTGTGGCCGGACTCCGGTCCGCACCGCTGTCTGGACGGCTCCCTCAACAGCACAGGGCGACGAGCCTACGATGCCGACAACGCCGGGCGCTCGGCTATCTCCAGCCAATCGGTGTGCCAGCGGGCGAAGCTCACCGGTATAGCGTTGTCGTCGAGGAGTGGCGCGAGGTCGACGTCGTCCACCCGACAGTTGGACCAGATCGTGCCACGGTGGCTGCCGCTGATGATCAGCCACTCCATCCGGGTGCAGCCCAGGTGGGAGATCACGATGGCACCGGCAGTGCGCTCCGGGGCGAACATGACGAAGACCGCGACCGGCACTGGGCCCGCTGCGGTATCCACACGATCCGGATCGCCCACGAGCACGCCAGCGATCCGGCTTCGCTGAAAGAGCGGCTCCGATAAGACCTCGTCCGCACCCTCTTCCCACCCCGTTGACCTCTCCGCTGTGTCCCTCGGCCGCGTCATCAATCTTCGGGAATCCGGTCGCGGCTTATCCGGCTAGGGCCAGAACCAGCGGTAGCACCTGATCGGCACCGGCCTGGCGCAGAAGGCGTGCGCCTACCGCCAGCGTCCAGCCGGAGTCGGTGTAGTCGTCGACGAGCAGGATCGGCCCCGGGGTGCCGGCCAAGGCGGCGGCGAGTTCGTCGCGCACGGTGAACGAGTCGGCCAGGGCGCGCAAACGCTGGGCGGAGTTGCTGCGGTGCGCGGCATGCTCGTCGGCGTGGGGGGCATAGGCCAGGCTGCCCAGCAGCGGGAGCCTGCCGACATCGGCCACGCCGTTGGCCAATGAGGCGACCAGCTGGGGCCGGGTGCGCGACGGCATGGCGACAATCCCAACGGGCCGCGCCATTGCGTCAGTAGCGCTACTGGCCCAGCCGCCAGGCGAGCGGGCCCAGTCCGCCAACACCGTCACAACGGCCTTCAGCACGTCATCGGGGACCGGCCCGTCCGCCGACTGCCCCGACAGGATCGGCCGCAGACGGTTGCCCCAGCCGATGTCCGACAGCCTGCCCAGCGCACGCCCGGTGAGGGCCTGCTGGCCCACAGGAATGCGGCCCTTGAGGTCCATGCCGACCGCAGAAAGGCCGGTCGGCCACATCTTGCGGGGCTCGACCTCGACGCCCGGCCGGTCCAGCTCGCCCGTCGCCGCCGCGAGGGCCGCGGGAGACACGGCCGTCTCCAGCCAAGATCCGACACAGTTGTCACAGCGGCCACACGGGACCGCCTTCTCGTCGTCCAGCTGCCGCTGCAGGAACTCCATGCGGCACCCCGTGGTCGCCACGTAGTCCCGCATCGCCTGCTGCTCCGCCGCCCGCTGCTTCGCGACCCAGGCATACCGCTCCGCGTCGTACGCCCACGGCTGCCCCGTTGCCGTCCAGCCGCCCTTCACACGCTTGACGGCACCGTCCACGTCCAGGACCTTCAGCATCGTCTCCAGACGCGAGCGCCGAAGATCGACCAGCGGCTCCAGCGCCGGCAGGGACAGCGGACGTCCCGCCTGCTCCAGTACATCCAGGGTGCGCCGCACCTGTTCCTCCGGCGGGAAACCCACCGAAGCGAAATACGCCCAGATCGCCTCGTCCTCCCGCCCCGGCAACAGCAGCACATCCGCATGATCCACACCGCGCCCCGCACGCCCTACCTGCTGGTAATAGGCAATCGGTGAGGAAGGCGACCCCAGGTGCATCACAAACCCGAGATCCGGCTTGTCAAAGCCCATACCGAGAGCGGACGTGGCGACCAGGGCCTTCACCCGGTTTGCCAGCAGATCCTCCTCCGCCTGCAACCGATCAGCGTTCTCCGTCTTCCCCGTATAGGAAGCCACCGGATACCCACGCTGCCGCAAAAACGCCGCCACCTCCTCCGCCGCCGCCACCGTCAGCGTGTAAATGATCCCCGAACCCTGCAGTTCCCCCAGCCGCTCCCCCAGCCACGCCAACCGATGCGCAGCGTTCGGCAACTCCAGCACCCCCAGCCGAAGACTTTCCCGGTCCAGCGGCCCCCGCAAAACCAGCGCGTCCCCGCCCCCCGTGCCCAATTGCTCCGCCACATCCGCGGTCACCCGCGCGTTCGCTGTCGCTGTTGTGGCCAGCACCGGTACACCCGCCGGCAACTCCGCAAGCATGGTGCGAAGGCGTCGGTAGTCGGGCCGGAAGTCGTGTCCCCAGTCGGAAATACAGTGCGCCTCATCGACCACCAGCAAACCAGTCGTCGCCGCGAGCTTGGGCAGCACCTGGTCACGAAAATCCACGGAATTAAGGCGTTCCGGGCTCACGAGGAGAACGTCGGTCTCACCACGCTCCACCTCCCCGTAGATCGTTTCCCACTCCTCCGGGTTGGCCGAGTTGATGGTGCGCGCCTGGATACCCGCCCGCGCCGCCGACTCCACCTGGTTACGCATCAACGCCAACAAAGGCGAAATGATCACGGTCGGACCCGAGCCACGCCGACGCAGCAAAGCGGTGGCCACGAAATACACCGCCGACTTACCCCACCCGGTCCGCTGAACCACCAGCGCCCGCCGGCGCTCCTCCACCAGAGCCGCCACCGCCTGCCACTGGTCCTCCCGCAACCGCGCCGAGCCCCCGGGTGTACCGACCAGCTCAGCGAGGATGGCATCAGCTTCAGCGCGCAGCTCCAGGGTGTCCATACCCCCATGCAACCTGATGGCACTGACAATCAGCGAATCCACCCACCGTGGCAGGAGACTCACGAAGAGTGCGTCCGCCACACACCAATCGAGGGCGCCCGGGGCTGGCCACCCGGCTGCGTCGCACCCTCGATGTGCTCGCCCAGTCGGCAGGCCTCTCTCACTGCCCGCCACCGAACCCCTTGTCGACCTGAGGCGCACCCGGCTGGAGATGCTGAAGGTCCTTGACATCGACGGTGCGGTGAACCGGCTGAAGGGCGGCTGGACCTCCATGAGGCAGCTCTGGATCTATGGCTCGGAGCGTTATGCATGGGTGGCCAAGCAGCGCGCGTCCGGACAGCAAGCGATGCGTGACTACGCCACAGCGTGCGGCGAGTTCGGCCGGCCGGGCGTCGAAGTGGAGCCTCGAAAGATGTGGCCTACCGGGCTCGCAGCGGTCGGTGTCTAGCTCAAGGGGCGTATCGCTCAGGCAGAACGTGCCCTGCCGAGCCGTGCGTTGGGCAGACTTTCGGACATCGACTGAGGCAACAGGCTGCGACCGATGCTCGCACCAGAGGCCCCTGACACCACGGCCCCTGAGGACGTGGCCGATGCAGTGGTGACGGTACTGGCCGACTGGGCCCGGGGGCCCGGCTGGTCCGGCGAGAGCGACGCCCCGCCGCGGCCGGTTGGCGTGGCACCTGTGCCTCACGCACCGGCCGGAACTCGTCGAATCGCTCGGCAGGCACATCTCGAAGATCGGCCGTATGCCCCTGCTCGGTCGGATCGAGTAGACACAGAGCGCTCACGAGCGCGTTTCCCGGAGCTGCAGCGCCCAGCGGGTGAGGGCTCGGCCTTCGGCGTTCACCGTGCCGTCCGTTCCGGGTTCCCGCGCTGAACTCGGCCGACGGCGCTGTCCTGCTCGTCGATGATCGCTCCGAGAGCGGATGGACGCTCGCGGTCACGGCTCGGCTGCTGTGCCGGTCAGCAGCGGAGGGAACAGTCCCCTTGGTCCCCCCCGTTCAGGGGTGACAGCAGGAGTCATCCACGAGCTGTCTGGGCAGGGATATGTGTGCCATACCAGAAGATTCCAGTCAGCTGCCTCAATTGCTCGTTGCCGCCTGCCCTTTCGACAGGAAGAATTGAAACCGCTCCCCGCACGGTTCGCCTGTGGTCTCCATGAGCTGTGCCCCGGTGCGCCTCACTCGACCCTGCCCGCACCATGGGCGCGTATGCGAAGGGAGGACCGTGACCTTCGGATTCGCTCCGTCCGCCGCCCTGACAGCCTCATCGACATCCATGTCCGCCGACTCCACAAACCGGCTCGGCAGGCTCCTCGAACCCTCCGAATGGGCAGCCGCGGGCATCCCGTTGCTGCGCAATCCCCGCGAGGTGGTCGGCGGCCTGCACTCCAGGCACCTACCCGTCCCTTCGACAGCCGTCATCGCCGTGCTCGACCATGAGGAACGGCTCACCGCCAGCGCCTCATTCACCCGGCGGTCCACACCGGCCGACGGATGGGATTTCCGCAACGCACTGCTCGCGCATCTGCGCCGGGTCATCCCGCACGACCTCCGGCGCCGCACACCCGTACGCACCGCCGTGCTGCTCTACTGTCGCGACGGCGATGAACGCTGGACGGAGGAAGACGGGGCGTGGATGTGGGGGCTGCGGGACGCATGCACCTTGCACGGGTTGCGCTGCGGGGCCTACATCACCCTCACCCGAGGGGGCTGGCAGGTACTGGGGGAGGGTCGCGGTGGCCGACGGCCCAATTCGCTGTCACAGCCATCCGACATCGCGCACACCGGGTCTGACGCGGATCGCGCACCGCTGCGTCCAGGAGCCGTGGCCGCGATGAGCAAGGCCGCGGCGCGCTGACCGGCGCGGATGACCCGCACCACCTGCTGACCCGCAAGCGTGCCGACCCTCAGCGCGGGCCGGCCGACCCGCGGCATGTCGGTGTGCCCGGCGGCACCCAGGGGCGCCGGGCACACCGACATGCGCGACTTCAGACGCCGGCGCCGAGCGCTGCGTTGACGCGCTGGGGGTCTCCGCACACGATCAGCAGCGTTCCCGTCCGCTCCCTGGCTGCGGGCAGCACCCGAGCCACGGCGTCGTCGGCCCCGCCGTTGAGGGCCACGATCACGACGGGACGGGCCTTCGCACGGCCGACAGCGGTGGCATCCGCATAGAAAACGTCCTCGCGGGCGTCGTGCTGGGCCCAGTAGGACGCTTCGCCGAAGGACAGCTCGTGCGCTGCCCACGGGTGTGGCTCCCCGGTCGTGAACACCAGGATGTCTCCGGGCAGGCGACCGGTGTCGAGCAGCAGATCGACCGCTTCTTCAGCGGCGTCGAGCGCGCCGTCCAGCGGAGCGGGGATCAACTGGATCTGCGGGCTCGACGCAACGGTCGGAGCTGCGTCCGGGCGGGTCGCCGACCGGTTGCCCGAACGGTTCTCCACAGGAGCCCCCGCAGGGGTCTCCGAACGCTGGACAGAGGATGTCCGCTGAGCAGAAGGCGCTGAAGGCGCCGGCCTGCCGGCTGGACGGGGCCCCGGACGAGCGGGGCGTGGCACGGCCGCAGCACGCGGACCGGGTACGGGACGGGGGGTCGACGTGGCGCGGCCTGCGGCCGGGGCAACGCCGGGACCCTGGGCACTCTCGTGAATCTGAGGCTCCTCGGGGATGAGAGGCATGGATGGTTGTCTATCAAACGGCAGCGCATACAGCACCACCGGGTGGGCACGTCAGTGCTGTTCGAGCGGAATGGTTCGCCGTCGATCCACCGGAAGTTCAGAAGTCGAAGCCGAGTTGGCCCCCGCTTTCCAGGGCGTCAGCCTCTACGGAGGGACGGGTCTTCTTCAAGTGGCGCCACTGGGGGAGCCCATCCAGATAGGACCAGGTGAGCCGGTGGTGCGGAGTGGGCCCCCGCTCCGCCAGCGCGGCTTTGTGCACCGGCGAGGGGTAACCCGCGTTGGCGTCAAAGGCGAAGCCGTCACAGAGCTCGGACTCCATGGCGAGTTCAGCCATCATTGCGTCCCTGCGCACCTTGGCGATCACCGAAGCGGCCGCTACGGCGACACAGGACTGGTCGCCCTTGATCACCGTGCGGACCCGCCAGGGAAGGCCCAGGTAGTCGTGCTTGCCGTCGAGGATCACTGCGTCGGGACGCACCGGAAGCATCTCGAGCGCGCGTACCGCGGCGAGCCGCAGTGCCGCCGTCATCCCGAGATCGTCGATCTCCTCCGGAGAAGCGTGTCCGAGCGTGTACGCGGTGACCCAGGACTCCAGCAGCCCCGCCATTACCGTTCGGCGCTTCGGGCTGATGAGCTTGGAGTCGGTGAGCCCTTCCGGCGGCCGACGGAGTCCCGTGACAGCGGCGCAGACGGTGACAGGACCCGCCCAGGCCCCGCGTCCGACCTCGTCAACACCGGCGACGATCTTGGCACCCGTGGTGGCGCGCAGTGAGCGCTCGACGGCGTGCGTGGGTGGTTGGTACGGCATGGCGACTGCCAGCCTACGCCGCCGGGTACCGGCGGCGACACCCCGGTACCGGACCGGACTTCACCGAGACCGCGGACGCAGGAGCGGCACCATCACCTCGTCCACCATCCGGGCGAGATCATCATCCGGGAATTCACTGCCGCACACCTTCGACCGATACATCATCAGCCCGGGAATGACATCACAGATCAGCGGGCTGACTGCGTCAGGACGGACGTCGCCGCGCTCGATTCCGCGCCGCACGACGTCATTGAAGCGTCGGACGGAGGGCTCTGCCACCTGCTGCAGGATGAGCTCGTGAAAGCGCTCCGCTGCAACATTGTCGCATTCGTGAAGTACCGATCTCAGTGCAAACCCGGGCTTGGAGAACATTGCGTCCCGTATCCGTCGGCAGAGTTGGTAGAGATCCTCGCGGACGCTGCCGTAGTCGGTGTCCTGGTCCAGGTCGGGCAGTCCGGACATCAGTGCGTCGGCGACCAGGTCCTCCTTGGAAGCCCAGCGTCGGTAGACGGCAGCCTTCCCCGTCTGAGCACCTGCTGCCACACCCTCCATGGTGAGACCGCTCCAGCCGACCGTACTCAGCTGCTCCAGGGCCGCATCAAGGATCGCCCGTTCCAGTACCGGCCCCCGGCGGCGCAGCGAGACCGGCTGTGCCTCGGAATCCGCAGTCCGGCGCGAAGTACCCATCGGCCCCACTCCGTCGATACCGGGTCGCACTCCATTACTTGATCAGTGGTTTCAGTGTCGCCGAAAAGTCGACGCGGGTCGACTCTCCTTGCTGCCGTCGGAACGGATCTTTAGCTAGTGAACGCTTGCGTTCCCTAAGTTGGCATGGCTACTGTCGCTCCCGGGGGACGACTCAGTGCACCAACTCGCCCCAGGGGGAAGTTTCGTGTCTTCTGATCAACTGGATATGTCGCTGCGCGACGTATCCGCACCGGACTCCGGCCGGCGGCCGGCGCGTCCTGGTATCGCGCTCACCGTCATCGCCGCCTGTCAGCTCATGGTGGTACTCGACGCCACCATCGTGAACATCGCCCTGCCGCACATCCAGACCGCGCTCGGCTTCTCCACCAACAACCTGACCTGGGTGATCAACGCATACGCGCTCACCTTCGGCGGACTGCTTCTGCTCGGTGGGCGAGCCGGGGATCTGCTGGGCCGACGCCGGATGTTCATCACCGGCATCCTGGTCTTCACCCTCGCCTCGCTGCTCGGCGGCTTCGCCCAGGAGCCCTGGCAGTTGCTCGCAGCCCGCTCTCTGCAGGGAGTCGGCGGCGCGATAGCCTCGCCCACCTCGCTCGCTCTGATAGCCACCACGTTCCCCGAGGGCCCCGAACGCAACCGGGCTTTCGGAGTCTTCGCCGGTGTCTCCGCGGGCGGTGGCGCGCTCGGCCTGCTGGCCGGCGGCATGCTCACCGACTGGCTCGACTGGCGCTGGGTACTTTTCGTCAACGTGCCGATCGGCCTCTTCATCGCCTTTCTCGCACCGCGCTACATCGTCGAGTCCGAACGGCGCCCCGGGCGGTTCGACATCACCGGCGCCGCCGCTTCGACAGCCGGTATGGCCGCCCTGGTGTACGGATTCATCCGCGCGGCCAACGACGGCTGGAGCGACACCGTGACTCTGGGATCGTTCGCCGCCGCGGTCGTGCTTCTCTTCACGTTCATCGCGGTGGAGCGCCGGTCGGCGCAGCCCATCACCCCACTGCGTATGTTCGCGGACCGCAACCGCTCGGGCACCTACGTCATGATGCTCAGCCTCGCCGCGGCGATGTTCGGCATGTTCTTCTTCATCGTGCTGTTCGTCCAGAACGTCCTGCACTACAGCCCCATCAAGGCAGGGCTGGCCTTTCTGCCCGTCACCGTCGCCATCATCACCGGGGCGGGACTCTCCACTCAACTACTGCCGAAGCTCGGCCCAAAGCCCTTCATGGTGACCGGCACCGTCCTCACCGGAATCGGCATGGGCTGGCTCACGATGATCGACCCGGGCAGCTCGTACGTCGGCGGAGTGCTCGGTCCCATGGTGCTGTTCGGATTCGGCATGGGGCTGAACTTCGTGACCCTGACACTCACTGCCGTCTCCGGCGTGGCCGAGCACGAGTCCGGTGCGGCTTCCGGGCTGCTCAACACCACTCAGCAGGTCGGTGGAGCGCTTGGCCTGTCCATTCTGACGACGGTCTTCGGCACCGCGAGCCGCAACGAGGGAACGAAGCAGGCGGCGAAGTTCCTCACCGAAGGAACTCCTGATCAGAAGGCCACCTTCGCCAGGACGCACAAGCTGCCCGCGCCCTGGAGCGATGCCGTCCTCGCCCACGGCATCGGCGTGTCCTTCATCGCAGCGGTCTCTCTGGTCGGGCTCGCCGTGGTCACCGCCGTATTCGTCATCCAGGTCCGCAAGAGTGACCTCGAGGCGCTCAGCGGTACGGCCGGCAACACGGGAGCCATCTGATTCCGTAGACACCATCGCCCGTCGCGTCCGCCGTGCTACGACGGACGCGACGGGACCCACTCAGGAAGCTTCTCCGTCCGGTCCAGCCACTCAGCGGGCGGCTGCGTCTGTCCTGTCGCGGCCACCACACCGCCGACGATCGCGCAGGTCGTGTCCACGTCACCGCCCACCTGGGCCGTTGTCCAGAACGCCTGCTCGAAATCGCCCAGGCAGCGGGCCGCGGACCAGAGAGCGAACGGCACGGTGTCGTGCGCGCTGGTGCGCCGTCCGCAGCCCAATACCGCCGCGACGGTCCCCGCGTCGTCGTAATCGAGCATGTCCTTGGCCCGCCGCAGACCCGCGCCCACGGCACTGCGCGGAACCAGTGCGATCACGCCGTCGAGCAACGCGGCCGGAGCCGGCGGGCCACCAGGAGCTGCGGCGAGGGCGGCCGCCGCCGCCACCGCCATGCTGCCCACCACGGCTTCACGGTGCTGGTGCGTGGTGTACGCCGAGATCTCTGCCTGATGAGTGGCCTGCTCCGGGTCGTGGGCGTACCAAGCGCCGAGCGGCGCGATCCGCATGGCCGCCCCGTTGCCCCACGAGCCTTGCCCGTTGAAGAGGGAGCTGGCCAGCTCCCGCCAGTCACCGCCTTCCCTGATCAGTCGGAGCATCCGGTTGACCGCAGGCCCGTAACCACGGTCGAAGTCGTGCCGCTCGGCGAACGACGCCGCCAGCGCGTCCTGGTCGATGCGGCCGTGCGACACCAGCACGGCCAGGACCGAGCAGGCCATCTCGGTGTCGTCGGTCCACTGCCAGGGCCCGGGCGGCAGCTCACACCTGGCGAGCAGCGGATAGTTGTCGGGGACGAAGAACTGGGAACCCAGGGCGTCTCCTACGGAAAGCCCACGCAGGCTGCACCGGGCACGTCCGAAAGCTTCGGGAAGAGACCCGGAAACGGAGTGGAAAGCGGAGTCAGCGGTCATCGCTGTACAACTCTATCCGGTGGCGCCGTACGACTCCGGAACACGCCAGTGATCAAACGGCCGGTCAAGCGTGTATCTGCCGTCCGCACCGAGCAGCAAGGTGCGGGTCTCCCCGTTACCCGGGTTCGACAGCGCCTCGAACTCACCGACCGACCAGTGAAACCAGCGCATGCAGAAGAGCCGCATGGTCAGCCCGTGCGTGACCAGTAGGACATTCGGCGGGTGATCGGGAGACTCGAAGCTGCGGTGCAGGCTCTCCAGGAAGGCGCCGACCCGGTCGTACACGTCCGCGCCGGACTCCCCCTGGGCGAAACGGTAGAAGAAATGCCCGTAGGCATCCCGGTAGGCCTTCTGCAGCTTCACGTCATCGCGGTCCTGCCAGTTCCCCCAGTCCTGTTCGCGCAGCCTGGGCTCCTCCCTGATCCGCACCTTTTCCGGGTCGAGCCCGATAGCCCTGAAGGTCTCGTGGGTGCGGCGGTAGGGCGAAACGTAGGCGCTGACGGTCTCCTGCCCGAAGATCTGGCGCAGACGTACCCCTGCCGCTTCGGCTTGTCGCCAACCGGTTCCGGTGAGTCTCAGGGCGTGGTCGGGCTCGCGTTCGTACACCGTGTCATCGGCGTTGCCCTCCGACTCGCCGTGCCGGACGAGGACGATGCGTTGTGGTCGTGCCATGCCAGAACCCTAGATTCAATCGGCAACCACTGCCCCGGCCTCCGGCAGAGCCGACGGAGATCACACCGTCCAGGAGGGTTCGAGCTGGACGATGTCCCCTGCCAGAGCCACCACATCCGCGTCGGTCTGCGCACGCAACGAGAGCCGCTCGACCCGCTCGGGACGGTATTTCCCGCGCTCGGCTGCTGACTGCCACATCGAAAGAACCAGGAACTCGTCTCCGGGGGCTTGGCCGAACAGACCGCGCAGCATCCCCGGCGACCCCGCCATCGCGGGGTTCCAGACCTTCTCCTGCATCAGTGCGAAGTGCTCGGCCCGGTCCGTGCGCACCCGACAGTGCGCGACACGGACGACATCCGCGTCCGAGAAGCGCGGCTCGAACCCGGTTTTCACATCGAAGCGGTGGTCGAAGATTTTGGCTCGGCGATCCTTGTGCGTACCCGACTGCGCGGCAGCGAGCCGGTCGTGCGACCGCGCCATGAACGAATCGTAGAAGGGACGGCTCTCCCAGAAGGTGAAGACATGGGCCACGCTCTGTCGGCCACGGCTCCATCCACCACCCTGTCCCCGGAAACCCGGCTCGCCCAGCAACCCCGCCCACCTCCGCTGCCCCTGCTCGAACCCCCGGAGGTCCGTCACCGTGCAGCGAATCCACTTGACCAGCACCGCGCCATCGTACGGCCAGCAGAGTGACGCAGGTCGCACTCGGACCAAGTACGTCCGTGACCGCCCGAACCGCACCCGGTCCGGTGGGCACGCGTCGAGGGGACCGGCCATGGACCGGTCCCCTCGATGAACGCTGATCAGCTACCCGGGCTGTCCCGGATCTCCCCGCGGTCCCGCCGCAGGATCAGCTGCAGCCGCTGGTCGAGCCGCAGCCCTCGCAGAGGTAGCAGCTGCCGGCGCGGCGCATTTTCGTGCCACACGAGAAGCAGAGCGGTGCGTCGGCGTTCAGGCCGAGCGTGATCTCCATCAGCTCGGTGGAGTTGTGTGCCTCCTTCGGAGCCGGGACCGCGGCCACCGCCTCCGGCTTGGTGGTGACGGCCTTCGGGATCTCCACAGCGCGCGGCGCGGACTGGGACAGACCCTCGACATCCACATCGTCGTCACCGGGCTCGTAGGAACCGGTGTCCAGGTGGCGCTGACGCTCCTGGGCCGAGTGGATCCCGAGCGCCGAGCGCGTCTCGAAGGGCAGGAAGTCGAGCGCCAGGCGGCGGAAGATGTAGTCGACGATCGACTGAGCCATCCGCACGTCCGGGTCGTCCGTCATTCCGGCCGGCTCGAAACGCATATTGGTGAACTTCGAGACGTAGGTCTCCAGCGGAACGCCGTACTGCATGCCCACCGAGACGGCGATCGAGAAGGCGTCCATCATGCCCGCGAGGGTCGAGCCCTGCTTGGACATCTTCAGGAAGACCTCACCAAGACCGTCGTCCGGGTAGGAGTTGGCGGTCATGTAGCCCTCGGCGCCACCCACGGTGAACGAGGTGGTGATACCGGGGCGGCCCTTGGGCAGCCGCTTGCGGACCGGGCGGTACTCGATGACCTTCTCGGTCTTCGGCTCCTCGGCGACGTCCTTCGTCTTGGCCGAGAGCGGCTGGCCGACCTTGGAGTTCTCGACGTACACGGCGAGTGCCTTGGTGCCGAGCTTCCAGCCCTGGAGATAGATCTCCTCGACGTCCTCGACCGTGCTGGACGCCGGCATGTTGACCGTCTTCGAGATGGCGCCCGAGAGGAACGGCTGGGCGGCGGCCATCATCCGGACGTGACCCATGGGGGCGATGGAACGCTCACCCATGGCGCAGTCGAAGACCTCGTAATGCTCGAGTCGCAGGCCGGGGGCGTCGACGACGTTGCCGTGCTCCGCGATGTGGGCGACGATCGCCTCGACCTGCTCGGGCTGGTAGCCCAGCCGCTTGAGGGCCTTGGGGACCGTGTTGTTCACGATCTGCATCGAGCCGCCACCGACGAGCTTCTTGAACTTGACCAGGGCCAGGTCCGGCTCGACGCCTGTGGTGTCGCAGTCCATCATCAGGCCGATGGTTCCTGTCGGCGCGAGCACGGAGGCCTGCGCGTTGCGGAAACCGTTCTTCTCGCCGAGACGCAGCACGTCCTGCCAGGCCTCGGTGGCCGCGGCCCACACCGGGCTGTCGAGGTCGTCGGTGCGCGTGGCGGTCGCATTGGCGTCCGCGTGCTGCCGCATGACGCGCTTGTGGGCGTCCGCGTTACGGGCGTAGCCGTCGTACGGGCCGACGACCGCGGCCAGTTCGGCGGAACGCTTGTACGAGGTACCCGTCATCAGCGAGGTGATCGAACCGGCGAGCGCACGGCCGCCGTCGCTGTCGTACGCGTGGCCGGTCGCCATCAGGAGAGCGCCGAGGTTGGCGTAGCCGATGCCCAGCTGCCGGAAGGCGCGGGTGGTCTCGCCGATCTTCTCGGTGGGGAAATCGGCGAAGCAGATGGAGATGTCCATCGCGGTGATGACCAGCTCGACGACCTTCGCGAAGCGTTCCGCGTCGAACGACTGGTTGCCCTGGTCGTCGTCACGCAGAAACTTCATGAGGTTCAACGAGGCGAGGTTGCACGACGAGTTGTCCAGGTGCATGTACTCGCTGCACGGGTTGGACGCCGTGATCCGGCCCGATTCGGGCGAGGTGTGCCACCGGTTGATGGTGTCGTCGTACTGGATACCGGGGTCGGCACAGACATGCGCGGCCTCGGCCATCTTCCGGAAGAGAGCCTTGGCGTCGACCTCTTCGATCACCTCACCGGTCATCCGGGAACGCAGACCGAACTTGGAACCGGCCTCGACGGCGTTCATGAACTCGTCGTTCACCCGGACGGAGTTGTTGGCGTTCTGGTACTGCACCGACGTGATGTCGTCGCCGCCCAGGTCCATGTCGAAGCCCGCGTCGCGCAGGGCGCGGATCTTCTCCTCCTCCTTCACCTTGGTCTCGATGAAGGCCTCGACGTCGGGGTGGTCGACATCCAGCACGACCATCTTGGCCGCGCGGCGCGTCGCGCCACCGGACTTGATGGTTCCCGCCGAAGCGTCGGCGCCACGCATGAAGGAGACCGGGCCCGAGGCGTTGCCCCCGGACGAGAGCAGTTCCTTCGAGGACCGGATACGCGAGAGGTTGAGGCCGGCACCGGAGCCGCCCTTGAAGATCATCCCCTCTTCCTTGTACCAGTCGAGGATGGACTCCATGGAGTCGTCGACGGAGAGAATGAAACAGGCGCTGACCTGCTGGGGCTGCGCTGTTCCGACGTTGAACCAGACCGGCGAGTTGAAGCTGAACACCTGGTGCAGGAGGGCGTAGGCCAGCTCGTGCTCGAAGAGTTCGGCATCCGCGGGGGAGGCGAAGTATCCGTTTTCCTCCCCTGCCTTGCGGTACGTCCTGACGACACGGTCGATGAGCTGCTTGAGGCTGTTCTCACGGTTGTCAGCGCCGACAGCGCCCCGGAAGTACTTGCTGGTGACGATGTTGACCGCGTTCACCGACCAGAAGTCGGGGAACTCGACGCCACGCTGCTCGAAGTTGACCGAGCCGTCGCGCCAGTTGGTCATGACGACGTCCCGGCGTTCCCACACCACCTCGTCGTACGGGTGTACGCCGGGGGTGGTGTGGATGCGCTCGCCGCGCAACCCCTGCCGATTAGCAGCCGCCTTGGAACCCTTGGATCGGGAACCTCGTGCCGGGCCACTCGTCGTCTCTGTCATGCCGCCTCCCATATGCGGGCTAAAACACCCAAAAGCGCCCTAATCTTCCCAAGGCACTGTATTTGTCTGGCACCGGCGGCCCCTGAAGCGCCGCCGGCAGGTCTGTGACCGCGAATCCCGAAGGATCAGTCGGTGGCAGTGGAGGGCAGGGGCACCGCCGGGGCCCCTCCGCACTCGCACTCCACTGCGGGGGGCTGCCCTTCGCGGAGTTCCGCGATGGCGCCCTCGAAATCCTCGAGCGAGTCGAAAGCCCGGTAGACGGACGCGAAACGCAGGTACGCGACCAGGTCGAGTTCCTGCAACGGGCCGAGCATGGCCAGACCCACGTCGTGGGTGGTGAGCTCGGCGCTCCCGGTGGCGCGCAGCGCCTCCTCGACCCGTTGGCCGAGTTGGGCGAGGGCGTCCTCGGTGACCGGTCTTCCCTGACACGCCTTGCGCACCCCGGTAATGACCTTGGTGCGACTGAACGGCTCGGTGACCCCGCTGCGCTTGATCACCATGAGCGACGCGGTCTCCACCGTCGTGAAACGGCGAGAGCAGTCGGGACACTGACGGCGCCTGCGGATCGACGTGCCGTCGTCGGTGGTGCGACTGTCGACCACACGGCTGTCAGGGTGCCTGCAGAAGGGGCAGTGCATGTTCCGAGCCTCCTTCGCGCACGACTGAATACCCTCGTCAGGGCCCGGAACGGGCCCCTCGAAGCAGCCCCAAGCATAGGCGATGACCGGACCCTTGAAGGACCAGAGACCACTACTTCTGGGCTGCGGTTGCAATCCAACCACTAGATCTGGGGTTCGGCGCCACCTTCGCCTCAGCGCGTGTCGGCACGCCACTCCCGCCGTCCGGCCGTGCCGAGCGTACGACAGGCGCGTCGGCGCGGGGATCCCGGGCCGACCGATGACAGAGTGAAATCCATCGGCGACGGTCCGCGAGAAGCACCCGCAGAACGACTGCCCGAGGCCGGGCGGTAGCGTCGTCG
This sequence comes from Streptomyces sp. NPDC051320, assembly GCF_040682175.1. Lineage (NCBI taxonomy): Bacteria > Bacillati > Actinomycetota > Actinomycetes > Kitasatosporales > Streptomycetaceae > Streptomyces > Streptomyces sp. NPDC051320. The sequence continues at coordinate 514,988 of NZ_JBFBAL010000003.1, forward strand.
GCCTTGTCGCCTTCCGTACTCAGTGCGCTCATACACCCGACCATCCGCTCAGGTGAAGGATTTTGCAGTTTTTCACTCGAACGTGTGTTTGGCGCAACCTTTCGAAAGCCACTACCGTTGTCCAACTAGGGAGAGAACATCTCGAGAGGGGCCGACGTGACCACGACCGCAGACAGTGCCATCATCACTGCCCAGGACCGCTCCCAGAATCGACTCGAGCCGGTGCATGCCATGAACGACGCAACGGATACCGAGGGCCTGGTGCCCCCGCGACCTGCTCGCTCGCTGCCCGGCCGACCTCCGGGAATCCGGGCGGACAGTTCTGGGCTGACGGACAGGCAGCGGCGAGTCATCGAGGTGATCAGGGACTCCGTCCAGCGGCGCGGCTATCCGCCGTCGATGCGGGAGATCGGTCAGGCGGTGGGGCTGTCCAGCACCTCGTCCGTCGCCCATCAGCTGATGGCGCTGGAGCGGAAGGGCTTTCTTCGCCGCGACCCGCACCGCCCCCGGGCGTACGAGGTCCGTGGCTCCGACCAGCCGAGCACCCAGACCACCGACACCACGGGCAAGCCGGCCGCTTCCTACGTGCCGCTCGTCGGTCGGATCGCCGCCGGTGGACCCATTCTGGCCGAAGAGTCGGTGGAGGACGTCTTCCCGCTCCCCCGGCAGCTGGTGGGAGACGGCGAACTCTTCGTGCTCAAGGTCGTCGGCGACTCGATGATCGAGGCGGCGATCTGCGACGGCGACTGGGTCACCGTACGCCGCCAGCCCGTCGCGGAGAACGGCGACATCGTGGCCGCCATGCTCGAGGGTGAGGCCACCGTCAAGCGCTTCAAGCGCGAGGACGGACACGTATGGCTGCTCCCCCACAATGCCGCGTACCAGCCGATCGCAGGGGACGAAGCCACCATTCTCGGCAAGGTGGTAGCAGTGCTCCGGCGGGTCTGACCACCCCACCGGCCATGAGCCGGGCCTCGGAACCCACTGCGCAGGTTCCGGGGCCCTGTAGTGCCCCAGGACGCGCTTGCAAGTGCCCCGGACGGCGCAAGGCCCCGATCTTTCGTGGCGCAGGGACGACGCCGCTATGCGCCGTCCGCCTTCGCCGCCCCGTCGATGGCAGCGAGCGAGCGACGCACCTGGTTACGGTCCGTGGTGAACCAGAACTCCGGCAGAGACGCCCGCAGGTAACTGCCATAGCGGGCAGTGGCCAGACGCGGGTCGAGCACCGCTACGACACCCCGGTCTCCCATGGCGCGTACCAACCGACCCGCTCCCTGAGACATCAGCAGAGCAGCATGCGTGGCCGCGACGGCCATGAACCCATTGCCGCCGCCCTCCTCCACCGCCTTCTGGCGAGCACTCATCAGTGGATCATCGGGACGCGGGAAGGGAATCCGGTCCATCACCACCAGCTGGCAGCTGGGCCCCGGGACATCCACTCCCTGCCAGAGCGAAAGCGTGCCGAAGAGACAGGTCTCAGGGTCCGCCGCGAAGTTCTTGATCAGCTCACCCAGTGTCTCCTCACCCTGCAGAAGAATCGGCTTGTCCAGCCTGTCGCGCAGTTCCTCGGCCGCGGACCGGGCCGCCCGCATGGACGAAAAGAGTCCCAGGGTGCGCCCGCCGGACGCCTCCACCAGCTCAGCCAGCTCATCCAGCATGTCCGTCCTGGAACCTTCGCGGCCCGGAGCCGCGAGGTGCTTGGCGACGTAGAGAATGCCTTGCTTCGCATAGTCGAAGGGCGAGCCGACATCGAGTCCGGTCCACTGGGGGAGGTCCTCACCCTCCGTTCCTTCCGGGGAAAGACCGAGCGAAGCTCCGACCCCATTGAAATCGCCGCCGAATTTAAGAGTGGCGGACGTCAGAACGACCGACCGGTCGGCGAAGAGCTTCTCGCGGAGCAATCCCGATACGGAGAGCGGGGCCACTCGCAGCGAAGCGCCGAAGCGGTCATGGCGTTCGTACCAGACGACGTCGTACTCCGAGCCCAGAGTGATCCGCTCGGCGACCTCGTGAATGGACTCGACGGACGCCATGGCTTGCTTACGCACGACGTCCTCGTCCTGGACCGATTTGTCGCGGGTGGAACCCAGCGCCGAAATCACCGTGCGAGCGGCGTCACGCAACGCCATCAGGGCATATCCGAGGTCTTCCGGGATCTCTTCCAGGCGTCCCGGCAGAGCCAGCTCCATGACTCGCTCGAATGTCTCGGCGGCGGTCTGCAGGGCGTCTGCCGCCTTTTCGTTGACAAGTTTCGCGGCACGCCGCACGGCCCGGTTGACCTGGCCCGGGGTGAGCTCGCCGGTGGCCACACCAGTGACCCGGGAAACCAGCTCGTGTGCCTCGTCGACGATCAGCACCTCGTGCTGCGGAAGTACCGGAGCTCCCTCGATCGCATCGATGGCCAGCAAGGCATGGTTGGTGACGACGACATCGGCCAGTTTGGCCCGCTCACGGGCGGCCTCCGCGAAGCACTCAGCGCCATACGCGCACTTGCTCGCCCCGAGGCACTCGCGGGACGAGACGGAGATCTGTCCCCAGGCCCGGTCGGACACACCAGGGGTGAGATCGTCGCGGTCGCCGGTCTCCGTCTCATCGGCCCAGTCCCGCATCCGCAGCAGGTCCTGGCCCAGCTTGCTGCTGGGAACCGCCGTCTCGAACTGGTTGAAGAGACCGTCCTCTTCTTCCTGCGGTACGCCCTCGTGGAGGCGGTGCAGACAGAGGTAGTTGGACCGGCCCTTCAGCATCGCGAACTCGGGCCGTCGCCGCAGCAGCGGCTGGAGGGCCTCGACCGTTCGCGGAAGATCGCGCTCCACCAGCTGGCGCTGTAGCGCGAGCGTCGCCGTGGCCACGACGACACGCTCACCGTGGGCCAGGGCAGGCACCAGATAGCCGAGGGACTTTCCAGTACCGGTGCCCGCCTGAACCAGCAGGTGGGCATTGTGGTCGACCGCTTCAGCGACGGCTTGGGCCATGGTGACCTGGCCCGGGCGCTCCGTACCGCCCACGGCGGTGACGGCAGCGTGCAAGAGCTCAGGGAGGGAGGGCTTCGTCATAGCAGGACTACCCTACGGGGCACCACCGACAATCGGGATCACACCTCGTTGAGGGGGTTGCGGACCGTTCCGTGCACTGCGGCGTGCGGACGATTCGGTCGGTCCCGGTAGCCGTCGAGGTGGAGCCGGTTGCGGTTCAGGCAGAGACGCTCGATCCGAGGGGTGAGGAGGTCGAACATCTCATAGCGTTCCTTGAGCTCGGGGAAGCGAGCCTGATGGCGCAGAATCTCGTTTCGGACGAGTAACCAGAAATCGGCTTCGGGGACTCCCAGCTGATCTTCGCAGAGCGGGGCCAGGAAGCGGAAGACGCCCACAAAGAGCCCGGAGTGGATGAACTGGGTGAGAAAGGCGGGTTCCTCCGTCAGTAGCACCTCACGCACTTCGTCAGGCATCGATGCGTGCTCCGGCAAGGACTCCGCACTGACGTTGACGTCGTCCACGAAGTCCTTGATCGCCAGCCGAACGGGTACATCGTGGTCGTCGAAGACGACGATGGCGTTCTCGCCGTGCGGCGAGAAGACCGTGCCGTAGCGGTAGAGGAAGCGCAGCAGGGGCGGCAGCAGCGCTACGAAGAGCCGGCGCAGCCAGGCGGTGGGGGTGAGCCCCGATCTGGCAACCAGTTCCGCGGTGAAGCAGCGCCCCTGCAGGTCGGTGTGGATCAGCGAGGCAAGCGTGCGGGCTCCCTCACCGGGAGCGAGCCGGCTCTCCAGCGGTTCCCGCCAGATGGCGCCGAGGAGTTCCCGGTACTGGTACGGGACTTCCGGGAGGTGATCGTAGAGAGGGTGCTCGACCGACACGGAGGCGACCTCGCCGAGGAGGATGACTCCACACTCGTTGCGCAGGAAGGCATCGTCGTCGCGCAGGCCCTGGACCCAGGCGGTGACGGCAGGCGCGGCGAGCGTCCGCTCGGTGGGCAGACCACGCCAGACCAGCGTATTGAGGATCGACAGCGGAAGCTTCACGGTGTGCCGGTCAGGCCGGTCCAGGTTCAGGAAGGTGCGGACGGACTGCTGGGGAAGTCTCGGATCACCGTCGGCATGCAACGGCACGATCTTGTGGTGGGCAATAGCAGGAGCGAAAAGTGGAAGGATCACTTCGTCCCATTGCCAGGGGTGCACGGGCAGATAGAGGTAATGGTCCGGGTCCAGGCCGCGAGCGCGCAGTAGCGCGGCGAAGGACGCCCGCGTGGCGGCGTCGAGCTCGCGGCGGTAGAGCCGCTCGGGAGTGCCGAGACCTGTGACACCCCGATAGCGGGCGAGCTCCGTGCTGACCGCGATCCAGGGCAGACGCGCCCAGGTGCGGGACTCGGGCGTCCAACGGGCAGCGTCACTCGCGGAGAAGCCGATGCGGCCCTTGTTGAGCACCAGCCAGGGATGCCCGGTCTGATAGCCCTCGAGTTGCGCGTAGTCGAGGTCGGCGAGGTCCTCCACGGGGAGTGACGTGTGGTCGAGACGCGCATCGGCCGCCAGTGTGGTGGTGAGTTCCCGGATCAGGTGGCCGAGGGTGGCGCCGTCGAGGTCGAGCAGGCGACGGGCGAGGACGAGGAATCGGAGCGGATCGGTGAACTGCCGGCCTTCCAGCTCGATGGTGTCCGGGTCCACATGCCAGTTCCCGTAAGCCCCGCGCCGAGCCCGGAAAGTGAGCGGCAGGTCGTTGTCGAGCGTGAGCAGGAAGCGGTCACCGGCCTTGGCCGTGGGTTCGATGATCTCTTCGTAGGCGAACGAACTCAGCATCTTGGCGAGGAGGCGGCGGGCAGCCCGGTCCCAGTCGTCCGGGTTCAGCTCGGCGGGGGAAAGAAGCGCCGGTTCCGCGGCGGAGTCGGGGATGACGGGTGGATTCAACACAGGCACTCCTCGAGTGGGAACCGATGCGGGACGCGCGGTGTATCAAATGCAGCACGTTGTACATGGACGTCGTTCACCGCCGAGCACTTACAACCAGTCACCTACAACCAGTAGCTGCCAACCAGTCGCTGCCAACCAGTCATGCATGGAGGCTCACGGTGATCACTCAGAGCAGACGGCGCAGCGTCCTGTCACGGACCATCAGGGCGGCGCGCTTGTCCGGGAGTTCCACCTCCGCAGAGAAACGGAAGCCAGCGCTCAGGAAGGCCGCTACCGAGGGGGTGTTACGCAAGTCGGGTTCCGCGATCACCCGTGTGCAGCGGGGCCTGTTCTCCAGTACGAGGTCGGACACGGCTCGCAGCAGGGTGGTGCCGATACCTCGGCCGCGGTCACTGACTCCGCCGATGAGGAGATGCAGTCCGGTGTCCTGCGGTCGCGCCGGATAGTGCCGGGCGAGCGGGTCGAGATCCGCCCGGTAGAGCTCCCAGTAGCTCATCGGAATGCCGTCAAGCAGGCCGAGACACGGAATGCTTCGTCCGTCGCCATCGACTTGGCCGCGCAGATGCGCAGCCGTGACCGACTCGTCGCCCGAGAGTTCCCAGAAAGCGGCGACGGCCGGGTCGTTCATCCACCGGCTGATCAGGGCGAGATCTCGCTCGATGTCCGCAGCGACGAGCCGGAACTCGCCTGCGGGTGTGGCGGCGGATTCCCAGGCCCCGGGGTCGTCCAGGAGGTCGTCCCCCGTACGCATCCGGGGAGCGGCGGCGGCGTATCCGGTCTCCGGGGCACGCTCACGCAGTGCTGCCAGGAGCTCCCCGGACAGCCGCAGATCCAGGGTGTCTGCTGCTTCTGCCGCGGTCGGTCCGGCAGTGTCGGTCAGGTGGTCCGGGGTGGTCAGGTGGTCCGGGCCGGCCGGCCGGGCAGGCTCGGTCCCGGAGTTGATGCTCGCGTCTATGGAGGGCACGGCGACACTCCTCGTCTCAGGTATGAATCGGGTCATGTCCCGGCGGAATGGAGGGGGTTGCTGAGGGTGACGTAGACCGACTGGGTGTCGACCGGACCGACCAGCTCGTCCAGCCCGTGCAGCCTGGTCAGCAGGTTGGCCTTGGTTCGAAGCACCGGGGCGTTCAGCAGCTGGGCGGGCAGCGGTGAACCGAGCGCGCTCGCCTTTGCGAGAAACTGCCGGAAGGCGGCGATCAGCAGGCGTTCGTCTGCCAAGTGCTGCGAGCCGAATGCCCCGATGAGCCCGAAGACGTTGTTGATGCCGAGGTAGTAGGCGAATCGCTCGTCGGTCACGGAATCGGCGACGAACGTGTCACTGGTCGCGCTGAGGCCCGGCAGCCGCCTTTCCAGAGCCTCGCGGTGGGACTCACGGAAGTAGTAGCCCTGGTTGTCGCGGTAGCGTCCGCCGACGGGCCAGCCGTTGGGGGCCAGCATGACCAACGTGTTCTGCTGATGGGCTTCGAGGGCGACGCCTGCGGCACCATCGAGCCAGAGCACGGGGCGTACGACGTGATCGAGGTATCGCAGGAACCACTCGGCGGCAACGGCTCCGGTGGACCTGCCGGTAGAGGCAGCGAGCGCGGTCACGATGTCCGCGAGCCGGGAGCTCATCCGTTCCCGGCCGGGACGGGGTCGGACCGCGGTGAGAGCCGCGATGCACACGGCATCGTCCCCCGGGCCGAAGGGATTGTGACGGATGACGACGTCGAATCCCGGCAGCGGTTTTCCGTCGTGGGTGTCCACTCCGAGCCATGCGGGGTCGCGGACGATGTCGAAGCGCGGGTGAGCTGTCTGCCACTCCTCACCGAGTCCGCCTCTCAGCAGGCGGTGGACCTCCACACCCCGGTGGAGTTCCTTGCGCAGATTCTCCCGCCGGGAGTTCGTAATGCGCAGGCCCAGGGAGAGCTTGAGCATCGCCGCGGAACCGGGACGGTGAACCGTACGCACGGAGGAGGTGGGATGCCAGTGGTCACCATACGGACCCAGGTCGTACAGCAGGCCCGCCTCGACCAGCTGGACCACGGCGGGACGCCGCATCAACTCCTGAGCCTGCCACGGGTGCAGCGGCAGCAGGACCGTGCCGTCCGGATGCGAAAGAGTGCCTGCCAATCGGGCAATGACCAGTTCGGCGGGGAGGGTGCGGCCCCGCTCCGTCCATGCGGAGTCCTGCGCCAGTACGGACCGGTCGACAGCAATCCAGTGCAGAGGGAAGGAGCCGTGCAACTCCGGCGAATACGTGCGGTTCTCGGCGTCGGACAGGCCTTCCCGACTCTTCGGGGTGGGGTGCAGAGGGTGGCCGAACAGCAGGGACTGCTCCGCGGTGAGGAAGAGATCCGTTTCGTCGGCCGGCCCCGGGCTGGTGCGCCGCTCGGCGACGAAGGTGGCGGTGCGGCGTACCGAATCGGCGACCCTGCCGACCAGGTCGGCGCTCTCGCGTTGGCCGGTTTCCCGGCCGAGCAGCGCGGCGACGGTGACAGCGTCTGCGGGCGGCGCGGTCGCCGAACCGCCTTCCAGCGTCGGTCTGCCGAACCGGTGCCAGCCGGTGGGCGACCAGTACAGGACAGGGACGAGCAATGCCGCGCCGCTCGCCTTCAGCGGGATGCGCAGGAGCGGGCCGGTCGGCCTGACGAGGTTGTTCTCCCGGACCCAGCAGCGCAGCAGATTCTCGATGCCCGCCGTTTCGGCCGCTGCTGTCGCGTCCGGGTCGTCCAAAAGGTCGGGAGGAAGGGGGCGTTCGCGTGTGCGGTCTCCCCTGTTCTGGCGCGGGACTGTCTCCAGGTCGACGATGAGCGGTCCGCAGGAGGTGGGGCGGCCGTAAGCCTCGGGCGTATCGGGTACGGGGGTGGAATTCACGGACTGCTTCCTTGTGAGAGATCCGGGTCAGGGCTGGGGGCGGGTCTCGTGGGGGTGATTCCGGACGCGTTCGGCGGCGCTCAGAGCGTCGGCCAGCCGGTCGAGGACGGCCTCCGCCTGTTCGTCAGTGAGAGTGAGGGGAGGCAGCAGCCGGACGACGCTGGAATGACGCCCGCCGAGCTCGACGATGAGCCCTCGGGCCAGGCATTCGCGCTGCACGGCGGTGGCGCGAGCGGCATCCGCCGGCGGAGGCTCTGTGGCGGTGGGATCACCGGCCTCGCGGTCGACGATTTCCAGGCCGATCATCAGTCCTCTACCCCGTACGTCTCCGATGGAGGGATGATCGGCGGCCAGCCCCTGCAGCCGTCCGATGATGCGGGCGCCGAGAGTTGCCGCACGCTCGGCGAGCCTGTTCTCGCGGACGTACGCGAGGGTGGCCGCACCCGCTGCCATGGCGAGTTGATTGCCGCGGAAGGTCCCCGCGTGGGCGCCCGGATCCCAGACGTCCAGTTCGGACCGGTAGACGATGACGGCCAACGGAAGGGAGCCGCCGATCGCTTTGGACAACACCATCACGTCGGGCACGATCCCGCTGTGTTCGACCGCCCAGAAAGCTCCGGTGCGCCCCACGCCGGTCTGCACTTCGTCGGCGATCAGCGGAATGGAGCGGGCCGCGGTGATTTCCCGCATCCGGCGCATCCAGCTGTCGGGACCGGGGATCACCCCGCCCTCGCCCTGTACCGGTTCGAGGATCATCCCGGCCGGCGGCAGCACCCCGCCCTTCGGGTCGTCGAGGAGGCTCTCGGTCCATCGGGCGGCAAGGTCCACTCCTCGCTCGCCACCGACCCCGAAGGGGCTGCGGTAGTCCTGGGGGTACGGCAGCCTGGTCACCCGTACGTCGGGGGCACCGCCCGATACCGCAAGGGCACCGGCCGTCATGCCGTGATAGGCACCGGTGAAGGTGAGGATTCCGCTCCGCCCGGTGGCCGTGCGGACGAGTTTGAGCGCTGCCTCGACCGCGTCCGTACCGGCAGGTCCGCAGAACTGCACCCGCGCCTGGTCGGCGAAGTGGCGGGGCAGCGTCTCGAAGAGTTCGGTGATGAAAGCGTCCTTGACCGGTGTGGCGAGATCCAGGACGTGCAGCGGTGCACCGGAGTCGATCACCTTCTTGATTGCTTCCAGCACCGCCGGGTGGTTGTGCCCGAGTGCGAGTGTCCCCGCGCCGGAGAGGCAGTCGAGGTAGCGTCGCCCGTCCGCGCCCTCGATCGTCAGTCCCCGGGCCCGCACCGGAACGATGGGCAACGATCGCGCATAGGTACGGGCAGCCGACTCACGCATCGACTGCCGGCGCAGGATCCCCGCGTACGCGGTCGTCGGCGCCATCGGAGCAGATTCGGTCACGGCCACTGCTGGTGCTCCTCCCGCTGTCCCGAATCCGTTCGTTACAGCTAGGTCGTTACAGCTAGGTCATCGCGGTTCGGCCGTCGATTTCCGGTCGCACGGCCGCAGCTTCCACGGCTGAACACAGCCCAAAAGCCCCCCGTACGTACCAACGACGACGGCGCCGTGAGATCACGGGCGGGAGGGAAGATCCTTGTGACGGCGGAACCACAACCCTGCTGCGCGCCGTCCCCATCGGCACCGGCATAGTGGGGCCCGCACTTCGAGGGCCGGCCCATCCTGTTCCGCGGTGCCGCAGTTGCTCCGACATCAGTTCCGAAGTCCCAGGGGGATCACCACATGCGACCGCTCCACCCAGCTTCCACAGCGCGCAGCGGGACGCGCGCACGGCGAACCTTCTCCGCCATAGCAGGCGTTGGCCTCACAGCCGTGCTCTCGCTCACCGCCACCGCCTGTGGCCCCGGCGCCGATGACGCCTCGGGTCAGGCCAGTACCAGCGCCACTTCGGCATCCGACGGCAAGATCACCGTTCCGGACAACGTCAAGGACCGGCTGAAGCAGCACGGCGTCGACCTGGACAAGTGGAAGCACGGCGAGTGGAGGAACTGGGACAAGGACAAGTGGCTGCGGGAGGCCAAGGACTTCGTCAACCCGATCATCGCCGGTCTCTGGGACCCGGCCCGGATGCGGGACGCCGACAAGACTCCGCAGAAGCCCGTCGACAGTGACATTTCCGGCGACAAGGGAGTCACCGATCCGACGCCGGCTCCGGTCAGCGCCCAAGCCGTGAAGGCCCCTTACCACGCCAACCTGCCCGAGGCGGGAAAGCTGTTCTTCGACAGCCCCGAAGGATCCATGGTCTGCTCGGCGACCGTGGTCGAGGACCCGGCGCATCCCGGCAAGTCCAACATGGTGTGGACCGCCGGCCATTGTGTCCACGCGGGCAAGAAGGGTGGCTGGTACCGCAATATCGCCTTCGTCCCGTCCTACAACAACAGCGGTAGGACCGTTGCCCAGTTGCAGCATGCCAAGAAGGAGGAGGTCGCTCCCTACGGCGTCTACTGGGCGGACTGGGCGCAGACGTCCGAGCAGTGGATCAGCGCCGGCGGGCCCACCGGCGGCCAGGGCGCTCCCTATGACTTCGCGGTGCTGCACGTGACCCCGGAGAAGGGCTCCACCCAATCGCTGGAGGAGACGGTCGGCGGCGCGCTGCCGGTCAACTTCAACGCTCCTGCGGTGGCCAAGATCCCGAGTATCACGGCGACGGGTTATCCGGCGGCTCCGCCGTTCGACGGCCAGAAACTCTTCCAGTGCTCCGACGGTCCGGGCCGTCTCTCGGTCACCGCGAACGACCCGACGATGTACCGCATCGGATGCACCATGACCGGCGGTTCCTCCGGCGGCGGCTGGATCTCCACGGGTGCTGACGGAAAGCCTGCTCTGGTTTCCAACACCTCGATCGGTCCAGTGACCACGGGCTGGCTGGCGGGGCCACGGCTCGGCAAGGAAGCCAAGGGCGTCTACGACTCGGTGAGCAAAAAGTACACGGGCCTGCGCTAAGGGCATTTCCTTCCGTCCACAGCTCGTCCTCGACCGTCCTCAGCGATGGCAGCCGCAACCGGCGGCGTTGAAGAAGACCCGCGTACCACCAGGGGGAACTGCTCCATGCGATCCATGCGATCCATCCGTCCGAAACTGGCCGCGAGCGCTGTCGCCGCAGCGCTCGCGCTGACAGCGACAGCCTGCGGCGGCGCCAAGGACAAGGCAGCCGGGCAAGCTGCCGACAAGCCAGTGGCCTCCGCATCCGCCGGCGGCACCGCCGATGACGCCGGCGCGCTCGTCGATACCCTCAAGAAGCACGGTGTCGACCCGGAGAAGTGGAAGCACGGCGAGTGGAAGAACTGGGACAAGGACAAGTGGCTGCGTAATGCCAAGGACTTCGTCAACCCGGTGATCAAGGGGCTGTGGAAGCCGGACCGGATGCAGGAGGCCAAGGATCCGCAGAAGACCATGGCCTACGGCGACTCGACGGGCGACCAGAACGTCACCGACCCGGAGCCCGCACCGGTGCAGGCCCAGGAGGAGAAGCGTCCCTACCACCAGTACGCGGCCCCGGTCGGCAAGGTCTTCTTCGACTCCCCCGAGGGCTCCATGGTCTGCTCCGGCACGGTCGTCAAGGATCCGAAGGCTCCGGGCAGGTCGAACCTGGTATGGACCGCCGGCCACTGCGTCCATGCGGGTGCCAACGGCGGCTGGTACCGGAACATCACTTTCGTCCCGTCCTACAACGACCAGGGCAGGACGCCCGCCCAGCTGCGCAATGCGCAGCCGCAGGAGATAGCGCCCTACGGCTCGTACTGGGCCGACTGGGCCATGACCTCCAACGCCTGGATCGCGGACGGCGGACCGACCGGCGGCGCGGGGTCGCCTTACGACTACGCGCTTCTGCACGTGAAGCCGGAGAACGGCGGCAAGTCCCTCGAAGAGACCGTCGGCAACGCGCTCACGGTCGACTTCCACGCTCCCGAGGCCCGGGACATCCCCGCGATGGGTGCCTGGGGCTACCCGGCTGCACCGCCTTTCAACGGGCAGTTGATGAACAAGTGCATCGACCGCCCCGGTCGGCTTTCCGTCAGCCCCGGCACGCCGGCGATGTGGCGCATCGGCTGCACCATGACCGGCGGTTCCTCAGGTGGCGGATGGTTCATCGCCGGCCAGGACGGAAAGTCCGAGCTGGTTTCCAACACCTCGATCGGGCCGGTCACTTCGGGGTGGCTGGCGGGACCGCGACTCGGGCCGGGCGCCCAGCAGCTCTACACAGCGATGAGCGATAAATTCGCGGGCCGGTGACCGGGGGCCGGCCCCGCAGCGGGCGATAACCACACCACACAGCCGAAGGCCCGCCTCTGCGAACCCAAGAAAGCATGGGACGCGGAGGCGGGCCTTCGGCTTGCGCGGCGACGGTCAGTGGGCCACCGGAACGTAGGGCGCCAGGTCGGCGGCGAGTTCCTCGTGCACCCGTGCCTTGAGCAACGTGCCCTCCGGGGTGTGCTCCTCGGAGATCACTTCGCCGTCGGCGTGCGCCCGGGCGACCAACTGGCCCTGCGTGTACGGAACCAGTACCTCGACCTCGACCTGCGGACGGGGCAGTTCCGCGTCGATCAGCGCGAGCAACTGCGCGATCCCCTGGCCCGAACGGGCCGAGACCGCGATGGCGCTCCGCTCGATCCGCAGCAGCCGCTGCAGTACGAGCGGATCGGCCGCGTCCGCCTTGTTGATCACCACGATCTCCGGCACATCGGTGGCACCGACATCCCGGATCACCTCACGCACGGCGGCGAGCTGCTCCTCCGGAGCCGGGTGCGAGCCGTCCACCACGTGAAGGATCAGGTCGGACTCGCCGACCTCTTCCATGGTGGAACGGAACGCCTCGACCAGGTGGTGCGGCAGATGCCGTACGAAGCCGACGGTGTCGGCCAGGGTGTAGAGCCTGCCGCCGGGGGTTTCGGCCCTGCGCACGGTCGGGTCCAGGGTGGCGAACAGTGAGTTCTCCACCAGAACACCGGCCCCCGTGAGCCGATTGAGCAGTGAGGACTTGCCGGCGTTGGTGTATCCGGCGATGGCCACCGACGGGACCTTGTGGCGCTTGCGCTCCTGCCGCTTGATGTCGCGGCCGGTCTTCATCTCCGCGATCTCCCGGCGCATCTTCGCCATCTTCTCGCGAATCCGGCGACGGTCCGTCTCGATCTTGGTCTCACCGGGACCACGGGTGGCCATGCCGCCGCCCGCCGAACCGGAACCGCCACCACCCATCTGCCGGGAGAGTGACTGGCCCCAGCCACGCAGCCGGGGCAGCATGTACTGCATCTGCGCGAGCGCGACCTGTGCCTTGCCCTCGCGCGACTTGGCGTGCTGGGCGAAGATGTCGAGGATGAGGGCGGTACGGTCGACCACCTTGACCTTGACGACGTCTTCCAGATGGATCAGCTGTCCCGGGCTCAGCTCACCGTCGCACACCACGGTGTCAGCCCCGGTTTCGAGCACGATGTCACGCAGCTCGTGTGCCTTGCCCGAGCCGATGTAGGTGGCCGGGTCCGGCTTGTCGCGGCGCTGTACGACACCGTCGAGGACGAGGGCGCCTGCCGTCTCGGCCAGGGCTGCCAGCTCCGCCAGGGAGTTCTCGGCGTCCTGAGCGGACCCGGACGTCCAGACGCCGACCAGCACCACACGCTCCAGGCGCAGCTGCCGGTACTCGACCTCGGTGACATCCTCGAGCTCGGTGGACAGGCCCGCGACACGTCGCAGCGCGGCGCGCTCCGACCGGTCGTACTGGTCACCGTCACGCTCGCCGTCGATCTCGTGGCTCCAGGCGACGTCCTCTTCCATCAGGGCATCGGCCCGGCGGCTCTCGTTGTAGCTCTGAGTGTCCGGTTCAAGGTCGGGTTCGAAGGCGTCCACCTCAAGGACGTCCTGCTCGAGCGCGTCCTGGGAAGGGGAAGAAGAGGAGGTCATTGGATCCTTACGTCGAGCCGATAGATACTTCGTTCACCAGTCACAACGCGTGACGGCTCCGGATGATTCCCCGGGGAGACCGGCAGGGCCCGCAGCGGCGGTGACCCGTCGATAGTGGCACGGTGCGCTCGCCACGTCACCCGGCTTTCGGCCGGACGCTGTGCCAGTCCGGGTGGCCGGGCATCGGGGGTGTCCGTGCGCCGTACAGCCAGTCGTGGAAAAAGCCGGACAGATCGCGCCCGGCGATCCGTGAGGCCAGGGCGGAGAAGTCGGCGGTGGTGGCCGAGCGGTATCGGTAGGTGCGCACCCAACTGCGTTCCACCTGCTGGAAGGCGTCGGCCCCGATCTCCTGACGCAGTGCGTAGAGCACCAGGGCGCTGCCGTCGTAGACGACAGGCCGGAAGATACTGATCTGGTGCCCCGGCTCGGGGGGCTTCGGGGCGGCGGGTGGGCCGTCCTGGGCGCGTTCACCGTCGGAGTCCCGGTAGGCGTCGTGCATGCGCCGGGTCAGCGACTTGCCGGCGTGCTCGTCCGCGTACAGCGCTTCGTACCAGGTGGCGTGTCCCTCGTTGAGCCAGAGGTCGGACCAGCGGTTCGGCGAGACGCTGTCCCCGAACCACTGGTGGGCGAGTTCGTGCACCATGACCGATTCGACGTACCACGCGGGAAAACGCGGCTCTGTGAAGAGCCGGCGCTCGAACAGGGACAGTGTCTGGGTTTCCAGCTCGAAGCCGGTGCGGGTGTCGGCGATGAGCACGCCGTACGTCGCGAACGGGTAGCGTCCGACCTTCGACTCGAGCCAGCTGAGCTGTCCCGGTGTCTTCTTCAGCCAGGGCTCCAGTTTGCGGCGATCCGCCGCCGGTACGACGTCGCGCAGCGGCAGCCCGTGCGGGCCTGCCCGATGAGGCACCGCCGAGCTCCCGATCGACACCTGGGCCAGTTCGGTGGCCATCGGATGGACCGTCCGGTAGGTCCAGGTGGTAAGGCCCGCTTGCGTCCTGCGCGCGGTGGGCAACCCGTTGGCCACCACGGTCAACCGCTGTGGGGCCGTCACCCGGAAGGTGAACCATGCCTTGTCGGCGGGGTGGTCGTTGCAGGGGAAGACCCGGTGGGCGGCGTCCACCTGGTTGGCCATGGCGAGGCCGTCCTTGGTGCGCACCCAGCCGCCGGCCGTCGCACCGCGCGGGTCGCTGGTGTGCCGCACGGTGATCCGCAGCCGTCCGCCTCTGCGTACGTGATGGGGCGGTGTGACCACCAGGTCCTCGCCCGCAGTGGCGAATGCCGCGCGGTCACCGTTCACATCGACGGAGCGCACCGTACCGCCGGTGAAATCGAGGTTGACGCGCTGCAAGGGAGCGGTGGCCAGGGCGTCGATCGTAGTGACCGCAGACAGCGGCGCGGTGTTGCGGCCGGGATAGGTGAGGCCGATGTCGTAGGTGAGAACGTCGTACCCGGGGTTGCCCAGATCGGGGAAGAGCGGATCGCCGATACCGAGGGGTACGGGGGCGGGCAGGGCAGCGGTGATCAGAGCCGCCGATGCGGCCGCCGGCAGGGCGGCACGAAGGCGCCGGAAGATGTGCAGCATGCGCTACCGCTACCAGCACAGCCGGGGCGGACCGGGACGGGGCGCGCCACCCCCACTCGAAAGGGTCTCAGAACGGTGTCAGGCGGTGGCCGGATGCTGGGCACGGCTCACGTCGTACACCCCCGCCACGTCGCGCATGGTGCGCATCAGTGCGGGCAGCTCGGCGGCGTCGGGGAGCTGCAGGGTGTAGGTGTGCCTGACCCGCTGCTCGCTCGGCGGTTCCACCGTGGCCGCGACGACAGCGGCGCCCGCCGAGGCGATGACCTCGGTCAGGTCCGCGAACAGCTGCGGGCGTCCGAAGGCCTCGGCCACCAGGGTGACCGTGCAGTCACCTGTGTCGCCCCAGTCCGCCCCGACCGGAGCCCGTCCCAGCGCGCGCATCCGGGCGACCGACGCGCAGCCTTCGCGGTGCACGGCGACGGCGCCACCGTGGACCGCGAAGCCGGTGATGGCGTCGGGCGGAACCGGTGTACAGCAGCCGGCGAGCCGCACCGCGGTGTGCGGCAGCTCCACCACGGCCCCGGTGGTGGCTCGCCGCACGGTGCCCCCGGTGGCGGACGCGGCCGACCGGGGGGCCGCATCCGCCACCGCGGCCCCTTCCGGGTGCTCGGCGAGCCAGCCGGAGATCGCGATCCGTGCGGCGGCCGTACGGGCATGGTCGAGCCACTCCGGCGAGGGGCCGGAAGAAGTGTCCTCGGCCAGCAGCAGCTGGACGATGTCTCCGTCGCTCAGCGCCGTACTGAGCGTGGCCAGGCGCCCGTTGACCCGGGCACCGATACACCGGTGGGCCTCCTCGCCGTGCTGCGCGTAGGCGGCGTCCACACAGCTGGCTCCCGCGGGCAGCCCCAGGGTGCCCCCGTCCGCACGGAAGACGGTGATCTCCCGGTCCTGCGCCAGATCCGCGCGCAGGGTGCTCCAGAAGGTGTCCGGGTCGGGCGCGGACACCTGCCATTCGAGGAGGCGGGAGAGCCATCCGGGACGGGTCGGGTCGGCCCGCTCGCCGTTCGCGGTGTCGGCGGCGTCGGCGGCCTGGGTGCCGTCCGCCGGCGCGTAGGGGTTGCCGAGGGCGACGACGCCCGCTTCGGCGACCTTGTGCATCCGGTGCGTACGGATGAGAACTTCGGCGACCGCGCCGTCGGGTACGGCCACGGCCGTGTGCAGTGACTGGTACAGGTTGAATTTGGGGGCGGCGATGAAGTCCTTGAACTCGGAGATCACCGGGGTGAAACAGGTGTGCAGTTCGCCGAGCACGGCGTAGCAGTCGGCATCCTCACCGACGAGGACCAGGAGCCGTCCGAAGTCGGTGGGGCGCAGCTCCCCCCGTTTGGCCCGGACTCGGTGCACCGAGACGAAATGCCGTGGTCTGATGAGTACTTCGGCGGGGATGTCCGACTCCCGCAGCACCTTCCTGACCTCTTCGGCGATAGCTGCGAGCGGGTCGGCGCCGGACTCCCCGACGGCGATGAGGGCCCGGATGTCTTCATACTCCTCGGGGCGGAGGATCGCGAAGGCAAGGTCTTCCAGCTCGGTCTTGAGGGCCTGCACGCCGAGCCGCTCGGCGAGCGGAATGAGAACGTCCTGGGTGACCTTGGCGATCCTGGCCTGTTTCTCCGGGCGCATCACGGAGAGGGTGCGCATGTTGTGCAGCCGGTCGGCGAGTTTGATCGACATGACCCGGACATCGTCGCCGGTGGCGACCAGCATCTTGCGGAAGGTCTCCGGCTCTGCGGCGGCTCCGTAGTCGACCTTCTCCAGCTTGGTCACGCCGTCGACCAGATAGCGGACCTCGTCGCCGAACGCTGCCCCGACCTGGTCGAGTGTCACATCGGTGTCCTCGACGGTGTCGTGCAGCAGCGAAGCGGTCAATGTGGTGGTCTCCGCCCCGAGTTCGGCAAGGATCAGGGTCACGGCCAGTGGATGGGTGATGTACGGCTCACCGCTCTTGCGCATCTGACCGCGGTGGGACGACTCGGCGAGCTCGTACGCCCTGCCCAGGACCGTCAGGTCGGCGTCGGGGTAGTGGGCGCGGTGGGCCTCCGCGACATGGCCGATGGCAGCCGGCAGCCCACTCCGCGACGTGGGTCCGAAGAGCGCGGCGCGGCCGAGTCTGCGGAGGTCGATCCGGGCCCGGCCGCGCCGGCGGCCCGGCTGATCCGCCGTTGGGGTATCCGCGGGCACACCCTCGGGGTTGGTGGCCTCTGCACTCATGGGCGCCTCCGGCAGTGTCGACCGGCGGTGGGCTGACTGCGGGTGAGCGCTCGTGGCCGGTGCTTGATGCTACCGAGCCCACCATGGGGGGCCGCCCCACTTCCGCCCACCGTGAAACGGATCACCCATTCGAGCGAAGTCCGCAGGCTGTTTCGTCCTCAGGCGAAAGCCGTCCCGCGGAACGAGGAGTCGAGCGTGCCCTCGGCGACGATCACTGCGGGTCCTGTCATCTCGATCTCACCGTCCGGCAGTTCGGTGATCAGGAGCCGGCCGCCGGGGAGGTCGACCGTGTAGGTGACCGGACTGCCGGTGACCGCTGGGTCCGTGCCGTCCCTGCGGGCTGCCGCTACGGCCACCGCGCAGGCCCCCGTACCGCAGGATCGGGTCTCGCCGGAGCCTCGCTCATGCACGCGCATCGCCACGTGACGCTCACCGCAGTCCACCACGAACTCGACATTGACCCCGTCCGGGTAGACGGATGCCGGACTGAAGGGTGGTGCCGAGCGCAGCGGTCCGGCGTGCCGCAGGTCGTCCACGAAGACAACGGCGTGTGGATTGCCCATGTCGACATTGCGGGCCGGCCAGCTGCGGCCGTCGACCGTCACGGTGACTCCGGTTTCCGGGAGCCCGGCACGGCCCATGGAGACCGTGATGTCACCTTCCTCGGCGAGGTGGACCTTCTTCACTCCGCCCCGGGTCGCGACGGCCAGATCGCCGTCCGCCACCAGGCCGGAGCGCTGGAGGTACCCGGCGAAGACGCGTACCCCGTTGCCGCACATCTCAGCGACGGAACCGTCGCTGTTGCGGTAGTCCATGAACCACTCGGCCTCCGCGGCCATCGCCCGGGCGTCGGGATGCGCCGCGGAACGCACCACGTGGAGGAGACCGTCGCCACCAATGCCCGCGCGGCGGTCGCACAGGGCGGCGACGGCGGTGGCCGGGAGGGCGATGACGTTGTCCGGGTCGGGGATGATCACGAAGTCGTTCTCGGTCCCGTGCCCCTTGAGGAAGGCGATCCGTGAAGTGCTCACCCCGCCATCGTACGAGGTGACAGCGGCGAGCACGGAGGCAGCCGACAGGCACCTGGGCAGCGGACCGGCGGAGCCGGTTCAGCGCAGCCGGGCCACCCGCCCGACGGCGAGTGCCACGATCACGCACCCGGTGACCGCGTAGAACCCGAGCACCCGCCAGTCGGGCCGCTCTCCGGAGCCGCGGGCCGGCAGGCCGGGCCAGGCGTACCCGACCCGACGGGCGGCCATCATGCCCCAGCCTGCGGCACAGCAGCTGATCAGAAGGCCGAGCATGGCAACGACAGGGCCGCCGTCGTCGGGCTCGAAGGCGAGCGGGAACGCGAACATCAGTGACCCGACGGCCGCCAGCACCACGATCGGCGCGAGCTGCCAGATCCGCAGCCGACGCTGCGGACGCAGCTCGACCTCGACCTCGGGAGCCACCTCGGGGACATCCTGCTCATCGGGTCCGTCTGGGCTCAACCGCGCCCCGTCGTCCGGGGTTCGCTGTTCACTGTCGCGAGGGCCGGCCTCCATCGCCACGCGCCCTCCCACTCGGACTTCACTGGTGATCGAAGAGTGTCGATCGACGCTCGATGATGGCACGCTCGCAGGCCCGGAAATGACGGGCGGAGCGTCCCGATGCCATCACGTGATCAGGCTGTAACCGCTCGTTCGACCAACGCCAGTGCCCGTTGCGGGAGTCCGGCGCGGTCGGTGGCCGCGCCACTCAGCCAGTGCACCCGTGGATCGCGGCGGAACCATGAGTCCTGTCGGCGCGCGAAGCGTTTGGTGGCACGCACGGTCTCGGCACGCGCCTCCTCGTCCGTGCACTCTCCGGCGAGTGCCGCGAGCACCTGCTGGTAGCCCAGGGCCCGCGATGCCGTCCGGCCTTCGCGGAGCCCCTGTGCCTGCAGCGTGCGTACCTCGTCGACCAGTCCCGCCTGCCACATCCGCTCGACCCGGGTGGCGATGCGCTCGTCCAGTTCGGGGCGCGCCACGTCGACGCCGATCTGCACGGTGTCGTAGACCGAGTCCGGTCCTGGGAGGTTGGCGGTGAACGGCTTGCCGGTGATCTCGATCACCTCCAGCGCCCGGACGATACGGCGGCCGTTGCTGGGCAGGATGGCGACGGCCGCCTCGGGGTCGGCCGCGGCGAGCCTGCGGTGCAGTACACCGGGGCCGTGACGCACGAGTTCCTCCTCGAGGCGGGCCCGCACCTCCGGGTCGGTGCCCGGGAACTCCAGTGCGTCGATGGCACCGCGGACGTAGAGCCCGGAGCCTCCGACGAGGACCGGCGTACGGCCTTCGGCGAGCAGTCGGTCGATCTCCGCGCGGGCGAGCCTCTGGTACTCGGCGACGCTGGCGGCCTGGGTAACGCTCCAGATGTCGAGGAGCCGGTGCGGGACACCGTCGCGCTCCTCGATCGTCAGCTTGGCGGTACCGATGTCCATCCCCCGGTAGAGCTGCATGGAGTCGGCGTTGACGACCTCACCGCCGAAATGCCGGGCGAGGGCGACACCCAGATCGGACTTTCCGGCCGCGGTGGGACCGACAACGGCGATGACCCGCACTGGCGGAGCTGCACTTTTCACAGCCCCAGTCTCGCAAACCCCGGAGTCTGTCCCCGAACGAGTGAGGTGACAGACAGCTGCCCGGGTTCGTTTCTGTTCCGAGGTTCCGGCCGCCGGTCTTCCCACCGGCCCCCGGTCTGCGCGATCAGGCGCCCGGGACGGCGCGGAATGTTGCCCGCCCGAGTAGGTTATGGAGTGAATATGAGTGTTTTCGCAGTGTTTCGCCGCAAGGTAAAGCCCGCTGCCGAGGAGCCGACCGACGAAGCAAGGACTGCGGAAGCCACGGCCGGTGAGCTCGTGGCCGGAACGGCAGCGGACGGGGCCGCCGGGGCGGAGACGGGCGAGCCGGATGCGGAGAGCACGATCAGCACGGCCGCCGAAGTGGAGATCCCACGGCAGCAGTCCGTCGCCGCGGCCGCCGACAACGAAGTCGGTGACGCCGTACGCAAGTAATTCGCCGTTCGGAGGGAAGTAGGTCCGTCATGGGATTCATGGACAACCTGAAGGCCAAACTCGCGCCTGCCAAGGACAAGGTCTCGGACCTCGCACTGCAGCACGGGGACAAGATCGGACAGGGTTTGGACAAGGCCGCGCACACGGTCGACTCCAAGACCAAGGGCAAGTACAGCGACAAGATCGAGTCGGGCACAGGCAAGGCCAAGGATGCTCTGGACCGGCTCTCCCACAAGGACGGCGGGACCACTCCGACGCCGCCTGCGGCTTCCTGACCGGGAAGCCGGCCGGGTGAACCAGCCGGCGAACCCTCGCAGGAAGCCCCGGGTGCCCAGGGAGCAGCATGCTTCGTGGGCACCCGCGCGTCAGGACCAGACGGCGACGATGTAGCCCACGCCGTAGGGGGCGTCCTCGTACAGCAGCCGGCCGCCGAGCTCGGCGCCCTCGGCGGCACCGGCAAGGACCTGCCAGGGGGCACGGCCCGCAGCCTTGAGCTCATGAGCGAGCGGTGCGTCCAGCGCCCGGAGCGCGGGCAGGTCGGCGGCGCCCAGCGCCCGGGCGGCAGCCGCGTCGAAATCGGCCGCACGCTCATCGAGATAGCCGGGCGCCTTGAGGGTGCGGCAGGCGCTGCCGTCGCCCATCACCAGGACGGCGAGCCGGTCGGCGGATGCGGCAAGGTCACGGCCGGCTTGCAGACAGCGCTCCGGTTCCAGCGGCTCGCCGACACCCAGCGCCTCGACCGGTACGCCCGCCCAGTGCGCCCGACCGAGCAGCCAGGCACCCACAGCCAACGCCGGCGGCAGTTCCCGGTCGGGCGCGCCATCCGCGGCACCCAACCGCACCTCGAGATCCACCCCGAAGCCCCGGAAGGAGCCGGTGGCGCCCTGCGGATGCGTCCCCCGGCCCGCGAAAGGCGTCGGCCCGACGACGATCAGGCGGTCGGGCCGGGATGCCGCGAGCACGCCCAAGGCGTCGAAGCAGGCGGCCCGGGCGGCGTCGAGTTCCGGCGCCGCGCCTGCGGCGACCTCCGGCACGAGCAGCGGCGGGCAGGGACAGACGGCGGCGGCTACGAGCATGATCCGCAGCCTAGCGCCCCGTCGGACAGGGCCTGCCCCGCCCGGCGGGGCCGTCGCAGGCTGTCGTTACTGGTCGCAGCCGCAGCTGCCCGCCGCCACCGAAGCCGGTTGCGGGGCCGGAGCGCCGATCGTCGGCAGCCCGAGCATCACCCCGGCCGGCCGGGATGCCTCGGCGGCGTTCCGCTTCTGCCAGGCGTCCCCGGCGCGCGTGCGCCGAACCTCAGTGGTCGGGCCCTCGGCGAGCAGGTGGTGCGGAGCTGCGTAGGTGATCAGGACCGTCACCACGTCCCCCGGTCGCACCTCGGCGTCCGGCTTGGTGAAGTGGACCAGACGACTGTCGGGCGCCCGCCCGGACAAGCGGTGGGTGGCTCCGTCCTTGCGGCCCTCGCCCTCCGCGACCATGACGTCCACCGTGCGGCCGACCTGCTTCTTGTTCTCCGCCCAGGAGATCTCCTCCTGGAGAGCCGAGAGCCGCATGTAGCGCTCCTGCACGACCTCCTTGGGGACCTGGCCCTCCATGGTGGCCGCGGGGGTGCCGGGTCGCTTGGAGTACTGGAAAGTGAATGCCTGAGCGAAACGGGCCTCGCGGACCGCGTGCATCGTCTGCTGGAAGTCCTCCTCGGTCTCGCCGGGGAAGCCCACGATGATGTCGGTGGAGATGGCGGCGTGCGGGATCGCGGCGCGCACCTTCTCGATGATCCCGAGGAAACGCTCCTGCCGGTACGAACGGCGCATCGCCTTGAGGATGCTGTCCGACCCCGACTGCATCGGCATGTGCAGTTGCGGCATCACGTTCGGGGTCTCGGCCATCGCCGCGATCACGTCGTCGGTGAAGTCGCGCGGGTGCGGGGAGGTGAAGCGGACGCGCTCCAGGCCCTCGATCGCACCGCAGGCCCGCAGCAGTTTGGAGAATGCCTCACGGTCGCCGATGTCGGAGCCGTAGGCGTTGACGTTCTGGCCGAGCAGCGTGATCTCGGAGACGCCCTCGGCGACCAGCGCCTCGATCTCGGCGAGGATGTCGCCCGGGCGGCGGTCCTTCTCCTTGCCGCGCAGCGCCGGGACGATACAGAAGGTGCAGGTGTTGTTGCACCCGACGGAGATCGACACCCAGGCCGCGTACGCGCTCTCCCGCCGCGTCGGCAGCGTCGACGGGAAGGCCTCCAGGGATTCGGCGATCTCGACCTGCGCCTCCTCCTGGACGCGGGCACGCTCCAGCAGTACCGGCAGCTTGCCGATGTTGTGCGTACCGAACACCACATCCACCCAGGGCGCCCGCTGGACGATCGTGTCGCGGTCCTTCTGCGCCAGACACCCACCGACGGCGATCTGCATACCGGGCCGCTTGGTCTTCATGGGGGCGAGCCTGCCGAGGTTGCCGTAGAGCTTGTTGTCGGCGTTCTCCCGCACCGCGCAGGTGTTGAAGACGACCACATCGGCATCCCCGTCGGCGCCATCGGGCGCGCGGACGTATCCGGCATCCTCCAGGAGGCCCGACAGCCGTTCGCTGTCGTGCACATTCATCTGGCAGCCGTACGTCTTCACTTCGTAAGTCTTGGCGCTCATATCGCCTACCAGGGTACGGGCAGCGGCACCCCCTGTTCCTCGGGGGGAATGAACTGGCAGGATCGCGCGCATGTGCACTCTGCCGTCCCACCTCAGCCGCCGGCGTGCCCTGCAGGGCTCCGCAGCCGCGCTGGTGGTCCTGGGGCTGCTGATGTGGTGGCTGTTGCCCGTAGGCCCGTCGGCCCCGCGCGGCTCGGTCACCTTCAGTACGGGGGTGCGCACCGGGGTCTACCAGCTTTACGGGAAGCTGCTCAAACCGACGCTCGCACACGACCTGCCCGGGGTCACGATCGATCTGCAGCCGAGCGAGGGCTCCCAGCAGAACCTGGCCAGGGTCGCGGCCGGCAAGGCGGACTTCACCATCGCCACCGCCGATGCGATCGCCCAGTACATCGCCGACGGCAAGCCCGGAGCGGACCGGCTGCGCGGCTGCGCCCGGTTGTACGACGACTATGTGCAGCTCGCCGTGGACAACGGCTCCGCAGTGCAGCGTGCCGGCGACCTGCGACACAAGCGGGTGGCCGTGGGGCAGCCGGGCTCCGGGGTACGGCTGATAGCGGATCGGGTACTGCGGGCTGCCGGGCTGGATCCGCAGAAGGACATCACCGCGGTGCCGGCCGGGATCGACACCGATCCAGCGCTGCTGGAGGCCGGCAAGATCGACGCCTTCTTCTGGTCGGGTGGCCTGCCGACCGACGCGGTACGCGACCTGGCCGCACGTCATCCGATCCGGCTGGTCCCCCTCGACGACCTGGTGACCCGGCTGCACGCGGGCGGCGGGACCACCCGGTACTACCGCGCGGCGGCGATCCCCGGCGACGCCTACCGCGAGGCGCGGAACAACGGCCCGGTGTCGACCGTCGCGGTCGCCAATGTGCTGGTCACCACCGACCGGGAGGACCCGGAACTGACCAAGGGCTTCACCCGCAGCGTCATCCGCAGCCGCGACCGGATAGGCCGCCAGGTGCACGCGGCGCAGCTGGTGGACGTACGGACCGCGATCTACACGGACCCGCTGAAGCTGCACGAGGGCGCCAGGCGCTACTACCGGTCGGTCAAGCCATAGCCGGGCCGCCCGCCGGGACAGTCCTCAGGAGCCGGGGGAGGTGCGTGGCACGGTGACCGTCACCCGGAGGCCGTGCGGCTCGTTCTGCTCATAGCTCAGCGAGCCACCACCCGAGCTGAGCAGGCTGCGCGAGATGGACAGCCCCAGGCCGGATCCCTTGACGTTCTGGTGACGATTGCTGCGCCAGAAGCGGTCACCGATCCGGGCGAGCTCGTCCTGACCCAGCCCCGGTCCGCCGTCGGCGACAGTGATCCGGCAGGTGGCGCCGTGTGCGGAGACCGTGACGGTGACCTGCTCGCCCTCCGGGGTGAACTTCAGCGCGTTGTCGATCACCGCGTCCAGCGCACTGGAGAGCGCCACCGGGTCCACCCAGGCGGTGACCGCGGCTGCGCCGTCCTGGGTGAGGCGGACGCCCTTGCCCTCGGCGAGCGGACGCCAGGCGGCGACCCGCTCGAGGGCCAGTTCGGCGATGTCGGTGAGACGGAGTTCCGCATCGGTGTGTTCGGCCAGTGCCAGATCGAGGAGATCGTCGAGCACTTCGGCAAGACGCTTCCCCTCCGTGCGTACCGAGGCGATCTCCGCATTGTCCTCGGGGAGTTCGAACGAGAGCAGCTCGATCCTCAGCAGCAGCGCGGCCAACGGGTTGCGCAGTTGGTGCGACGCATCGGCCACGAAGGCGCGCTGCTGTTCCAGTACATCCTCGACGTTGTCGGCCATCTCGTTGAACGAATGGGCCAGCCGGCGGAGTTCGGGCGGGCCACCGCCGGATGCGACCCGCGACTTCATCCGTCCGGTCGCGATGCCATGGGTGGCAGCGTCCAGCGTCCGCACCGGAAGCAGCACCCACCCGGTGAGCCGGATGGCGGCGCCCACCGCGAGGAGCATCGCCGCGGTCTCCCCCGCGGCGATCAGCAGCCAGCCGCGCACGATCCGCGAGCGCAGCTGCCCGGTGGGTGAGTCGGTGACCACCACGGCGATCACGTCGCCGTTCCTGACCACGGGCGATGCGACGACCAGCCGCCCGCGCCGCCAGGGCCAGACCTGCGAGGGGTCCCTGCTGCGCCGCCCCGCGAGCGCCTCCTGAAAGGCCTGCCGGCCTTCGCCCACGGCGGGCACGGTCCAGGAACGCGGCGCCGCCGCCATGGCCCGGCCGTCGCGGTAGAAGACGCCGGCCCGGATTCCGTACACCGTGTCGTAGCGGGCGAGTTCGTTCTGGAGGGTGCTGTGCCGCTCGGCCTCACTGGCCGGGATCTCGGTGACGAACTGTGCTTCGGCCGCGATCCGCGCGGTGTCGTCGAGCCGGTCCACGATCACCCTCTGCTGACGGGCCCCGGCGAGGCTCAGCGCGAGCGGGAAGCCGAGCGCGAGCAGCACACCGGCCATCAGGACGATGAGCAGCGGAAGCAGCCTGGCGCGCACGGGAGGTGACGCGCCTCAGGCAGCGGCCGGGACGACGAGCCGGTAGCCGACACCCCGCACCGTCTCGATAAGCGCGGGCAGGTGCAGCTTCGAGCGCAGCGAGGCGACGTGCACCTCGAGGGTGCGACCGGTCCCTTCCCAACTGGTCTGCCACACCTCACTGATGATCTGCTCCCTGCGGAAGACCACACCGGGGCGCTGGGCCAGCAGCGCGAGCAGATCGAACTCCTTGCGGGTGAGCTGGATCTCGGTGCCCGCGACGCTGACGCGCCGGGTGGGCAGCTGGATCTCGACCGGCCCGAGGTGCAGCGCGACCGCGGGGATTGCTCCGGTGTCCTCGCCGGTGGTCGTGCGCCGGCTGACCGCATGGATACGTGCGAGGAGCTCCCCGGTGTCGTACGGCTTGACCACGTAATCGTCGGCGCCGAGGTTCAGCCCATGGATCCGGGAGCGCACGTCGGCCCGGGCGGTCACCATGATCACCGGGGTCGTCGTCCGTTTGCGGATCTTCCCGCACACCTCGTATCCGTCCTGGTCCGGCAGCCCGAGATCGAGCAGGATGACACCGAAGGGCTCCTCGTCATCGGGCAGCAGGGCGTGCAGCGCCTCTTCACCGCTCCGGGCATGCACGACGCCGAAGCCGTGTCTGGCCAGTATGGCGGACAGCGCGGCGGCCACACGGTTGTCGTCCTCCACGAGCAGCAGTCTCATGGGCCCCCTCCCGTTGTGCGGTTCACTTTGCGCCCGTACCCGCGTTTCACAGGTACCAGGGCATCCACGCCGATGGCCGGCGCACCAGTCAAGGGCATCCTCCTGCCGCCGGGGGTTCCGTTATGCACCCGGTACTCCGCGCAGGACCATGCTCACATGTGGTAACCGGAGCGTATCGGGGCGCTACCGGATCGTGATGCTCAATTTCCGCTCAGATGTAATGACGCTGGTCGTACCGCTCACTACTGTCCTTCGAACCACGACTGCCCTAGCAGCCGAGGAGGACGGAGCGAACAGCCGATGAGCAAAGTGCCCATGACCAAGCCCGCTGAGGAAGCTGCCCCGACGGCGGACGATCTGGTCGTGCTGAGCAACGTCAACAAGCACTTCGGCGCGCTGCATGTGCTCCAGGACATCGACCTGACCATCGCCCGCGGCGAGGTCGTGGTCGTCATCGGGCCCTCCGGCTCCGGCAAGTCCACACTGTGCCGCACCATCAACCGCCTGGAGACGATCGACTCCGGCGCGATCTCGATCGACGGAAAGCCGCTTCCCCAGGAGGGCAAGGAGCTGGCCCGGCTGCGCGCCGACGTCGGCATGGTCTTCCAGTCGTTCAACCTCTTCGCGCACAAGACGGTCCTGCAGAACGTCATGCTGGGTCAGGTCAAGGTGCGCAAGACCGACAAGAAGGCCGCGGAGGACAAGGCACGTTCGCTGCTCGACCGGGTGGGTGTCGGAACACAGGCGGCCAAGTACCCGGCGCAGCTCTCCGGCGGCCAGCAGCAACGTGTCGCCATCGCACGGGCGTTGGCGATGGACCCCAAGGTCATGCTCTTCGACGAGCCGACTTCGGCGCTGGACCCCGAGATGATCAATGAGGTCCTCGAGGTCATGCAGCAACTGGCCCGTGACGGCATGACGATGGTGGTCGTGACACACGAGATGGGCTTCGCCCGCTCGGCCGCCAACCGGGTCGTTTTCATGGCCGACGGAAAGATCGTCGAAGAGGCCGTGCCCGACCAGTTCTTCAGCAACCCGCGCAGTGACCGGGCCAAGGACTTCCTGTCGAAGATCCTGCACCACTGATTTCCGCACCCATTCGGGACACCGGCTGCTCAGGCTGATTCAGGTTCGGCCCGACCGGCCGACCATTGACGTACGTGAGGGAAGTTCAACCATGAAGATCGTCAAGGCAAGCGCGGCAGCCGCCGCAGTCCTCGCTCTCTCCCTGACGGCCACTGCCTGTGGCTCGAACAAGGACGATGCGGCCGATGGCGGTGGTGGCGGCAAGAAGATCACCGTCGGCATCAAGTTCGACCAGCCCGGGCTGGGTCTGAAGACCCCTGATGGCAAGTACAGCGGCTTCGACGTCGATGTCGCGACCTATGTCGCCAAGTCGCTCGGCTATGCGGCCAAGGACATCAACTGGAAGGAAGCCCCGAGCGCCGAGCGGGAGAACCTGATCTCCGCCGGCGACGTGGACTTCATCGTCGCCAGTTACTCCATCACGGACCAGCGCAAGCAGAAGGTGTCCTTCGCGGGTCCCTACCTGCTGGCCCACCAGGACCTGCTGGTACGTGCCGACGACAACACCATCACCAAGGCGTCGGACCTCAACTCGCGGAAGCTCTGTTCCGTGACCGGCTCGACGTCGGCGCAGAACATCAAGGACAAGCTTGCTCCGAAGGCCGACCTGCAGCAGGTCGGCGGCTACTCCGAGTGCCTGACCGGCCTGGAGAACAAGGCTGTTGACGCGCTGACCACGGATGACTCGATTCTCGCCGGTTACGCCTCGCAGAAGCAGAACCAGGGCAAGTTCAAGCTCGCCGGCCTGAAGCTGAGCGACGAGAACTACGGTATCGGCCTGAAGAAGGGCGACAGCAAGCTCCAGGGCAAGATCAACGACGCGCTCAAGAAGATGGTCTCGGACGGCTCCTGGGATTCCGCCGTGAAGAAGAACTTCGGTCCGGCCAACTACAAGAACGAGCCGGCACCCAAGATCACCGAAACCAGCTGATCCTCGGTCGGCGCGCTGTCCGGTGAACACGTACGCACCAGCGGCGCGCCGCGCCATCCGACCACGGGAGAGCGCGGGGCAACGTGTTCGACTTTCTTGATTCCGGGCAGTACGACGTGCTCGGTGCCTTCTGGGTCACGGTGCAACTGACCGTGTACTCGGCCATCGGTTCCCTCCTGTGGGGAACACTGCTGGCCGGCATGCGGGTCAGTCCGGTCCCGATGATGCGCAGTTTCGGCACCGATTACATCAACATCGTCCGCAATATCCCGCTGACGGTGATCATCGTCGCCTGCTCGCTGGGGCTGAACCAGACGCTGGGCTTCGCTCTCGGCGCTGACAACTTCAAGGACATCGGCTTCAGGCTGTCCGTCCTGGGGCTGATCGCCTACACCGGAACCTTCGTCTGCGAGTCACTGCGCTCCGGCATCAACACCGTTCCGGTGGGGCAGGCGGAAGCAGCACGCGCGCTGGGGCTCAGCTTCACGCAGGTCCTGACGCTGGTCATTCTTCCGCAGGCCTTCCGCTCGTCGGTCACTCCACTGGCGAACGTACTGATCGCGCTGACGAAGAACACGACGGTGGCCGCGGCGATCGGTACGGCCGAGGCGGCGACGTTGATGAAGGACATGATCGAGAACGAGAGCGACAAGCTGATCGCGGTCTTCGCGGTCTTCGCATTCGGCTTCATCGTTCTCACCCTCCCGACCGGTCTGTTCCTCGGCTGGGTGGCCAAACGAGCGGCGGTGAAGCGATGACCTCGGTGCTGTACGACGCCCCCGGCCGCCGCGCGAAGCAGCGGAACGTCGTCTATACGATCGTCTTCCTCGTGCTGCTCGCGCTTGCTGCCTGGTGGGTCGTGGCGACCATGGCGGACAAGAACCAGCTCGCGGCCGAGAAATGGAAGCCCTTCGTCACGGACTCCAGAGTCTGGACGACCTATCTGCTTCCCGGCCTCATGGAGACCCTCAAAGCGGCGGCCCTCGCCATTGTGATCGCGTTGCCGTTCGGCGCGCTGCTCGGACTGGGCCGGCTCTCCGACCATGCCTGGGTCCGCTGGATCGCGGGTGTCGCGGTGGAGTTCTTCCGCTCCATCCCGGTGCTGCTGCTGATGATGTTCGCGAACCAGCTCTACATCCAGTACGCCGACATCGGCTCGGACGTCCGGCCGCTGTACGCCGTTGTGACCGGTCTCGTCCTCTACAACGCATCGGTCATTGCCGAGATCGTGCGGGCCGGCGTGCTCACTCTGCCGAACGGTCAGACCGATGCCGCGAAGGCCATCGGCATGCGCAAGGGCCAGACCCTGACGAATGTCCTGCTGCCGCAGGCCGTCACCGCCATGCTTCCGGCCCTGATCAGCCAGCTCGTCGTGATCGTCAAGGACACGGCGCTGGGCGGCTCGCTGCTCGGTCTGTCCGAGCTGTTGTCGCGGAACCGCGAGATCACGGCGAACTACGGTGCGAACGTGATCGCCACGCTCTTCGTGATCTCGCTGATCTACATCGCGCTGAATTACCTCCTCACGCTGTTCGCGAGCTGGCTCGAAGCGCAGCTGCGCCGCGGCAAGAAGTCCACAGGAGCCTCGGTGGAAGCAGGACCGGGCGGCGGCCTGGAAACCGTCGCGGCGCCGAATACCCGGAGCGACCAGATCCGACCGACCTGACGGAGCGTCGATCGAGGGCGGCAGTGTGCACACGCTGCCGCCCTCACCGCACATCGCTGCTGCTTGGCGCCAGTAGCACTCGCTCCGCTCATGCTGTGACACCCATCACGTCACCCGTATCGCTCAGCTCTTGCCCCGTGCTCCCGCGCGGCGCCCGTGCTCGCTTGACGGGGGCATCCCCAGTCGGTTGCATACGTTCTGTGATCGTGCACCGGGCTCAACCTGCCGTCAGCAACTTCTCCGTACGGGTCCGAGGAGTCGCACCATGGACCCGGTGATCGTCGTCGGCGCGGGTCCCGTCGGGCTCGCGCTGGCGCTGGCGCTGGCTGCTCAGGACGTTCCCTCCGTCGTACTCGACGAGGGCACCGGTGATCATGAACCGCGTCCGGCCCGTACGGTCGTGCTGCGGCCCGACACGGCAGGCTTCGTCGAGCGGCTCGGCTGCACACTGCACCCCGACGACGCCGCTCACTGGGTGGCCTGGCGAGCGATCCGGCGGGGTCAGCAGGTACAGCATGTGGAATTCGGTGACTTCGACGACTTCGGTGACTTCGACGGGCCGACCGGTTCGCGTGAGCCTTCGCCACTGCATCTGCCGCAGCATGCACTGACTCGCGGCCTATGGACCGCGGCTGCCGCCCAGGACCTGGTGACGCTGGTCGGAGGCAGCCGGATCGACACCATCGAGCAGGACATCACCGGGATCGCCGCGCACACTGCCGGGCCGGAGTCCACCTGGTGGCGCGGCAGCCATCTGGTCGGCTGCGACGGGGCCAGGTCCACCGTGCGCAAACTGCTGGATGTCCGCTTCCCGGGCCGTACGGCGGTGGAACGGCATGCCGTCGCCGCGCTGCGCGCCGAACTGCCGTGGCCCGGTGAGGCACTGCTGCACCGGATGCCGCCATGGCGTTCGGGCGGTGAGGAAGTGACGGCTCGTCCGCTTCCCGACGACACCTGGCGAATCGACTGGCTGCTGCCACCGCGTGCCGAGCTGGTCACGCCCGAGGCACTGGTGGCGCGGGTACGGGCCGCGCTGGCCGGGTGGTGCGGCGAGACACCGCCCTACGAGCTGATCGACACCGGCGTCTACACCCTGCACCACCGGCTCGCCCGCCGTTGGCGGGTGGGCCGGGCCTTCCTGGCCGGCGACGCGGCGCATCTGCTGGGCGCCCTGGGCACCCAGGGGCTCGACGAGGGGCTGCGGGACGCCGACAACCTGGCCTGGAAACTGGCCCGGGCCTGGCACCACGGCGCCTCGGAAGTGCTGCTCGACAGCTACCAGGCGGAGCGCCGCACGGCCGTCGCCGCACGGCTGCGCGCCGCCGACCAGTCGTTGCCGATACTGCGCGGCGGCGGGCTGCGGACGTACCTGCCCGGAGCCTCGCGTGGGCATGACGCACTGCTCGCCGATGGCCATCTGGGACGCGGAGCGCTGGGAGCGCCCGCCACTTACGCGCGCTCCCCCCTCGCGCCCGCCCGCGCCCCCGCGCAGACTCCGATCGGCACACCGGTCGGCGGGCCGGTTGCCGACGTCCGGGTGACGGCACCGGACGGTACGACGGTGCGGCTGCGGGACCGACTGGGACACGCCAGGTTGCTGGTGGTCCTGGTGGCCCCGGGCACCGGCGTCTGGGACCGGCGGCACTGGCTGACGGCCGGGGTGATGCCCCGGCTGGCCGCTGCCGTGACCGCCCTGCCGGTGCAGGCCGAACTTCTGGTGGCCGAGGCCTATCCGGGTGCCTCCGCACACGCCGTGCTGCTGGTACGACCGGACGGCCACCTGGTCGCGGCCTTCGCCGGGGTGCGTCCCGCGGAGCTGTACGAGGCGGCCGACGCCGTACGCGGTGGCTCCGCCTCGACGGTGCGGGAGGAGCGCACAGCCGACGTCAATTGACCGTGGTGAGCGCCCTGGGAGGGGGCAACGCTAAGCACTCTCGTGGTCCGAGAATACCGCGTCATCGCCCCCCAACTCCTCGCTCTCCTCCTCCAGCGCACGTCTGACCACTCGCAGGGCCGTGCCCTCCGGATACCCCTTGCGGGCCAGCATGCCCGCGAGCCTGCGCAGCCGTTTGTCGCGCTCCAGGCCACGTGTCGAGGGAAGCCTGCGCGCGACGAGCTCGCGGGCTGTCTCCTCCTCCTGCTCGGAGTCGAGCTGCCCGACGGCCTCGTCGATGAGCTCGGAATCCACCCCCTTGGTGCGGAGCTCGCGTGCCAGCGCCCGCCTGGCAAGTCCCCGGCCGCGGTGCCTGGATTCCACCCAGGCGTCCGCGAAGGCGGCGTCGTCGATGAGCCCGACCTCCTCGAAGCGGGACAGCACCTCTTCGGAGACCTCCTCGGGGATCTCACGCTTGCTCAGCGCATCCGCGAGCTGCTTGCGGGTGCGCGCCGTCCCGGTGAGCAGGCGCAGGCAGATCGCCCGCGCCTGCTCCGCCGGATCCTGCGGCTTCTGTGTCCGCTCACCGGGCTGCCGTTTCACCGGCTGCCGCGGCCTCTCCCCCTCGCTGTCCTCGGAGTCCGTGGCCCCCGGCCATTCGGTTCTCCGGACCATGGCTCAGCTCTTGGCCGCGGCGGTCTTGGCCGTCTTGGCCTTGCCACCGGCCGGGGCGGGAACCGCCTTCGATGCCTCATCGGCCACCACGACGCCCGCGGCGTCCGCGCCCGGCTCGGCCGTCACGGCCTCCGGCTTGACGCCGACGCCCAGCTTCTCCAGGATCTTCTTCTCGATCTCATTGGCGAGATCGGGGTTGTCCTTGAGGAAGTTACGGGCGTTCTCCTTGCCCTGGCCCAACTGGTCGCCCTCGTAGGTGTACCAGGCGCCCGCCTTACGGACGAAGCCGTTCTCCACGCCCATGTCGATCAGTCCGCCCTCACGGCTGATGCCCTGGCCGTAGAGGATGTCGAACTCGGCCTGCTTGAAGGGCGGCGCGACCTTGTTCTTGACGACCTTCACACGGGTGCGGTTACCGACCGCGTCGGTGCCGTCCTTCAGAGTCTCGATCCGGCGGATATCGAGCCGCACCGAGGCATAGAACTTCAGCGCCCGGCCACCGGTCGTGGTCTCCGGAGAGCCGAACATCACGCCGATCTTCTCGCGGAGCTGGTTGATGAAGATCGCGGTGGTCTTGGACTGGTTCAGCGCACTGGTGATCTTTCGGAGCGCCTGGCTCATCAGCCGGGCCTGCAGACCGACGTGCGAATCGCCCATCTCGCCCTCGATCTCCGCCCGGGGCACCAGGGCCGCGACGGAGTCGATGACGATCAGGTCGAGCGCGCCCGAGCGGATCAGCATGTCCACGATTTCGAGGGCCTGCTCGCCGTTGTCGGGCTGGGACAGGATGAGGTTGTCGATGTCGACACCGAGCTTCTTCGCGTACTCGGGGTCCAGGGCGTGCTCGGCGTCGACGAAGGCCACCTGGCCGCCGAGCCGCTGCGCATTCGCCACCGCGTGCAGCGTCAGCGTCGTCTTGCCGGAGGACTCCGGCCCGTAGACCTCGACGACGCGTCCGCGTGGCAGTCCGCCGACGCCGAGGGCGACGTCGAGGGCGGTCGACCCGGTGGGGATGACCTCGATGGGCTCGTTCGGCCGCTCGCCGAGGCGCATCACCGCGCCCTTCCCGAATTGCCGTTCAATCTGTGCGAGCGCGGCGTCCAGCGCCTTCTCGCGGTCGTTGCCTGCCATGGGTTCCACCCGATTTGCTTGAGTCGATCGCTTCACGTCAATGACGCTATCCCCTGCCACTGACAATGGGCCCCGGCGTCCCTCCGGCCCATCGGCGACTCATACCCGCGCTGGGCCCGGAATCCCATGAGAATGGATGTTCGATTTTGGTGTCAAGCACACCGCGCGGGCACTCAGCCGCCGGTGTTTCCCGGTGGCGGCGTGCGTCCCTGCCGCAGCGAGGCGCGCATCCGGGCGAACAAGGAGGCCCCGTCACGCCGGCGCCGCCGACCGTGCACCCGTGGGTCGTCCGTCACGTCGTACCGCTTCACATAGGCACCCAGGAACGCCTGCAGGGTCGCGGCCGCAGGAATGGCGATGAGCGCGCCGACCGCCCCCAGCAGGGCGGTGCCCGCGATGACCGAGCCGAAGGCCACTGCCGGATGGATGTCGACGGCTTTCGAGGTGAGCTTCGGCTGGAGCACGTAGTTCTCGAACTGCTGGTAGATCACCACGAAGACCAGCACCCACAGGGCGTACCAGGGGTCGACCGTGAACGCCAGCAGCATCGGCAGGGCGCCGGCCAGATACGTGCCGATGGTCGGGATGAACTGCGAGACCAGGCCGACCCACATCGCGAGGGCGGGGGCGTACGGCACGTCGAGGGCGACCAGCAGGATGTAGTGCGCGATCCCGGAGACCAACGCCATCAGGCCGCGCGAATACAGGTAGCCACCGGTCTTGGTGACCGCGATCTCCCAGGCCCGCAGTACCTCGGCCTGCTTCGACGGGGGCAGCACGGAACAGAGCGCCCGCCGCAGTCGTGGCCCGTCGGCGGCGAAGTAGAAGGCGAACAGGAAAACCGTCAGCAGCCGGAAGAGGCCGCCGAGCACGGTGGCCGAGACGTCCAGCACGCCACTCGCGCTGTTCTGCACGTACTTCTGCAGCCAGTCGGAGTGGAGCAGGCTGTCCTGGACGTCCAGCCGGGACAGCTCGGTGTGAAAGGTGTGGTTGCACCAGTTGATCACCGAGTCGAGGTACTTGGGGAACTCCTCGACCATGTCCACGATCTGTCCGGCCAGCATCGAACCGAGCAGGAAGACGAATCCGGCTCCCGCGATCACCACGCCGAGAAAGACCAGAAACGTGGCAAGGCCGCGGCGCATACCGCGGGCCGACATCCGTCCCACCGCCGGTTCGATCGCCAGCGCGAGGAAGAACGCTATGAGGATATTGGTGAGCAGCCCGATGAGCTGATAAAAGGCCCAACTGCCCAGCTCAAAACAGGCAACGAGAGCCAGCGCGAGGACCATCGCACGCGGCAGCCAACGGGGCATCCGCAGTGAGCCGGCTGCCGTGGCACCATCGGGAGACGGCGGCACGACCGGAGACGTCCGCCCCGCGGTCGTCCGGTCGTCCGTGCTCTGGTCGGGGATCATCCGGTCCTCGGCGCTCTCATCAGTCGGTGCCACTGGCTCAGTCTCGCTTACCGGTGAGACGCCGGTCAGGGCCGCCCGGTGTGCCGTACCTCTCAGCGTTTGCTCTCCGGGATGCCGACCGCCGCGCAGACTCCCCGCCAGACGTCCTTCGTCTCCCAGCCGGCGGCGAGCGCTTCATACACCGTCCGGTGGCCGAGCTCTGCCATCACATGATCGCGGGCGAACGAATCGGCGTACCCGGCACCGAAGTGCTCCGCCATCCGCTCCCAGAAAATCGTCAACCGCATGCCTCCAGTATCCCGCCCTTGAGAGTGCACCCTGCCCGCGTCCCTGCCCGGGAGCGCTTTCCGCTCTACCGTCGGAACATGGCCGGATCCGGAGCATCTCCTCTCGCCCGCGCCGAGCACTTCATCTGGCTGACGGCCCGGGTGCTCGAGCAGCGGCGGTTCGCTTATCACTTCCTCGACGGCGGGGCGGACCAGGTCGAGGCCGCGCTCGCCGCTTACCTCAACGAGGACGGCGGTTACGGCCACGCGCTCGAACCCGATCTGCGCGGCCCGGTCAGTCAGCCACTGCACACCGCCCACGCGCTGCGGGTCCTCGATTCCGTCGGCCGCTGCGGCGGTATGCGGATGGAGCGGATCTGCCGCTATCTCACCGAGGTGTCCACCAAGGACGGCGCGCTGCCCGCCGTTCATCCCTCGCAGCGCGGATACCCGTCCGCTCCTTTCGTCCCGATCGTCGACGACCCGCCGAGCGAGCTGCTGGCGACCGGGCCCGTGGTGGGGCTGTTGCACCGTAATGAGGTGTGGCATGCCTGGCTGTTCCGGGCGACCGATTTCTGCTGGGCCGCTGTCGATTCCCTGGAGCGGTCCCATCCCTACGAGATCCAGGCGGCAGTTGCCTTCCTCGACTCGGCCCCCGACCGGTCGCGCGCCGAGGCGGCCGCCGACCGGATCGGCCGCCAGGTACGGGAGCAGCGGCTGGTGGTGCTGGAACCGGCGGACCGGGCGGCTTACCCGGTCGCGCCCGGCTACGCACCGGGGGAGCAGCATTTCCCGCACGACTACGCGGCGGCGCCCGGCTCGCTGGCGCGCGGGTGGTTCACGGACGAGGAGATGGACCGTTCGCTGGACTTCCTGGCGGCCGAGCAGCAGCAGGACGGCGGCTGGCCGGTCAACTGGCGTTCCTGGGCACCGGGAACACATCTGGAGGCGCGGCCGATGGTGACGATCCGGGCGCTGATGACACTGCGGGCGCACGGACGTGCCGTTGTCTGACCTCCCCGGGCGGCTCAGCCGAGGGCGCGTGCCCCGGCGGTGACCACCACGGCCACCGTGACGACGACAAGGAACGGGGCACGCAGCACGAGTGCGAGCGCTGCGGCCGCCAGCCCCGCCCCCCGGGCGTCCACGACGAGATGCTGTCCGTCCGCGAAAGTCTGCTGGGCGGTGAGGGCCGCCAGCAGGGCGACGGGCAGCAGCGCGGCGAGCCGCCTGACCAGGGGGCGCTCCAGCGCCCCGGCCGGGACCAGCAGACCGAGCAGTTTGACGAGGTAGCAGCCGACAGCGGTCACCGCTATGGCGATCCAGACGGTCAACGGTCCTGCTCCTTATCGGCGGCGCCCTGTTCGGCGGGGGCAAGGGCGGTGCGGAACATGCCGCGCCCCTGGAGGAACAGCACGGCCGGTGCGGCCAGTGCGGCCATCAGTACCGGCACCCCGGCGGGCAGCACCGGGAGGAGCCCCAGCCCCAGCATGACGGCGAGCCCGGCGACCGCGCGCTCCGCCGCCGTCCGCAGCATCGGGGCGAGCAGCGCCAGGAACACCGCTGGTCCTGCCGCGTCGATGCCCCATGCGTCGGTGTCGCCGAGCGCCTCCGCACCCAGTGCGCCGAGCAGGGTGGTGAGGTTCCAGAGCACGTAGAGGGTCAGCCCGGTGGCGGTGAACCCGATCCGCGCGGCGCGCCGGGTGGGCTGCGCCAGAGTGACGGCCGTCGTCTCGTCGATGACCCAGTGCGCCGCGAGGGGACGCACGGCACGTGGCAGCGCGAGCAGCTGGGAGAGCCGCAGTCCGTAGAAGGTGTTTCGTACGCCGATGAAGAAGGCACCGGCGGCCGCGGTGAAGGGGTTGCCGCCCGCTGCCAGTGCTCCGACCAGAGCGAACTGCGAGGCCCCGGTGAACACCAGCAGGCTCATCACACACGTCTGCAGCACGCTGAGACCGGAACCCGCCGCGGTCACACCGAAGGCGAAGCCCGAGAGCCCCACCACGATGCCCACACCGAGGGCGTCCCTGATGACGGTGGAGTCCGGTCCGGCTTCCGGGGGCGTACTGCTTTCGCCGAGTGCTGTCTGCTCTGCTGCCACATCGAGAACGCTATGAGGCGCGGGGGGCACCGGTCTTGTACGTTCTTGCGCGCCCTCGGCGGTACGCGCCGGGCGGCACCCCCACGATGCGGGCGAAGTGCCTGTTCAGGTGCGGCTGATCGGTGAAACCCACGGCGAGCGCCGCTTCGGCCGGGGCCGCGCCCGTGTCGAGCAACTGCCGGGCCCGGCGCACACGGGCGTCGGTGAGCCAGGTGTGCGGGGGCATGCCGTACGCCTCCTTGAAGGCGCGCAGCAGTGCGAAAGGGCTGGTGCCGAGCTCGGTGGCCAGCTTCCCCAGAGCGGGCGGCCGCGCCATCTCCGCTTCCAGCACGGCGCGTGCCCGGGTCGCGTTCCGGGCGCCGGCCGTGCGCAGGGGGCGCTCGGGGAGCCGTCCTCCATGGGTCCGCAGCAACCTGGCAACGGCGAGCCGCAGCAGGCTGTCGGCGGCCAGCGCGTTGCCCTGCTCGGCTGCCTCGTGCACACCGACGACGAGCCGTGCCACGCCGGGATCCTCCACCACCGGCGACGTGAAGCCGACCGGACCGGCGAGGGTGCTGATGTCGCCCGCGATCTCGGCGATGAGATCGGCGGCCGGGTAGAGCGTGCGGTACGTCCACCCTTCGGGGACCCCGGCATGGCCGGTGTGCGGGGTGTCCGGATTGACCAGAGCGAGCTGGCCCACCCCCGCCCGGACGAGTTCGTTGCGGTGGTGGAAGGCCTCCACGCCCTCGGTGATCGCTGCGATGACGAACGTGTCGTGGGTGTGCCAGGCGACTGATTTGCGAATGTAGCGGGCGTGCAGCAGATCGACGCCGGGCAACTCCCCGAGCTGCCAGTGCCTCGCCTGTTCCTCGGTCCCCGGCCCCATGACGTCATTATTTCCCCGGCCCCGGGCCGTTGTCAGTGGCGGGGTGCACGATGGGGACATGGTGAGGTCAGCGCTCGACTCCTTCTCCCCCGCGACCCGCGGTTGGTTCACGGGGGCCTTCAGTGCGCCCACAGCCGCTCAGGACGGCGCATGGCGGGCGATCGGCAAGGGTTCGGACGTGCTGGTGGTCGCCCCTACCGGTTCCGGAAAGACACTCGCCGCTTTTCTCGCAGCCCTCGACCAGCTGGCGTCGGCACCCCCGCCCGCGGACGCCAGAAAGCGCTGCCGGGTGCTCTACGTGTCCCCGCTCAAGGCCCTCGCGGTCGACGTGGAGCGCAATCTCCGCAGCCCGCTGACCGGCATCCGTCAGGAGTCGGTGCGGCTGGGGCAGCCCGAGCCGGAGATCCGGGTCGGCATCCGCTCGGGCGACACCCCGGCGGCCGAGCGGCGTTCGATGGCGACGAAGCCGCCGGACATCCTGATCACCACCCCCGAGTCACTGTTTCTGATGCTCACCTCTTCGGCCCGGGATGCGCTGGCCGGTGTCGAGACGGTGATCCTCGACGAAGTGCACGCCGTGGCCGGCACCAAGCGCGGTGCGCATCTCGCCGTGTCGCTTGAGCGGCTGGACGCGCTGCTGCCCCGGCCGGCCCGTCGTATCGGGCTTTCCGCGACGGTCCGGCCGGTGGACGAGATCGCGCGGTTCCTGTCCCCGCAGCGCAAGGCGGAGATCGTCCAGCCGCCGTCCGGCAAGGAATTCGCTCTCTCGGTCGTCGTCCCGGTCGAGGATCTGGGCGAGCTGGGCGGCTCCCCCGCCTCCGACATCGACCCGGACAAGGCCGAGAAGCCCTCGATCTGGCCTCATGTCGAGGAGCGCATCGCCGATCTGGTGCAGTCCCACCGCTCGACCATCGTGTTCGCCAACTCCCGTCGTCTGGCGGAGCGCCTGTGCAACCGGCTCAATGAGATCGCCTACGAGAGGGCCACCGGCGAGCCCCTGCCGGAGGCGCACTCGCCCGCCGAGATCATGGCGGAGGCAGGCGCGGCCAGGGGGGCACCCGCACTGCTCGCCCGGGCACACCACGGTTCGGTGTCCAAGGAACAGCGTGCCCAGGTGGAGGAGGACCTGAAGGCAGGCCGGCTGCCTGCGGTGGTCGCCACCTCCAGCCTTGAGCTGGGCATCGACATGGGCACGGTGGATCTCGTCATCCAGGTCGAGTCACCGCCGTCCGTCGCCTCCGGTCTGCAGCGGGTCGGCCGTGCAGGACACCAGGTCGGTGCGGTGTCCACCGGTGTGGTCTTCCCGAAGTACCGGGGCGACCTGGTGCAGGCCGCTGTGGTCACCGAGCGCATGCGGACCGGTTCGATCGAGTCGCTTCGGGTCCCTTCCAACCCCTTGGACGTACTCGCCCAGCAGCTGGTCGCGATGGTCGCCCTCGACACCTGGCAGGCCGACGATCTGCTGGCGGTGGTCCGCAGGGCGGCCCCCTTCGCGGCACTTCCCGAGTCGGCCTTCACCGGGGTCCTCGACATGCTCGCCGGACGTTACCCCTCCGACGCGTTCGCCGAGCTGCGCCCCCGCGTGGTCTGGGACCGCGTCGCCGGTACGATCACCGGCCGTCCCGGGGCGCAGCGCCTCGCCGTCACCTCCGGCGGCACCATCCCCGACCGCGGACTCTTCGGTGTCTTTCTCGCCGGCGCCGACCCCA
This sequence comes from Streptomyces sp. NPDC051320, assembly GCF_040682175.1. NCBI lineage: Bacteria > Bacillati > Actinomycetota > Actinomycetes > Kitasatosporales > Streptomycetaceae > Streptomyces > Streptomyces sp. NPDC051320. The sequence goes on from NZ_JBFBAL010000003.1 coordinate 555,043, forward strand.
AGAAGGGCGGCGGCCGGGTCGGCGAGCTCGACGAGGAAATGGTCTACGAGTCCCGGGTGGGGGATGTGTTCACCCTCGGCACCACCTCGTGGCGCATCGAGGACATCACCCGGGACCGCGTGCTGGTCACCCCCGCGCCGGGTGTGCCGGGGCGGCTGCCGTTCTGGAAGGGCGACCAGCTGGGCCGTCCGCTGGAGCTGGGCCGCGCGGTGGGCGCCTTCCTGCGCGAGGTCGGTGCCCTGAAGCCCGACCGTGCCCGCGAGCGGCTGCACGCCGCCGGCCTCGACACCTGGGCCGCGGACAACGTGCTGTCCTATCTCGACGAACAGCGCCGCGCCTGCGGCCACATCCCCGACGACCGCACCATTGTCGTCGAGCGATTCCGGGACGAGCTGGGTGACTGGCGGGTCGTCGTCCACTCCCCGTTCGGAGCACAGGTACACGCCCCGTGGGCACTGGCCATCGGCGCCAGGCTGTCCGAGCGCTACGGCATGGACGCCCAGGTGATGCACGCCGACGACGGCCTGGTGCTGCGGCTGCCGGACGCCGACCTCATGGGCCTCGATCTGCTGGACAGTGACCCCGTCGCGCAGACCCAGCCGCTCGGCGCCGAGTACGACAGCGAGCAAGCCCCACTGGGAGCCGCCGACGTCGCCTTCGACAAGGGCGAAGTCGCACAGGTCGTCACCGACCAGGTCGGCGGCTCGGCACTCTTCGCCGCACGGTTCCGTGAGTGCGCGGCGCGTGCCCTGCTGCTGCCGCGCCGCAACCCGGGCAAGCGGACCCCGCTGTGGCAGCAGCGTCAGCGCGCCTCACAACTGCTGCAGGTGGCGGGCGAATTCGGCTCGTTCCCGATCGTGCTGGAAGCGGTCCGGGAATGTCTTCAGGACGTTTTCGACGTGCCGGGGCTCACCGAGCTGATGGGCGACATCGAGTCACGGCGGGTCCGGCTCGTCGAAGTCACCACCCAGGAGCCCTCGCCGTTCGCCCGTTCCTTGCTCTTCGGCTATGTCGCCCAGTTCCTCTACGAGGGGGACTCACCGCTCGCCGAGCGGCGGGCCGCCGCGTTGTCGCTCGATTCACGTCTGCTGGCCGAACTGCTCGGCCAGGCGGAGCTGCGCGAACTGCTCGACGCCGACGTGCTCGAGGAGCTGGAGAGTGAACTCCAGTGGTTGACCGAGGACCGGCGGATCAAGGACATCGAGGGTGTCGCCGACCGGCTGAGACTGCTCGGACCGCTGACCGACGCGGAGCTGACCGCCCGCGGGGCGGATCCCGGTTGGGCCCTCGGCCTCGCGGAATCCCGCCGCGCCATCCGGGTCCGTATCGCCGGCGCGGACCACTGGGCGGCGATCGAGGATGCAGGCCGGCTGCGTGACGCGCTCGGCACGGCGCTGCCGGTGGGCGTGCCGGAAGCGTTCACCGAGCCGGTGAAGGATCCGCTCGGCGATCTGCTGTCCCGGTTCGCGCGCACCCACGGTCCCTTCACCTCGTCCGATGCCGGAGCCCGTTTCGGCCTCGGCACGGCGGTCACCGACGGCGCCCTGCAGCGCCTCGCCGCCGCGGGCCGGGTCGTGCAGGGCGAGTTCCACCCGTCCGGGATCGGTCAGGAGTGGTGTGACGCCACCGTGCTGCGCCGACTGCGCCGGCGTTCGCTGGCCGCCCTGCGCCAGGAGCTCGAACCGGTGGCTCCCGCCGCTCTCGCCGCGTTCCTCCCCCAGTGGCAGCACCTCGACGGCAGCAGCCTGCGCGGTATCGACGGCCTGGCCCGGGCCGTCGAACAGCTGCAGGGAGCCCCCGTTCCGGCCTCCGCACTGGAGAGGCTGGTCCTCCCTGCCCGGGTGGCCGGCTACACCCCCACACTGCTCGACGAACTGACCACCACCGGCGAGGTCATCTGGGCGGGGGCGGGCGCGCTGCCCGGCAAGGACGGCTGGATCTCGCTGTATCTCGCGGATGCCGCCCCGCTGCTCGTCCCCCCACCGCACCCACTGGAGCTGAGCGCGCTCCATGAGTCCGTGCTCAAGGTCCTCTCGCCCGGGTACGGTCTCTTCTTCCGCCAGATCGCCGACGAGGTACGCGCCACCACCCATCCGGACTGCACCGACCCTCAACTGGCCGACGCCGTTTGGGAGCTGGCCTGGTCCGGCCGCCTCACCAACGACTCACTGGCTCCGCTCCGCTCCCTGCTCGGCTCCGGCCGCACCGCGGGATCCACCGCGCACCGGGCGCGGCGGACGGTCCCCCGCGGCCGTTACGGCTCGCTCACCGCTGCCGCCCGCCCCGCTTCCCGTACCGGACCACCGACCGTCGCCGGCCGGTGGTCCGTACTGCCTGCCGCCGAGCCCGAAGCCACCCATCGCGCCCACGCCCTGGCCCGCACGCTGCTCGACCGGCACGGCGTCGTGACCCGGGGCGCGGTAGCCGCCGAGGGGGTCGAGGGCGGATTCTCCGCCATCTACCGCATCCTCTCGGCATTCGAGGACAGTGGCCAGGCACGCCGGGGCTATGTCGTCGAAGGCCTGGGCGCGGCCCAGTTCGCGATGGACGGGGCCGTGGACCGGCTGCGGGCGGCGGCGACCGCCCGGGAGCGTACGGAGGGGGGTCCGCCGGGGCGTGCGGTGGTACTCGCGGCCGCGGACCCGGCGAACGCCTACGGGGCGGCGCTGCCATGGCCGGAGGCCCCCGGCGGCGCCGGCCACAAACCTGGACGCAAGGCAGGATCGCTGGTCGTGCTGGTGGACGGCGAACTCATCCTCTACATGGAGCGCGGCGGCAAGAGCCTGCTGGCCTGGCCGACGGAGCCGGATGACCCCCGGCTGGCAGCCGCCGGGCAGGCGCTGGCCGCATCCGCCCGGGCCGGCGCCCTGGGCACAGTCACCGTGGAGCGCACCAACGGTGTCTCCGCTCTGACGTCCGACGTGGGCCGGACGCTGGAGGCGGCGGGTTTCGTCGCCACCCCGCGGGGGCTGCGGCTGCGAGCCTGACCCCGCCGGGACCGGCACGACACCGCCGGTTCCCACCGCGCATCATGGTGGGCATGCCCGAAGGAGACAACGTCGCACAGACGGCGCGGCGTCTGCATACGGCTCTCGCCAACCGGGTCCTGACCCGGTCCGACCTGCGCGTGCCCCGCTTCGCCACCGCCGACCTCACGGGACGCACGGTGCTCGGCGTCGTCTCGCGTGGCAAACACCTGCTCATGCGGATCGAGGGGGATATCAGCCTGCACAGCCATCTGCGGATGGACGGTGCCTGGCTGGTCTACGTCGCGGGCGAGCGCTGGCGCGGCGGCCCTGCCCACGAGATCCGCGCGGTCCTCGCTACCGCGGAACACAGCGCGGTCGGCTACCGGCTTCCGGTGCTCGAGCTCCTGCGTACGCCCCAGGAGAGCAACGCTGTGGGCCACCTGGGCCCGGATCTGCTCGGCCCCGACTGGGACCCGGACAGGGCCCTGCGCAATCTCCTGGCCGCCCCGGATCGCCCGCTCGGCGAGGCACTCCTCGACCAGCGCAATCTTGCCGGTATCGGCAACATCTTCAAGTCGGAAATCTGTTTCGTGCTCGGCGTCACTCCGTGGCTGCCGCTCGGCGAGGCCCCCTCGCCCCAGCGGATCGTGACCGTGGCCAAGAAGCTCCTGGAAGCGAACCGCGACCGTCCGGTCCGAATGACCACCGGGCTGCCCCATCAGCGCCTGTACGTCTACGGCCGGGCGCCCCGCCCCTGCCTGCGTTGCGGAACCTCGGTGCGCAGGGCCGGACAGGGCGACGGCAGCCGCGAGCGTCCCACTTACTGGTGTCCGCGGTGCCAGACAGGACCGACGCCGTGACCGCGGCTCACGTCATCGTCGCGGTGCCCTGACAGGCACCGCGACGACATGTATGGGCAGCAGGCTGAGGCCCCAGCCCCCCGCCGCCACCGCGCTCTCCAGCGGCCCGGTGTCACCGGGGGTCACGACCACCCGCAGCACAGCCCACCCCCACACCCCGGTGACCAGCACGGACACCAGTAGCCCGGCTATCCGGCGCCGTCTCATGGCCGCAACCGCTATGCGCTTTCCGCCTGGAACATCCAGGCATGCTTCTCGAGATCGGCGGCGACTCCGATCAGCAGGTCCTGGGTGACGGGGTCGGGGACGGCGGTGGCTGCGATCCGTTCCCGCGTCCCGCTGATGACGGCGCCGAGTGCCTCCACCAGGATCCGCACGGCATCGACGTCCTTGATCCAGCCCTGCGGCGCCTCGCCGATAGCGCTGGTCCTGGACACCGTGCCGGCCCTCCCGTCCGGGGTGACACCGACCGCCGACGACCGCTCGGCCACCGCATCCGTGTACTGCCGGGCCGTGTCGACGACCTCGTCGAGCTGGAGATGCACCGACCTGAAGCGTGGCCCCACCACATTCCAGTGCACCTGCTTGGCCACCAGGGAGAGATCGACGAGGTCCGCGAGCGCCCCCTGCAGGGCCTCGCCCACCACCTTCTGATCGGCCTCGGACAGAGGGCTCTTCACGCCAGACATGCGAGATCCTCCCGTGCGTCGGTCTGTTGACTCCACCATCGCACATATACCCACAAGGCGGACATTCAAGGACGAGCGACAAAAAAAGCTCCGGCCGGTCCCGAAGGACCGGCCGGAACCTTTGAGGCAAGTGCTAGGCAGCGACGACATCCACCGCTTCGGCGGGCGCCTTGATCGTCACTCGTTCGGTCGGAACACCCGTCACCGATGTCACGGAGACGGAGTTGAGCATTGAGCGTACCGGCGCAGGCACGGGCTCGCTGGCCGCTGCCGACTCGGCCAGCTCGGCGAGCGAGAGTTCATCACTCACTTCGCGCATGAGCTCGGACATCCGTACGTCAAGCGCGTCGCAGATCGCGGAGAGCAGTTCGGAGGATGCCTCCTTCTGCCCCCGCTCCACCTCGGACAGATAACCGAGTGAGACTCGGGCGGACGAGGAGACTTCGCGCAGAGTACGGCCCTGGCGCTGGCGCTGCCGACGCAGCACGTCACCCAACAGGCGACGGAGCAGAATCATCGGTGGCTCCCTCCTCGGACCGCGTAACCGCATCCTTCTCGCCCCACCGTACCGCCTTGCGCCGCGGCCGTGCGGGGAGCGATGTCGTGTTCACTCAGGGCTGCAAACATCAATTCCCCCCGTTCTGTTCCGTATCCTGTGCCCCCGCATATGCGCGGAGTTCGCCGGAGAGCAGCTCAAGAACGCTTCGTACGCTCTCTTTACGGATGTCCGCCCTGCCCCCGTTCAATCGCAGGAGCGACAGATTCTCCACGCCCCGGGGGCCGGCAACGGCCACATACACCGTGCCGACGGGCTGCCCGTCCTGCGGCTCGGGACCGGCCACCCCCGTGGTCGCCACTCCCCAGTCGGCGCCGAGTACCCGTCGTACGCCGACCGCCATCCGGCGTGCCACGTCCGCGTCGACCGCGCCGCGATCCGCGAGCAGATCCGCATCGACGCCGAGAATCTCCTGCTTCAGCGCGGTCGCATAGGCGGTCACAGACCCGAGGAACACCTGCGAAGCACCCGGCACCGAGGTGAGCTCCGCGGCCACCAGGCCGCCGGTCAGCGACTCGGCGACGGCAAGGGTCTCCCCTCGTCCGGCCAGCAGCTCCAGCACCCGGGACGCCGTACTCACCGCACGGCCCGCTCCGCCGCAAGCCCCTGGCGTCGCGCCGTCACGGCCTGCTGCACATAGTCCAGCCCGGTCACCACGGTCAGTACCACGGCGACCGCCATCACCCAGAAGCGCAGCGAAGCGAGCGGCCCGGTCAGCGCCAGCACGTACATACCGACTGCCGCGCCCTGGGCGAGCGTCTTCAGCTTTCCGCCACGGCTGGCCGGAATGACCGCATGCCTGATCACCCAGAACCGCATCAGGGTGATGCCCAGCTCGCGGAAGAGAATGACGCCCGTCACCCACCAGGGCAGATCGCCGAGATACGACAGGCAGACCAGTGCGGCTCCCATGATCGCCTTGTCGGCGATGGGGTCCGCGATCTTCCCGAAGTCGGTGACCAGGTTGTACGTCCGCGCGAGATGTCCGTCGAAGATGTCGGTGATCATGGCGACGGCGAAGGCCGCCCACGCGTAGGCCCGCCAGACCGGGTCGTAGCCACCCTCGTGCAGCAGCAGCACCACGAACCCGGGTACCAGCACCAGCCGCACCATGGTCAGCAGATTCGCGACGTTCCACAGCCCGGCCTGAGGGACGGCCGCAGCGCCCAGCTTGCCACCTGGCGCCGGCTTCGCACCGGTACCGCCGGCGGCGGATGCCGGGACTCCGGTCATCTGCCCGCCTCCTCACCGAGACACTCGGCCACCAGGTCGACGCCTTCGGTACCGACCACCTTGGCCACGACCATACGGCCGGGTGCGAGTCCTTCGCTCGACGTGAGGATCACCTGGCCGTCCGTCTCGGGCGCCTGGTGCTCCGCCCGGCCCACCGCACCCTCGGTCTCGTCGACGGACTCGACCAGGACCGACAAAGTCTCCCCGAGCCGCTCCTCGGCCCGCTGCGCGGTCAGTTCCTCGGCGAGTCGGGAGACGCGCGCGAGTCGCTCCGCGATGACCTCGGCGTCCAGTTTGTTCTCGTAGCCGACCGCCTCGGTGCCGTCCTCGTCGGAATAGCCGAAAACTCCGATGGCGTCGAGCCGCGCCCCGGTGAGGAAGCGCTCCAGTTCAGCCAGATCTGCCTCGCTCTCCCCCGGGAAGCCCACAATGAAATTGGACCGCACGCCGGCCTGCGGCGCCTTGCCGCGGATGGTGTCCAGCAGCTCCAGAAACCTGTCGGTGTCCCCGAAGCGCCGCATCGCGCGCAGCACGCCGGGCGCCGAGTGCTGGAAGGACAGATCGAAGTAGGGCGCGACCTTCGGCGTGGACGTCAGTACGTCGATGAGTCCCGGGCGCATCTCCGCGGGCTGCAGATAGCTGACCCGGACCCGCTCGATACCCGCTACCTCGGCGAGCTCGGGCAGCAGCGTCTCCAGCAGCCTGATGTCGCCGAGGTCCTTGCCGTACGACGTGTTGTTCTCGGAGACCAGCATGACCTCCTTCACGCCCTGTTCCGCGAGCCAGCGGGTCTCACCGAGGACGTCGGACGGCCGCCGTGAGATGAAGGACCCGCGGAAGGAGGGAATGGCGCAGAAGGAGCACCGTCGGTCACAGCCGGACGCCAGTTTCACCGAGGCGACCGGGCTGCTGCCGAGACGGCGACGCAGCGGCGCCCGGGGGCCGGATACCGGGGCGACGCCCTCCGGAAGGTCCTCCGGAGCGACGTCCTGAGCGTGGCCGGGCAGAGCGACCGAGGCCGCGTCCTGGCGCTCGGCCGGGCTGATGGGCAGCAGCTTGCGCCGGTCGCGCGGGGTGTGCGAGGCGTGGATGCCGCCGTTGAGGATGGTCTGGAGCCGGTCGGAGATATCGGCGTAGTCGTCGAAGCCGAGGATCGCGTCCGCCTCCGGGAGGGCTTCGGCGAGATCCTTGCCGTAGCGCTCGGCCATGCAGCCGACCGCGACGACGGCCTGGGTGCGGCCGTGATCCTTGAGGTCATTGGCTTCGAGCAGGGCGTCTACGGAGTCCTTCTTGGCGGCCTCGACGAACCCACAGGTGTTGACGACGGCCACGTCCGCGGCGGCGGCGTCCTCGACGAGGTCCCAGCCGTCCGCTGCCAAGCGGCCTGCGAGCTCCTCCGAGTCCACCTCGTTACGGGCGCAGCCAAGAGTGACAAGGGCGACGGTACGGCGTTCGGGCATGGGCTCAAGACTACTTTGTCCTGGCCCATACCCGATCCTCGAGGGTGATCAGCCGGCCTCGGGGTCGCCCTTGGTGTACGAGAGCCGCTCGACCTGGCCGGGCTGGAAGTCGTTCTGGACGTCCTTGCCGTTCACGAACAGCTGGATGGCCCCCGCGTTGCCGAGGATCAGATCGACCTGCTGCTCGTCGGTGAAGGTCTTGGAATCGCCCTTGGCGAGAGTCCCGTCGAAGAGCAGTTTGCCGTTGTGCGCTTTCGCCGAGATCCAGCTCTTGTCGTCGACCGCGGAAACCTTGACCGTCACCTTGTCCTTGGGCACCGCCGCGATGGCGCTGTCCGAGGGATCGGGCTTCGGGTCGGCGGGTTTGCTGGGGCTGGGCTTCGGCTTGCCGGTGGTCGTGGGGCCCTCGGCGACCGGGTCCTTCTGCCGGCCGTCACTGCCGCCGTTGAACAGGGTGAAGCCGACGAAACCGACCACGACGACGATCGCCGCGACCATCGCGGCCGTCCAGTTGGGGCGCCGCCGCTCCGGCCTGATGCGTTCCGCCTCGAAGAGCGGCGCCGCCGGGGTGGGTGCGGGACGCCCGCCGTGCCCGGCGTCGAACTGCTCGACGAGCGGCGCGGGATCGATGCCGACGGCGCGGGCGAGGGTACGGATATGACCGCGGGCGTACACGTCGCCGCCGCAGCGGGAGAAGTCGTCCTGTTCGATCGCGTGCACGATGGGGATGCGCACCCGTGTGGAGGAACTGATCTCGTCGACCGTCAGACCCGCGGCGACCCGGGCCTGCTGGAGGATGTGACCGATCGAAGGCCGGTCGTCTTCGGGGGAGTTGCCGATGGACACGGGGGCGCCTTTCGAGCGTGAGCCACCTGCTGGATGTTCAGTCTAGGGGGGCGGGGAAAAGGTGGGGCAACCGGAGGACGGATTTGTACGCCATCGGACCTGCCGATGGTCGGATGACCGCCGGACGGCCTGACGAGGGAACATTCCCGGCCTCTTCTCAACTTGACGTACGACCGGGTGCAACGGTTGCCCGCCGACCGGTTACGGATGAGCCTCTCCACGGATCACGGCGAGTACGCCATCTATTTCGTCCGGTTTCACCAGGACATCGCGGGCTTTGGACCCTTCGCTGGGGCCGACGATGTTCCGGGACTCCATCAGATCCATCAGCCGGCCTGCCTTGGCGAAGCCGACCCGGAGCTTGCGCTGGAGCATCGACGTCGAGCCGAACTGGGTGGACACCACGAGCTCGGCCGCCTGGCACAGCAGGTCCAGGTCGTCGCCGATGTCCTCATCGATCTCCTTCTTCTGCTTCGTACCGACCACCACGTCCTCGCGGAAGACCGGTGCCATCTGGCCCTTGCAGTGCTGGACGACCAGGGCGACTTCCTCCTCGGTCACGAAGGCGCCCTGCATACGGGTCGGCTTGTTCGCCCCCATCGGCAGGAACAACCCGTCGCCCTTGCCGATCAGCTTCTCGGCACCCGGCTGGTCGAGAATGACCCGGCTGTCGGCCAGCGAGGACGTGGCGAAGGCGAGCCGCGAGGGCACATTCGCCTTGATCAGGCCGGTGACGACATCGACCGAAGGCCGCTGCGTGGCCAGCACCAGATGGATGCCTGCGGCGCGCGCCAGCTGGGTGATGCGGACGATCGAGTCCTCGACGTCACGTGGCGCGACCATCATCAGGTCCGCCAGCTCGTCGACGATCACCAGCAGATACGGGTAGGGCGACAGCTCCCGCTCGCTGCCCTCCGGCGCCTTGGCCTTGCCGTTGCGCACGGCCTGGTTGAAGTCGTCGATGTGCCGGTAGCCGTAGGCCGCGAGGTCGTCATAGCGCAGGTCCATCTCGCGCACGACCCACTGGAGAGCCTCGGCAGCCTTCTTCGGGTTGGTGATGATCGGGGTGATGAGGTGCGGAATGCCTTCGTACGCGGTGAGCTCCACCCGCTTGGGGTCGACCAGCACCATCCGGACGTCCTCCGGGGTCGCCCTTATCATCACCGAGGTGATCAGGCAGTTGATGCAGGAGGACTTTCCCGACCCGGTCGCGCCCGCCACCAGGACGTGCGGCATGTTGGCGAGATTGGCCATCACGTAGCCACCCTCCACGTCCTTGCCGAGTGCGACCAGCATCGGGTGCTCGTCCTCGGCCGCATCCGCCAGACGCAGTACATCGCCGAGATTGACCATCTCGCGGTCCGTGTTGGGAATCTCGATGCCGACCGCCGATTTGCCGGGGATCGGCGAGATGATCCGCACGTCGGGGCTGGCGACCGCGTAGGCGATGTTCTTGGTGAGCGCGGTGATCCGCTCCACCTTCACGGCCGGGCCCAGCTCCACTTCGTACCGGGTGACCGTCGGTCCGCGGGTGAAGCCGGTGACCGCGGCGTCCACCTTGAACTCCATGAAGACGTTCGACAGCGAGGCGACGACCGCATCGTTGGCTGCGCTGCGGGTCTTGCCGGGTCCGCCGCGTTCCAGCAGGTCGAGCGAGGGCAGCGCATACGTGATGTCGCCTGCGAGCTGAAGCTGTTCCGCCCGGGAAGGCAGCGGCTGTGACGGCTTCGGGGCCGCCTTCGTCAGATCGGGTACCGGCGTCGCTCCGGACTCCTCGGACGGGACCGGCCTGGCGGCCTCCCGGGCCGGCGGCACGGATGCCGAGAGCGATGGCGACGCGGTACCCGCCGCCCGGTCGCGGTCCACGGCCACGCCCTGGGTCAGGTCGGCGACCAGCGGCGAGGGCGGTAGCCCGTTCAGCACGGCCCCGTCCAGCGCCGCTGCGGCAGCAGCCGCCACATCCACCGCGTCCATCGCCCGGCCCGGCGCGGGCTGCACCGACGGCCTGCGCGGACGGCGGCGCTTGACGAGCGCCTCCTCCTCCGCGTGACCGGGGTCGTAACCGTCGGTGGATTCGCCACGCCGTGCGGGCGAACGTCGGGAGCCGCCGGGCAGCGCCTCGCGCCACTGCTCGTCATATCGCTCGTCGTCGAACCGCTCGTCGTCATCCGCCAGGCTGTCGTCCGGTGCGGCGGCGATGATGCCGAGCGTCACGCCCAGCGTCCGCAGCCGCTGCGGGATGGCGTTCACCGGGGTGGCGGTGACGACCAGCAGCCCGAAGACGGTGAGCAGCAGAAGCAGCGGCACGGCGAGAACCTCGCCCATCATGAAGATCAGCGGCTTGGACGCGGCCCAGCCGATCAACCCGCCCGCGTCCTGCAGCGCAGCCGTACCGTCCCCGCGTCCCGGCGCGCCGCAGGCGATGTGCACCTGTCCGAGCACGCCGATGACCAGCGCGGAGAGTCCGATGACGATCCGCCCGTTGGCCTCCGGCCGCTCCGGATAGAGAATCAGCCGTACCGCCACCGCGCCCAGCAGTATCGGCACCAGCAGATCGAGCCGACCGAAGGCACCGGTGATCAGCATCTCGACGAGATCGCCCACCGGGCCGTGCAGATTCGACCAGGTCCCTGCCGCCACCACGAGCGCGAGGCCGAGCAGCAGCAGCGCGAGGCCGTCCTTGCGGTGAGCGGGGTCGAGCCCCTTCGCGCCGCGTCCTATGCTGCGGAAGAGGGCCCCGACGCCGTGGGCGAGTCCCAGCCACACTGCCTTGACCAGCCGGTAGACACCTCCGGTCGGGCTCGGAGCAGCTTTCGGCAGCGGTTTGGCGGCTGCTTTCCTGGCCGGCGCCCTAGTGCCGGGTGCGGCCCTCTTGGCAGCCGGTTTCCTGGCAGCGGTCTTCTTGGCAGCAGCTTTCTTCGCGGGCACCGCGTTCTTGGCTGCGCCCGCCGTACGGCCGGTGCGCGGCTTCGCGGCGCCCGCCGTACCTGGGGAACCTTTGCCGGACGTACGTGGGGCCATGGTGCCGAGGTTACCGGTGTCCACGGCAACGGACACGTGTGCTTACCGCTTCACCCGTTCGTGTCGCGCGGCAAACGGGCCTCTTGACGGGATTTCAGCCGGACAGTCCGTCAGTTCCGCGATGCCCGTCAGTTCTGGGACGGAAGAGAGGCGGCAGGGCCGCCCGCCCCCGGCTCCAGCGCATCGAGAGCCCTCCGCAGACCGGTGAGCTTGCGTTCCAGATGCGCCGCCGTGGCCACCGCCGCGGCATCCGCCGATTCGTCGTCGAGCTGCTTGGTGAGCGCCTCGGCCTGCTCCTCAACCGCCGCCAGCCGCGCGGACAGTTCGGCGAGCAGTCCGGCGGGCTCCTTGGTGTCACCGATGGCGTGGCCGTTTCCCTCCAGCTGCAGCCGGAGCAGCGCCGCCTGCTCACGCAGCTGGCAGTTCTTCATGTACAGCTCCACGAAGACCGACACCTTCGCGCGCAGCACCCACGGGTCGAAGGGCTTGGAGATGTAGTCCACCGCCCCCGCGGCGTAACCGCGGAAGGTGTGGTGCGGCCCGTGGTTGATCGCGGTGAGAAAAATGATCGGGATGTCCCGGGTCCGTTCCCGCCGCTTGATATGTGCGGCCGTCTCGAATCCGTCCATGCCCGGCATCTGGACGTCCAGCAGGATCACTGCGAAATCGTCCGTCAGCAGCGCTTTGAGCGCCTCCTCCCCTGACGATGCCCGCACCAGCGTCTGATCGAGCGCAGAGAGGATGGCCTCCAGCGCCAGCAGATTCTCCGGCCGGTCATCGACCAGGAGGATCTTGGCCTTCTGCACCATGGCCCGTCCTCCTCGTCCCGGAAGTGCACCGGGCGCCGCCCCAGGGAACGGCTCCGTTACGCCGCCCGTCCTTGTGCCGGTCATGGTAACCGCACCCCGCCCGTCGCCACACCCTGTCACCGCATTGTCACTGTGCACATAGCGGAAACGTGGTGGAAGACCAGAAGGTTCCCCGGATGCGGGGACCTCACACGTCTTTTGCGGCAGGCAATCGACAAGTTGCGATCACTCACCCGGAAATCGATCACTCCCCGTTCATCCACTGCTCCATAACCGTAAGCAAATGATCAGGATCGACCGGCTTGGTCACATAGTCGGACGCCCCGGATTCGATGGCCTTCTCCCTGTCGCCCTTCATCGCCTTGGCGGTCAGCGCGATGATCGGCAGCCCGGCGAACTGGGGCATCCGGCGAATCGCGGTCGTCGTCGCGTATCCGTCCATCTCCGGCATCATGATGTCCATCAGGACCAGCGTCAGGTCATCGTGCTGCTCAAGGACCTCGATGCCTTCCCGGCCGTTCTCCGCGTACAACACCGAGAGACCGTGCTGCTCGAGGACGCTGGTGAGCGCGAAGACGTTACGGATGTCGTCATCGACGATGAGCACCTTCTCACCGTTGAACTGGAAGACCCGGCGCGGCTCCTGCGCCTCCTGTCCGTCCCCCGCCCGCGGCTCCTCCGTCGCCGCGCCGTCCGCCGCCGGTGTGGCCGGCGTGGTCAGCGCGGGACGTCGGGTCGAACCCAGCGCCTTGCGCCGGCGCCGCAGGAGACCCGCGGGGCCGCCCTGGCCGTCGGTGGGGGCCATGCCGTTGCTCTGACCGGGCTCGGTGGCCTTCTCGTCCTGCCCGTGGCCCGGCGCCCGCTCCAGACCTCCCGGACTGAGCTGGGGGTAGCCCTGGGGCGGCAGCTCGCTGGGGTGCAACGGCAGGTACAGCGTGAACGTCGACCCTCGGCCCGGCTCGCTGGCCGCGTGGATCTCGCCGCCGAGCAGCCGCGCGATCTCGCGGCTGATGGACAGCCCCAGGCCGGTGCCACCGTACTTGCGACTTGTGGTCCCGTCCGCCTGCTTGAACGCCTCGAAGATCACCCGCATCTTGCTCGCCGCGATACCGATGCCGGTGTCGGTGACCGAGAAGGCGATCAGATCGGCTTCGGCATCACGCAACGAGCCCGCTTCGAGCAACTGCGCCCGGATGGCAGTCGGCACATTGGCACCGGCCGGCCTGATCACCAGCTCCACCGCCCCGGTGTCGGTGAACTTCACCGCGTTGGACAGCAGGTTCCGCAGCACCTGCAACAGCCGCTGCTCATCGGTGTGCAGGGTCGCGGGGAGTTCCGGCGAGACCCGCACCGAGAAGTCCAGACCCTTCTCCGCGGTGAGCGGCCGGAAGGTCGCCTCCACATAATCGACCAGCTGGACCAGTGCGATCCTGGTCGGGCTGACATCCATCTTGCCCGCTTCGACCTTGGACAGATCCAGGATGTCGTTGATCAGCTGAAGCAGATCCGAACCCGCGCCGTGAATCGTCTCGGCGAACTCCACCTGCTTCGGGGAGAGATTCCCCTCGGCGTTGTCGGCGAGCAACTTGGCGAGGATCAGCAGCGAGTTGAGCGGCGTGCGCAGCTCGTGCGACATGTTGGCCAGGAATTCCGACTTGTAGCGCATCGAGACGGCGAGCTGTTCGGCACGCTCCTCGAGCACCTGCCTGGCCTCTTCGATCTCGGTGTTCTTCACCTCGATGTCGCGGTTCTGCTGTGCCAGCAGCTCGGCCTTCTCCTCGAGTTCGGCGTTGGACGCCTGGAGCGCCTTCTGCCTGTTCTCGAGTTCGGCCGACCTCTCCCGGAGCTGCTCGGTGAGTTCCTGCGACTGCTTGAGCAGCACCTCGGTCTTGGTATTGACGCTGATGGTGTTGACGCTGGTCGCGATCATCTCCGCGATCTGGTTGAGGAAGTCCTTCTGGATATGGGTGAAGGGCTGGAAGGACGCCAGCTCGATCACCCCGAGAACCTGCCCCTCGAAGAGCACCGGCAGCACAATCACATGGGCGGGCGGCGCCTCCCCGAGACCGGAGGAGATCCTGAGATAGCCCGGCGGCACGTTCTCCACCAGGATCGTCCGTTTCTCCTCGGCCGCCGTCCCGATGAGCGTCTCACCCGGCCGGAAGGTCGTCGGCATGGAGCCGGCGGAGTATCCGTAACTGCCGCTCATCCGCAGCTCGTACGAGTTCTCATCCGCCGCGCCGCCTTCGGCCGTGTTACCGGTCGCCATCGCCAGGAAGAACGCACCGTGCTGGGCCGAGACGACCGGCGTGAGCTCGCTCATGATCAGCGACGCGACGTCAGCCAGATCGCGGCGGCCCTGCATCAACCCGGAGATACGGGCCAGGTTGCCCTTCAGCCAGTCCTGCTCCTTGTTGGCGACGGTGGTGTCGCGCAGATTGGCGATCATCGTGTTGATGTTGTCCTGCAGCGCCTGGATCTCACCCGCCGCGTCCACATCGATCTTCAGATTGAGATCACCCCGGGTCACCGCGGTGGCGACCGCAGCGATGGCACGGACCTGACGGGTCAGGTTTCCGGCCATCTCGTTCACCGACTCGGTGAGGTCGCGCCAGGTGCCGTCCACATCGCGCACCCGCGCCTGACCGCCCAGCTGGCCCTCGGTCCCCACCTCACGGGCGACCCGGGTCACCTGCTCGGCGAAGCTCGACAACTGGTCGACCATCGTGTTGATCGTGGTCTTCAGCTCCAGGATCTCTCCCTGGGCATCGATGTCGATCTTCTTGGTCAGGTCGCCCTTGGCGATGGCCGTGGTGACCGTGGCGATCTGACGCACCTGGCCGGTCAGGTTGGACGCCATCGAGTTCACGGACTCGGTGAGGTCCTTCCATGTACCCGACACCCCGGGTACGCGGGCCTGGCCACCGAGCGAGCCGTCGGTCCCCACCTCACGCGCCACCCGGGTCACCTCGTCGGCGAACGAGGAGAGCGTCGTCACCATGGTGTTCACGGTGTCGGCGAGCTGGGCGACCTCGCCCCGGGCCTCCACGGTGACCTTCCTGGTCAGGTCGCCGTTGGCGACCGCGGTGGCGACCTGAGAGATGTTCCGCACCTGGGAGGTCAGGTTGTTGGCCATCAGGTTGACGTTGTCGCTGAGGTCCTCCCAGATACCGGTGACCCCGCGCACCCGGGCCTGGCCGCCGAGGATCCCCTCGGTCCCCACCTCACGGGCGACCCGGGTCACCTGCTCGGCGAAGCTCGACAACTGGTCGACCATCGTGTTGACGGTGGTGACCAGTTCGAGGATCTCGCCCTTGGCGTCAACGGTGATCTTCTTCGAGAGGTCGCCCCTGGCCACCGCGGTGGTGACCTCCGCGATGTTCCGCACCTGGGAGGTCAGATTGTTCGCCATGAAGTTGACGGACTGGGTGAGGTCCTTCCACGTACCGGACACGCCCTGGACTTCGGCCTGACCACCGAGAATTCCTTCGGTGCCCACCTCACGTGCCACCCGCGTGACCTGCTCCGCGAACGAGGACAGCTGATCGACCATCGTGTTCAGCGTGTTCTTCAGCTCGAGGATCTCGCCCCGGGCGTCCACGTCGATCGTCTGTGACAGGTCACCCCGGGCGACCGCGGTCGCGACCTGCGCGATGTTGCGGACCTGAGCGGTGAGGTTGCCCGCCATACCGTTCACCGAGTCGGTCAGATCACGCCATACGCCGGCCACACCCGGTACCTGCGCCTGACCACCGAGGCGGCCGTCCGTGCCCACCTCGCGAGCCACCCGCGTCACCTGGTCCGCGAAGGCGGAGAGCTGGTCGACCATCGTGTTGATGGTGTTCTTCAGCTCGAGGATCTCGCCCCGCGCGTCCACATCGATCTTCTGCGACAGGTCACCCCGCGCGACCGCCGTGGTCACCTGAGCGATCTGGCGCACCTGAGAGGTCAGATTGCCCGCCATGGAGTTGACGGAGTCGGTGAGTTCCTTCCAGGTACCGCTGACCCCGTCCACCCGGGCCTGGCCGCCGAGACGGCCCTCCGTGCCCACCTCACGCGCCATCCGCGTGACCTGGTCGGCGAAGGAGGACAGCTGCGCCACCATCGTGTTGACGGTGTTCTTCAGCTCCAGCATCTCGCCGGCCACATCCACCGTGACCTTCTGCGACAGATCACCGTTGGCGACCGCGGTCGTCACCTGGGCGATGTCCCGCACCTGCCCGGTGAGGTTGCGGAACGCCGTGTTGACCGAGTCGGTCAAGTCCTTCCAGGTACCCGCGGCACCCGGCACCTCGGCCTGCCCGCCGAGCCGGCCCTCGACGCCGACCTCACGCGCCACCCGGGTGACCTCCGAGCCGAAGGACTGCAGCTGATCGACCATCGTGTTGACGGTGTTCTTCAGCTCCAGCATCTCGCCGGCCACATCCACCGTGACCTTCTGCGACATGTCGCCGTTGGCGACCGCCGTGGTGACCTGGGCGATGTCCCGCACCTGCGTGGTGAGGTTGCGGAAAACGGTGTTGACCGAGTCGGTCAGGTCTTTCCAGGTGCCTGCGGCACCGGGCACCTGGGCCTGCCCGCCGAGTACCCCTTCGGCGCCGACCTCGCTCGCCACCCGGGTCACTTCGTCCGCGAAGGTGCGCAGCGTCTCGGTCATCTGGTTGATCGTCTCGGCGAGCTGGGCGACCTCGCCGCGCGCGCTCACCGTGACCTTCTGCGAGAGGTCACCATTGGCGACGGCTGTCGTGACCTCGGCGATCCCCCGCACCTGGGACGTCAGGTTGCCGGCCATCAGGTTCACCGAATCGGTGAGGTCCTTCCACACTCCGGCCACACCGGGTACCACGGCCTGGCCGCCGAGCTCACCCTCCGTACCCACCTCGCGCGCGACGCGGGTCACCTCGGAGGAGAACGAGGACAGCTGGTCGACCATCGTGTTGACGGTGTTCTTCAGCTGGAGCATCTCACCGGCCACGTGGACCGTAACCTTGCGCGACAGATCACCCTTGGCGACCGCGGTGGTCACGAGAGCGATGTCACGTACCTGTGCGGTGAGCCGGTACGCCATGGTATTGACGGAATCCGTGAGGTCTTTCCACGAACCGGACATGCCGCGCACCTGCGCCTGGCCGCCGAGTTTGCCCTCGGTACCGACCTCCAGCGCCACCCTGGTCACCTCATCGGTGAACGCCGAGAGCTGATCGACCAGGTTGTTGACCGTACGGGCGACCTTCAGGAACTCGCCGCGCAGCGGCCGCTCCGCCCCGTCCATCGCCTGGGAGCGCAGATCCATCCGCTGCTCCAGGTCTCCCTCGGCCACCGCCGAGAGCACCCGTCCGACTTCGGAGACCGGCCGTGCCAGGTCGTCCACCAGTTCGTTCGACGCGTCGATCGCGACGGCCCAGGACCCCTCGAGGGCTCCGGTCTCCAGCCTTTCTGTGAGCTTTCCCTCACGCCCGACCATCCGGCGCACCCGGGCCAGCTCGCCCGTCAGATGCAGATTGCGGTCGGCGACCTCGTTGAAGACAGCCGCGATCTCGGCCATCGGACCTTCGCCGGAGACCGTCAGACGCCGACGGAAATTCCCGTCCCGCATCGCGGCCAGCGCGGTCAGGAGTCTCCCCAGAGCGGCGGTATCCACCTCAGTTGTCCCACTGTGACGCTTATTCGGGGACTGTCCGCTTTTTGCGCGCGTGTTCTTGCCACGCGACGCCGTGCCAGACTCCACTGTGTCCCTCCCGCAGGGGTTGGCCGTACTGCCCGGGCTGTCTTGAGATACTTGCCCAGTGTTTCACCCCGGCGGAACCAGGCCATAACAGTTCGGCAGCTTTGCATACCGTCCCCGCCCTTTCGGGGCGGAAACCCCGTGACCGGCATCCGCACGGACTGCGAAGGTAAGTAACCTGGCATCCGGCTGTCCAACCGCCCCGGTCCGCCCGGCGGGGGCGGAGGCACCAGTACTACCACCGGGCACCGAGGGGCGGGGCATATGGCAGAGCCGGGCGTCGAGACGCGTTTGAGGAGTTCTGTGATCACCGCGCGGGCGGCTGCCAGTTTCGAACCAGTCGGGCGGTCCGTGGCGACGGCCCGCGCCTTCGTCCGCGACACCCTGCAGGGCTGGGGGTACTCCGACGTCGTCGACGACGCCGTCGTCCTCACCAGCGAGCTGGTCACCAACGCCGTGGTCCATGCCGGCACCACCGCGGATGTCCTCTGCCTGCGGTCGGACGAAGCCGTGCGCGTCGAGGTCGCCGACCACTACCCGGAGCGAGAGGTCCCGCTGCAGAGCGCGGGACAGCCTTTCGGCAGCCCCGACAGCGAGGGCGGCCGCGGACTGCTGCTGTGCGCCGCGCTGGCTTCACGCTGGGGCGTGGAGTACACCCCCACCGAGAAGCAGGTGTGGTTCCAGCTCGATCTGCCGCAACGCCCGGTGGGCGCCCGGTCCGCGGGCCCGCTGCTCCCGGTGACGATGCTGCCGGTCGCCGACGGGCACGTGCGGGTGGCCGTGATCCAGATCGACCGGGAAGGCACCGTCTCGGCGTGGAACGAGGATGCCGAAGTGCTTTTCGGCTATCCGGCCAAGCATGTCATCGGTAAGCAACTGACCGATTTCGCAGCGTGGCCGCATACGCCGGGTACCGGTACCGGTATCGCCGACGCCCTTCAGCTGTCCCGCTGGGAGGGCAGCTACGGCATCAGCGGCGCGGACGGCCGAGTCGTCCCCGTGTACGCCTCGCACCTGCGGGTACGGGACGCCGAAGGCGAACCGTCGACTGTCTGTCTGCTGGTGCGCGACGAAGAACGGGCCGTTCTGCAGACGCCGCAGCGCGCCCCACAGAGCAGCAGCAACACCTTCGCCGACCACCGAACCACCGACCCCTTCGAGGTCTTCATCGGCTCACCGGCCCCTGACGACCTCGACGGCCTGCTGCAGCGAACCGTCGAACGCGCGCGCGACATGCTGGACGCGGACGCGGCCTTCCTGCTGCTGGCGACCGACGACGAGACGGAACTGGAGGTACGGGCCACCACCGGTCTGCCGTCCGCCCGCCAGCGTTTCGCCCGGGTACCGGTGGAAACCGGCGCAGGGCGGTACGGATCGGCCCGTATGCCCGCCGTTCACGAGGATCTGGCCGCTGTCCCCGGGGCTGTCCCGCTGCTGAACGGGACGGGTATGCGCTCGGTGGTCACCGTTCCGCTCAAGGTCGAGGGGCGCCTCACCGGCTCCCTGGGCATCTCGGCGGAAGCCCCCGGACGGTACTCCAACGAGGAGGCGCTGCGTCTGCAGTTCGCTGCCGACCGTATCGCCCTCGCCGTCGAGTCGGCCCGTCTGGGGGAGCTGGAGAAGCTGCGTCGCGGTTCGCTGTCCTTCCTGGTCGAGGCCTCCGACCTGCTCGCGGGCACCCTCGACCGGGACCAGACGCTGGCCCTGATGGCACAGATGACGGTGCCGACGCTGGCCGCCTGGTGCGCCGTCTACACCATCGCCGATCAGTCGTCCGAGCCTTACCTCTCCTATGTCTTGCACGAGGACGAGGAGCGGATCGACGGTCTCAAGGCCCTGCTGTCCAAAATCAGTCCGCCCGAACCGGTCCCCACGCCGGGCGCCCGGATCTGGGCGGCTCCCGGGGAGGCCGCCCACCAAGCGGCCCTCACGTCCTCGATGCGCAGCCTCGGCCTCGGTTCGAGCCCCGCCCTCGGCTCCGGCATCGGGACGACGCTGGCGACCGCCGCCGCGGTCGGCGGGGAGACGGTGGTTCTGCCGCTGGTCGCCCGTAACCGCGTCATCGGGATGCTCACCCTCGGAAAACCGTCCGACGACCACTTCCGCCAGGAGATCCTGGAACTCGCGGAGGACCTCTCCCGGCGTGCGGCGCTCGCCCTCGACAATGCCCGGCTCTACTCGGAGCGGACCGCCATCAGCCAGGCCCTGCAGCGCAGTCTGCTTCCGCCCGGTCTGCCCGAGGTGCCCAACGTCGAAGTCGAGGTCATCTACCGGGCCGCGGGCGAGGGGAACGAGGTCGGCGGCGATTTCTACGACCTCTTCCCGATCCACGACGGCGCGTACGGCTTCGCCATCGGCGACGTCTGCGGTACCGGCCCCGAGGCGGCGGCCGTGACGGGCCTGGCCCGGCACGCCCTTCGCCTGCTCGCCCGCGAGGGCTTCGCCGGGCCGGCGGTGCTGGAACGGCTGAATGCGGCCATTCTCGACGAGGGCTCCCGCAGCAGGTTCCTGACTCTCCTGTATGGGGAGTTGTGGCCACAGGAGGACGGCAGTGCGGTGCTCAAGATGGTCTGTGCCGGTCACCCGCTCCCCCTGCGCCTGCGCCAGGACGGCACGGTGGAACCTGCGGCGGAGCCCCAGCCGCTGCTCGGCGTCATGGAGGACCTGGAGCTCTACGAGCAGTCCATGACGCTCGACCCGGGTGATGTGCTGCTCTGCGTCACCGACGGGGTCACCGAACGGCGTGAGGGCGCCCGGATGCTCGGTGACGACGGCTTGGCCGATGTCCTCAGCACCTGCACAGGACTGACGGCCGGCGCGGTCGCCGGACGCATCCTGCGGGCGGTGGAACGCTTCGCCGCCGAACCCGCCTCCGACGACATGGCAATCCTGGCGATGCGTGTCCCGGAACCACACGCCGACTAGGTCCTGTCCCGTCGACCAAGCGGTGGCCGATGGCACCCAGGCCGACCGCTGGAAACGAGAAAGGGCCCTCGCCGACCGGCGAGGGCCCTTCTGTTCTCCGGAGCCCCAATACGGAATCGAACCGTAGACCTTCTCCTTACCATGGAGACGCTCTACCGACTGAGCTATTGGGGCGCAGCAACAAGCTAGATCATACCCGAACTCCTCGGTGCTCCGTGCCACGGCCGCTGTTCATCGGCTCGCTGCATCACCGGCCCGAAAGGCTGGTTGGAAGCAGGCCGCCTAGTGCGTTGCAGGACGAGACCATGCGCTGCACCTCGCGGCGCCGCAGCGATCCCCGCAGCGGCAGTGCCAAGGTCTCGTCGACGGCCCGCTCGGTCTCGGGCAGCCGAAGGCTTCCCCGAAAGGCCGGCTGCCGATGCACCGGTGTCCGCACCGGCACCTCGCAGGCAACGCCCCTGCCGCGCAATGCGCGGGCGAACGCGTCGCGATCGGGACGGCCGTTGCCCGGTACCCGGACGACGTACCGCTGGTAGGTGTGGCCCTCGTGTGCTTCCGGGGTACGCACGCCGGTCAGACGGGCGGTCAGAAACGCCGCATGGGAGCGGCGTTGAGCGATCCCGTCGGGGTCGTCCTCGACTTCGCCGGCGCCGACGATCAACAGGCCGCGGGCACGTCCCAGTTCGCTGATGCGGGCCAGATCCGGCGGGCAGCCGAAGACGGAAGCCACTACGACGGCCGCCGTACGGGAGGTGAGTGCGGCGGCAATCGCTTCGGGGTCAATGCAGTAACTCGACGGGTCTATGTCGACGAAGACGGGCCTTGCTCCGACCGCGGCCACGGACTGGGCCGTCTCGGTGCCCGCGTAGGCCGACAAGATCACCTCATCGCCGAGGCCCAGGCCTGCGGACTTCAGAAACCTCGCGGTGTTCATGCCTGCATGCTCGTCGCCCCACGTGAACGAGAGGTGTCGGGGCATAAAAAAACGTCAGCCCCCGAACCGAAGTTCGGGGGCTGACGATGAAAGATTGTTCGGCGGCGTCCTACTCTCCCACAGGGTCCCCCCTGCAGTACCATCGGCGCTGAAAGGCTTAGCTTCCGGGTTCGGAATGTAACCGGGCG